>JAKFYD010000005.1 GCA_021731025.1 Pseudobdellovibrionaceae bacterium | reverse complement strand
AGATATTTGGATTTGATTTTCAATCCGGAAGTAAAAAAGAAATTTGAAATTCGTTCCAGAATCATTCAGACAATTCGAGAATTCTTAGATAAGGAAGGATTCTTGGAAGTGGAAACTCCGATTTTAACCAAATCCACCCCAGAAGGGGCGCGAGATTATTTAGTTCCTTCCCGAGTTAATCCTGGTCACTTCTATGCTTTGCCCCAATCACCACAGACCCTAAAACAATTGCTGATGATCTCTGGCTATGATCGTTACTTCCAAATAGCCCGATGCTTCCGTGATGAAGACTTGCGCGCCGATCGCCAGCCTGAGTTTTCCCAAATCGATATGGAAATGTCTTTCATCGACGTCGAAGACATTATTGATTTGAATGAAAAAATGCTTAAAAAAATCTGGAAAGAAGTTAAAGGCATCGATGTGCAAAGCATTCCGCGCATGACCTATCAAGAGGCCATGGATCGCTACGGAATTGATAAACCTGACACTCGCTTCGGTATGGAGATTAAGGATATCGCCAGTGAAGTGAGCGCTTCAGGTTTTAAAGTTTTTGACGATGCCCTTGCTCGTGGTGGAATCGTTCGTGGTATCCCAGTTCCTCAAGGTGGTACTTTTTCTCGCGGGCAATTCGATAAGTTAACTGACATAGCAAAAAAAGCTGGAGCAAAAGGTTTGGTTTGGATCAAGTCCGAAGCTGATGGAAGCTTTTCGTCTCCCGTTTCGAAATTTTTCCCACCCGAAAAGTTGCAAAAGATTTTTGAAAAATGTGGAGCTCAAAAAGGGGATTGCGCCCTGATCGTCGCTGATAATTTTGATACAGCTTGCGCGGCTCTTTCGACTTTGCGTTTACATTTGGGTAAAGAATTAAAACAAATCGATCACAGTAAGTACAACTTTCTGTGGGTGGTGGATTTCCCCTTGCTCGAGTACTCACCGGATGAAAAGCGTTGGGTCGCACGACATCATATGTTTACTTCTCCTAAGGATGAATTCTTCAGTGATTTGGTAACTAATAACGAAAAAGCCTACGGCTCAATGTTGGCTAAAGCTTACGATCTGGTGTGCAATGGCTACGAGATTGGCGGCGGCAGTATTCGAATTTACCGCAATGAAATTCAACAAGCGATGTTCCGTCTATTAGGTATGTCGGAAGAAGAAGCTCAACATAAATTTGGATTTTTCCTGGAAGCTTTAAAGTATGGAACTCCTCCTCACGGTGGAATTGCTTGGGGTATGGATCGTCTGGTGATGCTTCTTTCAGAAACCGATGCCATTCGGGAAGTCATTGCCTTTCCAAAAACGGCGAAAGCCACTTGCTTGATGTCGGATTGCCCCAGTGAAGTTCATCGGGATCAGCTGGTTGAGGTGGGGGTTCGTTTAAGTCCACAGGCAGAAAAATTCATTGAGGATTCAAAGTCTAAGGGCTCTTAAGCTGACCATAGACTAGTTTTCACCAGTTTATATCAAGTTGAGACAGTTTCGACCGACAAGTTCCACAGATCAATTCGTCACACAGGAGGTGGGAATGGAAAAGATCAGTGGAATTATTCCAGCAAATCGCAGGACCAAAGCGGTAGATGTTTCAAACTCTCAGCCGGTTCGTCCTGGAGCACCGACTTGGGGACGACCTGTTGGTCGAGTGACCCAAGCCATGATGCCAGACCCTCTCGAGAAAGTTTCTTTCTCTCAGTCCGAGTCGAAAGAAGGTCTTGAAAATCAAGTTGCACAAACAACTTATAATTCTAAGGGACAAATGGGGAAAGCCCAGGTGATTGAAGAACTTTCTAAAAAATTCTTTGATCCAAAGATAAAAACTTTAGCTCGCGATAGCGATGAAAGTTTATCTGAGCAAGTGAATGCACGCGTTAATGAAAACGAAATTGCGACAGAACAAAAATCAAGCCCCAATGAAACTTAGGGGAATCCGGTCTGTTCCTAATTTCTCAATCAAAAAACCATTTTCTTCGAGGGAATTGATCGTATAAATTCCCTCGAGTTTTCTTTCTCCCAACGGAGTTCTTTCCGCAACAATGACCAGTTCCAGACTCAAACTGATCAGACGGCGAATCGCCGAAAGTTTCCAATGGGGAGCTCCCATTTGAATGAGCATCTCTAATCTCAACAAAGCTTGGTGTGCATCCTGAGCATGCAAAGTTCCAAAGCTTCCTTTATGTCCTGTCGATAAAGCCATCAAAAAATCTTTGGCTTCATGATGACGAATTTCTCCCATGACGATGCGATCTGGTCGCAATCGCAAAGCTCTTTTAACCAACTGACTTTGATCGATGGCAGAAAGTCCATGCTGGGTTTCTTCGCGGGTTAAAAGTCTGAAACTGAGCGGGTTTGGCAGTTGGATCTCTTCCGTATCTTCAATAATGAGACTGCGCTCGTTTTGTTCAGTGATGTCCAGCAGCGCATTGATCACTGATGTTTTTCCAGCGCCTGTTGTTCCAACCACAAGAAAGTTTTTTTTGGTTTGAACTATCATTTCCAACAAACGTCTTTCGGCCGAACTGCACCATCGATTCTGCTCGAGAAGATCAATGGTCCACTTTCTTTTAGGGTGACGACGAAAAGTAATTAAGGTTTCGGATTGAGTGACGCTTTCATCAACCAAGCTGATGCGGAAGTCTTTATACTTTATGTCGCAAAAGGGTTTTTCTAAGGAAAGGATGGATTGAGTTTCTTCTAGAATGCGATGAACACAATTTCGGTATGTGATTTTCGAAAAAAAGCCATCATTTAACTTTTCTATTCTTCCTTTTTTTTCGAAATGAATATCCTTGCTTGAATTAACAAGAATTTCGGTGATCTCTTCGTCCAAGAGCAAATCTTCCAGTGGACCAAAACTAAAAAATTCATTGGAAATCCGGGCTTGATCTGGTGCCGACAACTCTGCAGTGAAGCTTTTTACGATTTGTTCGATAGAATCAGAGCCATCTGCCGGGCGAGAATTTGATGGTTCTCGCGTGTTGATTTCATCGATTTTACTTTGGATCTTTGATGAGATTTCGAAAAGTTTTGGAGACATGAATTATTCCTTAAAGTGAAAGGTGTTGATGGGCTTGAAGCGATTTTTCTTCGTTGACCTTAAGCACGCTGGGGCGAACGAAGATAACCAGTTCTGTTTTGTTATTTAAAAAATTCTGACTTCCGAAAAGAGGCCCTAGGACAGGAAGTTTAGCCAAGCCAGGTAAGCCTTCAGAGTGCTGTCCTTGCTCGTCCTTAATGAGTCCTGACAAGGCCACTAATTCTGATTTAACCAGATCAAAGTGACTGGACACACGATGATTCTTAATTGCGGGAACTCCATCAACCATAAGACTGGTGTCAATAGAAGAGACTTCACTTTCAAGGGAAATGCTCATCCTACCTGAAGAATCTGCACGGGGTTTGAACTTTAAGGAAATTCCATAATTTTTCCAAACCACTTGTTTTGAATTCCGGGAAGTTATTTTAATAGGGAATTCGCCGCCCACAACAAAGTTGGCTTCTTGACCACTTCGACACAGAAGATTGGGACTAGCTAAAATTTTCGCTTGACCGTTTTGTTCAAGCAAATCGAGTTCAGCCGAAAATGAATTCCAATTGAACTGGGGATACAATTGCGCTGAAAAATTAGAGGGCCAAGAAAATCCAAATTTTTGCTTTATATTTTTATTAATTTCAACAATGGTCATTTCGAGTTTAACAACAGGAAGCATTTCGATGGAGGTTTTATCTTTGACGACTGAAAATCCGAAGGGCTGTAAAATTTTTTGATATTTGCTAAAGTCCTCTTGAGATTCGGACAATTTAAGTTGCAAAGGACGAGAGAAATTAATTTTCATAGGGGCCAAGCCAGCTCTTTGCATTTTTTCTTCAAAATAATTTTGAGCTTTAATTTTAATTTCATCGGAAAGGTCGGCCTCTAAGACATAGGCAATATTTTGATTTCTAAAAAATTCCGAGAAGTTCAACCAATCTTGCCAACGGTAAAGTCGTCCACGAATCAGAATATCACCTTCGCTAACTTCAGCTTGGAGGCCAATAAAGTTTTCCAATTCTTTATTCAGCTTTTCCCAAGTGGCTCGTTTGCCCGGATGAATGACGTGGGCGCGGTAAAGTTTATTTCCGGCATGCACATAGGTGCTGCCTTCCCGCAGTCCAGTCAGCTGCCACCCTCCTGAAGATGATTCACCTTTAAGAATTTTTTTATCTTCAATCCATAAAGAGCCAGAAGAGGAAAATATTTTTTCACTTTGTCCGAGAGACATCAGCAGAGTTTGGCTAGCGGCCTTGAAGGAGACAAGGGTAACGAAAAGCATAATGAATTTTTTCATGAACGAGGGCAGTACAATTCATGAGCCAAGATTTAAGCGGGGATAGTGAAGGTGACGCAGACTCCATTCATCTGATTTTGAATCTGCAGGTCAGCACCGTGAATTTTAAGTAAAGATTCACAGATGGTCAGGCCCAAGCCGAAACCCGTTGAATGATTCATGATATTTTCATCAATGAAAAAGGGCTGAAGAATTTTATCGATCACTTGTTTGGGAATTTGTGGACCCTGATTGATAATCTTGAAGGTCAATCCTTGAGCGCCACTTTCGCTGTGAACAGCAATGGGCTGCCCAGGGTTTCCATACTTGGCGGCATTGTGAAGTAAGCGTTGTAAGACCTGAATGAAAATGCGTCGATCGGCCTGAAATTCTTTGGGAGTTAAATGCTCTTCGATTGGAATCGCTTTTTGCTGGAGCAATTTTTGAATTTCAGGAGTTAACCAAGGCTCAAGGGTTTTAACCACTAAGTTTTGTTTATCTAAACGCAGTTGCCCTGTTTCAGCTTTCATGATGAGCAAAACATCTTCGATAAGATTTTTCAGGCGGTCTGCCGAATTCACGATTCTTTGGAGATACTGATTCTGATCGGGATCCAGCTTCGTTTCTTTCAACAGGGAAGCAAAATTAAGAATCGATGTCAGCGGAGTTTTAAGTTCATGATTGATGAGAATCATAAAATTACTTTTTGCTTTGTCGAGCGATTTTAATTCCTCGAGGGCTTTTGTCAGCTGCGCATTTTTTTCCTTCAGTTCGATTCCCAAGAAAAAACGTTCAACAGCTTGATCAACCGTATGAACCAAATCAACGGGATCCCATGGCTTGGTCAGGTAGCGATAAATTTGTCCCTTGTTCACAGCAGAGATGACGGATTCTAGATCTGTATAGCCAGTCAAAAGCATGCGCAAAGTTTCGGGCCGACTCTCGAGAGTTTTTTCGAGAAATTCGATCCCTGTCATCTCGGGCATTCTTTGGTCTGTAATGATGAGTGCGAGGGACTCGCGATGTTGGTCCAGAAGAGAAAGCGCTTCTTTTCCTGAAGTGGCTTTTAAAACGTTATACTTTTTTCGGAAGAGTCTTTCCAAGGAATCAACATTATCTTTTTCATCATCGACACAAAGAATTGTAGGCTTCGTCATCGAAATCAGTGTAGGATATCAAAGAGTAAGGAAGCAATTGATCATCATGGAAGATGAACAGACATTGTCGAAAGTCTAGTTTTTGCGCTCAAAAGAATGGTCCAGCCCCTTTTGGTCGATTTTGAGTCAAGTCTTTGATCTCCCATGACGATAGTTATTCTGATCTTTAAGAATCTCTTTTCAGGAGACGGATTTATGCGACTTCAAAAATTGGCAATGACCCTGGCTTTGATGGCCTTTTCAATTTCGGCGCAAGCCCAATGGGGTTACGGAATGTACGGTGGGATGCAAGCCTGCGGATATCCTGTCGATGAAGCTGATGGAGCTTCCAGTGTTTTTGATGAAGTCAAAGAGATCGATGAGCAAATCCGAGTCACTAAAAACGATCTCAGCCGCGTGAAAAAAGAGCAAAGAAAATCACAAAGCGATGCCGATCGATATCTTCGGGAAATTGCACTCACTTTAAATACGGAAGGCGAACAATTCGTCAAAACACATGTCGAAGAAAACTATTCTTGTACGGCCTATAAAGGAATTGGTATTGAAGGTGGACCTAAAGGTTCGGTTGCAGGCCTTACTCAAGATGGAAAACCTATCAATGCCGACAATGTCGAACAAAATAATCTTGGAAACGTTGAAGTTTCAATTGTCGAGCTCGCCGTTCTTAAAAAAATCTGTCCCGCAAATAAAAAAGATATAGTTGGTAGAGATTTATGCGGAGTTAAATCTCTGCAATTTTCAGATCGGATTGATAAATCAAAATGTACGATCGCTGTTAACGGATTTCCTAAAGCTTCACGCGAATCTGAAGCCTTTAAAAAACAAGTCGCTAGTTTAGAAGATTTGTTAAAAAGACTTCGGGCCCAAAGATCTGCTGCAGCTAAATCTGCGGCCGAGGATTTAAAAGAAGCTCGTCGCGAGCAAACCGAAGGCGGAGTTTGTATCGAGTGTATGACTTCAGGTCGTTCTTACGAGCGAAAAACGGATTGGGGTGGAGTAGCCGCTAACGTTTTCACAGGGCTTGCCGGACTTTACATGGGTTACAAAACCAACGAAATGGTTGCCGAACATAACTCTTCTATCGGTTACGCGACTCAACCGAATATTTCAACGATGTCCATGGGCTTTCCTTATTTACTGAATGGTGTTTATGGAGCCTTAGGTGGTGGAGTTGGTCAGGGAGGTTTCGGCTGTGGTGGCTCAATGGGCGGCGGCGGAAACTGGAATGGGCCTTACGGAATGGTTGGACCATTTGGCAATGGCGGTCTTTATAATCCGGGAATGGGCGGAATGTGGGGAGCGCCACAAGGAATGATTGGTCCCGGAATGGCCGGCGGCATGTTTATGCCGGGCATGGGTCCTTGGGGAATGAATGGTCCTTGGGGAATGAACCCCTATGGCATGGGAGCTTTCCCAGGCGTAGGCGGTATGGTCACTGGAGGTTTTGGTTATCCAGTTCCTGGTTACGGCGGAGCTTATCCTTGGATGGGTGGCGGCGGAGCAATGGGAATGGGAGTGCCAATGATGGGTGGACCGATGATGGGTGCACCAATGATGGCTGGAGGCGGCATCCCAGGTATGGGAATTTATATGGGTGGAGCCGCTGGCTTCCCTGGTTATGGCTACTTTATGAACGGTGGAATCGGTGGAGCCATGGGCGGGATGATGCCTGGTATGGGCGGCTACATGATGGGTGGCGGAATGATGCCTGGAATGGGCGTGCCAATGATGGGTGGAGCCATCGGCGGAGCAATGGGAACTATGATGCCCGGAATGGGCGGCTACATGATGGGTGGCGGAATGATGCCTGGAATGGGCGTGCCAATGATGGGCGGAGCCGGAATGGGAATGCCAATGATGGGCGGAGCCGGAATGGGAATGCCAATGATGGGCGGAGCCGGAATGGGAATGCCAATGATGGGCGGAGCCGGAATGGGAATGCCAATGATGGGCGGCATGGGTATGGACAGCATGGGATCAATGCAGATGCAGCAACAGATGATGCAAATGCAGATGCAACAGTACCAAATGCAAATGCAACAACAACAACGACTTGTTGAAAATCAAATGCAAAGACAAAGAGCGATGATGGGCTTACAACAAGAACTTGCTGGTTTAATGAATCGTATACAAATGGTGCAATCGGGTGCCGATGCTTATGGTGGAACTCCAGGATTAATGGGTGGAGGCTACTTGGGTGTTGGAGGATCCTTCGGTGGATCTTTTGGTGGAGGCTTCGGCGGCGGTGGAACTATCGCGGCACCTCCGGGACTTCCTGGAAATAGTCGACGATAAATCTTTTTTAAAAAAATTAAATGAAGACCTGGTTGTTTACCAGGTCTTTTTCGTTTAGATCCTAGTGATGATCGTAAAAAATCTTTATGACAGTCACATCCATCTTTTAATGACGGGCGAAATTTTAACTCAGATGGATTTATCAAAGATCAAAAATAAATCGGATCTAATTTCAGCCTGTAAAAAAATTCCCATAAATGGAAAAGACTGGATTCAAGGTTTTGGGTGGGATGAAAATCACTTCGAGCCTGGATTCACATTGAGCCGAAAAGTTTTAGATCAAATATTTCCCGATCGCGAAGTTTTTTTCATTCGTGCGGATGGGCACTCGAGCTGTGTCAGTTCCAAAGTTCTTGCTCTTTTGGATATAGAGATAAGTGCAAGTCCATCTCAGGGGCCCATTAACAAATTCATTGAACGAGATGGTGAAGGTCTTCCCACAGGGATCTTAAGAGAATCGGCTCACATGAAAGTGTACGAAATTCTTCCACCTCCTGAAAAATCACAGATTAAATCCTCATTAGGTCTGGCTATAAATCTATTTCATCAGCAAGGCTTTACCCATCTGCGAGATATGACAACATGCTGGCCGCAGTGGGAAGCTTCATTGGAAATGTTTACGGCCCACGAATTCAATGCCTTCGTGGAACATAACTTTTCTTGCGAAGATATTGAGGATCTGGATCGTGCTCTGAAAGAATTGCGCGAGGCTCGTGCGACCGAAAACAAATTCATGAAAGCCCGGGGAGTTAAATTTTTCTACGATGGTTCACTGGGTTCAAGAACGGCCGTTTTGTCCCAAGTTTATGCGGATGAAACGTCGAACAGAGGCCAAAGATTATGGAGTCAAGAAGCCGTTCACGAAGTTTTTCAACGAGCCTGGGTCGAAAATTTCGAAGTCAGTGTGCATGTGATTGGAGATCAAGCCGTCCATGAAATTGTTGAATGTGCTCGAAATGTATCCGCGAAAGGAATTGTTGGAAAGTTAAATTTAGAGCATGTCCAAGTGTTAAAACCTGAGACTTTAAAATTAATGAAACCTTTGCATCTCACCTGTCATCTTCAGCCTTGTCATTGGCTGAGCGATCAGGTTTGGCTAAAATCACGATTAGGCTCTTTGTACGAATACGCATTCCCTTGGGAAGCTTTACGTAAAGCCGGATTTAATTTTCAATTTGGAAGCGATTCCCCCATAGAAAAGCCTTCTCTTTCACGCAATCTTAAAGCACTGCGAGAAAGTGCAAAGGCTGGCTTACGTCGTTTAAATGAAGACCCTTTTCAGCGCCATACTTTTGCATTCAAGCAGGTCCCGCAAGGGGAAACCCATTTGATTCCGGAAGGAGAAGACCTTTTTCAAGTTGCAAAAGTTTTTTTCGAGGACAAGCTTGTTTACGAAAATCCTTCGAAAATTTAAGGCGATTCAAAGACAATTTCTTTATCTTTCATTTCATTGATTAACAACCCACCTGCAATAAGACCTGCTAACCAAAACCAATGACTCTTCTTTTTCCAAATGCTGACTCCTTCCATCGAAGGAACTGTCATCACCGGCTCAACACAGGTGGGGCTTGAAATCACAAAAACTTGTAAAAGCGGAAGCTCATACTTTGACAAAGCTTCGGACGAAAATTGAAATTTGCCACAACCACCATGGACTAAGGGACTTCGTGATATTGAAACAAGATTCAGGTCCTTTGCTTTGAGTTGAAGAGGAACATCGGCATCTGAATAAATTCGGATCTGAATGGACCAAGTCCAAGATGGGCTTCCTTGAGAAAAATTAATTTTATCTTTCCATTCAACACCATCAACATAAACCACATCATTTTTCAAAAAGGCCGGTTTCGAGACCGACATTTTGGATTTGCCCTGATTGCATCGTTGATAAAACTGAGGCCAACGTTCTTGAATGGCCTCATCCAAATGATAAAAGTAACAAATCTGATCCCAAATTCCCATTATGTTTTTTTGGATACTTTCATTTTTTTTAAGAAGAATATCAATGAAAGCCTGTCGCCATTCAGAATTTGGAATTTCATGATCAGTTAGAGCGTTTGCTGCCGTTAAAAATTCCGGAAAGTTGAGCTCAGCCCGTAAGAATTTCTCTCCGATGGTCAATAAGCTTTCGGAACGCGTTTGACTAAAGTCCTTTGTGGCCAACCAAGTGCTAAGAGCTTCGCCTTGTTTATTGTGAACGACTTCTTTAAATTGTAACGGATCAAGTTCTTGGGAACGGATATAGATATTTGCCTGAAGATCTTGTCCCAGAAATAAAAATAGAGCACAAATCCACTTCATAAGTTTTTCCTAATTTTGGTAAATAATATTTTTTTTAACAGAGGTTTTACGGGCTTGGATATGGCCGGAAGCTTCGGTCTTATTCTGAACAACCGCGAAAAGAGCTTCATTGTAATTGAGAAGATCTGAACTTTTTTCTTCCGGCACTAAAGCGGCAAAGAGCTGAGGATTTAAGGGAGCGCGAATGATCTTCACTCGTGTAGCAACTTTTGTTCCCTTTTGGCCATCCTTCGATTTGTAAAGATCAACAACCCCGGCCTGACCAATAAAAGAATTTAAACTTTCTAAGTTACTGAGATCTAATGGAACTAAGACAAAGCCTTTAGGAATAAAAGTATCCACGGATTCATCATGGTTAAAATTTTCAGAATGAGTCGGGCTTTTTTCAACCGGGTAATAACTAATCCACAAACTCAGCAGACCTAACACAAAGAAAAAAATGACGGCTTGGTTAAATTTCGATTTATTTTTAAAAAACATCTCAATTTTTTGTTTCATAGATGATCTCGACTTTCTTTCTTTGTTTTTGTGATTTGTTAATTATCATTTGAATCTCAAAAAATAAAAAAGCCATAAACCCACAGACAAAAATCATTTCAATCAGGATTTGTCCAGAACGACGATGGGAAAAGTATTTCTTTGGGCTTTCATGCTCATCAAACATTGGTGTTGAACCTCGTGAGAGAAGTTTAAAAAGGCAAACAACTGCGGATTTAGTTTTATTTTCATTATCCAATGGATGCGCCAACTTTGCTGATTTTCGAAATCAAGTTCAAGATCGTAAACCGGCGCAATATCCGGGATTATGGTTTGGACAGCAAGGTGGGGGAAATTATATTGGAGTGGTGAGAAATGAATGAACCAGATCTTTGCACTTTCCCGGCGAATCGAAGTTTGTGCTTTATTCAGCATTTTCATAATGTTTAATTGTTGGTGCTGAAACTCTTCGTGAGCCTGCATAAGAAGTGCATTTTGTTTTTCAGCCAATTTCTGTTGCCTAATGATAATTTTTTCGCGTTTTGCTTCGAGGAGGGGGATAAGCTCCAGTTGTCCAGCGGCTAAGGCCGCGGCGATTTTAAGTTGAATTTGTGTTTTGACTAAAATTAATCTTTGAGCTGTTGGATTAAGATTTAAAAGTTTTATCAATCGCTGACGTTGTCGATAGAAGCTTTGATTCTGTAACTTCAAACAAACTGATTCGAGTTGAGTTTTAGTTTGGGCGATCTGTACGGCACTGGTGAAAATGTAAATTCCGGAAAGAACCAATGGAAGTAGAAATAAAAACGCGATCAGAATAAAGCCCGATTCAACGTTTTTAGATCTTCCAATTTGTAGAGCTGATTTGCTTTTTAATTTTGTAAGTTTCACTCAGAAAGCCTTTCAGTTCGATCTCTACAGAGGGACGTTGACGATAGGTTTGAAAGTTAAATTTCTTCAACGTTAAGCGAAATTTTTTTTCTCTTCCAAGAGTGAGACGAAATTCACGCAAGCAAGTTGTTCTTTGGCTTACATCCAGAGCGCACATCAAGGCTTGATTCACTTTCTGGTGCCAGATGAAAATTTGAGTGCCCGTAAGAATTGTATAGAACAAAGCCGACAGCAGCCCTATCGATAAGTTCATGATAAACAAGGTTTCGATAAGGGCTTGCCCAGATTCTTCTTTAATCATTTTCAGCAGAGGCGCCCCCTTGGTCATCACCTTTAGAAGGGCTTCGTGCTCCACGCATAAAATTCGTAAGATCCTTTTTTTGCATCATGCTGGATGTGATTTCGGGGGCTGCAATTTGAGCGCTGTTCTTAGCGCCAAGAGCTTTTGCAATTTGAGCAAATTGAGAATTCACACTTTGATGGAGAACGCGAATCAGCGAAATGGCTCCGACGGCGATCATGGCGACGATAATGATGTACTCGATAAGACCTTGTCCGCGATTATTGTTAAGACACAGTTTCTTCTTCATATAAACCCTCCGCAGAGAGCTCAGTGCAAAGTGGAATGGTGCACGAAGAAAATATAATTATTTTTTAGAGTTCAATAGGGCCCGAGATTCGGACCCAGGCATTTAACGCTTTTTAGGAGATTTTTTCGTGGGCTTTTTAGCTTTTGCTGAAGCTTTGGGTGCTGGCTTTGCGGCTTTCGCAACTTTGGCCTTGGCGGCGGCCTTTGGCGGAGCGGCTTTAGCTGGAGTAGGCTTTTTAACTTCTGCAACTTCAATTTTTTTGCTTTTAGAATCTTTGACGGGAAGAATTTCTTCTTTAAAGGATTTTAATTTAACAGCCGGATTTGCAGCTGCTTTCATAGAAGCCGCAACGGCGGCGGCTTGAGCTTTGGCTTCTTTGCGGGCACTGCTTTTTGCGGCCTTGCGAACGGTGATAATGCGATCAAGAATATCGTAAACTTCTTTTTGCAGGTCGTTTTCGTAAATGAAACGATAAAATCCTTCAATATCAGGGCTTTGGCGGAATTTTTTCAGAGAGGTGGGCAGATTTTCGGAGACAACAAAATCAATGGAACTGCCATCTTTGGATAGTTTTACTTTTTCTGCCATGCGACCCCCATGCGTTAGGCCCGAACATAATGCACAGCTGGACTGTGGGTCAAGAGGTCCTTTTTTCCGATAAATTATTGAAGGAATTGAGAAAATATTAGAATCTAGCTCAATAATTAATTCGCAAATATCAATCGCCGCGAAATTAAGGGAGATTCAGTGATTCGTTTAGATGGGAAGCTGGTGGCCGAAAGTCTGCGCGAGGGCCTCAAGCTCAGGACAGAGAGTTTTAAAAGCAAGATGGGGCGAGCGCCTCAGTTGACAGTTGTTCTTGTGGGCGAAAATAAAGCGAGCCAAGTTTACGTTAAAAATAAACATTTGGCCTGCCAAAAGGTGGGAATATCCTCTCAGATTATCGAGAAGCCCGAGTCCCTTCAGCAGGGCGAATTTGAAGAGCTTTTAGAGAAATTAAATCGTGATGAAAGTGTGGATGGAGTTTTAGTGCAATTGCCGGTTCCACGGCAATTAAAATCAGATCGGGTTTTCGAGCTGTTATCGCCGGCCAAAGACGCTGATGGTTTGACTTATGCTTCGACGGGGCTTTTGTGGTCGGGAAAACCTTTAGTTAAACCTTGCACTCCCTCTGGGGTTATCGAAATTCTTAAGCACTACAAAATTCCCATGGCGGGAAAAAATGCGGTAGTTATTGGTCGCAGTCAAATTGTTGGTAAACCCATGGCTGCGCTTTTACTGGATGAAAATGCGACGGTTACGGTTTGTCACAGTGGAACTCGGGATATTCGAAGTTACACTTCTCAGGCGGATATTGTTGTTGTTGCTGCGGGAAAGCCTCGGTTGTTTGGTCGAGAGGACTTTAAAAAAGATTCAGTGATAGTGGATGTGGGAATGCATGGAACGGGTGGGGGAAAACTCTGTGGAGATGTCCGTTACGAAGAGCTTGAGGGCTGGGCGCAGGCAGCGACTCCGGTGCCGGGCGGAGTTGGTCCCATGACCATTGCCATGCTTTTGGAAAATACGGTGTACTTGGCAGAGAGAAAACTCAAAGGAAACTGATTCATGGAAACTGGGCTTTTAAAAAATGTTTGGTACGTAGCTGCTCTCAGTGACCAAATTAAAAAAAATTCCTTTGTGACGAAAGTGATTCACAGTGAACCTATTGTCATTGTTCGCAACTCTGCTGGAAGTTTGTATGCGCTCAGAGACATCTGCCCACATCGGGGAATTCCTTTGTCTTACGGAAGAGTTTTGAATGACGAAATGGAATGCCCCTACCATGGATGGACATTTGATTCTCAGGGAACTTGCACTCGAATTCCTTCCTTGTGTGAAGGACAAGATTTGGACTGCCGAAAAATCAAAGTTAAATCTTATCCGGTCAAAGAACAGCAGGGAATTGTATGGATCTTTTGTGGAGATAAAGATTTTGATCCTGTACACGCTCCTGAAATTCCGCTGATGAAGTTTTTGCCACAGGAAGCCCGTCCCCGGGTGATTGAAATCGAAAAATTTCCCTGCCATATCGATCACGCTGTGATTGGTTTGATGGATCCTGCACACGGGCCATATGTGCATAAAAGTTGGCTGTGGCGTTCGGAAAAATCAGCTTATGAGAAAAGAAAAAAATTCGCTCCGGTTCCTTACGGATTTCAAATGGTGAGGCATCAGCCTTCAAAAAATTCAAAAGCTTATAAATTCTTGGGTGGGGCTCCGACGACGGAGATCACCTTTACTTTGCCCAGTGTGCGCATTGAGCACATACAGGTTGGAAATAAAAATTTGTATTCATTCACGGGACTGACTCCGGTGAATGATAAAGAAACTGTCATTCATCAGCTTCTTTATTGGGATTTATCTTGGCTGACTTTGATGACTCCCTTCGTGAAAAGATTTGCCCAGTACTTCCTTCATCAGGACATCGATGCGGTCGCGAAACAACAAGAGGGATTAAAGTATGATCCTACTTTGATGCTGATTAAAGATGCTGATACTCAAGCGAAATGGTATTTTTCTTTGAAAAGTGAATGGGCGAATCATTTGAGTGAAGCTCGCGAGTTTCGCAATCCTGTTAAAGAAACTGAATTGCGTTGGAAAAGTTAAGTGCAAAAACTAAGGCTTCTTCTTTTTTCTATCTGTTGGATCGCGGCTGTCGGCCAAAGCGCAGAGCCGGCCGCAGGAAAAGGGACTTCGCCAAAATTGATTCGCTTGGCAAAGATTGAGCTTTCGAAAAATAAATTTAAAAAAACGAAAATAGGTGGCTTGTCAGGAGCATTTTTTATTGGTGATCGCTTGTATGCCCTGAGTGATGATCGTGGACGGGTCAATGAACCGCGATTCTATGTTTTTAAAGTAAAAATGAAATCTGAAAAATCAGGACTTCAAGTCGAAGTTGATCCGGAAAATGTCATCTTCATTAAAACAGGTAAAGAAAAAAAATCTGCTTATTTGGATGGGGAAAGTTTTATTTCCTTGGACGAAAAAACTTTTTTAATTTCGAGCGAAGGAGACAATAATCATAAACCTCGTCGAGAACCGCGCTTGTTTGAAATTGATCCTCAGGGAAATTTTTTGAAAAATTGGGTTTTGCCTAAAGAAATAATTCCTGAATCCACGGGAATGCAAAAAATAGGTATCGGGAATAACTCTGGCATTGAAGGTTTAACACTTTCGGCCGATGGCTTATCCGTTTTGGCAGCGGTAGAAAGACCTCTGGTGCAAGATTCTGATCCTGAAGAACACACAGTTCGCTTTTATGAATACGATAAAACCGAGACTACAAAAGTTAAGTCTCAGTATAAGTATTCATTGTCCAATGTTGGTTTATTTTCCGGAATCTCAGAAATTCTTTCCTGGAAAGAGAGAAAATATTTTGTGCTCGAGCGGGGAGCGAGGCTTGAATTAAGTGGCCAAGTTTATTATGACTCGGCTCTAAGTCTTATCGATCTTAATGAAATTGAAAAAAGCGAAAAGCATCCTGGATTGTTACGAAAATATTCTATTGAAGCGCAACTGGGTGACGAAAATTTTGAGACTATGGCTTGGGGGCCTGCATGGGGGGAATATCCAAGAACTTTGTGGATTCTCAATGACAATAATTTCTCCAAAATCGAAAAAAATGTCGTTCTTGTTTACGGGGTCAGTGAAGCTCCTGAAAAGAAGAACCAATGATGCAAGTGTGGCAACTCAAAAAGGGATTCGAACAGAAGCTTCGCCAAGGTCATCCTTGGGTTTTTTCCCATGAGATTGCGACCGCCATAAAGAATTTTCGTGGGCATGAAGTGGTTGAGCTGCAAGATCATCAAGGAAACTTCTTAGCTCGCGGATATGGAAATTTAAAATCAAAAATTATTTTTCGGGCGATGACTTTTTCGGCGGGTGAAAAAAATCCTTTTTCTATGGAGGCTCTGCAGGCGAAATTGTTAGCTGCATGGAAAAAAAGACATGAATTAAAATTTACTGCCAGCTTTCGTCTGTGCTTTTCGGAAGGCGATGGCATCCCTGGATTGATCATTGATCGCTATTTGGTTGAAGGATCTTCAGGCGATCATCAGGTTTTTGCAGTGCAAATTCTGACAGCGGGCTTACAAAGACATCTCACAGATATCCTGACTTTACTGCAGCGAACCTGTGAAAGTGCCTATCAGGAAAAGCTGTCCAATATCCTATGGGATCGAACATCGGTGGTTTTACGAAATGATGTGGCCATTCGAAAATTAGAAGGGCTTGAGGTCGAGCTGCCCCGATTTTTGAAAGTGGTGAGTGGTTACGAAGCTGATCAAAGTTGGATTAAGATCAATCATGCAGTCTTACCTGAAATGATTTCGATGAACTGTGATTTGTACCAAGGACAAAAAACTGGATTTTTTTTAGACCAATGGAGCAATATAAAAAGTGTCGCCGAAAAATTGGAGACGAGCTTAGAAGGAAAAAAAGAATTTAAATTATTAGATCTGTGTTCTTACGTCGGGCATTGGAGTGTTCAATTGGGAACTCTGTGCAAAAGCAAAAATATTTGTTTTCATTCGACCTTAGTGGACGTTTCCAAAGAAGCCCTGGGCCGCGCAAAAAAAAACATGGAAAAGGCCCACCTGAATTTCGAAATTCAAACGCGAGACGTTTTAAAAGGATTGGATGTCTTACCAGGTCAGAGCTTTGATTTGGTGATTGCTGATCCTCCGGCCTTTGTTAAAGCGAAAAAAGATTTACCAACGGGGAAACATGCTTATCAAAAGCTGAATACTCAAGCTTTCCGATTGGTCAAACCCGGCGGTCATGTGATTTCTTGTTCTTGCTCGGGGCTGATTACAGAGAGTGATCTGAAAGAGGCCATCGAAAAGGCCAAGCGAAAAAATTCGCTGGTTGCCAACTTGGTGGTTAGCGGCGCACCCGCATTAGACCACCCTTTGATTCCTGGATTTTCGGAAGGAAGTTATTTAAAAATGCTTCTCCATCATGTCGATGGAGTTGCTGGAGCTTGAGTTTGCTGCTGAAGGTAAGTGTTTACCTTGTGAATATAGTCTTTAAGATTAGCGTTTTCATGTTTCAACATTCCCAATTGAGTCAGGGCTTGTTGTAGGTGACTGTAGTAATCTTGGGTCTCGATGTTTTTCTTATCTAAAGCTAATTTCATTTCGACGATTTTATTTTCAGCGACGGTCATTAAATTTTTCATCGCTTCGTTCTGCTGAATGGCGCCTTCTTCAATTTCGTTTAGCGATTGGGAAAGGGACTCGATCTCGCAGTTCAGTTTTTCGATCATTTGGTTTTTTTCCATGATGACCTGCTCAAGGTTGTCTTGACGATTTTTTGCCTCGTGAAGCTCAATGGAAAAATTATTTTTTGCTTTTTCGAACTCGATAGCCAATTCATCTTTAATGACCGTGACAAGCTCGAGATCTTTTTGAGCATTCCGAAGTTTTTCGCCAAGACTATGGCTGAATTTTTTCTCTTCATTCTGGGTCTGCATGGCGCGAGCTTTTAAACCTTGAATCTCGAGCTGCAATTGAAGACTGATCTCGAGAGATTTGGCCAAGTCAGCATTTAATTTTGTATTGAGATTTCGCTCTTGATTGAGCTGATCGGTGATCACTTTCATTTTTTGATTCACCTCATTTTGGCTAATGGTGACGTTTTCCAAAGAACGAATTTTATTACGAAATTCATCTTGAGTGTCTTGCAACTCTGAATGGAACTTGCGAATTTGCGTTTGCATTCGGTCCAATTTTTGTTGATGGGGAAGAATTTGATCCTCACGGTGACTGAGCTCGCTCAGTTTGTGAGAAATTTCGTCGAAGAGTTTTTCGTGGTCAGGTATATGGTCGTGCATTAAAAGATTGTGACAAACTCGACCTCCGTCGTCACTCATTTCATTAGGACTCGACGATGGGCGAGCTTTTCTTGTATCATCGAGTTATGTCACGACCTGATGTTGATCGCCCATCAACTTGGATTTTTTATCGCAATGGACTCTGCCGTGGATGTCAGGGGGGCTGTTGCACTATGCCCGTCGAGGTCACATTGGAAGATCTTATTCAACTGGGACTGGTTGATAAGGATGAAGCTCAAGGATCGATTCGGAAAATTGCTAAAAAATTAATCAAAGAGAAGTACATCGTGAGTTACCGGCAGGGAACGGGCTTATTTATGTTGGCTCAAAAAACAAATCGCGATTGTTATTTTTTAGATTCAAAAACCCGCTTATGCACCGTCTATGAAAAGCGTCCTCAAGTTTGTCGAAAGTTTCCAGCAATAGGGCCACGCCCAGGCTATTGCCCCGGAGTGCGCCTAAAAACCTAAAGCTCTGCGTTCTCCTCCATCAGGCTCCCTGCGACGTACTTGCGTACGCCTCAGTCGCCTTCAGTCGTGCGGCCTTGATCTTTAGATTTTTAGACGCACTCCTAAGTTTTTGGCAGAGACGAACTGTCGAAAGTTTTGACAGTCGATTCCATTTCCGAGCTCTTTGCGGCTTTGCTGAGCAGGGCTGTCTCAAAGTGAGAAAAAAGCTCAATTAAATCAATATAATAGAGATGATTCTTGGCATCATTTGTGCTCTTCATCCTATTGAAGAGGAAGTTATGAATTGGCAAGACAACAAATTTGAAATCACTGTCGTAGCGGGTTTAGCTTTAAGCCTGTTTGGACTGTTTTCACTTTTTCGTCCCATGAGTGAAAGACGTGGGTTTGAAACTAATGACATCACTTACGAGATGGCTCGGGCAAATTCTTTTACTCCTGCTGAATACGATCTTTCTGGTCGAGAGATCGACCGCGAGTATGTGAATCCTTTTGAAAAAGTTGAAGCACCGACTTCTAAGAAAACAGATAAAAAATCAGGAGCAATGGCAAAGAAAGCTCAAGCTAAAAAAGCTCAAAATAAAAAAGCTCAGGCGCAAAATAAGAAAAAGCCGGGTGTCGATGTGCATGTTGTCGAGGACTCGAAAAGGACTTTAAGTGAATCCGGTGATGATCAAACGGTTGCCGCTTTAGCTCCCGAGACAAGAAATCTTCAAAAGACAGAGCCAAAGAAAAATGAAGACTCTGACGAGAAGAATAAAGACCAGCGAAGTCCAGATCAATGGAAGGCTTTACTTTTAGCAGAGCCAACCTATGAAAATATGAAAAAATTAATCTTGGCTTTTTCGAATAAAGAAATCGAACCGGTTCATTTTTATAAAATTCTACAATCTTTAATTGAAAATCAAAATCCTCAAACTCAGAGTGTGGGTCTTTATGGAGCTCAAAGTTTTCCTACCGTTGAAAGCTTCACGCTGATTGTTAAGAGTGAAGATATCTTAACGGGCAACGCAAAAAAATTCTCGGAGCAAATTCTATTGGCCTACAATCAGCCTCAATCTGTCGGAGTTTTAGGGCAGGTCTTACGTTCGAGTGATGAGGCGGTAGTTCTTAAGGCGGGCGAAATTATTATGGCAGGAATTCAAAAATACAAAAACGGCGAGTCCGTGGCCGAAGGAAATCGAACTTCTCGCGGAGATGTTAAAATTAAATCAGCGACGCAGTATTCTGTTTTAATTCCCACCCTTCAACAATTGGCAAGCCACTCGAACGGCACAGTTGTTCAATTGGCTAATTCTGTTTTGAGTCAAATTCAATCCTTACTGGCTTCATCACCGGCACCTACGCCTACAGCCGGTTAGTTCAATCCCTTGAAATATCAGTTTGCAAAAGTTATGAATTGGGTTTCAATAGCATCGATGCGTTCAATTTCTTTTGTCTTAATTTTTTTATGGGCTCTTTCAACTTGGGCGGCTCAGCTGCCAAGAAAGCTAACAGAATCAGACCGCCTAGAAACTTTAAAAATTTTGGGCTTTGGTTCTGCAGCGAAATTAAATTCAGATCCATCTTCCTTAGGTGGTCGCGGTGGCTTTGAATTTTACTTATCCAGTGATGTGATTCCGATTTCGAATGTCCAAAAATTAGGTGATCGTAGTGGTTCGGGTGACCAAATTTTTGTTTCAAACCTGGGTTTTGGAAAAGGTTTATTCTACGACATTGATACCTATGTTTTCTTTTCCCCTTTGCAATTTCAAAGTAAGTATTCCCAAATGGGCGCTTACCTGCGTAAGCCGGTTTATATTCACGAATCACTCCCTTTTCAGATTTCACTGAGCTTTCATGGAAGTGGAACTAATTATGAAAATCTCATTGGTCTGACCACAACCGGTTTAGATATGATTCTGTCCTACGATTGGCCCAAAAATAGTTTTAGTGCTGGGGTAGGGCATGGGCGCTCCATTGGAACTTTTATTGGAGATTCCACAGGTGCTGGAAATGGCGTTAACAGCACTGCAGACACTTACACTCAAGATGTTCAGCAACGACATTGGTTTCTCTCGGCAACTCAAAGATGGAAGAAAACTTATTTGTCACTGCAGTATGATCGCTATTTTGAAGGAACAATGTCTTTAAAATTAGCTTACAGGTTGTAAACCTAGCTTTTGCTTTTTTCGATGAGGCTGGTGGTGGATTTTCCGTCGACAAATTTTAGTGACTTCACTTGGCCGCCATAAGATTGAACGAAATCAGAACCGACGATCTGTTCGATTTTCCAATCGCCACCTTTGACTAAAATATCGGGACGAATCTGCTGAATGACTTTTGCGGGAGTCTCTTCGGAAAATAAAAATGTGGCATCCACGCAAGCTAGGGCTGCCAGGATTTCGCCCCGATCATTTTCATTTTGAATAGGACGTTGAGGCCCTTTTAGTTTTTGCACGCTGGTATCCGTGTTTAAGGCGACGACGAGAAACTGTCCTAATTTTTTAGCTTCTTGCAGATAACGGACATGGCCGACGTGAAGCAAATCGAAGCAGCCGTTGGTGAAAACAACTTTATTCATTTTTTGGCGTTCTCTTTCGACAAGTTTAAGCACGTCTTCCAGAGAACAAAACTGACCCATGAATTAAGATCTTCTCATTAAAGGAAGATGTAACCATTCTCCCAAAAAATCACGCTCGATAATTTTGGAAATGATAGGAATGGTGATAACACCAGTGAAGACAATGATGAACCATCGAGCTAAACATCGAGGAACATACCATGCAGATTCCATATCGGCGGGAGAGCCTAATCTTTGATCGTAGGCCCACTCGCCAGGAGTGTAGCCTAAGAAGGCGCGATTGACAGTGTAGTAAATGAAAGCGACGCCCATAAAGACAAAGAAGGTCGAAAGGTAAATAGACCCTTGTTTATCCGGATGAGAGATATTGGCGATCAAATCCACGCGGGTAATCGCTAATAATAAAATCATGCACAACAATCCCGAAGCTAAAATCAGCAAGGCATCCAAAAGGAAAGCGGCGAAACTAACGATGTCAGTGACATATTCGGTGACCCGGGGTGCAGTTGTCGTTTTAGCGAGACTTGTCTTTTTAACCGGCGCCTGACTGAGAGTTTTTAAGATATCATCGACGGCCGCAGAGCTAGGTGTAATGCGATTGTCTTCAGTTCGTGTTGATCGACGAGGAAGTGGAGATTTAAGTGCAGGCTCTTCTTCCAGAAGACTCATATCTTGATTTTTAAATAAGCTCTCATTCAAAAGAGTAGGAGCTACGGACGGCTTCATCTCTTTTTTGTTTTCTTTTCGATGGAAGCCTAGACCTTCAGTCAGGGGCTTAAATTCGAACTCTTCAAATGGATCCATGAACTCACCTCATCAAATCGAACTCATACTTTAGGACGGAGACTAAGGTCATGCAAGCCGTTTCAACTCGAAGGACTTGAGAACCGAGGGTCACTGGATGAAAGCCCTGGGATTGCATTTGTTCCACTTCATTCAGTGAAAATCCCCCTTCGCTCCCCACAACCAACCAAACTTCCTGGGGTTTTGCAGATCCCGCAGCCCGTTTTTGAAGGAAGTCCTTAACGCCCAAAGTCGACTGTCCCTCATAAGAGAAAAGACACAAAGAATCTGAGGTCTGGTTAATCTTTTCAAGAATCTGTGTCCATGTTTGAGGAGATTCTAGTTTCATGAGTTCGCCACGCCCACTTTGCTGAGTGGAAGAAGTGATTATTTTTTTCCAGCGATTTAATTTTTCCGTCGAAAAACTTTTGGGATCACGAAGAAAACTGAGTTCAGAAAAAAAAGGATAAATACCACTGACACCCATTTCTACCATTTTCTCCAAGACTGATTCAAAGACGGGAAAACGAGGTAAAGATATTGCTAAATGAATATGAGGAGAGGGCAGTGGGGGAACGAGTCGAGTCTCTAAAATTTTAGCCCGTGCTGATTTTTTTTTAACTTCCATGACTTCAACCAAGTAAGCGTGGTGATTGGGATGAAGGACTTCGAAGCGGGAGCCTATCTCTTGGCGGCAAACATCGAAGATGTGGTGAAATTGTTCTCCCTCGAAATGAACCTGACTTTCCTGGGTCGCGGAGGTCATCAGCTGTTCAGCTTCGATCCAATAGCGACGCATTTAGTGTTCCTTGGTCTCGATGTGAGGACGCAGCCAGTAACCCACCCACTCATCTTTTTCTAAACGGCGAACAACTTTTAAGGGTGAGCTTTCAATAAACTCAGCGAAAAAGTCAGTGTCTTTTTCAGAGAGAATGCCCGTCAGAAACAAATCTCCCTTCGGAGAAAGTACGCGAAGCAAATCATTTTTGAGTTGAAGGAGGACGCCATCAATAATGTTGGCGATCACCACATCATAAGTTTCGCGCACTTCTTCAATCGGCCGCTCGGGAATTTCAATCCACGAACATTCATTGATCGCAATGTTTTCACGAGCTACGCGACGGGCTTCCGGATCTATTTCAAGACCAACAATTTTTTTAACTCCGCTCTTGGCAGCAAGCAGAGCTAAAATCGCTGTGCCGGTGCCCACATCAAGAAGGCTTAGTTCGCTGACGTTGCGAGTGGAAGTTTGAATAAATTTGTGAACAAAATAAGCCGCCATTTGTGTGGTGGCGTGTGTGCCCGTGCCGAAGGCCATGCCCGGATCAATGCGCAAAGGAATTTGGGCTTCTGCAGGAGCTTCTAGCCAAGAAGGCACAACCCAGTATGGACCGACCAATTGAAAGGGTTTAAATCCTTTTTTCCATTCAGCCATCCAATCCTTGTTTTCTTCTTCATAGATTTGCCACTGGATTTGTGAAGTCAGTTGAGTCAGTCCTTGGAAAAATTTTTCTTGAGGCTTTTCGGCGAAGAAAACATCCATCTCGTGTGTTCTCCCAGGAACTACAGTGGGATCATAAGTCAGATTGGGTTGTTGAAAGACCAAAGCTTCACTGACTCCGCTGGCGCCAGATTCGAAGGAATGAGTTGTCACAATATCTTCTAAATTAGCAGGTACGGAATTCAAACGAACACGGAAATAGGTTTTTAAATTTTCACTCATATAGAGTGGAGATATGCCCTAGAAAATGCGGATGGTCTAGACTACTTTTTGGCTTTCTCTTTGTCGTCGACTTTAAGATCAAGATCGATGCGATCTCCAATCATTAAACCGGTTTGCTCGAGGGTCGGCAATTCCGAGCGTGAAAAAAGTTTATGCTCTCGAGCCACGGCCACTTTGCCTTGGATAGAAATGACTTTAAGTTGACCGACAGGGACCGAGATTTCGCCTAAACTTTGTGAGCCGCTGGCGTCTTTGATGGTGATGTTTCTAACGACGGTGATGAGACTATTTTTTTTCAATCCTGAAAGATCTTTGCCGCTGAGATAGTAATCTTTAAAGCTAGCTTCGTCATCAGCAAGAGGGATATTTTTTCGAGCGTCTGCTATGAGGATATCATCGGCTCGAGCAACATGGATAAAGAGCAGAAAAGTCATAGCCCATAAGGCTTTGGAAAAGATTTTCATACCGGATAGATCGGATCAAAATGAAATGCATTTAACTGGACCGATGGAGGTATTTAAAGTGTTACTGCCACGGTGGCAGTAACTTTTACAGAGTCTAAACCTGAGAGTCTCAATTCGAGACACATTTAAAATTTGAAAGTTCTTTTCGATTTCGACTTTGATTTTGATTTCGGTGGGGATCTCTTTGTTGAAGCTTGTTTTGGCCGTAAAGTCTTTTTAATTTTCACTTCATCAGGGCTGTCAGGAAGAAAAATCTTATTGAGGATTTCCTCGTTAACGAAAGCGACTTCGCCGCGGGGTAGAGATCCCAATTTCAATTGTCCGATCGCGACCCTTTGAAGTTTCATGACATCAAAGCCGATCTTTTCGAACATCTGACGAATTTGCCGATTTTTTCCCTCGGTAATGACGATTTTGTACCAATCATATTGGTCAGAACCCTCGGGGCGTTTCAAACGCTCAACGTGTTTCGCGGCCACTTTGCCGCCGAGGATAGAGACTCCCTTTAATAATTTGTCGATATGTTTTTTTTCAGGCTTACCATCCAACTTAACAAGGTAAGTTTTGGTGACTTCCGATTTTGGGTGCATAACCTTGTTCGCAAAATCACCATCATTGGTGAGTAACAGAAGTCCTTCAGAATCCCAATCCAATCGGCCGACGGGAAATACACGACCGGGGATCTTATCCAAGTAGTCAGCAATGGTCGGTCTTTCCAAAGGATCTTCCATGGTGGTGAGGACACCTTTGGGTTTATTGAAAACGACATAGAGTTTCATAGCCGATCTTTTAAGAGGATGACCGTTGATGACAATGCGATCTTTGTTGGGATTAACTTTAATGCCTAACTCGTAAACCTTTTTTCCATTAACGATAACCTGACCTTCTTCAATCATACGGTCAGCATGGCGGCGACTGGCTAAGCCACATTCAGCGATCAGTTTGTTAAGCCGGATGGTCTCTGAGAGTTCTGTTTGGGGCTTATTTTTAGACATTTTTCGCTCGTTTCAATCAACGTTATCTTTTTGACGTCTTTTATCAAAGAGTCGAGTTGATTGTCACCGATATAGATGTGCTCGAGAGCCATGTCAGCTTGATTGAGCAGAACAGGTAAAACTTGCATCCATTGAGGATCATTCATCGGCCAGTGGAGCTTAATTTTTTCCAATTTTTGAGTGATGTCCGTGTAAAAAGGATCAGAACTGCGAAGAATGAAAAATTGCTCGAGCCTTTTGAGAGGCCAGAACAGACGAGAAATCTCGTGAAGTTTTTCACCTTGGAAAACTTGATATTTCTGAAAAACGTAACCGCGAGAGATAAGACCAAAAAGTCGATCTCCCTGAACTTCAAATTGAGTGACCATGTGGGGAGCCACCTCAAAGCGGTGGGTGTGATGAGGGCTCAACTCCAACTCAGGTGTGTAGAACAAGACGAGATCATTGCGTAGGGGCTCTAACTTCCCTTTGCGAAGAGTAAATTTTCGATCGAGGGGTCGAACTTCAAGGCTGCGATCTTGGCGAAGAATCAGAATTATAACTCGCTTATTTTGATCGTTGATGATTCGGTACTGCTCACCTTCGGAAACGAGCTCGGCCGCGTATGAAGTCGCTGCGTCAAAAACGTCATTAAAATTTTCAATTTCTATGACCTGGCATGTCTCGGGAAATCGAATGCTGTCGATATTGAAACGACCTTGGAAAAAATCGTTAAAATTCTTCAGCAGAACTCGTATTTCTTGACCCAATTGGGTCTTATTGCGAAGCCAATGCGGATCATTTAAGCAGAGTTTGAAAAATTGGTCGAAAATTTCAGGAGTTAGAACCTCGTCAAGTTGATGGAATGACTTGAGGTAATTAAACAAAGCCAAACGAATAGGTGTCGTTTGGGGGTTAATTTCATTCAAGAACTTGAGCAATTGCCCGACTTTGATCATAATCTGACTTTAAGAAGTTTTGCCGGTCCAGTCCAGCGAAAAGGAGCAATATGAAGGCGAAAGAATTAAACCCCGAGCTTTTTGGTGAAATAGCTCCAGCGGAAACCGCTGCAGGGAAAAGCCAGCTCTTCGAAAATATGAAGCTGGGTGCGCCTTTGGAGCCCTTGGATTTTGATGAAGAAGTGCAGCTCACTAAAAATGAATTGTCCCATTTTCGTCAGGAAATACAGCATTTGAAAAGTGACTACCAAGAAACTTCGCAAAATACAAAGTTGCGCTTAGATCGTTTGCAAATTTCATTGAATCGTCTCGAACAAACTCAAAATAGTTTTGTTCAAGAGATGGGAGAAAAAATTCACCATTTTTCTGCGCGCTTCGGTGAACAAAAAAAATACGATCAGAAAGTTCAGGAGCTCATCGATCGCCACAGCAGTCTTTTGAAGGGCTACGAAATGAGAATGAGCCAAACACAAAAAATTTTGGCGCAGAAAGAATCTGAATTGGTTGAAGCTCATGCCTTGTTGAATGATGTGAAAATGGAATTAGCTCGTCTAAAACGAATGTAATAATCGTTCCTAAAATCTTAAGTCCAAAAAAAACAACCCGGAGTTTGTCCGGGTTGAGATATTTTAACAGTTACAATTTAATTCAGGATTTAACTAGCTTGCAAGACGCAGGGGAGAACCATCTTTGGATTTCGGAGCTTGGGGTTGGCCTTCGTAATGGTGTTGTTTATTGCCATCAACAACCATCGCAAGTTCAGAAACAAGTCCTTGCATAACAACAGCCTGAGCTGACATTTCGTTCGATGAAGCAGAAGCTTCTTCGGCAGAAGCGGCATTCGACTGAGTTGATTGATCCAATTGGTTCATAGCATTGTTCAATTCAGTGATACCAGCAGCTTGCTCTTGGCTCGCTTGTGAAATCTCGTTGTTCAATTGAGCTACTTTTTTAACACTGCTAACGATGTTTTTCAGAGCTGTTCCGCTGTTTCCAGCAATTTTGGATCCTTGCTCGATTTGCGAAACGCTGTCTTTGATCAACACGGTAATTTCTTTTGCAGCAGAGGCACTTCGTTGAGCCAAGTTACGAACAGCTTCAGCAACAACCGAGAAACCTTTACCTTGTTCACCAGCACGAGCAGCTTCAACTGCCGCGTTCAGAGCTAACAAGTTAGTTTGGAAAGCGATGTCATCGATCACATTGATAATGTCTTCGATCTTTTTTGAACTTTGGGAAATTTCGCCCATTGCTTCGATCAAGCGTTTGATTTCAGATTCACCTTGTTCAGCTGAATTTTGGCTTTCTTGTGAAAGCGAATTCGCTTCTTTCGCATGACTTGCATTGAGTTTTACTTTTTCAGCTAAAGTCGACAGTGAGGCTACGGTCTCTTCCAGAGAAGCAGCAGCTTCGGCAGCACCGGATGATAACTGTTGGCTAACTCCTTGAAGTTGAGCTGATGCGCTTGTTACTTCGCCGCCGCTTGATCGCAAGTCAGTGATCACGCGGTTGATTGGCTTTGTGATAGATCGGATGATCATTGTGAGTACGATCCAAAGTGCAACCGAGAAAGCCAGTGAGAATCCAGCAGCAAGCCAAACGTTGCGGTTTTTCTCGGCTTGGATGTCTTTAATGTCTACGAGTAAAACATCAGCTTCTGCGAAAATGATGCTACCGATATCGTCGATTTTATCAGTAGTTACTTTGATAACTTCTTTAGGATCTTGTTCGAATTTACCAGTGTCAGCGTTTTTAAGAACGTGTTGGTAAAACCACTCAACTTTTTCCCAAGAAGGGCGTGCTGGGAAAGCTTTTAAATTTTTAGCTGACTCAGGAGTAAGTACGACACTGGATGAATACATATTGATATCAACACCGGCTTTTAAACGAGCCAGAACATTCAACTGATCAAATGTCAGAGGTTTATTGGCACTAATTACGCGGGTCATGTTCGCGCGGAATTGACCGGCTGACTCTTTACCTTCTTCGAGGATGTTTAAGCTGCGCATGCGTGTCGCTACGCTAGGCACTTCAACTTTAGTAACAGCGACAACTCCAACTTTAAGAAGTTGAGCAATAAGGTCGTTGAATTTAGGAATGGCTTCGGCCGCCGCAATTTCTTTATTCTCAATTTGTTTACGAGTTGAAGAGTGGAACTCTTCAGTCGCTTTCACAAATTGTGCAAATAAACTTCCATCCAGAGTCAGATGTTTGTACTGCTCTTGGAAATCACGATACTTAGAATCCGTTAAAGACCGCTGAGTATCCAGTTTTTCTCGGGTGATCGCACCGTTCAGAAAAGCGACTGAGTTAGCGCGCTCTTTCTGAATCTCATGAGTATAATAGGACGTGGCCTGAACAAACAGCATAGCCGAGTTAGCCGTATTGATTTGGCTCTTCTCGGTGAGGTTGCTCTTAATCATTAAGGATAGCCCAAACAATATGAATGCTGCTAAACATCCGCTGACGAGTGAAATCTTAGTCCCTAAACTCAGTGTCATATTCTTCTCCGTTGTATCAACAATAAATCCGTTAAGTTTTCTTATTCATCGGTCCGGATTAAGAAAAGTTAACGGGGATGGGAAGACTTTTTCTATTAATTGGCTTTGTTTATTTTGTGGTGAACTTCTAGACAAAAATCCGATCAGTTATCATGAATGAGACTCTGTCCTTAAAAAATCAGTCGAAAAATCGACTAGTTAGTTTTGAAGCTAAACTTTTAGCTTAGCTTGCTAACTTTAAAGATCTTGGATCTGAAGCGCTGTGTGAAGATGGAGTTTTATCAACTCCATCAATAACCACAGCCAGTTCACTCACAAGGTTTTGCATGATCACAGCTTGAGCCGACATTTCATTTGATGAAGCTGACGACTCTTCAGCAGAAGCGGCATTCGACTGAGTTGATTGATCCAACTGAGTCATTGCATTGTTGAGTTCAACAATACCTGCAGCTTGGTCTTGGCTCGCTTGTGAAATCTCGTTGTTCAACTGAGCCACTTTTTTAACACCATCAACGATGTTCTTTAAGACGACTCCGCTGTTTCCAGCAATTTTAGATCCTTGCTCGATTTGCGAAACGCTATCTTGAATCAGTACGGTAATTTCTTTCGCAGCAGAAGCACTTCGTTGTGCCAAGTTACGAACAGCTTCAGCCACCACCGAGAAACCTTTGCCTTGTTCACCGGCACGAGCTGCCTCGACCGCCGCGTTCAGGGCCAGCAAGTTGGTTTGGAAAGCGATGTCATCGATCACATTGATGATCTCTTCAATTTTTTTAGAACTTCTTGAAATATCTGTCATGGCCTCAATCAAGCGTTTGATTTCAGCTTCACCTTGTTCGGCTGACTGTTGACTGTTCTGTGATAAACCACTGGCTTCCTTTGCATGGTTTGCATTCAGTTTTACCTTATCTGCCATGACTGCTAGCGAAGCAACAGTCTCTTCGACGGAAGCGGCGGCTTCCGACGCTCCTGAAGACAGTTGCTGACTGACTTGTTGCAGAGCTTGTGAAGCGCTCGAGACTTCAGTGCCGCTCGAGCGAAGATCCTTAATCACACGATTGATTGGCGTAGTTATCGCTCGGATAAGGGAGAAAATGATTAAACATAATCCGACGATGACAAAAGACACTAATCCGATGATAAACCATGCCGATTTTGATTTTTGACCCTTAATTTCTTCGCTGAGTACCTTGAGAGTTCGAAGCTCAGTGTTAACAACGACGGCAATGTCGTCGATTTGGGCTGTCGTCATTTTAAAAACTTCTTTAGGGTCTTCTCCGTAATTCCCTAGTTCTGACTTTTTAACAATGACTTCAAAAAAATATTCTACTTTTTGCCAATGAGTTACATTTTTAAAAGTACCGATTTTTTGTTGTGATTCGTTAGAAATAACCAGTCCTGGAGAATAGAGATTGGCCATGATGCCAGCTTTAAGGTTGGATACAAGACCAAACTGATCGCTGTTTATGGGTTTATTTTCCCCGATAATATTCGTCATATTCGCGCGCAATCGACCTGCGCTTTCTTTGGCGGTTTCAATAATGTTTACGCTCCTGATGCGTTCGTTAATCCCAGGGACTTCGGTGCGATCAGCGATAATTAACTCTGTTTTAAGCAACTCGCCAATCAGGGCAGTCATTGATTTGATGACATCCCCGCCCTTAACTTCCTTTGCATTAACAGATTTGCGAAAATCCGTATGAGCTTTCAGGGCATTCATTGCTGGTTCGAAGAGAGATTGGGGAAGGCTTACACCTTTCAGTCTTTCGCTGACGAGATTCCTTTTCACATCAGCCGCACTTCTCTGTCCGTCAAGTTCTTCCAGAGAAAAAATTCCATTGATGTAACCCAAGGATTTAGCCCGTTCCTTTTGAGTCTCGTGGACTAGCTCTGACACAGTTTCTATGAATTCAATATTGGTATATGTTTCGATGGCATTTTGGCGTTCCGTCAGATTATTTTTGATCATTATTGATGTTACAATAATGAAGGCTAATGAGGGAATTCCCGCGGCAATTGTAATTTTAGCACCCAGATTCAATGACATTTTTTTCTCCTTCACGATGAGCACAACAAAAACTTATTCGGGTCAGATTTGTAATGGCTTGAGCCGAATCTGATCCGGATTCAGTCAAATTTTCTTATTAATAAGATGAAAGTTTGAAATTACTAATAAACAAAATTCAGTTGAAGAAATTTTGTTAAGATATTTTGTTAAGTCAGTAAGAATCGAGAATCTTTTTGAGTCTGATCATAAATTTTTCCGGTTTCTCAAACGCAGTTAGTGTTATTGCTTCTTGCCAGACTCCACTCGAAGAATAAAACACGACTGTCGGTAGACCTTGAATTTTATATTTTGCTTTCAACTGTTTCAACGGCTCGGAATCTTTCGTGGCATCGAAACGAAGCAAAATAAATTTTTCGGTGAGTTTTTGAACTTTATCATTCGAAAAGGTGTGGCGGTCCAGTTCGTGACAAGCGGCGCACCAGTCTGCATAGAAATCAATAATGATAGGCTTTTGAGATTTAAGTGCTGATTGATAAAGCTCATCAGAGTAGGGTTGCCACTGATTCGACACTGAATTTTCTGCTGAAGTATAAGGACCAGAAATCAGCGGTCGCAAATCAAAGACGGAAATTGATAGATAAATAAAACCAATAAAAAGGAGAGCCTGCAAAACTCCTTTGCGAAGTCGACTGAAAACATGGGTTCCTTTGAGTGGACCAAAAGCGCCGGCAATACTGGCAACAACGACCAAACCTAGACCGAGGAGTCCGTCATGCCATCGCTCGGGAATTAATAAATTCAAATAATAATAAAAAGCTCCTAACATCAGTGAGCCTAAAATAAATTTGACCGAATCCATCCAAGGACCAGACCGAGGTAACTTGCGAGTTAACTCAGTGAAAGCCCCCAGCAGTAGAAAAATTAATCCCAGGCCGCAGGCATAAGTGTAGAGGAGAATAAAACCAAAAATATGATTTTTTTGGGTCGCCACGAAGGCTAAGATTCCGACCAGAATGGGACCTACGCAAGGACTAGCAACAATCCCCGCGAGAAGACCAGAGATGAAAGCCCCCAGATAGCCATTTTTTTTTGTTCCTCTTCCTAATTTATGACGAAGAAAGGCTGGCACTTGAATTTCAAAAAGGCCATACATACTTAAGGACATGATCAAGAAAACAAGACAGATCAAAGCTAAGACAACAGGATGTCCAAGACTGGCGCCAAATAAGTTTCCACTGCTGGCGGCCACTAACCCCAGCACCGCATAAGTTAAAGCGATGCCGTTAACGTAGCAGACACTCAGTAAAAAATTTTGGGCCCGAGATCTTTTTTCAGAATCTTTTCCTAAAATAGCCAGAGTGATGGGAATCATCGGAAAAATACAAGGAGTAAAGCTGGTCAGAATTCCCGCAATAAAGGCAAAGAGCAAAGCCATACCCCAACTGCTGCTTAACCATCGATTGAATTGATTCAAAGAAAAAAAGTTTTCATTCCATGATTTATCTTCAGTTGAAAGTGGGGCCTCGGATTTCAGAGGAGGATCTAAGAGCTCAATGGGAACAGCTAAGCTTTTTGTGACAGGAAATAAACAAAAAGCATCCGTGCAAGCTTGGTAAGTGAGATCAAATTTCATCTGTTGATGGTTGGCTTGGAATTGGGGAGGGGCTTCCAAAGTGACCCGCAGTTCCGATTGGTTTTCAAAGCCACGGCGTTTCTTTTTGGAAAATTTATCAAACCACTCTTTCACTTCAGTTAGATTTATTTTTCCCTGTTTAAAGCCATCAGGTTCTAAAACGTTTAATTTAAATTGGTCTTCATAGACGTGATAGCCTGTCGGTAACTTCAGTTTCAGAATCAATTGACCATTTTGACCGCGACTCCACGAGTGAGGCTGAAGTTGTGACTCGACAATCAGAGGATCGTTCTCGTCAAAAGAGGCAGCCCTGGCCTGAAGTCCAGTGAAAACAAAGATACACAAGATCGGTAAAATGAAATTCATGATGCTAGATTACCTTTGCCCTGGACCGAGGACAAGTTGAAAGCCGAGGTCTTAATCTTTATTAAATTCCAGCCGATGCAAGTGGAGTGAGGTGAGACCATGGGATTTATAGGTATATTGGTCGTTTTTGCAATGGTGTTTGGTGGATTCATTTTGGCGGGTGGTCATATGTCTATCATTCTCAAGGCAGCGCCACTGGAATTGATGATTATCGGCGGAGCGGCCTTAGGAGCATACCTCATTGCCAATCCCATGAAAATTATTAAATCGGGATTCAAGCTTGGCATCAAAGCCTTAACAGCGAAAGGTCCACAGAAGAAAGACTATTTAGAACTTCTGCAATTGTTGTTTCAACTGTTTCAAGTTTTTCGAAAAGAAGGTCCTCAAGGAGTTGAGAAACACATTGAGTCTCCGGAAAAAAGTGAAATCTTTAAAGCTTACCCAGGATTTATGCACAATCATCATGCTGTCCATTATATGTGTGACACAATGAAAATCACTCTCTCTGCCGAATTAAGTCCCTATGATGTGGATGATCTTCTTGATGGCGATATCAAAGCCATTCATGCGGAAGAACATTTAGCACAACATGCCGTTCAAGCCGTTGCCGATGGATTCCCAGGTTTAGGAATCGTTGCCGCGGTTTTGGGTATCGTTAAAACGATGGGTCACTTGACTGAAGGAACTGAAGTGATCGGTGCCCTGGTGGCAGCCGCTCTTGTCGGTACGATGTTAGGGGTTTTCGGAGCTTACGGTTTGATTGGTCCTGTAGCTACAAAAATGGGAGCCGACATTGAAGCTGAAGGTCGCTATCTTTCTGCGATCAAGGCCGCGATGATTTCCTTACAAAGAGGAGCTCCTCCCTTGGTGTGTGTTGAGTTCGCTCGAAGAACAATCATGCCTGAAGAGCGACCCACTTTTGAAGAGATGGACAAAGCAACTAAAGAAATTAAGAAAGCAGCATAAAAGTGGCCAAAGAGAAAAGTCTGATCGTTATCAAAAAAATTACCATCGCTGGCGGTGGTCACCATGGGGGATCTTGGAAGGTTGCCCTGGCTGATTTTATGACGGCAATGATGGCTTTCTTTTTGGTGATGTGGCTTTTGAATCAGACCGAGCAAACTAAGAAAGCAGTCTCTGATTATTTTTCGACACCTTCGGTGATTGAATACAATTTTCAAAATTTTGGTGTTGAGCTCACTTTGGAAAAATTATTTTTGGATTTGGTGAACGAGCCTTTGAAAGCGATGCAAAGTTTTATGGAACCTATTGATAGAACTCCGAATCTTTTAGATATGGGTTCGGCAAAAGTGGTGGCAGCTCAGCTGGCTGATCAGTTGGGGGATTACGCAAAGAATGTTTCCATCACTCCCGATGGTTTTGATTTCGATATTCCCGACAATGTTCTCTTCGAGCGAGGAAGTTCGAATCCGATTCCTTCTTTCATCGAGATTATGGATAAAGTGAAGGGTGTGACTACGGGCTTGGAAGAAGCAGAGATTAAAATTAATTCGGCTTTGTTTGTGCAAACGGTTCCTGATATGCAAAATGAAACAGCGAAAAAAGTGGCGGCGCAAAGATTGGATTTAGTGACTAAAAAAATTCAATCTTCCTTGGAGCACAATACCGTGAGCGTAAATGGATCGATCAATGTGAGAGAAAAAAAAGGTGAATTCGATCCTTCGAAGTTGGTCGGTTTTATCAAAATCAGCATTCGTCAAAAAGAAGTGCGTACTGACGGTAAACCCGTGCGAAAACTCGATACTTTGTTCGGAGATTCACGCGCAGATATGAATGTTTACGATAATTTCGTTCAACAGCTGTCAAATTCTAAGAAGAAAAAATCTAAATAATCATCCTAACTCTATGGTGACCTTTGAAATACCTTGTCTTTCTGTGTGCTAACACCAGCCGCGATTTTTAAATTCCTTTCCCGGAACGACCTCGGCGAGCCAGGAAGGCGAGAGCCGGCAACCAAGGATGGTGAGTCGTGCAGGGAAAGGAATTTAAAAATTAACTCCGATGATGGCGAGTAAAAATAAGTCTCCTCGTCCATTGAATTGAGAAGGGTTCGATGTCCAAGTGACGCCAGCTTTGTATTCAAAAGATCCATTGGAACTGCCAATTAAACTTCGCAGATCAAAATAATTTTGGTAGCTGTCGACCTTGAGCATGGAATAGCCCACTTGATTGTCCCATTGCCATGATCCAAAAACTTCGTAAGTTCTTTGAAAAGCAAAGTGACTCGAGGCTGTCGAGCTGCCTTCCCAATTGGACTCCATCTCGTAAAGAACTTTGTATTTATAAATATCTAAGTGCAAAGCTATCGTGCTTCCATTGCGAGAATTGCTGGGGAAATAATTGTTGTTCGAGTACTTTATAATCAAATTCGCATTATTGGAGAAGTCGATCTTGATATCTCCGTTAAGTCGCACCCATATGTGAGAGTCTAAGCCTTCATAGTGAACATTAGAACCCCAAACACCCAAACGAAATTGCGGCCCGAAATTAAACCAGAAGGCCGATTGTAAACCGGGGTCCTTATTTGTTTGGGTTAAGCCGCGACTGACAAAGTTAGAAGCCAGCTGGGCATTGCCCTCGAGCTTGTAAGTCGGAGCGTTAGACATCCTATTGTCTGCAGTTCCAGGAGATTGAGCCTGCGCAAAATGGAATTGAAAGAACAGAAGAGAACAAATGCAAATTGGCGAAATGGAATTCTTTTTCATAAGCCTTTATTTCATATGAACTTTCGTTGCTTTTCAATCGAGACCCCGCTGGACCTTGGACTAGAGATGAAGTACACTGAGGGCATGACAGATCAAGAATATCAAATTCCAGCACTGACCCAAAAAATTTCTGATCTGAGCCTAGTGGCTTTCGATACTGAAACCAGTGGAGCCTATCCTGTGGGCTCAGATATTGTTGAATACGGTGCTGTTAAGTATCGGCAGGGTCAAATTGTTGGGCGTCAGCAATTTTTATTTAAGCCACGAGAACTCATGAGTGATTTTATCATAAAAATTCATGGGATCACCAATGAGATGGTTCAGGATGCTCCATCCATCAGCGAGAAGATCAACGAGATCCACGAATTTATGAGGGGTTCGGTCCTGTTGGCCCATCATGCTCCTTTCGACCTTGGGTTTTTGGCTTTTGAATTTGAGAAGGCAAAGCTGCCTTTTCCCGAAACAATAAATCTTTGCAGCAGCTTGCTGGCTCGAAAACTGATTCCAGAATCGGGCAATCATAAATTGCAAACCCTGGTTAAGTTTTTAAATATTGATGGGGGATCGGCTCATCGAGCCTTTGACGATGCGCAGGCCTGTTTCCATGTGGGACTAGAATGTTTTCGTCGTCTGGGACCTGAGAGCTTGTTAGAAAAAGCCTGCAGCACCCAACAGAAGCCCTTGGCTTGGGAAAACTACATCATTTTAGGTCACCAACATCCAGTGACTCCCAAAGTGGTTGAGGCCATTCAACTGAAAAAGGATTTGGAAATTGTGTACGATAAAGGTTCGCACCAAGGCCAAGTCCGTCGAGTCAAACCTTGGGGCATTGTCAGAAATCCTGATGGGGATTATCTTATGGCGCTTTGTCGAATTGATAACGTGAATAAACGATTTTATTTAAGCAGTATTAGCCAAGTGAAGTTAGTTTAATCCATGCGGATTTTCGTTTTTTGAATTAGCTCTCTTTAGTCGGAATTTCGATCACTTTAACTTCGGGTAGTTCGGTGCTCGATTTTTTTTGTCCATCGGACAGGCGTTGCTTAATCGTAACCGCAAGCTCCTCTAAATGTTTAAACTGATCTCCGGCGCGAAGCTTTAATTCAACGTTTCGTCCTTTAAGAGTGTCATCCAAAAATCTTTCGAAGGCGTAAAGGGGACCAGCGATTCGATGGGACATGATCTTTCCCAAAGTGAAAAGAATAGCACTAAAGCCAAGAGCGATGGAAGTGTAGGTAATTATAAAAGGAGTTATAAATTTATTGATAAGAACAACATTTCCTGCTGTTAAATCAGAAATAGAAACTCGGATGTAAGTGTAAGAAAAAACAAGACTAATTATAGTGAGTGCTAATCCAATTCCCATCAGTAAAAAACAGTAGCGCAACTGAAAACCACTGTTGATCCAATACTGCTTTCGGCTGTTATTTTCTGGCCAAAGTTTTTCGCCTTCTTTAATGATGGCGACAACAATCATAAAATAACCAAGCCATTGAACGGCATCAGCAATATTAAAAGCCGGGGAAGGAAATCTTGGTGCACCAACCACAATGAAATCAACCACGTAACCCCAAATGATGCGATCAGCGACGTTTCCTAGAACTCCACCAATAAGAATCGAAAGTCCAGATCGAAGCATTAAAGATTTTATAGGGAGCAAATACTGAACAACAGCATAAATACATAAAAGAAAAGCACCTCCCGTCGATAAGGAAACAATTCGCAGCACTGCGGGAAGATCCGAAAAAAGCCCAAGCATAGCGCCATGATTATGATGAAGAATGAAACTTACAGGGCCATAGGTTTTAATACCAATGAGATGTGTAGCCCAAATTTTCGTTACACGATCAAGCACCCAACAAAGAATCAAAGGAAGAATTACAATGAACCATTCGCGTCTTTTCATAAAGAATAGTTTCTAAAATGTAGACAGTGACATCAACGAAATCCTTTGCGTCTAGACCATCCTGCGCGGATAATATTTTAAAGGTCCAGGAGTATGTATGTTAAAAAATTGGATTTCTTTTTTTATCCTATTGAGCACGGCTGCAGCCCAGGCTGAAAAATCAAGTCATGGTCTGGAAAGCCTCACAGAAAAAGTAAAAAAGTATTTGAAGACCACAGGAGTCGCTGAAAAGGACTTGAGTCTTTATATTACGACATTTGAAGGGGATCACGCTCAGGTTATTCTGGATACAAATGCTCAAAAGAAAATGATTCCAGCCAGTGTTACAAAAGTTGTGACTGCTGCAGCCGTTCTGGACGCTTTTCCGCCGGGACATAAATTTAAAACTCAGCTTCTTCGTCATGCAGATAATAAAATTGAAAATGGTGTTTTGAAAGGCTCTTTGTATTTGAAAGGGGGAGGAGACCCTTCTTTCGTCTCAGAGAACATGTGGTTTTTGGTGAATCATCTTTTGCGCAGCGGAATTAAAAAAATTGAGGGAGGAATTATTGTTGATGATTCTTTGTTTGACTCTGTTCGCTTTGATGGAAGCCGACAAGAGAATCGTGTCGACCGGGCTTATGATGCACCCGTGGGAGCTATGTCATTCAATTGGAATTCAGTAAATATCTACGTGCGCCCGGCGCAGACGGGCTCGGCGGCGAATGTTTTTTTAGATCCTGAAAATAAATACTTAAAGCTGAATAACACAACGAAAACAATTGCTGGTGATGATCAAAAGATTGTGGCGGATCGCAAAGGCCCTACCATCAGTGTGTCGGGAAGAATTGGCACCGCGTCCAAAGAAGCAGTCATTTTCAAGAGCATCACTGAGCCTGATCTTTGGTCGGGTGAGAATCTTAAATCTTTCCTGCAGCAGCGGTCCATTGAAGTCCAAGGCGATGTTAAATCAGGAGTGGTACCTACAAGGTACGAAGTGTTGGCCGAGTCAGAAAGTAAAGCCATCGAGGGAATCTTAGCTGACATGAATAAGTTTTCTAATAACTATGTTGCTGAGATGCTCACTAAAAATTTAGCAGCCCTTGAAAAAACTCCCGGAACCCTTTCGGCTGGAATTAAGAAAATTAATAATCATATGGTGGAGTTAAAAATTCCTGCGGAACAGTATGAAATTTATAATCCCTCGGGATTAACTCGAGAAAATAAAATGTCGTCCTTCGCCTTGTGGAAAGTTTTAGAGAGCTTGAAAAATAACTTCCGTGTTTATCCTGAATTTTTAACCTCTTTGCCTATTTCCGGAATTGATGGAACTTTAAAAAAGAGAATGAAAAACACCTCGGCCGAGCGCTGGGTGCGTGCCAAAACTGGATTTTTAACGGGCGTTGTTTCTTTGGCAGGATATGCTGGACGTTCTGATGGTCGAGTCTTTACTTTCTCATTTATTTACAACGGGGCTGTGGACGAGGCTAGAATTCGTAACATCTTTGATAAAATCCTGATTCATCTTGTAGACTGAAAGGATGAATCCAAAGTTCTTTCTTGGTTTTCTATTTTTATTTATTCCTTCTTTATCTATTCTCGCTGCCGATTCAACGGAAGATACTCCCGTTGTGCACGATCAGATTTATGATGATCTCGCTTGGTCGGGAACACGTGCGTGGAGAGCGCCTGATTTTTCGGGTCAGGAAAATTCAGTGGGTTACAATCGAAAAACTTTTGAAGTTCCCCAGGGAATGGAAAAACAGGTTCAATTCTGGATCGATGTTTACACAAAATACCCGACATCCCAGGGCGTGCTTCACGATGCTGAAGAAATTGATTTTATCTATTCGGTCATTGATTTTTCCGAGGTCGATAAGCTGGCCGGACTTTCTTTAAAATCAAAAGAAAAGCTCAAACAAAAAATGGTCGAAGAAGAAAAGAATAAAGTTTTACAGCGCTTAAAAAATGTCATGGCGGCATCATCAATAAAAGATGTTGAAAAAGAAGATCGTGAACTTTTTAAAAAGCGTGAAAGTCTAAGTCCGCAGCGCTTGCGTTTTCAGTTAGGCCAGAAAGATCGCATGCAAAAGGCGATCTTTATATCAGGACGTTACCTTGAAGATTTCGAGAAGATATTTCGAGAACAAAATCTTCCTGTTGAACTCACCCGATTGGTTTTTGTTGAGAGTTCTTTTAATGTCTTAGCCCGCTCGAAGGTGGGAGCCAGTGGTCTATGGCAAATCATGCCATCAACCGCAAGACCTTACCGAATGATTTCGGCCTCGGTGGATCGTCGCAATAGCCCTGTTGATGCAACCAAGCTGGCAGCCCGCTTTCTAAGGATGAACTACAACCAGCTCGAGTCTTGGCCCTTAGCTATTACCGGGTATAATCATGGACCAACGGGGGTGCTTAAGCTCACGCGCAAGTACCGCACTCGCGACATTGCCGATTTGGTGCAGAATGTGCGCTCGCGAAAAAGTTTTGGTTTCGCTTCAAGGAATTTTTACGCCAGCTTCCTGGCTGCGCTGACAGTCGAAAAGAATGCGGAAAAATATTTTCATAACCTAAAATGGTCGCAGAAGCTTCCCAGTGACCCTTTAAAGCTTCCGGTGGCTGTGACCTACAAAGAGCTGCTGAATTGGTTTTCTAAAGATGAAATTAAACTGCAAGTTTTTAATCCCCATCTGACCAGAGCCGTAACGAGTGGGAAGAATGCAATTCCCAGTGGAACATGGGTGCAGTTGCCTCAGGACAATTATCCTAAAGTATTGGCACAGCTTGCACGCAAGAAACGTGAAGAAGTTAAATTAAGACGAACAGCTTCATTAAAAGATAATTAAAGAGTGACGTAACTTCGGAAAAGAAGTTCGACTTCTTCGATCAGTTTTTTATCCTCGTAAAAACGAGGATTGTGCTCGAAGGAATTATTTAAAAAACCAATCAGTGCATTCGTGACAACATAGGAAACACATTTCGCATTTCGATTGGCCATGGGTGATAATGCTTTTTCGATGGTGTCGCTGAATGACCGCATGTAGTCCTGAAAGAACTGTCGATCAATAAGATAATTTTGAATAGACTGAATTTTAGAGCGCAGCTCGGTTGAAGTGCTATAAATTTCCACGAGAGTTTTAGTGATCAAATTTATTTTTTGCTCTTGGGAAAGATTTTCAACATTCGCTAGGGCTGTTCTGAACTTTTCAAGATCATCACTCATAAGCTGTCGAATAACAGCAGAGACAACAGATTCTTTATTTCCAAAAAATTGATAGAGGCTGCCGATGCTGACGCCAGCTTCTTTTGCGACTTTATCAGTTGTTACACTGAAAAAACTTTCTTCGACTAAAAGTTTCGAACAAGCTTGTAAAATTGTAGACACTGTTTGTCTCGATCTTTGCTGGGTCGGAGCTTTTAACTGAAGTTTAGTTTTCTTTTTCTTTACTACTAAGTTCTCATTCATTTCGGTACCAGATGTATGTAATCGTGTTGATTGTGTCAAAGAATCTTAACATGAGCTTAGCGTTACCCGCAAGATGATTAACGTGTAATTAAATCAGAGGAATACTTAGATTATAAATAATTTATTTTTTCAATTCCTCGAGACAAAATGCCTCAATTCGTTGGCGATTATAACTGAATTTCATTTGCTCTGCAGCTTGTAAACATTCTTTGCGAGTCAATGTGCTTTCATATTTCTTAACGCAGTTCCATTTCGCGTTTTCAGAACCGTCAATATAAAGCACCGAACTGGCCACGCGAAAGCATTCGCGAAAATTTGTTTTTGTACTGATTTCGTTGATACAAAACAGTTTCAGCTCATCTTCGAAGTTACTGTACTCAAGGGTTTCTGCGATTCGTGCACAGCGGGAAATATTCAACTGCGATTTGAATTTTTGTGTGCATTCCATGCGGGCCCGATCGCGCTCAGGTGAAGTGCGAAATTTTAAGGAGGAGTCTAAGCATTGTTCAAGATTATTGCCGCTGCGAACTTCTTGATTAATAGCTGAAGCAGAGCCAGCAAAAAAGATTGTTAAGCCACAGTAAATAAAAATACGAAAAACTATCATAACGTTCCACCTTTACGTACAGAGCTTCATGGAAATGAAGCGAAAATGTACATAGGGTGAAAGCAAAAAGTGAACCTGAAAAGAGCAGAGACAAAATGGCTTAAAACGCTTGATTAAGGAGCACTAGGAATGAGTAAGGTGTCTCAAAAATAGACAGTGGGCTCAAAATGCGCTTCGTTGAAGCATTTTATCAAGAAGCTGTTCTTTCTTAATAAAATTAATTCCGAAGCCAAGGGCGCGGTTCCAGATCACTTCGGCATCAAAGGCATGAGACTTTCCAACCGTGCTCAAGTTGACAGTGATGTGAAGGAAGTCTCCCTCTTGCGGGATGTATTCACCGTTAGAGAGTTCCAAAAGAGCACCGGTAGAAGAAAGATTTTTCATTCGAGCAACCAAGGTCCCCATGCGTCCATAAACTTCGACATGAACTGTTTCTAAAGTTGTAAATCGTTGTGCGCTCATGAAATCCCCTTTTTCATATTCTGAGCGAGTTCACAAAAAAAATAAACTTTTCAGAGAGAAAATCTTAAATTGAGACGCCGAATTTAATTTCGAGAATAAGTGCAAAACGAATAGTCAATTTCGCCTTGGCCCAAACGTTTTTCCGTGAGCTTAAACTGGTCTTGGGAGAATTCAGGGAAAAAAGTATCCCCCGGAAAATCTTTTTCGATTTCCGTTAAATAAATTCGATCGGTTACGGGCATGGCTAATTTATAGATTTCAGCACCGCCGATGATCATCACTTCTTCATTCCACGGAGGAATTAGACTCTTTGCAAATTCTAAAGCCTGATCCAAGCTAGTGACAAACTGAACATCTTCTTCTTCGGCCATGATTTCTGAACGACTGATCACAATATGAAATCTTCCGGGTAAATGTCCCGGCAAGGATTCGAAAGTCTTTCGACCCATGATCATAATTTTATTTTTAGTCATCTGCTTAAAGAACTTAAGGTCTTCAGGAATATCCCAGGGTAACTGATTATCTTTTCCGATAACTCGGTTACGAGCCATGGCTGCAATTTGCGAAAGGATCATATTGCAACCTCACCTTTGATAGCTGGGTGGGGATCATAATTCACAATTTGAATATCCTCATACTTGAAATCAAAAATACTTTTAACTTCGGAATTTAGAATCAAACGAGGCAAGGGTCGGAAAGGCCGGGTCAGTTGGAGCTGAGCTTGTTCCAGGTGATTATTGTAAAGATGAGCATCTCCCAAGGTGTGAATGAATTCACCGGGAAGGAGATCACAGACCTGCGCAACCATATGAGTTAACAAAGCGTAACTGGCAATGTTAAAGGGGACACCTAAGAAAATATCAGCACTTCGTTGATAGAGCTGACAAGAGAGCTTTCCGTCAGCGACATAAAATTGAAAAAAAGCGTGGCAGGGTGGAAGTGCCATTTTATCAATTTCGCCCGGATTAAAAGCCACGACTAAAAGGCGGCGTGAATCGGGATTCTTTTTAATTTGCTCAATCACCGAAGAGATTTGATCAATTTGTCGACCATCAGAAGTTTCCCAGGAGCGCCACTGTTTGCCATACACGGGGCCTAAATTGCCTTGTTCATCCGCCCACTCATCCCAAATGCTCACTTTGTTTTCGCGCAAGTAATTTATATTTGTATCTCCCCGAAGAAACCACAGGAGCTCGTGAAATATCGAACGTGTGTGCAATTTTTTTGTTGTTAAAAGAGGAAAACCTTCCGCAAGATTGAAGCGCATTTGATAACCAAAAACACTGCGCGTTCCAGTGCCGGTGCGATCTGATTTGGGAGTCCCTTGTTCTAAAACTAATTTTAAAAGCTCATGGTATTGCTTCATTCTGTCCCCCTGCTGGGCGAGATTATTTCATTGTGAAGCTAGAGTGAATTTCTTTATTGCTAACGCAGCCTCGCAGCATCACCAGGTTGACTCAAAGTTTAAAGATCAAGGCCGCACGACCGAGGGCGACTGAGGCGTAGGTTAGTACGTCGCAGGGAGCCCCAGGGAGGAGAACGCAGCGATTTAAACTTTGAGCCAACCTGGCTACTGGAAATTTTGGACTTGGCCTATGAAAGGCAAGTTCCGATAATAGCCTTCGTAGTCAAGGCCATAGCCGACAACGAATTCATTCGCGATCTTGAAGCCAACGTAATCCAATTTGCATGGGACTTTAAGAGCTTCTGGTTTTTCCAGTAAAGCCACGGTGGTTAATGATGCTGGCTTTCGGGCCAATATGGAATTTTTTAAATAATTCATAGTTATGCCCGTATCGACAATGTCCTCCACTAAAAGGACATGCTGATCTTGCACGGGACGAGTCAAATCCAAAGTAACTTTGACTTCCCCTGAGGAAGAAGTCCCTTGATAGCTAGAAACGCCAAAAAATTCACAGGTGACTTCGGTTTCAAGTTTACGAATGAGATCAGAATAAAACATGAAAGAACCTTTAAGAACGCAAACCGCGACAACTTTTTGTCCTTTAAATTTTTTAGTTAAAGCCGCACCGATTTCGCTCACCTTTTTTTGGAGGTCTTCTTCGCTCAAATAAGGTTTAATTTCTAAAGGTGTCATCGTCGTCCTTACACATATGAGTTGTTCATGATTTCGCCAAAACCGCCACCACCAGGAACAATATAATCTTTTTCATTGAGACCTTTTTCTTGGTCCCAAAATTTTCCTAAAGGTGATTTTAAAATTGCCTCAGATGAAAGTCCACGGTCAAGCCTTAAAGCATAGATCGCAACGTCGGGGTGGGCCGTTAAAACACGTCGTAAATATTCGGGCGTTACGATCAAATGGAGAGCTAAATATTTACGAGCTGGGCCCGGCACCGTTTTTTTATAGTAATCAATTGAAGATACAATGGTTGTCCCAGTGGCTCCCATAGGATCTGGAATAATGACGTGAGCCCCTTTAACGTCGCCCCCAATTTTAACTGATCCTAGAGCAGCGCCAGTGACGTGATCTTGAGCATCAGTCATGCGTGCGGCAAAGATATGATCTTGGCGAAGATTTAAAGCAGGTAAGGCGTAATGCAGGAATTCGTAGCAAATGTGGGTGGGAAAAGTCCCTGCTCGGGCCAGATTTACGCAAACGGCCTTTTGCGCTTGTGTAAAACGGCGCGAGTGCAATTGAAGGCCGGTATGAATATTGGTCATGCGCGTGGGCTGAGAAAAATCTTCCTGATCAAATTCCTGAACTGAGGCGAAAGAAATCAGGTGATTGTAAAGCAATTCAACAAGACGATTGATTTCTGGCTGTGCAGTTTCAGGAGAACACAATTTCGCTAAAACCCCTGACAAAAAGGGATGCTGAAGCAAATGGACTTGGGGGCCATAGTGATGTTCTTGTTCAAGGGATTTCCTCATTTAACCTCCGTCAGGAAAAACTACTTTTCAATTTCAATAAGGATGAGGAGTTGGCTTTGTTGCATACGAAAATCTCGCGATTTTAAAATAGTGAACGGAGGAACAGTATTGATATTATCTTCTCTATCGACAATTGTATTTGGATTCAAAATTCCCCAAATAAAACAAGCTGAAGTTTTTAGCATATCAACTTGTAGAGGATAAGAAATCTTAACAAAAGCAGTAGTATTTCCCTCCGCAGGTTCCTTCCAATTTTTAATGAGTTCAAAATTAATTCTAAAAGAATTCTGATCAATTTCCGTCAGCTCAAGAATGTTACGAAAACCAATGGGGTTTTCATTGCCACTTTCAATCCCGCCAATAAACCAGTTAGCCACGTTTTCGTTTCCCAAAACTTTTGTTTCGCTGTAAAGAAGTACAGCTTCCTTTCCTAAACTTGGAAGGCGACGATGAAACTGATTGAGAATACCAGCAGTATAATCGCCGTAGGAATTAAATTGGCCAGTGCCGCGGCTTTCATCGAAAAGAAGTTCACGAACACGCTTACTGATTTCATAGTAAGAAATTTTGACAGCATGCTGAGTCTTATTTTCACCTGCAGTTTCTGCGGAACGTTCAACTGATTTCACCAGATTTGCAGAAGCAGAAGCAGAAGGAGGTGTCGCAGGTGCATTGTCGGCCGCAGGCGGGGTCGCTGCTTTGGTGGCCATCATAGCCGAAGAAGCTTCCATCGAAGCAGCTTGTTCGCTGGGTGGTGCTACAGGTGTCGTCGACGCAGGTGCCGGAGAAGGCATGGGTTTCTGTGAACTGATTTGTAAATTTCCTTTTAAATAGTTCACTCGTTCTGTCAGCGTAGTATCTTTTTTATTTATCAGATAATTGGCAACGACCAAGATAACAACCGCTACTAAACCCAGTTGAACAAGATTGCTCTTTAGCAAACGTTGAAACAAAGGCTGCTGCGGAGGTTTGTAACTTGAAATATCCACCCCGCACTGAGCGCAATACTGATCTCGGGGTTGATTGAAACCACATCGGGGACATTTCATCATGCGAAAATATTTCCTACTTTCTCTTCAAAATGAGAGACAATTTTAGGGTAGAGGAAATCTGATTGACGCTCAATGAAAATATCCCGTAAGTTCCTCGTTATGTCTCAAGAAATTCAGGATTTACTCGCGCCTATTTCATTCTCACAGGACCATCAGCCAGTATTACTGAATGAAGTGGTCGGGGCGTTTTGGGGTTTTCGTGAAAAACAAAATTTGCGTTACTTCGATGGCACTTTCGGAAGAGGTGGACATTACAAGGCTTTGAAGAAAATGGCTCCTCAAATGAACGCAGTTGTGATGGATCAGGACCAAGAGGCCTTGTCTTACGCCGAAAAAGAATTTATGACTGAGGTCCAGAATAAGGAATTAATTTTCATTCCTAAAAATTTTTCACACTTTACAGATTCAAATCTGAATCTTTTTGATATGATGTTCTTAGATCTTGGTGTGAGCTCTCCACAATTGGATAAATCCGATCGTGGTTTTAGTTTTTATCATCAAGGTCCGTTGGACATGAGAATGAACCAGCAGCAAACGATGACGGCAGAATACATTATCAACACGTGGAGTGAAAAAGACTTGGTGTCCCTCTTTCAAGATTACGGCGAAATTTACAGTCCCTTCCGTGTGGTGCGCGCCATCGTTCACGATCGTAAGACCAAAGCATTTACAATGACCCAGGAATTAGCAGGCCTTATCGAGCGAGTTGAAGGATGGAGAAAAAAAGGTTTCCATCCAGCGACTCAGTTTTTTATGGCACTGAGACTTGTGGTGAATCAGGAACTGGAAGTGCTCCGTGATACACTGCCGGCAATGATTCAATCTTTGATCCCAGGGGGAAGATTAGTGGTCATCACTTTTCACTCTCTGGAAGATCGCATAGTTAAAAATATTTTTAGAGACTCCAAGGAATGGGGTTATCCCGTAAATAAAAAAGTGATTATCGCTTCTGACGAGGAACAAAAAACGAATCCTCGTTCGCGAAGCGCTAAGCTAAGAATTTTCGAAAGGATCGTTCAGGATGAGCAAAGAGAAAGTTTTCCAACTTAAACCCTTGTTAAGTGTTTTGATCATTGTTGTATCGCTCTTCAGTTTAGCTTTTTTTCAAATGGAAGAACGCCGCTTAGGTTACAATCTTTTAAAACTCAATCGTGATCATCGTGAAAAACTAGAGCAAAAAAGATCTCTCGAAGTTCAACTGGCGAAAATCACTAAGCCACAGCTTTTGGATCAGGTGGCACAAAGTCGACTGACTTTAAAGAAACTGCAATCGAATCAAATTATACATCTTTCGGGACCGATAAAGTTCAATTCTAAAAAAGAGGATCTGTAATTTGAAATCACGAATTATTTTTCTTTTTGTCACCATCTGTGGTCTGTGGATGCTATTGGTAGGACGCGCTTTTGATTTGCAAGTGTTGCCGGATGATCGACTTAAATCCCTGCGCTCTCGGCAATTTCAAACCGTCGTCACTTTGCAAGCCCGAAGGGGTGCAATCTTAGACCGATTCGGTCGAGATTTAGCACTTTCGACACGGGCCGTTTCCATTTACGCTGATCCTAAAATGATTTCTCAGCGTCGCCAAGTTGCAAAAAAATTGGCGCCGCTTCTGGGGCATAGCTGGCAGAATATCGATGCAAAATTAAAAGATCGTTCAAAGCGTTTTGTCTGGATTCAGCGATTATTATCTCCAGAGGATGCTGAACCCATTAAGGCTTTGGGAATTAAAGGAATTTCTTTAGTCGATGAATGGCGTCGTGTATATCCCAATGATTCACTGATGGCACAAACGATGGGTTTTGTCGGAACAGAAGGGCAAGGTCTTGAGGGCCTTGAGCTCACTTACGATACAGAACTGAAGGGCGCCAAAAAGCGAGTGACCGTAAAGAGAGACGCACGTGGAAGGCCTTTGCTTGCTGATGGTTTATTATTTACAGAAAATCCCGATGGCAATGATCTGCAATTGACCATTGATTCAGAAATGCAATTCGCTTTGGAAAGCGAACTCAAAAATGCTATTCGTGAGTATGGTGCAAAATCCGCCGTAGGTGTTATTTTGGATGCGCAGACTTCAGCCATTCGCGCGATCGCTTCGGCTCCGACTTTTGATCCCAATACCAAAACTAAAACAGAAAGCGTGAATCAAAGAAATCGGGGAATCGCCGATCAATTTGAACCGGGCAGCACGATGAAGGCCTTCGTTGTAGCGACGGCTCTTCATAAAAAAGTATTGCAGCCGAACTCAAAGTACTATTGCGAAATGGGCCAATTCCGAGTGGGCAATCGAATCATTCGTGAAGCCGATAGCAAACACAAATTTGGCGACCTCACCGTTTCAGAAATTCTGGCTTTGTCCTCGAATGTGGGTACGACAAAGATCGCTTTTCAACTGGGAGAGCAAGAAGTGCGTGCAGGTCTGGCTGAATTTGGATTCGGTCAAAAGCTTGGGATTGATTTGCCCGGAGAAGCTAAAGGTTCGCTGCAGAACTTACCTTGGAATCCGCATTTGCTGAGCAATATTTCTTTTGGTCATGGAATTTCGGCGACGGCTTTGCAAATTGCCAACGGCTATGCAGCACTGGTGAACGGCGGAGTTTTAAGAACGCCTTACGTTGTCGATTCAATCCGTGATCTTGAGTCCGGCGAAATTAAAAAGACAGAGTCAAAAGTGATTCGTCGTGTTTTGACCAGTGAAGAATCGGAAAAAATGCGTCTTATGCTGATGTCGGTCACCAATGAAGGTGGAACAGGCGTCAATGCTCGAGTGAATGGATTTTTAGTCGGAGGAAAAACGGGAACAGCGCAAAAGGCAAATCCCAATGGTCGTGGTTACCTTCCCAATTCTTACATTTCTAGCTTCGCTGGCTTTATTCCTGCGCACCAACCTCAATTTGTTATTTACGTTGCTGTTGATGATCCGCAAAAATCTTACTATGGGTCGCAAGTAGCTGCTCCCATTTTTTCGCGATTGGCTTCCTATGCTGCTCGCCGTGAAGGTTTGGCTCCGCTCATTTTGTCAGGAGAGAAAAAACTGATTTTATCTTCAGAAAAGAATCGCGAAGTGGCGGCAGTTCCCCGGTCACAGGACGAAAGAGTTATCAAAGTTCCTGATTTGAAATCTTTAAGTGTTCGCGAAGTTCTTCGTGAAGTGGGCGGGCGCGATCTCGATATCAAATTTGTTGGCACGGGAAAAGTCGAGCAAACGGAACCGCCAGCGGGTACAGAAATTAAAGACACCAAAAAATTAACTGTTTATTTAAGATAGAATTTAAGCTTGAAGCTCATTCAAAAAGCTGCCGACCCCTTGAATGACTGACAACGGAATTTCATGTCCTCCATTGAAGGTCGCCAATTTCCCTTTTAATTTGTGTTGCCGTAAAAATCCTTCCAACTGTTGTCCACCCTTGTAAGCCAAAACAGTGTCTTGAGTTCCGTGACTCAGATAAAAAGGCACTCCCTCTAAGTTTTTAGCTTTTTCTTGCCAATCTTCTTTCGCGACGAGGCTGCTCGAAAGAATGGCTAAGCCCAGTGGTTTTTCTGGAGCATGAAAAGCAATGTCCATGGCCATCATGCCGCCTTGGCTGAAACCGCCCAAAACAATTTGATTCCAAGGAACTTTAAGATCATTGATCATTTTCATAACTTTTTCGCGAACCGCGGGGAGTTCGGGTGGCTTTTCCGATCCTGAATCGCGTTCAATGCCCATATCGATTTCTCTTTGCCTTTTTTCCATGTCTAAATTCCACCAAGCTCGGCCTGTCCATCCCATTCCCAATTGGATTTCAACGGGTCCCTGTGGAAAAAGCCAATTCCATTTTTTCTTTGTTGGAAACATTTCCCCAAGAGGATAGAGATCATTGCAGTCGGCACCGAAACCGTGAAATAAAATGACCCAAGGCGCTTGATGATCCGCAAGGTATTCGCGACCACGCAATTCATTCCACCGGTAATTTGTTGAACGGGACATATTCATAACCGCCTCCCTTGCTCAATAAACAAAACAGTCATACGATATTCCCATGAAACTACAAGAAATATTCTCGAATTTTGACGGCGTGAAAGAGGGCTTACCATCAATTGAAATTAGCCACGTGACTCAGGATACGAGAAATATTTTGCCAGACAGTTTGTATGTCGCCATCCGTGGTGAAAAAAGAGACGGCCATGATTATTTGCAAGAAGCCGAAGACAAGGGCGCAACAGCCTTTGTCGTCGAGTCGGCTGAAAAAGTTCCCGACTCCCTGAGCGGTGTTGTTATCAAAGTTAAAGACAGTCGAAAAGCCCTCGATCATTTAGCGAGTGTTTTTTATTCTCACCCTGGTCGTGAACTTTTTTGTGTTGGTGTGACGGGAACTAACGGAAAAACCACTATCACTTATATGATCGAAGCTTTATTCAATCATAAAAAAATGTGGACGGGGGTGATAGGAACTATCAATCATCACTGTCAGGAAAAAGTTTGGCCCAGTGAAATGACGACGCCTGATCCTCTCTTTTTACAAAAGCGTCTTCGAGAATTTTGTGATTTGGGAGCGCGATCCGCCGCACTGGAAGTCTCGAGTCATGCCTTGATCCAAAAACGCGTCGAGAGTGTGCCCTTCAACTGTGTCGTATTTACAAATTTAACTCGAGATCATTTGGATTACCACATGACCATGGAGAATTATTTTTTAGCGAAGCAGCGTTTGTTCACAGATTTGCTTTGGTCAACCACAAAAAATCCCTGTTGGGCTGTTGTTAATTCGGATGATGTCTATGGACGACGTTTAAAAATTGCTGATCCAGCTTCCTTGTGGACTTATGGTCAAAAACATTCTGACTTTCAATTCCGTCAGGAAAAATTGGAATACGGTCGCACGGAATTTTTAGCACTCACTCCCATTGGCGAAGTCGTGGTCGAAATTAAAATGAGTGGCTTGTATAATATCTATAATGCATTAGCAGCTTTAGCGGTGGGCGCAAGCGCAGGAATGAGTCTCGGAGAAATGGCCGTGGCTTTGAAAAATTTTGGCGGAGTACCGGGACGAATGCAATTCGTTGAAAATTCCCGAAACCTCGCCGTGCTGGTTGACTACGCGCACACTCCGGATGCTTTGGAAAGTTCCTTAAAAACGCTTCAGGAAATACGTCGTCATAAAAAATCAGGACAGATCTGGTGCGTCTTCGGCTGTGGCGGCGACCGCGATGCTGGTAAACGCCCCTTGATGGCAAAGATTGCGGCTGCTGACGCCGACCATGTCGTCGTGACTTCAGACAATCCTCGCACGGAAGACCCTTTAAAGATTATTCAAGAGATCAACGCGGGTTTTATCAATGTCTCAAAAGAAAAAATTAAAATTGAACCCGATCGCAAGAAAGCCATCGAAATGGCTTTGACCTTGGCGGGAAAAGACGATGTGGTGATTATCGCAGGTAAAGGACATGAAGATTACCAAATTATTGGCGATCAAAAAATTCACTTTAGCGATGTCGAAACCGTGCAAAAATTTTTTAAAGGATAAACATGGCGAAATTGTTACTGGCTGATGTTTTGGCAGACACCCAAGCCGAGTTGAAATTAAAAGGTCCTGAAGAATTCACATCCGTGGGTACTGACACTCGAAAAGATCTGCGTGGGCAATTGTTTGTGGCTTTGAAAGGGGATCAATTTGATGCCCATGATTTTTTGCTTCAGGCCGCGGAAAAAAATGCAGCGGGTTTATTGGTGCATCGCTGGGATCCGGCTCTGGAAAAATTCAAAGGGAAACTGAGTGTGATTTTAGTGAAGGACACCTTGTTGGCTTTGCAAAATTTAGCAAGAGCACATCGTCGTCGAATGAAGGCTGTCATCATGGGTCTCACGGGATCGAATGGGAAAACAACGACAAAAGAATTTGCCGCTGCCATTTTATCTTCTGTGCATCCTACGCATTGGAATTCGGGCTCCTTCAATAATCATTGGGGAGTTCCATTGACTTTGTTGCAACTGGAGCCATCGCATGAATTCGCCGTTGTCGAAATGGGAATGAATCACGCCGGCGAGATCACTCAGTTAGTTAAAATTGCTGAGCCCAATATGGTTGTCTGCACGATGGTAGGCCGAGCTCATATTGAATATTTTGGAACGATCGAAAAAATTGCCGAGGCCAAAGAGGAAATCTATAATGCAGCCTCACCCGAGGCGGTTCGAGTCTACAATATGGATGATCCCATGACCGCGGCTATGTACGAGCGCGCACTTAAAAAATTTCCGAATTCTCGAATGCTGACTTTTTCCTCCCACAACGCTATGGCCGATGTGCACTTAAAAATTGTCGAATTGGGTCTGCAGGAAATGCATTTGAAAGGTTATATCTCTGGTGAACCAGGTGATGTTAAAGTCGCCATTTTTGGAAAACACAATTTAACAAATTTATTAGCCGCAGCCACATTGAGTTTAGCTGCGGGACTTGATCCTGAAGAAATTTGGCAGGGGCTTGGCCGTTGCAAAACCAATTGGGGACGCAATCAATGGTTGCAAACACCTGTGGGAGCGCAAATTATTTTTGATGCTTACAACGCAAATCCTGACAGCATGGCTGCATTGTTGGCGAACATTGCTGATGTCAAGTGGAAGGGTCGTCGCATTGGAGTCTTTTCGCAAATGGGCGAGTTGGGCGAATTTTCTCGCGAGCTTCATGAAAAGTTGGGCGAACAAGTAGGGAGTTCTGTTTTTGATGAAGTCTTTTTTTATGGCGATGATCACAAAGCTTTTGTCGATGGTTTGAGGCGGGCGAACTCTTCATTGAAAGTGCGTGCCCAAGCGAATTTTACTGAGGATTTGGCTTCGCAGCTGAAATCCAGCGTAGGATCCGCAGACCTGGTCGTCGTCAAAGGTTCGCGGAGTAATAAGATGGAAAAAATGGTCCTGCCCTTGGCGCCGCTCGGGTTTAGTGAAAAGAAGGAGTAGTTTATGAAACTTAATTTTGTTCAGAAATTTTTTTTATTGGTTTTTTTAGTTTTCACGGTCTGTCTATTGCCGGGCTTAATTCCTTTGGCCAGCGCAGGTGCGCCGGTTTTTGATCTTTCTGAATCGTTCCCTGACGGTTCTTGGTCGGGAAAAGCTGTGCAGAAAAATTCAAAAGGAGAGCTTATTCACATTGATGTACTGAGAAGAATCACTTCGATTGGTTTGATATCCACGCAAAAAAAGTAGGCTCTTGTGAATGTGTTGAGCAATCTTGTTTCTGCAAGGGTGAAATTGGAAAAGTTAAACTCGAGAGAAAATTTAAATTTATATCAGATCAATTGTTGATAGATGACCTTGGGGTTTTTGAAGGTATAACTTACGAAACTCATTACCTTTTGAATGAAGCGGCTAAGGCTAAGTAGATTCTCGCACTTGGCTTGACCATATTCTTAGGTAAAGTGTTAGTTTGTGAATGATTTTAAAATATCCTTGACGAGGATTTTGGATTCGCTGTGACCGTGTAATTAGGATTTTGTTTAGATGACTCGTTCCTTCCTGCTTTGAGATTTTACATACAATGCTGAGCTTTTATAAGCGTCTGAGCTGCGTTTTTTAGTTGAGTTTATTTTTCTCTTTCACCTCTAATTTTCCTCTGAAATTGGCTTTTAAAATGTATGATATAAGTTTTCGAGAGGTGAATATGATTTCAAAATTAAATAATAGAGAATTAGATCAAAAGATTAAATCCCTTGCTCGTGCTGAGAATAAACTTTTAGCAATTGTCATTGAGCATATTAAAGAAGCTGACAGAAGAAAGCTTTACTTAGATTTTAATTATGCAAATCTCTATGATTATCTGGTTAAAGAATGTGGTTATCCCGGAGGATCAGCCCAGCGCCGTATTGATGCAGCAAGGCTGCTGGCCATTGAGCCAAAGCTTAAAGCTAAAATAGAATCTGGAGAGATTAATTTAAGTCAAACGACACTGTTGCAAAAAGCTTTCAGGGAAAAGGACCAAAGGGTTACATTAGAAGCAAAGCGAAGTTTAATTGCAAAGATCTGTGATAAGACCGTGAACGAATCGCAAGTCATCATCGCCAAAGAACTTGATCTTAAGATTAAAACTACCACCAAAGAAACCTATCAAAAAGATGGCAGTGTTCGTTTAGAGTTCACTTTCACAAAAGAACAGTATGAATCCCTTCAAAAAGCAAAAGACTTAGCCTCAAATGCAACTCAAACAAATGATTTACCCACGCTCATCAAATATTTATCCGATAGATTCATTAAACAAAAAGAAGGATCCACTGCCACGGTGGCAGTAAAAAAACAAGTTCTCCAAAGAGATCAATGTTGCCAACACAAAGATCCTCATACTCAAAGACTTTGTGGATCAAGATGGAATCTCCACATCGATCATATCAAACCCAAATGGGCTGGCGGTACGGATGACATCGAAAACCTCAGAGTTCTCTGTCAGAAGCACAATCTCGAACGCTACAGAGAGCAAGCCCAGATAAGAAGGATACCGAATTTAATGAAATCTAAATGGAAAAATACTCAGCAATGCTGGCAAAAGTTTTGACAATTATGGATATCTTACAGGTCTTGATAGTATGAATGAAAATCAGTGTGATATTTGCTATATTGTTTCCTTCTTATGAGGGGCAATGTGAAATATTTAATTCTACTTCTTCCACTGCATTTCATTCTTTCGGGCTGCACTTCAGATACTGGATTTACAACAAAAAACACAGAGCGACCCATTTTTGAAGGCAATGTCTTCGACGAGGCAGTAGAAATTTATAGCCATGACAGCAATCTCTATTCTTGTGACGTAAAACAAAAAGAAATGGTGCTTGAAATCACTCAGGCTGTTGAAAAACAACGAGATGAAATTCTGAAACTGATCGAGAAAAGTAACCAAGATAAAGCTGCCCAAAATGACGAAATAAAATTGTTTAGGTTAGGTGGGTTTCAATTTTATGAAAATACCCATCAAAAGAGTTCTAAAAACGAATGGCTACAGTCGACTTATGGTTGGAATGATATTTACGAAATTTTTCAGAAAGTTCGCAATAGTAAATCAGATTTAGATTGGATACGGATCAACGCTGCAGCTAGATCACTTATTTTAGACGATGGGAGCCGTATTTTGCGGTGGAACCATCCTGGTCTCCGCAGCCATGAAGGCTCTCGTGTTCAACGTATTTTTTCCATTCTTGATAAATGTGCTAAAACTACCACTTGTACGTCTTTAGATTTTAAAGTGAGCGATTCCTCATGGCTTCGGGATGGCTTGCCTTATTCAAAAGCATTAGATTTTATAAACAATGAAGAAGAGTCTGTTGAAAAAAGGCGGAAACTCATACTTTTGATGCAGAAGCTGCTAGAAAGAGATAACTATCGCTATTCAATTTATAAAACCCCTTCACTAAGCTTGAAAAACAATGAACTTTTAGTCCCTATGAATTTAAAAATATTCGGCGTGGATAAAGACAAGGTGGCGCAATTGCTTCAGGATAAGTGGAGCCAGCATGGATTAAAAGTTCAAATCTTACATTCCGAAAAAGCAGATGTATTTGAAGTTTTCGTAAAGAATACACCTGGTCAGCGTCCCTATGTTTTACGAAATGAAAATAAAATGGTTTTATTCGAACCGGAAGGAATAGATAGTCTCTTTCATGAGTTTGGCCATGTGCTTGGCCTACCTGATGGCTATTATACTTCGTTCAATACAAAAAACTGTAAATACACTAACGAGATAAATTCCGGTGATATTATGTCCATGAGTGAAACAGGCCAGGTACTTCCCTCGCATATCGAGCAAATCAAGAATGCTTATGGAATACAGGACTAAGCATTTCGCGAATTAGAATAAACCATCACTGAGCAGGGTGTTTGGACCCAAGTAATTTTCCGAAGTGAAAATTTTGCAAAAGTTGCCTATTTGCCCCGATACAATTTAACTTCATTGCGAAGTGGTTTATAGATTCAGCTCAAATCACAATGTTTTCCCGGGGGAACGATGCGAGCTGTTTTTTTCATGATCTTGGTTTTATTTCTTTCTGCTTGTACTCCCAGTGGGAGTTCGACTTCTCCAGCCCCAACTCCAGAACGAAAGATTTTCGAGGGGGATATTTATGCTGAGGCTCAAAGGATCTATGCAGAAGAAAAAAATCTCTACTCTTGTGATTTAAGTCTGAAGGAAAAGGTTATAGAGATTTCTAAGGCCATTGAAGAAAATCGCAGCATCATTAACGCTTTAGCTGAAAAACGTATAAGTGAGCAAACTCAAGAAGAAGATGTTGAGTTTTACAGTTGGGGTGGATTTCGTTTTTACAACCGGTCCCAAGCATCAGAAATTAACGATGAATGGGAGCAGGATAATGAAGGTTGGGATGAAGCCTACGAGTTATTTCAAAAAATTCGAAATGACAAAAACAATTTGGATTGGTTAACCCTTAATAGGTTGGCGAGATCTCTTATCTCCGAAGATGCTGATCGTATTGTTGCAAGAATCCATCCTGGTCTTCGGCGTCTCGAAGCTGAACGTGTGGAACGAATTTTTTCTGCAGTCGATCAGTGCGAAAAAAACCCAAGTTGTGTTTCTTTAAATTTTGAAAGGAATGATTTTTATTGGTTAATGGAAGGTCTTTGGCATTCACGCGCTTATTCTGATATCAATGATGACAAATCTTCTTCTGAAGATAGGCGAATACCTTTAAAATGGCTTCACGACCAAATGCAGTGGTCCTTAGAGCGTTATCAGATTTACTTCAATCGATTTATAAATGTTAAAGATAATGAGCTTACAGTTCCAATAAATTTAAAAGCATTTGGCTCTGATGCTCAGAAAATTATTAAGATTATTGAAGAGAGCTGGAGCCAACACGGCTTGAAAATTAAGTTGTTGTTGTCCGATAAACCCGAGGCTTTAGAAGTTTTGGTCAAAGACCTAATTGGTGAAAGACCCTATGTGAGTTGGGAGAAAAACCAGATGGTTCTGTTTGAACCAGTATCATTAAAAACTCTTGTGCATGAATTTGGTCATGTTCTTGGTTTGCGTGACAGATATTACACTTCTTTCGATCCAAAAAAATGCGCTTACCTGTATGAAGTTAATCGGGCCGATATTATGTCGGGGAGCTTCACGGGCCAAGTTCTTCCTTCCCACATCGAACAAATTAAAAAGACCTACGGAATCAAGGATGTAACCTCTTCCGTAAGTCCCGAGCAAAATCCATTATCCACCGACCAGTACAGGCGGCCATTTCATATAGAATAACTTACCGGCCTATTAAAATCTGTCGTATTCCCACAACAAAATGTTCTAAATCATCTGGCGAACGGCTGTGATCCCGTCATCATTAGACCTCGAACAAGACCGGCATCCATCAAGACAGAAGTTCCTGCGCAAATCGCGGAGATGGGCCACGGTTAATGTAGTGGTTACGTATCAAATCTAGAAGTGGCACAAATTGCGCGGGTACGGGTTGTTATCGATTATATGACGACGCTTTTTTAATAGACACAGCTATTGCCGTTTTTTTGATATTTGTCGAAAAGTTAGACAACATATTGTGGCGTTTTCCAGTGGCACAAGTTTGCATGGTTATATGTGATGCAATTGTTAATTAATACTTTTATTTTTTTGAGCATTTTTATCTCCTTTCATTCCAAGGCTAAGAGCAGTTGCGATGCTGTCTTTTTCGAGCAGTCCAAAATGAAAATTTCTAGAGATCTTAAGAGATGGGTTCATGTCGCATCACCAAAAGATCTCTCTGAAAAGTTCAATTTCTCTTTGTCAGTTATCGAAAGAATTTTGAAGCACGAACCTAAAACTTACATTGAAATGGCTAAAGTTTTTTTAGGTCACAAAAGCAAATATAGAGCCAAAGATATGATGGCGGTTGATCTTTACCGTGGAATGGTTCTTCACCCTAAAGACTACGATCCAGCTTTTAGTCATAATTATTTTGGTGGAAACACTCAACATGGTAAAAGTTGGTTTTCTTTAGACTCTTCGACGGCCCGGAGTTATGCAATTCCTAGTCGCGAATACATTATGGATAATAAACCTAAAGGTAAAAATCTTGTTCCCATGGGAATTCGAATAAATATCCAGCTTCCCAAATACATTGTTGAAGAAGCTAAAGTGGGTTCTTTTAGAAATGAAACAAATTTAGCTCTTGATAGGGAAGGTCTTCCTAACGAGTCGCTGTTTATATCTGCAGTAAATGTTATACTTGTGGACTACCGAAATAAGGACTTTAAAGAAAAAGATATGACTTACGAAGAGTTTTTAGAAAAATACCTAAAGTCTTCCGACTATAAATCTCACTTTGTATTTTGAGTAAAAGTGTGTGACCGATACCCCGGCCAGATCACGATGATCAACGAAATCATCAGTTATTTCAAAATCTTATAAACTTTGTGTTGATTTATTCGCGCGAATTGTGTTAGACGAATAAGATGTTGTATCAGTGGCTTTATTCGCTTGCGTCCGACTTTTCAGTTCTGAATGTTTTTCGTTACATAACAGTTCGAACTTTCATTTCATTTTTCACGGCCTTTTTTCTTTGTTTGATTTGGGGACCAATTTTTATTCGTCGCTTAAAAGAAAAACACTTCGGCCAGTCGATTCGTGAAGATGGTCCACAGGATCACAAGAAAAAAGCAGGCACACCGACCATGGGTGGCGGGTTGATTTTATTGAGTACTCTGGTGCCCTGCTTGCTGTGGATGGATATTTCAAACCCAATGGTTTGGGCTGCATTGATTGTGACCTGGGGTTTCGGACTGATTGGTTATGCCGATGACTATTTGAAAGTGAGCAAAAAAAATAGCAAAGGTCTTTCGGGTAAAGTTCGACTGCTCGGTGAATTTTCGATTTCGATGTTGGCTGTTTTTATTCTCATCCAATGGTTCGGGCTATCGACGATGGTGACAGTTCCTTTTTTCAAAACTCTTTCGTTTAATTTAGGTTATGGATATGTTTTGTTTGCAGGCCTGGTGGTTGTGGGAACAGCCAATGCGGTGAATTTAACCGACGGTCTTGATGGCTTAGCGATTGTGCCCGTAATAATTTCGGCAGCAACGCTAGGAATGTTTGCCTACTTTTCAGGTCACTTCAACATTGCTAACTATTTGCAAATTCCTCATGTGGCCGGTGCGGGGGAGCTCGCGCCTGTAGCTGCGACAGTTGTGGCGGCAGGGCTGGGATTTTTGTGGTTTAATTCTTATCCCGCTTCCGTTTTCATGGGTGATGTTGGGAGTTTGAGTCTAGGTGGATTTTTAGGAATGATGGCTGTGCTGACTAACAATGAACTCCTGATGGTTTTGATCGGTGGAGTATTTGTTGTCGAAGCCTTATCTGTCATTACCCAGGTGATTTCGTTTAAGTTAACAGGAAAAAGAATTTTTAAAATGGCTCCCATTCATCATCATTTCGAGTTGAAGGGCTTAACAGAAAATAAAATCATTATTCGTTTTTGGATTATTTCAATCTTACTGGCCGTGCTCAGTTTGGCGACCTTAAAATTAAGGTAAAGAGAGGTTTTCATGTACAAGGAACTTTCAGAGTTAAAAGATAAACGCATTTTAGTTGTTGGATTAGGAAAAACAGGCGTCGCACTTTCGCAACTTCTCACTCAGCATCAAGCTCAAGTGACTGTTACAGATCACAAATCAAAACCGGAACTCTCTGCGCAGCTGGAGCAACTGGAAGGCTTGCCAATTAAATTTGAGTTAGGCAGTCATTCTCCAAAAATTTTCTTGCAACAAGATCTTGTTGTCTTAAGTCCCGGAGTTCCTTCGAATTTAAAAATTTTCGACTACGCTCGTAGCCAAGGAATTAAAGTCACAGGCGAGTTTGAATTTGTTTCCGGTTTTATTAAAGAACCTATCGTCGGTATTACCGGAACAAACGGTAAAACCACAGTGGCTCGTTTGACCGAAGCCTTCCTGGCCGCATCAGGAATTAAAGCCTGGGTCGGTGGCGCTAACGAAAAGCCTTTGACAGATTATCTGCGCAGCGAAGAAAAAGCGCAGGTTGTGATCGCTGAAGTTTCTAGTTTTATGTTGGAACACTGTGAAAACTTTAATCCACAAAATATTATTTTCACAAACTTGGCAGAAAATCATCTTGATCGCTATCGCTCCATGGAAGAGTACATCAACGCTAAACGAAAAATCTTTAAGAATACAAATCAAGCGACCACCTCAATTTTAAATGCGGATGATAATGCCGTGGTTGAACTGGCGCGAGATCCTACAGTTCAACGTGGACGAATTTTTTACTTCTCTCGCAAGCAAGCCCTCGAGCAACAAATCATGACTATCGGTGGAGCTGTTAACATCGGCGATGAAATTCGTGTGCGCACAGGACCCGAGATCGAAGTGTACAATATCAAGGGCATGAAAATGCGCGGTCGACACTCTATTGAAAATATCATGGCGGCCCTGTTGGTTAGTCGTGAACACGGCGCAACCCATGCAGCTATCCAAGGTGTGATCAATGTGTTTAAAGGCTTACCTCATCGTATCGAGTACGTTAGAAAAGTGGGTGGAGTGCAGTTTTTCAATGATTCCAAAGCTACAAATGTGCACGCGGTCTTGCGAGCTCTAGATACTTTTGAAGAAAATGTGATTCTGATTGCAGGTGGTAAGGATACGAACTTGAATTACGAACCCCTTCGCAATTTGGTTAAGCGAAAAGTTAAGACTTTGATCCTGGTCGGGGAAGCGAAAGAAAGAGTGAACCGAGATCTTGGAGATTTCAGTGAAACATTTCTGATCGGCACTTTTGAAGAGGCCGTACTCATTGCTTACCAAAAGTCGAGGATCGGGGACATCGTTTTACTATCTCCCGGATGTTCTAGCTTTGATATGTTTGACAGTTATGAAGAGAGAGGCGACTATTTTAAAGAAATAGTAAATAAATTTAATTGAAGATTTGATTCCAGGGAGGGATGAGTGAACTTCAAACGAGTCTGTGTTTTTGCGACTATGGCCTTTGCGTGGGCCGGCCTTTCTGGATGCTCTTCAGCCTATAAACAACGCCAAGTTGAGAAAGAGCGAGTCTCTCAATCTTCAGGCCATTACTGTGAATTTGTGAACGGCGATGATCACAATGATATCGACGTCGAGTTGAATTTACAGATGGCGAAAAAATGTGACCTCAATAAGAATTACAATTTTACCAGTTACAAAAATGCTTCTGACATTTTTGGTATTGTTTACTGTTGCGCGACCAAGGCTAAGCAAGCCGTTGTAAGCCCTAGTAAAACTGTTTCGCCTAACACAGCAAATACAACCAACACTAAAGATAAAGATAAAGATAAAAAGGCCAGTGAAGAGGTCGACGCTGAGTGAATCAAGCGTTATAAAGTCATTGTCGTCTAGCTTATTGCTAGCGATCATTGCTCTTTTAGGAATTGGAGTTGTGCAAGTCTACAGCTCCAGTTACGTGCTTGCGACCGAAAATTATGGTGATGGCCTGTTCTTTTTTAAACGACAATTGACATTTGCTTTTGCCGGTTTTGCCATACTGATGCTCACCATTCATACTCCATGGCGGTGGATTGAAAAGTACGCTTGGGTCTGTTGGGCTTTCAGCGCTATCGGTGTTGCTTTAACTTTTATTCCTGGCCTTGGAGTTCGGGTGGGCGGAGCTTACCGATGGCTGTACCTCCCTGGAGGTTACCGTTTCGAACCGGCCGAAATTCTGAAAGTCAGCTTTGTTTTATTTGTGGCGAGTTTATTCTGTCGAAAAGAAAATATTCTCAGCCGCATTCCTAAATTTGTATTGTTCTTTGCTTTGGCAATTCCATTATTTCTTTTGTTGAAACAACCTGATTTTGGAACTTTCACCATCATCATTCTTGTGGGACTGGGCTTGTTGTTCGCCTTTGGCCTTCCTTGGAAATATATTATTTCAGCTTTGGTCGTCAGCGTTCCGGCTTTTTATTTTCTCGTCATGACTGTTCCCTATCGACGAGCGCGGGTTATGACTTTTTTGGATCCATGGTCTGATCCCGCCAACAAAGGCTTTCAAGTTATTCAGAGTATGCTCAGCTTTCACTCGGGTGGGATTACTGGAGTTGGATTAGGTCAGGGACAAGGCAAACTTTTTTTTCTTCCGGAAGCCCACACGGATTTTACCATGGCCGTTTTCGGGGAAGAGCTCGGCTTCATTGGATTTTGTACTTTGCTTATTCTTTACGGCTTTGTCGTTTTTAAAACATTTCAAATTTCTTTCAAAGCGAAAGACACATTTCGCAAATGTTTAGCTCTGGGCTTTGCTCTGATTTTTTCTTTTTCCGTGTTTATCAACATGGGTGTTGCATTGGGCTTGGTACCAACGAAGGGCCTCACTTTGCCATTTCTTAGTTACGGTGGAAGTTCTCTGCTGTGTTTGTGCTTCTTGTTTGGTCTAGTTATTAATATTGAAAACTCAATTGACTCGGATACACTAAAGCCCGTTCGTCGGGGGAAAGTGTTTGGATCTTAGAAACCATATGGATCAAGTAAAAGCTCGCAAAAAAATTGTTATCGCTGGCGGCGGTACCGGAGGACACATCTACCCGGCCGTAGCTATTGCGCGAGCTTTGCTTCGCAAAGATCCCGATATCGACATTCATTTCGTAGGAACAGCTCAGGGCCTTGAAACAAAAATCATTCCGCGTGAGGGCTGGCCCTTGCACACTCTCAATGTGGGGAAGCTGAACTATGCGGGATCTTATTTTAAAAAACTGACAACTCTGTTGAAACTTCCTTGGTCTTTTGTGCAAGCAGCGGCCTTGCTTTTTGATCTAAAGCCTCAAGCTGTTTTAGGTGTTGGTGGTTATGCTTCGGGCCCCTTTGTTTTGATCTCGACGCTTTTGGGTTTTCGAGCAAGTCTGTGGGAACCCAATGCCGTTCCTGGTTTAACAAATCGGTGGTTGTCCCGTTTCGTTCGCCGCAGCTTTATTGTCTTTGCCGACGCCAAAAAATTTCTGCATTCTCGCCAAGTTGAAATCGTTGGTTTGCCGGTGCGGGATATTTTAGAAAATGTGGGACGAAGGCCACAGTCTTCGCAAGAATTTTTTCACGTGCTGGTGTTTGGTGGCAGTCAGGGCGCTCGCGCCATCAATCAAGCTGTTTCCGAAGCTATTCTTACGGGGTTCGAGTGGAGAAAGAATATTAAATTTGTTCATCAAACAGGGCCTTTGGATTTTGCAGAGATCAAAGAAAAATACAAAGATCAACAGCAAGTGGAAGTGTTTGAGTACTTGCACGATATGGAAAAGCAATACGCTTGGGCTGACTTGGTGATTTGCCGTGCAGGAGCTAGTACTGTTGCTGAAATTGCCGCTTGTAGAAAAGCAGCGCTCTTTATTCCTTTGCCTTGGGCTGCTGATGATCACCAGTTAAAAAATGCTCAGGCTTTAGTGGATGCTGCTGCAGCCGATATGCTTTTGCAAAAAGATTTAACAAAAGAAACTCTGATCGAAAGAATCCAAAAGTTATCCAAAGATCCCAATCAATTAAAATCCTTTGAAAACAAAGTGAAAATGTTTTACCAACCCAAGGCAGCAGATCGAATTGCTGATTTGCTTTTGAACCAAATGGGCGATGGATGAAGTTACAATTAGCAAAATTTCATTTTGTGGGAGTGGGTGGCATCGGTATGTGTGGACTTGCCGAGCTTTTGCACAATATGGGAGCGCAGGTCTCCGGAAGTGATCTTGCTGAAAATGCGAACACTCTCCGTTTGAAAAAAATTGGCGTAAAAATTTATCAAGGTCACGATGCTAAAAACCTTGGTGACGCTGACGTGGTAGTTTATTCCAGTGCTGTCTCGTTGGCTAATCCCGAGTTGGCAGCGGCGAGGGCTTTGAAGATTCCCTTAATTCCGCGAGCTGAAGCCTTAGCGGAAATCATGCGCTCGAAACGAGGAATTGCAGTCGCGGGAACTCATGGTAAAACGACGACCACCAGTATGGTGTCTTCGATTTTTTATCACGCGGAACAGAACCCAACGATTTTTATCGGCGGTCGGTTTGATCTGATTGATTCGACAGCGCGCTGGGGCACCGGAGAATGGTTGATTGCAGAAGCGGACGAGAGCGATGGAAGTTTTCACAAGCTCTCTCCAGAAATTGCGATCATTACCAACATTGATTCCGATCATTTGGATCATTTTAAAAGTTTCCAAAATCTGCAGCAGAGTTTTTATGATTTTGCTTTAAGAGTGCCTTTTTATGGGATCACCATTGTTTGTGGTGATGATCCCTCAACGCGTAAGCTGTTCGAAAATTTTCCAAAGCGAATTGTATTTTATGGTTTTGATGAAAGAAATGACATTGTTTTAGATGGGGAAAAGGGAAGCTACCAATTTTTTCAGAAAGAAACTTTCTTTAAGACTAGCCAAAAACCAACCGAGCGGGGTTATTTGCTAGGGCGTTTGCAGTTGCAGCTTCCAGGACGACATAATGCCTTGAATGCGACAGCGGCCGCTTTAGCTGCACTGAGCGCCGGTTTAATGCCGGGTGAAGTTGAAAGTGGAATTGCTCAGTACCAAGGCGTTGATCGAAGATTTCAGTTTAAAGGTGAACATAAACAAATATCAGTTTATGATGATTATGGTCATCATCCTACGGAGATTTTGGCCGTTCTTGGCGCGTTCAAGGAAAAATATCCTGATCGCCGCTTGGTGGTTTACTTTCAGCCTCATCGCTATTCGCGTACCCAGAACTGTTGGAAAGAATTTTTAGACTGTTTTAGTTTAGCGGATGTGCTTTTTATGACTGATATTTATCCCGCTGGGGAGTAACCCATTCCGGGAATTACCGCGGAAAAGCTTTTGGAAGGAATTTCTCATCCTGGGGCTCGACATTTGAAGAAGGTGGATGCAGCGGCCAGTTCGATCATGACTGAGCTCAAAACAGGAGACGTTTTTTTAACTTTAGGAGCGGGTGACGGGTGGAAACTGGGTCTCGAAATCCTGACGCAACTTAAGGGAAGGTAATTTTGAGCCGACCCGCTTTCATAGAAGAAAATCGTTCTTTAGCTTCATTCACATCTTGGCTCGTCGGTGGTCCCGCAGATTATTTTTGTTTACCTTCAAATGAAAAAGAAATTCAGCAAGCTTGGAGTTGGGCTCTGCAAAAGCAGATTCCAGTTATTTTTTTGGGTGGAGGAACAAATGTTTTGATTTCCGACAAGGGCGTCGAAGGTTTGGTGATTGGACTTAAAAACTTCAGCGGCGTTTCCGGTGAAAGTGTTGTCGAGCAGGATGGAAAAAAAATTCTTCGTTTTGCCGCGCTGGCTGGAACTTCGAAAATGGAATTGCTGAAGATATTTTTAAAACACAAATTAGCACCAGCGCTTTTTTTAGCGGGACTTCCCGGCGATGTCGGCGGCGGAGTCGTAATGAACGCCGGGGTTGCCGAGGCCTTGAGCCCGCGCGAGTTCGGCGAGATTGTTCACTCGATTGAAGTGGTGAAAGATCCTGTTGCGTGGCAGCCGCAAGTTTTTGCTGATGATGAAGTGCAGTGGACGTATCGGCATTCTCGGGGATGGCAGCCAGGGCTAGTGACTCGAGTGCATTTTTCTTGGCCCTATGAAGTTGACGCCGATGTTTTGGTGAAAGTGCGTGAGGCTAATCGAGTGCGATTTTCTAAACAGCCTCTGGATAAACCGAGTTGTGGTTCGGTGTTTGTGAATCCTGTTGGTCACAAAGCTGCGCAGTTGATTGACCGCTGTGGCTTGAAGGGATTCCAGATTGGTGATGCTCAGGTTTCGTTGAAACATGCGAATTTTATTGTGAACTTGGGACAGGCGCGAGCGGCGGAAATTTCGCAGGTCATTGAGCATGTTAAGAGGACTGTGCAGGATAAAGAAGCAGTCGAGTTGCAGACTGAGGTTGTGCGTTTAGGGCGATGGTGATTTTTTACTGCCAGATGGCGGGGTTTTCTTTATTTAAATAAATTATTTTCTTGACTGAGTTTTTGAATTTGCAGTGGTCGTGTAACTAGGATTTTGTTTATAAGGTTCGGCGCTTCTTGCTCGAATGTTTTCATTTCAATGTTGATCTTTTATGAGCGTCTGAGTTGCGTTTTTTAGTTGAGTTTATTTTTCTCTTTCACCTCTAATTTCCCTCTGAAATTGGCTTTTAAAATGCATGTTATATAGTTTGTGAGGTGAATATGATGTCAAAATTAAATAATAAAGAGTTGGATCAGAAGATTAAATCTCTAGCTCGAGCAGAGAATAAACTTTTGGCAATTGTGATTGAACATATTAGCGAAGCTGACAGAAGAAAACTTTACTTAGATTACAATTATGCAAATCTCTATGATTATCTGGTTAAAGAATGTGGTTATCCCGGAGGATCTGCGCAAAGAAGAATTGATGCAGCAAGGTTATTAGCTGTTGAGCCAAAGCTTACGACTAAAATAGAATCAGGTGAAATTAATTTATCTCAAACTACCCTGCTCCAAAAAGCCTTTCGAGAGAAGAGTCAAACGACGAAGGTTACCCCAGACCAAAAGCGAAGTTTAATTGCAAAGATCAGTGATAAGACCGTTAATGAATCCCAGATCCTTATCGCAAAAGAACTTGATCTTAAGATTAAAGTTAACACCAAGGTAATTCATCAAAAAGATGGGAGCGTAAGATTTGAAGCTACACTCACCAAGGAGCAATGGGAATCCTTTCAAAAAGCGAAAGACCTTGCCTCAAATGCTACGCAATCAAATGATTTACCCACACTCATCAAATATCTTTCAGATAAATTTATTAAACAAAAAGAAGGTCCCACTGCCACCGTGGCAGTAAAGAAACAAGTTCTCCAAAGAGACCAATGTTGTCAGCACAAAGATCCTTATACTCAAAGACTTTGCGGAAGTAGATGGAATCTCCACATCGATCATATCAAACCCAAATGGGCTGGCGGCTCGGATGACATCGAGAACCTCAGAGTCCTCTGCCAAAAACACAATCATTGTATCTACCGGCAGCAAGCCGGAATAAAGACCTATACCCTAAGTCCAGTTCCCCCTATCTAGACTGGGGCCCCTGCTACGACACTGTTAAACTGTTTTCGTGCTGAAAATTTTTTTGAAATTCATCTCATTCATCGTCATTTTTCCTCTGGTCGGCTTTGTTATTTACCGGCAGCTCGAGGGTGAAGGCTTTTTTCAACTGAAAAAAATTGAGATTGCTATCAGAGCCGCTGACAATTCGCCGATGGCGACTCCTCCTTATGTCACTCCCTTGATTGAGAAAATAAGTGACCAACTTACAAACTTGAAAGGCACTTCGATCATTAAATTGAACATGCAGAAAATTTCTCAAAATCTTTTTTCGATGAATTGGATTCAGCATGTGCAGTTGGTTCGGGAATGGCCTTCGACTTTGCGGGTGGAGATTGTTCCTCAGGAAATAAAATTTCTCTACATGAACAAAAAAGGCCAACTCTTTCCGGTGATGGCTGACGGTAAACTTTCAGAACCCATCGCTCCTGCGCTGGCACCAGATGTGGCTGTGCTTCAAGGAGAAATTTTTTCTGACGATCTCAGTTTGCGATCAAAAGTTATTACTATGCTTGAAGAAATTCCTGATAAAGGTCCCTTTAGTCCGCAAAATATTTCTGAAGTGAAGTATGAATCCAAAGATGGATTTTGGGTTTCGCTGATAAAAACAGGAATCCAAGTTAAAATGGGTGAAGATCAGTTTGTCATCAAGGGCGCTCGAGTGAATCAAGTGCTCGAATATCTCAACACCAACGAATTTAAGGCGCGCGTCATCGACGCTACCTTATCTCAGAAAGTCCTTGTCAGGTTGCGTAAGGGTCCCTAAGCTAAAGTCTAAAGGACTTAAGATGAGTCCTGCTTTGTAAGAAATCTACTTAGGATGGCTTCAAAGAACTTTACAGAGGAACTTACGGATGAGTACGAACAAACCTAAGGCTCCACTTATAGCGGGTCTGGATATTGGTTCTACAAAAGTCGCATTTGTCATTGGCACCGTCAATATGGACGGCTTAGTCGAAATTGTCGGCGTCGGTAAAGCTCCCAATACAGGAATTCGTCAAGGCGTTGTGGTGAACATCGAAGCCACCACAGAATCTATTCGTAAAGCTAAAGAAGAAGCTGAACTGATGGCCGGATATCAAGTCAATGATGTTTGGGTCGGCGTTTCGGGAACTCATATTAAATCTTTCGACTCCAAAGGCATGGTCGCCATTAAGAACAAAGAAGTTCATGGCTCTGACATTGATCGCGTGATTGAAGCTGCAAAAGCAGTCGCTGTTCCCGCGGATCGACAAGTTCTTCATGTTCTACCTCGTGAATACAAAGTGGATAATCAAGATGGAATCACAGATCCTGTCGGGATGTCAGGAGTGCGCTTAGAAGCTGCAGTCCACATCGTTACGGGTGGGCAAACGGCTTTAAATAATACTTTAAAATGCGTCGAAAAAGCAGGGCTTAGAGTGAACGGTCTGGTGTTAGACACCTTGGCCTCTTCACTGGCTGTACTTTCTGAAGATGAAAAAAATCTGGGTGTCTGTGTCGTTGATATGGGCGGAGGCACTTGCAACTTGTTGTACTTTGCAAATGGTAGCGTTGCTCACTCTTCCATAATTCCTGTCGGAGGCTATCACTTCAGTCACGATGTGGCAGTGGGTTTACGAACTCCGCAAGTGGCTGCCGAAATTCTTAAGAAAAAGTACGGAAGCGCACTGGCTTCGATTGTGAATGAAAACGAAAGCATCGAAGTTGAAGGTGTCGGCGGAAGAAATTCTCGTCAGATTCCGCGAAAAGATTTAGCTGATGTTTTAGAAGCGCGTGCGGAAGAAGTTTTAAATCTTATTTCACATGATTTGCAGATGAGCGGGCTGATGCCATTTCTGGGTTCAGGAGTGGTGTTAACGGGAGGAGCTAGCCAACTGGAAGGTCTTAGCGAAATGGGTGAGTTCATTTTTGAAATCCCCGTGCGCAAAGGACTTCCCGCTAAGGTGGGTGGCCTAATTGATGTTATTAAACAAGCGGACTATGCGACAGCGGTCGGCTTGCTTTTGTATGGACTGAATGAAAATCGAGAACACTTGATAAGTATGGCCTCGGGTGAAGTTCATCTCGCAGATTCGCTGGATGGTTTGACTCGAAAAATAAAGGATTTCTTAGGTAATATGTTTTGATTGGGGGAGTGAATGTTTGAACTCGAAGAGAATATAAATATCGGTGCAAATATTAAAGTCGTCGGCGTCGGCGGCGGGGGAAGTAATGCCGTTTCGACAATGATCGAAGGCGGGATGAATGGCGTTGAATTTGTCGTTGCAAATACAGATATCCAAGCGTTGAACGCAAATAAAGCACAGACAAAAATTCAATTAGGATTAGATTTAACCAAAGGATTAGGCGCCGGAGCGAATCCTGATATTGGTCGTCGCGCCGCCGTTGAATCTTACAATGAAATCGTTGAAAAACTCGAAGGCGCTGACATGGTTTTTGTCACTGCCGGAATGGGCGGAGGCACCGGAACAGGTGGTGCTCCTATCGTTGCTAAGATCGCTCGTGAATTAGGTGCACTGACCATCGGTGTGGTCACTAAGCCTTTCATGTTCGAAGGTAAAAAACGGGGCAAACACGCTGAAAGCGGATTGCAAGAATTGCAGGAAAACGTTGATACCTTGATCGTTATTCCAAATCAAAAATTGTTGACCATCGCTGCTGAAAAAACTCCACTTTTGGAAACTTTCAAAAAAGCGGATGAAGTTCTTTTGCAAGCGGTAAAAGGTATTTCTGATCTGATCAACATTCGCGGTCTGATCAATTTGGATTTCGCAGATATTCGCACGGTGATGAGAGAAAAAGGTAAAGCCATCATGGGAACGGGCGCGGCTCGCGGTGAAAATCGTGCTGTTATTGCAGCGACCATGGCGATTTCTTCTCCATTGCTTGAAAATATTAAAATCGATGGCGCTACCGGAATCATCATCAATGTTTCAGGTGGAACAGATCTAAGTCTCTATGAAGTGAACGAGGCTTCGACATTGATTACTGAAGCCGCTCACGAAGATGCTGAAATTATTTTCGGTGCAGTGATTGATGATTCTCTCGGAGACGAAGTGCGCGTTACCGTAATCGCAACTGGATTTTCTAAACAAGAACCGAAAGCGATCACTTCCGAAACTTTGGCGCAAATGCAAAGCTTCTTGAATGCAAATACGGCGATGTCGGCACCTCCATCTATGGAACTGCCACCGATTTCTCGCGTGCAAAACACGGTAACTCATTACACTCAAGAGCACGAGATGCAGGCGCAAATGCCTTCTCGACCTATGAACCCATCGGCGGTTATGCCTCAGCAGCAAATGCCTCAAGCTCCGCCAGTGCCAGTAGCGCCAGCTCCGGAAGTGGCGCCTCAGGTGCCCCAGCAGCAAATGCAACAGCCCGCTCCTTTGGTGACTCCACCTATCGATATTCCAACTCCGATTGTTCCCAGCGAAGCGGCGGTAACTTCTCGAGATTTGTTACTGGCTAAAGCTCGCGCTTTCAAAGATAGCCAAGAGATTAAAGCCAAGTACAATCATCCTGAGCAATTGGCGATGAACATCGAGGCCGATCCTTCTTTGGAAGAGGCACGTCGCATGGCTCGCGAAGTTTTAAGTTCTCCTTTTGGAAACCAAAATTTAGAAGTACCCGCTTTTATTCGCAAGAGACAAAATTTAGAGGCGAATAAAGAATAAAGTTCGTGGAGAGTTATTTTCTTTCGGATCTCCATCTTAAATCAATCAATGAGCGCAACGGGCAAATCCTGTTGCGCTTTTTGCATTCCCTGCAAAAAAAATCTCCTGTTAAGCTTTTTCTATTGGGGGATATTTTTGATCTTTGGGTTTCTGGTCACGATATTTTCAGAAAAAAATACCGTGATCTTCTGGAGATTCTGGAGAGCTTAAAGAAATCGGGCAGTGAAATTTATTTCTTCGAGGGAAATCACGATCTGCATATCCATCCTTACTGGCGAGATGCCTTAGGCGCTGAAGTTTATACCGATGCCAAAATTTTTGATATTGATGGCTTAAAAGTCCGCTGTGAACATGGGGATCTTATCAATCAAAATGATAAGGCTTATTTGCGATTGCGGAAATTCCTACGAAACCCTTGGGTTGAAAAATTAGGTCACCAGGTTCCCGGAGAATTTTGGTTGGGCCTTGGTGAGTTTTGGAGTCCTTTGAGTCGCAAGAAAAGTGGACGTTATCGTCAATCGAATAAAGGCCGTTTGGTGCAAATGATCCGCGAGCATGCTCACCGAGTTTACAATGAGGCTTCTTTTGATCTTATTATTTCTGGTCACATGCACGTGAAGGATGATTTCGAATTTCAGATTAATAATAAAAATGTTCGTTCAATCAATTTAGGAAGCTGGTTTGAAGATCCCCAGGTTCTAAAAATTCAAAACAAAAAAATTGAGTGGATCGATTTAAATAATTAAATTCGTTTTCATTTTAGTGATCAAATCATTGCGAGGAATAGCTTTCGAAAAGAGCCAACCTTGCCCGTACTGAGATCCCTTGCTCTTCAGCCAATTCATTTCATCTTGATTTTCAATGCCTTCGGAAATGACGTTCAAATTTAAAGAGCGAGCCATAAAGAGTAAGGTCTCGACGATGGCCTGGGTCTTAAGATCCTGAGTGATCTTCATGACGAAAGAGCGATCGATCTTTATATCATCAATGGGCATTTGGGAAATGTACTGCAGGCTCGAAAAGCCCGTGCCGAAATCGTCAATAGAAATGGGGTAACCCAGATTGTGGCACTTCTTCAGCATTTCAATGGCCAGTACACCTTCCATCATGATTCTTTCGGTCATCTCCAATTTCAAACAGCTCGGAGACAAGGAATATTTTTTAGTTAAGCTTTCAATGTAATCCAAAAAGTTGGGCGCTAAAATCTGTCGCGCTGAGATATTGATGCTGGAAACAAACTTGGGATGACATTTGTGAAATTCTTTAAGGTCTATGCAAGCCTGTTCGATGATCCATTCCCCAACGGGGATCATCATCGATGAATTTTCGAGAAGATCAATAAAAACAATCGGAGGAATAACCTCCTTGGGACTTTCCCATCGCAGTAAGGCTTCGGCACCAACGATTTGCCGAGTCTTTAAATCAATGATGGGTTGATAGTAAAGCCGAAATTCTTTATTAGCGAAAGCTTCTTTAATGCGAATTTCAAGTTTGATTTTATCAATGGCTTTTTGATCAGGACTCGAAGCCCACTCGGTCAAATCATAGAGTGAACTTTCTTTCTTTGGTGCGAGCATTTTCATATTTTGATTGCGAATGCGTTTTAGCAGAACCCGCATCAGCAATTGAACGATGGTGTCGGAACTGTTAACCCGTTCGAGAACCTGTTCGCGATTAACCATGTTGAGGACTGTTTCTTCTAAAGCGCGGGCCGATGCGGAACGATTTTGGTTATCGAGAAGAGCCATCTCTCCAAAAATTTCACCAGGGCCGATAAGGCTTAAAGGAATTTCATTATCGTCTTTCGTCAGATAAATAAGAATTTGCCCAGATTCAATGATGTAGGCACAATCACCCACATCACCTTGGCGGAAAATAACATCATTCTTTTTGTATCGAACCATAGAACCGCCTTACGCTGATCAAAAATTAAGGATGTAGGAAACGGCTCCCTGGATTCCTGACATCGTCGTCGTTAAGTCATTTCTGTCGTACTCGAGTTCGCGTCCATTTTCGGACTGAGTCAGACCGGTGCCGGTTGTGGGAAATCCTGAAGAAATAGAACTGACTGTGTTTCTTTCGATGGGAAGATAGCGAACATTTCCTTCAATGCCAATGCACTGACTGTCGGTGAAGCAAAACTCGGCGCCTAATCCCGCTTGCGCCCCAAAATTTGACCCCGAATATTCAAGAGAGTGGCTACCCTGAGTCAGCTTCCCTTTGAGCGACCCATATCCAACTCCACCTTGAAGAAAGAATTTAATGAAATTATTTTCCAAGGGGTAAACGCGCAACAAAGGGAAAAAAGTAATTCCCGTCAGTTCGTGTTTGTAATCACCAACTGTAGCTCCAGAGCCAGTCGCTGAAGTGGTAAAGTAAGAGGGGCGGAAGGCTAAACCAAACATCGAGCCTGAAAAACGAAACATATACTGAGCATAAATATCGTAAGCGGAATTTAAACTTTTTGTGGTAACTCCTCCGCCATTGGCATTCACATAATCAACCAAAGAATTGAGATCTTTTTGTTGAGATGAAATAAGGCTAAGGCCAAAACTAATGGCACTGTCACCGCTAATGCTGGCACCACGCCGAGCTTGTGCAGCTTCAGAAGCCAGCAAAGATGTTATTAAAATGCAGAAAAAAAACGAATTGATTTGAGTCGCTTTGATCATAGGAATTCCTCCGTCTCTAAGGTTCTAACAGTTGTCTTATTAGGGCAAGATTTCCGGAGAGTCTCTCTCGATGGAGGTCTAGTCTTGACTTGAATCGGCGGCAAAGGATCGAGAGAATTTAAAATCCAGCTACGACAAGGATTAAGGGGAAAAATGAAATCAAAAAAAGATCTGACAGAAAAGACTATAGAGTCCGAACTGGTCTTTCAAGGTCACTGGCTCAAAGTGCAGAGAGACAAAGTTCTTCTCCCTGATGGTGGGAAGTCCATTCGGGAATATGTCCTTCATCCAGGTGCAGCCTTGATGATCCCTGTGCTTGATGATGGACGTTTAGTGATGATTGAACAGTATCGCCATCCCTTAAAAAGAAATTTTCTTGAATTTCCCGCCGGAAAAATTGATCACGGCGAAACGTCTTTGCAGACGGCTCACCGTGAGCTGCGGGAAGAGGTTGGTGCGGTGGCAAAATCGATGCAGCTTATGACTCGTATTCATCCTGTCATTGGATATGGTGATGAATTCATTGATTTGTATATGGCTAAAGATTTGACTTGGGTTGATCCCGAGCCCGATGAAGGAGAAATTTTAAATATTCAGGAGATCAGTTTCGATGAAGCTTTTGCTTTACTGCGGCAGGGACAAATCACCGACGTGAAAACATCCTTGGCTTTATTCTGGTACGAAAAAATTTTAAATGCTAAGTGGTAATTAGGGATGAACTAAGGAAACATCGATCTGCTGTGATCCAACGCCTTTCGTGCGCACCAGCTTGTCGAATTTAATCGGGCGACCGTTGCGTGAGGAAATCCCTGAATAAGTTAATTTAAAATCAAAACAATTGGTGCAGACATAACTTTTAACTTGTTCGATTCGGGTCAGTGTCACTGTTAAACCTTTTGGGAACTGAGCTTCCATCTGCTGAACCACTTCGCTGCTGAGCACATTTGTAACGAGAGCCGTTGGCGCGGCTTCAGCTAAAGAATACAAAAGGAAAACTCCCAAAATTTGCATGATGATCAATTGAATAAGTAATTTCACAGTGCCCCCATTAAATTCCCCAGCTACTCAAAAAGCCTCGGGCCCGAACGGCCACGCACTCTTGAGCTATAGAGTACATAGTCGAGAAATGGGTTTTTTAAAAGTGTCACAATTTTTGTCACCCTTTTTTTACAAAAGGGGTGACGAAGATGGGCCAACTACACTTGGCTTAATAATTCTTTGGCATGATCCAAGCTGGTTTTAGAAATCTTTTCACCCGAAATTAAACGAGCGATTTCACGCACTCTTTCGCTGTCTTTCAGTTCCAGAATTTCCATATTCACCGAGCCTTTTTGAGGAGACTTTTGAATCGAAAAATGCACATCTCCATGGGCGGCAACTTGCGGAAGATGGGTCACGCAAATCACCTGTTGTCCTTTGGCAATGCTTCGCAATTTCTGCCCAACTCGTTCCGCGGTTTCACCAGAAACTCCGGTATCGACTTCGTCGAACAAATAAGTGCGGGGTTGTTGAGAAGAACCAACGACTCGCTTTAAAGCTAACAAAATTCGACTGAGCTCCCCACCGGAAGCAAATTTCGCTAAGGGGCGCGGAGGATCTTTCGGAGAAGTTTGGGTCATAAATTCAATATCACTAGTTCCTGTCGAGACCATTTCCGTCGCGGCATCACTGCGAATATGAAAAATAACCCCTTTCATATTCAGTGATTTCAATTCGGCATTCACGCTGTTAGCTAACAGCTTTGCCCCTTCCGAGCGACGCTTGTGCAGATCAGCTCCCAACTTAATTAATTCCTTCATCAGAGCTTCGCCTTCTTTTTTCAAGCTTTCGATACGCACTTCTGAATTTTGCAGGTCAGCGATCTCACCTTCAATTTCAACCAGGGCTTTCAGAATATCACCAACTTCAGCTCCATATTTTTTTTGCAATTTGCGCAGTTGACTGAGGCGTCCTTCGAGTTCGTCCAAGCGAGAAGGATCATCATCAATTTTACTGACATAACTGCGAAGCTCGAAAACCGTATCATCCAATACCGACTTGGCCTGCTCGAGATTTTGCAGCTTTTCCTGGATCTGGGGATCCAAAGAAGAAATTTCGTGAGCTTTTTTTAGAACCGCATTGATGCGTTGGGTGGCTGAATCTTCGTCAGAGCATAAAGCATTTTCGGTCATATCCACAAAACTTGAAAGTCGCGAAGCGCTCTTAAGAATACGAATTTCATTTTCAAGCTCATGCTCTTCGCCCGGAGCTAAATCCAAAGCGCTGATTTCATCTCGTTGGAAAATTAAAAAATCCAATCGTTGAGCTTTGTTGGGACTGTTGGATTCAAGTTCGGCAATTTTATTTTCGATTTCTTTTTTACGAGCATACTTTTCTTCGAATTGCAGGCGCTTTTCCCAAGTCCCTGCATAGTGATCGATCATGTCTAAGTGGTAAGCCTTCGAAAGTAAATTACGGTTTTCATGCTGACCCGTCATTTCAATCAATGGTGCTGCCGGACCAGTGACCTCAATCAGGGGTGCTACCAGATCACGTAAATCAGAAAGGGGACTCAGTTGTCCGTTCAGATACACTCGAGATTTGTCTTCGGAACTGATAATTCTTCGCACAACCAGTAAATCATCTTCGGCTTCAATACCCAATTCATCAAGGCGACGTAAGAGATCTTTTCTTTTTGTCAGATCAAAAGAGCCTTCCACAACAGCCATCTTGTGACCCGTGCGAATCGAATCATTCGAAGCTTTTCCACCCATCAGTAAGGCTAAGCTTTTCAGAAGAACCGATTTTCCTGATCCCGTTTCTCCGGAAAGGATATTAAGTCCTGATTTAAAAGTGATATGAAGATTTTCAATGATCGCGAAATTTGAAACTCTTAAATCAACCAACATAATCTTTGTTCCTTTCCATTAACGAACTTTAAGCTCGATCTCCAAATTTTAATTTCTCCCGTAAAAGATGGAAGAAATTAGTTTGTGGAGGCTCAATTAATAAATGATCGGCATTAAATTTTTCGACGACAATTTCATCTTCTGTCGTGAGGGCCGTTAGCTCTTGGCCATCAATCACCAAATTCGCCTTTTGAGTTTTTCCTTCCAGGCGGAAAACAAGTTTTCGGTGCGCGGGGAAGATCAATGGCCGGCTGGTCAATGAATGCGGAGCCACCGGTGTCACAATCAAAGCTTTAACTTCAGGATCCAACAGGGGACCACCAGCAGCTAAATTGTAAGCTGTTGATCCCGTCGGACTCGAGATGATTAAAGCATCGGCTTTGATATCGCTGACTAATTTTTTTTCTTTATGAATAGAAATATTGATCAGCTGAGAATAAGCTCCCCGCTCGATCACCACATCATTCAGAGCAATCGCACGGAGCTTTGATTTTCCTTTGCGAAAGACCTGAGCCTGTAACAGCATGCGTGTGTGAATGGTCATTTTGTCTTCCAGCACTCCGCCGAGAATATCAAAGATTTTATCTGCGGGCGATCCAGTCAGAAAACCTAAAGAGCCCATATTAAATCCCAAAACAGGGATCTGCGATCCATCGATCAATCTCACGGCGCGCAGGTAAGTTCCATCACCACCAAGAACGATGACGAAAGAAAGTGTCGAAATCATTTTTTCGCCGCGAACAAATTTTGTTTTCGCAATCAGCTTTTGCCCCGGGGCTGTAAAGACTTCTATGTTGCGAGTTTGCAGCCAGGCCGTGACATCTTTAGCCATCTTCACGGCCTTTTCAGAGTGAGAACGGTAAACTATGGCAACCCGCGAACTTTCCTTGAGAGAAATATTTTTAATTTCTGTCACCGAAGATTTCATAAACGAGATGAACTTTCTTCAAGTAAACCATCGCGACGAAGCAGGGCTTGGGGATCAGGCTCGCGTCCACGAAATTTTTTGTACAGATCCATCGGGTGTTCAGATCCGCCACGAGATAAAATAGTTTCTTTAAATTTTTGTGAAACCTCAGGATTGAAAAGCCCTTTTTCTTTAAAATATTCGAAAGCATCAGCATCCAAAACTTCGGCCCATTTGTAAGAGTAATAACCTGCCGAATAGCCGCCTGCAAAAATATGGCTGAACGAGCATGAAGTATTTGTTCCTGGAATTTTAGGAAGCAAGCGAGTTTCGGTCGTTGCCAAGGTTTCAAACTGATCAACATCGGTGATTGTATTTGGATCAACGGTGTACCAAGCCATGTCCATCATAGCGAATTGGATTTGGCGCAAGGACATCCATCCCGCTTGAAATTTTTGAGCGTTCTTGATCTTTTGCACAAGATCTGCCGGAATTAAACTTTGGTCTTCGTAGTGTTTTGCGAAAACATCCAGACCTTCTTTTTCGGCAGCCCAATTTTCCATAATCTGTGAAGGCAACTCGACAAAGTCCCAATACACATTTGTTCCCGCAACAGAGCGGTAGGTGCAATTTGAAAGTAAACCGTGCAAAGCGTGACCGAACTCATGGAATAAAGTTCTGACCTCGTCATAACTGAGCAGAGAAGGTTTTGTCGACGTGGGTTTAGTGAAGTTACAAACGATACTGACATGAGGACGCATCACCTGATCAAACATCAGACCCTGTTCGCGGAAGGTCGTCATCCAAGCCCCGCCTTTTTTTGTTTCACGCGGGAAAAAGTCTGTGTAGAAAAGTCCAACGTAACTTCCGCTCTTTTCTTCTTTCACTTCGTAAATTTTGACATCGTGATGATAAGCCTCGATATCTGTTCGCTCCGCAAAGGTAATTCCGTAAAGGCGGCGGGCGTGTTCGAAGACTCCTTGAACTACATTTTCTAATTTAAAGTAAGGGCGCAGGCTTTCTTCATTGAAAGAGTATTTTTCTTCTTTCAATTTTTCAGAGTAGTAGCCAAAATCCCACGGCTGCATGTCTTTCATGCCGTCAGTTTTTAAAGCGTATTGGCGAACTTCTTCCAGGTCATGTTGAGCTGCCTTTTTACTGGCCTGTAAAAGTTTTTGCAGAAACTGTTTAACTGTCGAAGTGTCTTTGGCCATGCGCTCTGCCAGAACGTAATCCGCATGAGTTTTGAATCCCAAAAGTTGCGCTCGCTGAAAGCGAAGTTGAACCGTTTTTTTAATATTCTCTTGATTATCAAAATCATCTTTGAAAGATCGTGAATTGTAAGCCTTCCACATTTTTTCACGCAGGGGACGATTTTTCGAAAAAGTCAGGACAGGAATTAAACTAGGCGCATGCAGATTGAACAGCCATTGACCTGTATGGCCTTTGCTTTCAGCAGCCATCAGAGCGGCCTCGATGGCGCCTTCGGGAAGGCCTTCAAGTTCTTCGCGTTTTGTCAGAACAACTTCGAAAGCATTTGTGGCTTTTAAAACATTTTCAGAAAATTGCGGGGCCAATAGTGAAAGCTCTTGATCGATCTTTCGCAGTTTTTCTTTGTCCAGTTCAGACAGCAAAGCTCCGTTACGAACGAAACCGATATAAGTTTTTTCAAGCAAGCGGGCTTGTTCTCCGTTCAGTTTTAATTGCGCGCGATTTTCATAAACCGTTTTTACCCGTTGGAAAATTTCGGGATCCAAGGACAGGTCCGATTGAAATTCAGAAAGTTTAGGATAAATATCTTTTGCCAAAGCCCGATGAGCTTCGCTGGCGTGAGCACTTTCCAAGTTGGAATAAATGCTCATCATTCTTTCCAATTCATCGGAACAGGTTTCTAAGGCGATGATGGTGTTTTCGAAAGTAGGAGCTTCCTTTGAAGTTTTAAGATTTTTAATACTTTCGCGAGCCATTTCCAAAGTTGCTTCGAGGGCTGGAAGATAATGCTCTACTTGGATCAAAGAGAAAGGAATGCTGTGATCAAATTTTGTAAAGGGTTGTAATAGAGGGTTGGACGAGGTCGAAGGGCTCATGAAAACTCCTGCTCTGTTGTTTCGCAGAGAAAATATCACAGGAGTCGGGGACAATAAAATGAAATGCCTTGCCTGAAGGGAGGAGAGCTTAAATTAGAGCGAGATTAACGCAGCGCTCGTTACTATTGATTGATACAAACGCCAAGGGCTGAACCCGGGCCTGTGGGACGACAAAGTCGACCAGGGCCACAGGTGTTGGGTTGGGTGACAAAGCAGCTGACAGCGACATTGTTAAAACAACCGGGTTGGGCAACTTGAGGATAGCCCGTTATATTGCTGAATTGGGGAATACTGTTATTTTGATAATTGTTCGCGGGGGGAACAGGAAGAGCACCCGCATAGAAATAAACTCCTGGGAAAGGGCGGATAGTTTCTGTTTGCACACAACCAAGACCCAGGTGTCCATACACGGGTCTGAATCCAGGTTCACAATTGCAATAGCCATGGCCGTGTGAATAAGCGTGACCATAAGGCTGAAATCCAAATTGAGAGAAACCATTGTATCCCATGCAATTGGGATCATGTGGTTGAGTCCCCGGCACACAAGCGGGCGGAGGCGGCTGAGCAATAACGGGTGGTGCTGCACTTCCATTGCTATCACCGCGATTGCACGCAACGATAGATAAAGTCATCAAACAGCTTATGAAAAGTAAAGATAGGATTTTCATAAAAACACCTCGGTCATTTTAGTTTCAATATTCTCACCATCATCATATCGCTTCTATTTCCAGTGAGTTGCGCTGAGCTGTAGAACTCTTAGACAGGTGACGATTTTCGCTTTTTGACCCCTCTAAGACTCTAGGTCGGCTATACATCAAGAGTGGACCTGTTGATCAAAAGTAGACAACTTGATCGGCAAAGATAATAATATAAAAATGAAATACATATTTTTAGGAATCTTATTTTTGGTCGGTTGTACTTATCCGAGCAAAAAAGACTTTTACAGTTTTCAGGCACCTGAAAAAGGAAAAGCAGTTGTTTACTTGTATAGGTCCAATACATCAATTGACTCTTTAAACCCTGACGTTCCTAGATTTTACGTGAATAAAAGCAAATTAGGAAAGTTATCTACTGGCGGTTTTTACCGAGTAGAAGTTGATCCCGGGGAAATTTCACTAATATATAAAAACAGTTTGTTTGGAATTCCATTCTTTTGGAAAAGTGGCGAGGTCAAATTTGTAGCCCTCGACAATCATGTTTATTACGTTAAATTTAGTATTGAATCAGTCATGAGATCGGTAGAATTTAAACCTGTACCGAATGCTATAGGCGAGCAAGAAATCAAAGAGACAAGACTGCTGGTCCAGTGATTGAACCAGCTTCGAAGTTGAGCATTTACCTGAATAAATCTAAGAAAAGCCTATTTTGTTTTTTTAATAGAAAAACCAACAGTGTCCCCACTGAAAGGATTTCCATATGATGAAGATGTCGATGAAACACTTTTGCCAGTACGAATCGCTTCGTAAAGTTTCTCTCTGCTTGGCATTTCCAACTCAAACTGAGTGTAGTCTTCGTTTCCAGCTATAAACTCAAACCCTATTTCATTACCTTCAGCATCTTGAACAGATTTCACAATCTCTAACTCAATGAAAAGTTGCAGTACTTTCCTTGTCTCTTCCTCGCCATCTTCTTTTATAGAAGCACTTTCACCAGTTTTTAAATTTGTTATGGTACAAAGTACAGCGCATCCAAATTGGATTTCAGGCAAGAGTAATTTCTGTACTTTTTTCGCTCGGCTGTTGTAATCAACAAGCTTTGCATTACTCCAATATTCTAATTTATATTTTTGACCATCTTTTTTGTTTGTGTAAAAGGAAGTCACTTTCAAATCGGCACTTCTTGCTACTAAGCTATTAATTTTTTTAACGTTAGGTAAAATTTCAATCGACTTATTATCATACGAAATTGTCGTTCCGATTAAATCTTGAATAGATAAATAAGATGCGAACACACTAGGGGAAAACATTAAAACGACCAAGACTTTATATAACGACATAAATCCTCCGATTTTATTTCCAGCCGATGACTTGATATTTCTTTCGCTCTAAACAATTTTTTACATAGCGTTGTTTTAATTCGTCTGGTTTCCACTTGTCTTTTGTGGCTTCACCTAAAGCTCCTCCGGCTGCACCGACTCCGGCACCTAACATTGCTCCTCCGGCAGTGGACTGTAAATTTCCACCTGAAACTAAACCTAAAACTCCTCCGAAGACGGCGCCTTGTCCTGCTCCGCGAATGGCTGAATTTTTCATGCGATCGCTTTTATGATTGGATAAATAAGCGTCGGCTTTCTGCAAACATTTATCAATGTCTTGCTCGGCGCGAGCAGGTCCTACTTTTTGCATTTGTGCATTCTCATCAAGAACGGGCCGATAAGTCGCACAAGAAAACAAACTGGCTGAGGCTAACAAAATTATTAATTTCTTCATAGAAATTCTCCTTTATTCTAAAATACAGACTTCGTTTTTTTCTTTCCCATGAATCTCGGGATTCGTTTCGCAAACTTGTCCCGAAGTTAATTGGGTCTTACAATGAGCTAAATTTTCTTTGGCTTGGGCTTTACTGTTGCTCTTAAAGCAAGTGACTACCTTATTTGCTTTGCCTTCGAAGCCTTGCAGACAAACATCAAAATCAGATTCTCCATGAATAAAGTAACTTAACTCACAGACCTGATTGTATTTTGCAGCCTTTGTGCACAACTTTAGATTCTTATCCTGTTCTGCAGACGATTTACCTTTCCAGCATTTGAGATTCTGAATTCTGATTTCTGTCGAATCATCAGAAGGGATTTTGCGATCTGGAATTGAACTTAAGTCAGACTGACTTAAAGACTCGGTAAATAGAGTTAAGTCTTTTTGCGCTGAAGATTCAGTGGTGGTGAACTCTGTGGCTTGATCGCCGTCAATGTAGGCAGCAAATTGTCCATCCACGGTCAGCACCGAGTAAGTCGGAGCAATCATTTTACAACGATTTGAATCTTTTAAAACCTGTAGGTCTCTGACTGTAAACCGGGGATCACTGCTCAGGGGACCCGCCTGTTCGTTATCAATAGAAATAGCCGATTGACCGCGCTGGCCCATGATCGAACAATTTTGCGGTTTATAGATGCATCTCTTTTTATCGACTAACTCTTTAAGTTGATTCAGGGTAACCGTGAAATCATAGTTCGGGTAAGTCACTATACGATTATTCCATTGCACCAGAGTTTGTCCCTTTGAAGCGACAATTTTACAAATAGGCTTTTGCGGTTTAGGACGTGGTTTAGGAGGCGCCGGAGGAGCATCGGGTGAGGGCGTTACCGTCGGTTTGTTTTCGGTTGTTACCGGAGCCGTGGTCGCTGGCGCTGAGGTCTGATGAGATGGTGTTGGATCATCCGACGCACTCTCTTGAGCAAGAGCATTGCCCAAGCTTAATTGGAAAAGTAGGACGAGAAGTAAATTCAGCTTTGCCATTTTATTTTCCGCAGTTGTTGTTGCTTTCAGTCGTTCCGTGAAAATAATTAGCAACAAATAAACCAGCTCAAAGCGAACCTATTTATTTTAGCTCGAAAAACTGATCAAAACTTTTACACCCCCGCGAAAGTGGGCACTTTTGGATTTTGAGGGGGCTAAACTTTTTTCATGGAAAATGTGTTTAGAATACTAACAGCAGAGGTTTACGTGGAAGTAGCGTATACCTATTTGCATTCATGAAGATCGAGAGGCCTATTTATGAAGTTGCTGTGGATTGTATTAATATTGACGGGAATGATTGCTGGATGTGGTGAGAAGTCATCTTATGAAAATACCTACAGACCAAGAGATTATTCCGACCTGAAATCCGAGCTTGAGAAAGCGCAATTTAATTGTTCGACGGCAACTTGCCCCGAGAATGTAGGGCTTATCTTAATAAATACGAATGACAGTCAATATTCTCCAGAGCTTGCTCAGTGCACAGGATTCTTAGTTGCCGATGATATAGTTGCAACAAATAGCCATTGTCTGCCTGATTATTTAAAGGTGTCCCGCTCCTATTGTGAATCGAGAATAGCAATTCGGTTCATTACATCCTCAGGAAAGAAAAATATTTTTTTATGTAAAGAAGTTATTGATTACAGTAAACGGGAAAATGTTTTTAGTGCGGACTTTGCTTTTATTAGAATTGAATCTACAGGGCTTTCTCCATTCCAAATCCATAAGGATGGAATTAAAGATAATGAAAAATTAAAAATTGTTAAAGCGACCCCCTTGTTAAATTTACCTGGAGCGAAACTCGATGTAGAAGAATGCAAAGTTGCTTTGAATACTCTGCTAAATCCCCTTGGTACAAACTCTTGGGCTAAAACTGCTGTAGGTATGAACTGCCATGGAACCCAAGGGAATTCCGGTTCTCCCGTAATTGGCGAAAATGGTAAAGTGTTAGGTATTTTGCAAAGTATGATGACTCAAGACTGGGTCAATGGAATTCAGAAAAGTTTTAGCCATATGAAGCTTCCTGATGAAATGCCTCCGCACATTGTTTTTACTAATTTGTCCTGTGTAAATGACCCCGTAACTAAAGTATCTAATCAAGAAAAATGTCTTGTTGGCGAGAAGCTCGGCTTGGACGATTGTGTCGATTTTAATACAGGTGAAAATGCGAAGCTTAATAATGAAAAAGTAAGTAAAATCATCAAAAACTGGCAGAAGGATTTACCATCTATTTTTCTTTACGAATATATAACCGAAGAAGGCAAAGGGATATCTGCGCATCCCACTTGCGTAAAGCCTAAAGGTAAGTTTGCTGATTATGATAAATATGTCAGCAACAGCGGAATTTTTGGCCTTCGCAAACTTCGGGTAAAGACAGAGGCACCTATCTCTTTAGTTATAGACTCTAACCCAACCGTGGATCATGAATTCAAATTGGCGCCTACTTTGAACTATCGCGAAAAAATACGAAGTACCTTTCATATTGAGTTAGTTAAGGAGAGTGAATTTTGGAAAGGTACAATGCATTCAGATTTTACGAATCAGTTTTTAAGAATTGATTTGAGAGACCTTAAAGTCCAAATGACCCTAAGTGAATGTACTGATGTGCAATTAGACGCTCCTGAAATCTCAAAGGTAAAAACTAAAGATGGAACAATCCTTTCGGAAAAGGAATACCTGAACCAACAGGAAACTTCTAAAAAGACCTGTGAAAAATAATGCCGTGGAGCGTAGATACCTAGACCTTTCCTATTCGGGGGAAAAACCTTGTCACCGTCACCCCTTCCTGATGAAATATTTATTGGGGGTGAAGCATGAAGTCTATTTTCACGATTTGTTTGATGGTTGTTTCATCAGCTCTGTTCAACTTCACGGCGCAAGCCGCAGTAAATACTAAAACTAAAGTCACTCCCTCTAAAATTCTGCAAGGTTCGGGTTCGATTATTGGCGGAGTTGCGGGAACCGGTTTTAGCTTGCTCGATCTTAGAAAAACTCAAAATGCTAAAAGCAAAATCGAGCGGATTGTTTTTGATATCGGCGATTTGCGTGGGCGCACTCAAAAAGGTTTACCAGGATACTATCACGTGCAGATGTTGCAAAATCCCAGTCGTTTAGTGATCGACTTTGCGCAGATGCCGGCCTCTCGAATAAATGCTCAAGAAGTTCAAAAGCGTTTAGCTTCCTCGATGTTTATTAAATCTACGGAATTGGCTTTAGACCCCGTTGATCAAAGTCTAAACCTTGTTTTGTTTTTAAAAAATAAACCTAAAGCCAAAGTCTTTCAAGTGGCTGGGAAAAAAACGACCAGCAAAGTGGTTGTGGATTTAACTTTATAAAATGAAAGTTATTTTTTTAACGCCCCTTTTAATTTTTATGAGTGCGACGGTCAGCCAAGCCCGGGTTTTTTCTTTTGATAAGGAAGCCTTTGCAGGCTACTTCCTGATCACCGGGGGCATGTCCACAGTTAAAGATCAGGCTTTTGCGAATGAAAGCTCAGCAACCTCCTATGGCAGTGAAGTCAAAACCAATACTGGTGGTGAAATTGGATTTTCTTACATCACTGGTCGGGCAGCGTGGAGATTTGGATTTGAAATTATAAAGCCAAACACCTTAAGTGGAGTTTCGGCTCAGGCTTCTGGAAGTGAAGTTTACCAACTTAAAAGTGATATCAACAGCTATATCCCGAAATTAGGAATTGAACTGATTGTCTTTCAACGACCTTCCGTCAGATTGGCCATCTTTGGTTTTGCAGGGACCGCCAGCTTGAGTTTAAAAAATGATTATACGAGTTTAACGGTAAGCCCAAACTCTGACTTTTCGGTCGAAGCCAAGTCAGCAACAAATCTTATGGGTGGTGGTTTTCTGGGAGAGTTCCACATGATGGATACAACGACTTTTCTGCTTGAAGCCAGTTACCGCGATTTAAAATTCAAAGATATCAAGTACAGCAAAAATGTAACTTCGGGATTCAATGGAGCGATCACTGCTGGAGACCCCATGGTGGACACAAGCGGTAATAAACGCAGCATTGATTTGTCGGGGCCATACCTCAGCGTAGGCTTCCGCTTCTGGCTCAGGTAATTCGCTTTTAAAGCTTAAATCTCTGCGTCGCCTCGGTCGTGCGGCCTTGATCTTTAAGCTTTAAAAGCGAATTACTCGTACAATGAATCGATTTCTTTTTTGTATTTTTGATCGAGGTGCTTTCGTTTTACCTTGAGTGATGGTGTTAGGTCGCCGTTTTCTATGCTGAATTCTGCGGGCAGAATTAGAAATTTTTTAATGGTTTCGAAGCTGGCGAGTTGAGAGTTTGTTTCGGCAATGATTCGGCGAACGGCTTCGTAGATTTCGTGCTTTTGAGTTAGGTCCTGCCAATTCTCAAAACTCCAGGAATTTTCTTTCGCAATATTTTCAACTTGTGAACGATCAAGGGTAACCAAAGCCACAATGTATTTTTTTTGATCACCGTGAATCAATACTTGAGAAATTAAGGGAAAGGTTTTTACTAAACTTTCAAGCTTTTGGGGAGCGACGTATTTTCCTCCGGCTGTTTTAATGAGATCTTTTTTTCTGTCGGTGATTTTTAAATCACCACCCTGCAAAATTTCCCCGATGTCACCGGTGGCAAACCATCCCTCGTGCAAAACTTGTGAGGTCGCCTGTGAATCCTTATAGTACTCTTTCATCACTTTTTTACTTTTAACAAGAATCTCACCATCGTCGGCAATTTTGATTTCGGCATCACCGATAGGTCGCCCCACAGAACCAAATTTATAGTTGAATGGAGTGTTCACACACACCGCAGCCGTTGTTTCGGTCAAACCATAGCCTTCGAGAATCAGGACACCACAGGCATGAAAAAACAGAGCAACATTGGCGCTCAGAGGAGCACCTCCGCTGATGCAAAACTTCAATCGCCCGCCAAAAGCTTCACGAACTTTCGATAGTATCAATCGATCGGCCAGGATGTATTCTCCTAACAATTTAAGCGGCACCTGCGAGCGGGTGAGTTTGTGTTCACCAACTTTCAATCCGATCTGCAGAGCCCAGTCGAAAGCCTTTGCTTTGATTTTTTGATTTTCCATTTGGGCCCAAAGAGCCGAATAGATTTTTTCGAAAATTCGTGGCACCGATACCAAAATTGTTGGTTTGATTTCTTTGAGGTTGCTGCGAATCTGATCAATGCTTTCTGCATAAGCCATGCTAAAGCCGATCCATTGATGTCCCCAATGTTCGATTCGCCCAAGGACGTGGGCGTAAGGAAGAAAGCTCAGGGAGATATCTTTTTCGGTCACTCCACAAAGTGGGAAGGCTTCGCTAACCTCGGACACAATCTGCGTGTGAGTGTAAACAACTCCCTTGGGCAGTCCCGTGGTTCCCGAGGTGTAAACAATGGTGGCCATATCAGACAATTGAACTTGGCGAGCCTGATCCACTAAGAAATTAGGTTCTTTCTCGAGGGTCTTCTGCCCTATTTCTAAAAAATCAGACCAGTTGTGAGAGTCTTCAGGAAGAGTTTGACGAGCTTCCATCAAAATAATTTTCTCAATTTTTAAGCAGTGAGAGCGAATTTGATTCCAAACGCGCAGGCCATTGTCATTTTCAATGATCAAGACTTTGGCTTCAGAGTGATTAATGATGTACTCGATCTCGGTAGCGGTGCTGTTCGAATAGACGGGGACGGTGACCCCACCACAACAAAGGATCCCAGCATCGGCAACGGACCATTCATAACGAGTGTTAGACATAATCGCTGCTTTTTCGCCTTTTTTAAACCCTTGCTGGAGAAGAGCTGAACCAAAATGATTGATATCTTGATAGTACTCAAGCCAACTTTTTGTTTGCCATTTTTTTTGCTTTTTAAATTGAACGGCGACAGCATGTGAATTGCGTTTCGGAAAATCAAGGATGGCGTCAACGATGGTTCTTTTATTCATGTTATTGATTCGACTTTAAGACCAGCTCGATATTTTTCTTTTGGTTTTCATTCACAGTGATTGTTTCCGAAGCGGAAAGATTAAAAAATTCATTGGTAACACGAATGGTGACCGGAACTCCAGCGGGAATGCGATAAGTGTCTTTTTTCTTTTCTTCCACTTTTCCATCGATTTCAACAATAGGTTTTGAACCCCCGTTGATGACGTTAAGGTTGATATAACCCCAGCGTTCGGGCACCATCCTGTAATCCAAGACCGAAGAAGGCCGGCTCAGACTGAAGGTCCTTTCGATAGGAAAGTAGCCTTGCTTGACCAACTTTATACGATAATCTTGATTCGTGAGTTTGATCAATTGATAAGGAGTCTTAAATCCCGTGAAGGATCCATCGATAAAGATCATAGCATCTGGAGGATCGGAAAAAATGCGAACGATCGCCGATACCTTTTTAGCTTTTGGAGCTTGAGGCGGAATAGGATCAGGGCCCGCGATCGTTGGATTGTTGGGCTCTGCATGTAAAGTATTTTCGACGGGTGAAATCGAAGGGCTTGATTTGGACGAGCCCTCAACGTAACCATCTTGTGGTTTTTTGTAGATGTACATTCCAAGGCCGCCAACAATAAGAAGAGTGATAATTATAGCGACCATGCTGCTGCTGGAACTTTGTTTAGGCTTTACAGTTCGGCGAACCTTCGAAGCACTGAATGTGTACTGAGGAACTCCCGGTGATGTCGAACCTGAAATTGTACTCATCGGTGGTAGCTGGGCATTAACCACAGTTTTCCGGCGTGTGACTCCTGTATTGGGATCCACGGGTTTGTTTTTAATGAGCGTTTTTAAATCCACAGGCGAGTTATTTGTATTTGTCGGTAAAGTTAACCCCAGGGCATTGTAAGAGTGTTCAACCGCTTCGCTTTGATTGGAATTTGCACCCTGATTTGGGTTGCTATCACCCGAACCATTGTCAGGAAGAGTGTCCATTTGCACTTTGGAATACTCGACCAATTTATTTTTTTGATCCGTATAGGCATTTGAAAAGGCATTTTTAATAAAGACACTGAAATCCTCTGGGGAAAAGTCAGGATATTGAGTGTTTAAGAATCGGTTAAGATCTCGATTAAATGCAGCCGCTGTTTGGTAGCGAACATTTTTATCTTTTGTTAGGGCTTTCGCCACGATTCTTTCCAATTCAGGATGAACGGTCGGATTTATTTTTCGGATCGGAGGAATATTGCATTCACGAATCTTTCGAAGAATTGCAGCTTCGCTGTTCGACGTGAAGAGGCGATCATTAGCGAGCAATTCCCAAAGCACGATTCCTAAAGAAAAAATATCGGTGCGCAAATCAATGGGGAAGCCTTCGGCTTGCTCGGGACTCATGTAACCAAATTTCCCTTTGAGGGTCCCAGCTTTAGTGGCTTCAATTTGTGTTTCTGCTTTTGCAATTCCAAAATCGATAATTTTAACTTCACCTTCGAAGCTCACCATAATATTTTGCGGACTCATGTCTCGATGAGTGATATTCAAAGGCTTTCCTGTTGCTCCATCAATGCAGCGATGAGCATGATCTAAGCCGGCCGCAACTTCTTTGATCAGAAATGTAACTTGATCAACGCTGAAGACATGATCTTTTTTCTTGAACTCGTTGATGATTTGGCGAAGGTTTCGACCTTCAACATATTCCATCACTAAATAAAATTGTGATCTTTCAACACCGAAATCATAAATGGAAACCACATTCCCGTGATTGAGATTGACGGCGATCTTCGCTTCTTCTTTAAACATGTCGATGAATTCGACATTGTCAGAATACTGCGGCAAAATGCGTTTGATGGCCAAAAATTTGGTCACCCCATTCGCACCTGGCGATTTTGCTAAATAAACCTCGGCCATACCACCAGAAGCCATCTTCTCTAAAAGTATGTATTTACCGAATTTTTCGAACTTATTTGCCATGAAACCCGGTTTCCTCTATGTTCACTTCATCGGCGAATGTTTTTTGCTTCTAAAGGATTAAGTATGAAATGGGTGGGACTAAGTGGAGGTCTAGCTAGCGGAAAGTCGACCGTCGCTAATCTATTGCGGAAAAAAAGATTTCCGGTTCTGGACGCAGATCTAGCAGCGCAAGAGGTTCTCAAAAAAGGAACACCTGGACTAAATACCGTAATTAAAGTTTTTGGGAGTGATTTGCTCGGCCCTAACGGAGAACTGGATCGAAAAAAAATGGCCGAGATTGTTTTTTCATCCCCCACTCACTTGCTTCAACTCGAAAGTATAGTTCATCCTTTGGTCCAGGAAAAAATTAAATCCCTGCGAGCGGAATTAGAACAGCAGGGAAAAAAGATCGCTTTTTACGATGTGCCTCTCTTGTTTGAAAAAAAATTAGAATCTCAGTTTGATACAATCGTGTTGGTGACCAGTCACGAATCCGATCAAATCGCGCGCATGAAAAGCCGCAATCAGTGGAGCGACGAAGAGATCCGAAGACGTTTGGCTGCACAATTGCCTTTATCAGAAAAAGAAAAGGGCGCTCATCACATTATTCGCAATCATGGAGATCTTGCTGATCTCGAGTGGCAGCTGGATCAGCTTCTGATTTCTTTGAGCAAAGGTTCTTAATTTTTAAAAACTTGCGAACAACTGAGCTTGCTTTGCTGAGTCGTGATCTGATTTAGGATATTATTTTTTATCGTTTCATACGCAGGTTTTTTTTGAGTGTTAAAACTAAATATTTTATCTCGGATTGAAGCCTGCTCAGCAAAGGTGGCAATAACTTTGTAAAAGTCAGAGCGAACTTTCCCTTTTTCTAGGCCATGTAGAGATTCGAAAAGTGCAGATGATTCTGCAGTTCCAAAAGGCAGATCAAGTTTTAACAAAAGCAGAGCCCAATAAATTCTTTCGTGCGCGACCCACTTGCTATCGAGCAATTTAGTCTGCGCAGTCTTGATAAGAGTATTCCAATCACCATGGTGCTGAAGCCAAGCCAGGTAAAAAACAATATTTTGAAAATTGAACTTACTTTTTCCGAGTTCATTCTTAAACAGTTGATGCAGTCTAACTAAATTATTCACATTATCATTAATATTCCAACCCCGCTTCAACTTCGCGAGTTCAGTATGAATAACCTCTTGTGAAGAGGTGTCCAACAAGGCTTCTGCTAAATCATTGGCAACTTTGTTTCTAAGCTTTGGTTCGTTGAGTTCGTTCGGAATGTAATTATGTAAGAACATATTATTTAAAGTTCTTTGAATTCTCTTTAGTCCTGCACTTTCTGGATATTTTTCAAAACGGTTTCGAAGTTTATTTTGAAGCGCTTCCGCGGACATGACTTTCCAAGGAGGTGAATCATAGACAAATAATTTATTACTACGAGCATAGCTAATTCCGTAGGACAGCGAAACATCGCCAGTGATGAGTGGAGAATAATGGCTTGCTCTGATAAAGCTTTTCACCAAGTTATCCGTCATTCCTTTCGAAATCACTATGCGTAAATTTTTTGGGATATTTTTTAGGCTTAATTCTTTAAAATCTTTGACGACTAAAATAATTTGGCTCTTCGGCTCTTTTTTTGCAATTTTTGAGATGGCTTCAATATATAGTTGTGAAGCCTGCCATTCTTTAGAGTAACTGTAGGCGATTTTTGTATTTTCGGTAACTTGAATCCCAGCGGTCGAACTCAACCAAGAATTGACTAAAGCTCTATCATTCTTCAGATCCTTTTCAGTTGGTTTTTCTTGAAGATAATATCCCATTGTTGTTGGACCCGATTCCAAAGTGTAATGATGCTCGGCTAATTTATTCACAGTGGAAATGTACAGGTCGCTGCTGCCTGGCTCCATAAAGCTGAAGGCCAAACTTGAATTCATTTCTAAAATACTCCGCATAGGAGAGTTATTCGCTGAATATTGAACGGACACATCAGCATTCGGTATTGTTTCTTTCAATTTCTTTAAATCCTGTGCACTTGTAGTGGCGGTGGAAAAAAGCTGATTTGGATCAATATCCGTAAAAACGAAATCAACTCCATCGGTTGTTTGTTTTCTGTATTTTTGGGAAGCATCCAAGGAAGGGAGCATGATTTTAACAATTTCATTGGTTGTATGGATCTGAGGTTGTATTCTATCTGCGTAGCTTGTCACAATAACGGTCACCTTCGCTTCCGGATTATTACGTTTGTAGGCTAAGGCAGACACTATATTTGCGGCAACGTCACCGAAACCTCCGGTAGTGTCTCCTCCGCCGACCAGGGGATTTCCAGTAACAAAGTTTATTTTTGAAATTCCAGTGGGGATGGCGGATGCACTGTTCTGTCCAAGTACAACTTCCTGATTTCCCTTTTCATCAGGCGAAAAGTTCTGCTGATCCAAAATTTCGCGCACGTTGGGAGCGACAACATGAGTTGGCTCAGCTTCCGCTCCCAAATCCGCAAGAGCGAGATTGAACGAAAACAAGAAAATCCAGGTTAAAACAAATAATGCTCTCATGGCCTTAATTCCCTACATAAATTGAACCGCGTTTTTAGCTACGCAAGCGTCAAATTGTTTGACAGTTACGGTTAGCCAAATTGATCTCTTTTCAGCTGATCAAGCAATATGTTTATAAAGCAAGGAAGTGACCAATACGGTCCAAGATGATTACATTTTCGAAATTTTATTTTTTGTTTTTAAATTTACTTATTTTCCTTTTTAGAAACCTCGGCGAGCCAGGAGGGCGAGAGCCGGCAGCCATGGATGGCGAGTTTCTAAAAAGGAAAATAAGTAAATTTAAAAACTAAGAAACTAAAAGCTAAAATTTCCAGCCCATTGAAGCAGAAAACGAAAAGCCGTTAATGCCATAGGCAGTTCCAAATTCGGCGCTGAATTTCTCATGGAAAAATTCCAGTTGCTCCACGCCGAAAGCGAATTGCAACTTGAAGTGATTGATATTGATAAGACCAGCCAACATTTGTGACGAATCAATGTAATTCAAAATATTAAAATTAAAATACAGAGGGTATTCTTCGCCCTGATCTGTGGTCCAGGTTCGCCAGTTCCATTTCTGACCAATTTGCATCTGGGAGATATTCTGGGGACTCAGTCCAAAGCCTACTGACAATTCTGCTTCGTCCAGCGTCAATATCGTTCTTTTATAGCTCATGATTAAAATATTTTTATTTACATCGCTTTCGACAAAACGACCCGAATCAAATGTTAAATTAAGCTGATTTAGTTTGTGGTGGCTCGGTTTGACCTCAAAATTCTTTGATGTTGGGATCGAGTCTGCCCCCTGGTGCTCGGTCTGAATTGGAGTTCCTAAGTTCTCAGGAGAGGATTTAATAGGATTCTTGACCGGTGCTGGTCGATGCACTGACCTCGGTGAAGAAAAACCGAGAGTTGGAAGCCCACACGCGACAAAAGTCAGTAAATTCAAAAGATAGAAAAGACGCATACTCAAAAGCATAATTTATTTCTACAATTTTTGTGAAGCACTTTGGAGGAAGATCTATGATAAATCGAGGTCTGGCTTTTGTTTTCTGTTTTTTGACTGTCGCCAGCGCAACGACAGCTTGGTCCGCGAATGAAAATGAAGCCGTTAACTTTGGCATTCATCATCAGTACATTGCTCCACGAGCCTTGGGGATGGGCGATGCCTTCGTTGCTGTAGCCAATGACTACTCAGCCATATTTTACAACCCTGCAGGCTTAGCTTTCCGCGAGGATGGAGAGTTAAACATGTCTTTGGATCTGAACTTCACTTCTTCTTTTTTTAGCTTTGTTAAAGACATCGATACTGCCAATAAAACGGGAACCACTGAGAGCGAAAAACAGACAAATATGGCCAATGCCATCACATCTCAGTACGGAAAGTCTTTTGGTTTGCGTGCTGCACCTGCGTCGGCAGTTTTCGTTCGACCCAATTGGGGAGTCGCCGTAATTCCCATGGATCTCAGTTTAGTGCTAAGCCCAAACAACCCCGTCATCGTCAATGCGACAGCCTATGTGGATACAACAGTTGCGGTTTCTTACGCCGATACGGTGAAGTCCATCGACAATGCGAAGGTGTCTTGGGGTGTGACTGGAAAATTTATCAATCGTGGATTTTTTAGTAAATCAGTGAGTTTCATCGAGCTCGCTGCAGATTCTAATTTCGTGAAGACGTCGGATCTGAAAGAAGGATTCTTTATTGATGCGGATTTGGGAATGCTTTATCAGCCTCACATTCCTGTTGATGAATGGTATTCCATTTTGCGATGGGCGAAACCAACATTTGGTGCGGTTCTTCGCAATGTCGTTGATAGCGGTACCGTGGGAACTTTTAAAATTTTTAATAAAACTCAGTCTGAAAAGCCGGAAAAACTTTATCGAGTTTTAGACATTGGTTCTCGTTGGGAATATCCCGAAGTTTTTATTTTCAAAGGTCGCGGTGTTATGGATATTCGGGACATCATGCATCCTCAGTTTAGTGTTAAGAGGGGATTGCACTTGGGATTTGAATTCGACTGGACCATGACCAGCTGGTGGAAAGGTTCGTACCGAGTTGGTCTGAGCCAAGGATATTTAAGCGCCGGTGCTTCCGCAATGTTCTCGATCTTCAACTTAGATCTTGTCACTTACGGCGAAGACGTCGGGACCTTCAAAACTCCCGTGGAAAATCGCATCTACATGCTTCGCGCAAGCATGAATTTTTAACGTTTATTCATGATTGCATTGCAGCCGCCTGCAGGTGGGACGCTGATATAAAGGTGTCCCAGGTATTGATGGGTGTCTGTCGTAAATCCTTTTCCGTTACCATGTCCATCCCAAGTTTGATTCCAAACAAATTCATTAACGACATTTGTTCCGTAATTAAGGTTATTGTAAGCACCTGCCATAGTTCCATTGACGGCCCACCAAACAACGGCATTGCGTGCCGTTGGTGAAGTGCTGGCAGAGATACAGAACTCAAAATTGACCCATTCTCCAGCTTGGAAACTTCCGGAGCCTCGGTTGTTAAAACAGAGATTTCCAATGTTATCACCTCCACAGGCGTGAACGTTGTTTAAGCTGCCCGTGTTATGAGAAAACTCGAATGTTTTTGTTTTACCACAGCCTCCGAATATAAACACTCCATTGGTTATGGTTCCACCGGCAAGATTTTCATAGCTTCGTCCAAAAAATAGTTTGCTCTTTCCAACGCTGCTGCAAGTGTATTCACTGTTAAGTTTAAAAAGTGCACGAACATAGATCTCTTTAGTTCCGGTGCTGTTGTACCAAGCCATAAAGCTTCCACCGCTGGTACTTCCCAAAGGTAAGAAGGCATCAGCTACATAACCATTGTTGGGTTCACTATTATCTCTAATGATAGGGGCAGGGCTATTGTAGAGTTCTTTTCCCCAGTCATGAAAAGAACCAGCGTAAACTTGCCCAGTGCAGGTGCTTGTTTGCATATTGCAATCAAGCGCCTTCTGGCTTCCTGCGGGTTCAAGTGGACTTGTCGTAGGTCCATTTTGGACTGGTGGATTCTGCTGCGGAGGATTTTGTTGAGGCGGGTTTTGCTGCTGAGGATTTTGTGGAGTTGAGTTATCCAATGGATCGTTCGTGGAGTCTAACGAAGCATTCAGAGAGAATTGATTATTTTCAAAATCAAGAGTTTTAAAACCACCATTCACGCGGCCACAATTTTGAAAGCTAAAGACAATTGTTAAAAATAAAATACCACTCCGACGAAGATAATCCTCGGAGCCTTCGCTTCTGATAAGAAATTTTGTTTGTGGCCTCGAGCTCGTTCAGCTTGAGATAATGTTCGACGATTTTGTAAGCTTTCCACCCTTTAACGATTCTTGTGAATGGACGATGCTTCCAGAGGGTAATGCTGGTTACGCGAGGGGCTTTGTTCTTATTGCGGGGGGTATCGGTCACCCGAGTTGTGTTGGGTGCGCGCTGGGGGGTACCGGTCACGCGTTCTTGGCGGGACCAAACCAGTAATTCATGGCGCTGGAATCTTTGCGCTATTTGCCCGGAAAATACTCGAAAGAAATTCTGCAAATGACTTCGCTTTGTCCCGCGAATCAATAGATGAATGTGGTCGTTCTGCACAGTGACCTGCTCAATTCTGATAAAGAATTTTTTGGAGTACTTATCCAGAAGATGGTGAATTAAAAAATATCTTTTGTAAGTGCGAAATCCACCGCGCAGACAACACTTGTTGGCTTTCAAGACGAGATGGATCGGAGTTTTCGAAGACAGCGGCCGAGCGCCGCGGCCCTTCCGTGAATTACGAAGTTGTCCTCCATGAGAATAGCGATAACGCCAGTGAGTTTTTTGGAATTCGAGTTGCCTGTGATTTTGTATTTTTGCCATGTGACCGATACCTCCCGAGGATAAGGGAAGCAAAGGTGGGACATGGATCTATTGTGTTAGATTGAAACTCTGATTAAAAACTTATCCGCGCACCAAATGGTTAACTTATAAAAGGATCGATTGAACTAAGGGCAAGTTCCAGGTTGCAGTAAATTCAGAGCAGTTTTAACTGAGGCATCAGCACAAGCTAAGGTTTTAAAAAAATTACTTCCAACAGCGCGAACGTTACCAGTGCCGCCAGCACTGGTGATTGTGGTGCTCATGGTGCTGCACAAACTTTCATTGGCGCCTTTGCCAGCACAGCTGATGTTGTAGCTGGAAATAATAACGCTTCCGATGCTGGTCTGAAGATTGATAGCATCCGTATCCGCAGTTGTAGGATCAACCACTTTTATAAGAGCATTCGGATCTGTTGAGCTCAAACACGACGAGAAATCTGTCGTCGGATTGTCGCTGCAAGTACCGCTCTTATTTTTTGCATAATTGTAGATCGACATAGCTAAATACCCAAATGAAGAAAGTAGGGTAGTTCCCTTCGCCCCACTCTTGAGGCAATTCGAAAAAGTTGTTCCGGCATTTGTTAAATTTTCCGCAAAGGTCGTTGCCGCAGTGAAAGTCATTAAAGCCATAAAGCTTGCAGTTCCGCCGCCAGTGCCATTCAATTGCGAGGTCGCATTGATATACTTCACTGGATTCGCAAACCCCTCGGCAATAAAGCTCCCATTGCATCTCACGGCGTAAGCCGCTGTCGATTCAATTCCTTCGATTTTTGCGAGACATGCATTTGAAGAGGTTAAGTCGGTGGCTTTGTTCAAACAGATTTGCGCGTCACCGATTTTATCACTTTCTTTTTCTGAACCACAGGAAACCAAAGAGATAAAAGCCAAACTTCCTAAGATGATTTTTAGAGATAATTTCATAACAGACCTTTCGGAATATATTCTTAAATATTAGCGGATTAAGTCACAAAAACAACTGAAGCTTCCTGAAGAAAGTTTTACGGACTTCTGGCGAGTCGGTGCGGATTTTTGAGACAGATGAAGAGAGTCTAATTGTTTGTCAATTTTGGTGTGACCGATACCCCTCGCTCGAGACCAAATCCTCGCGTGACCGATACCCCCGGGCGGAGCAGGGCCAAAGTCGAAGTCATCACCGCACCAACAAAAAACTAGTCTCAACTTGAGTCACTTGGGAGCCGATGGGTAGAGAGTATGAAATGGATTTTGTACACGACTCTCCTCACTTCTATGCTTTTTGTTTCGCAACGGGCTTCCGCGGCGGAACTTCGTGAATTTTACAATGGTGTTCGTGGCTTGGGAATGGGTGATTCCACTGTTGCTGTTGTGAATGATGAAACCGCGCTTATATTAAATCCTGCAGCACTCGGAAAACTTCGCGATTTTTATGGGACGATTTTTGATCCTGAACTTGAGATGGGTCAAAAAGCTATAAATATGTACAATGCCCAGGCTTATTCTCAGCCTTTTACTCTGGCGAATGTAGTTCCAGCGGCGGTCGCGGTGCCTGGGGATTACTATCATGCTCGTGGACAAATCTTTCCTTCTTTCGTCGCTAAAAATTTTGGGATAGGTATCTTGCAAAAGTACAATTTGGATTTGCAGTCGGATGTGACCGGTACCAATGTGGAAACATTTTACCGAGATGATTTGGCGGTTTTGCTGGGATACAACTTTCGCTTTTTTGATGGACGAATTAAAATTGGGGTTACCGGAAAATTAATCAGTCGGGTCGAGATCAATGAAAGTGCTGTGCCTGCCAGTGGTCCTTTGGATCTTCCGACATTAGGAACCAACAGCATCGCTAAAGAAGGCGTTGGTATCGGGGCTGATGTCGGGCTTATCATGACAGCGCCTTGGACCTTCCTTCCGACTTTGTCGGCCGTGGTTCGTGATGTGGGAAATACAACCTTCACTCAAATGCCGGGAACACGTTTAAGTACGTCGACGGCCAGACCAACAATGCAGACCCAAGATCTTGATGTGGGAGTCGCTTTGTTCCCCATTCACAAAAAAAATGTTCGTTCGACTTGGACTTTGGAGTATCGCAATGTTTTGACGGCATCTACTGTGGATGACAAGGCCAAATTAATTCATGGCGGTTTAGAGTTTAATTTTGGCGACGTTTTTTTTCTACGAGCGGGCTACAACCAAAGATACGTAACTGGTGGTTTTGAATTGTCCTCTGAAAAATTTCAATTTCAACTTGCGACTTACGGGGAAGAAATTGGAACGGCAACTGCGCCCAAAGAGGATCGACGTTACGCTTTTAAATTGAGTTTTAGGTTTTAATTTATGAAACGCCTACTGAGAATTATTTTAATACTTCCTTTGATCACCTCCTGCGGAGGAAATTTATACAATGACATTTCGACCAAAGATTCAGCAGCGGCTTTACTGGAAGACGCGAAAAATTACTTGGACGGCCAAGACTATAGCTCGGCAATAACAAAGCTTCTTGAGATGAAGGCGTCACATTTAGAGGCCTACAATGCCTGTGTAACAGCAGATGGAGTTCGCAATTGTCCTCGTGAAATTCTGGCGGGAGCTTATGCTGGTCGTTGTGGATTTAATTTTTTAACTTTTATTGGCAGCATTGGTTCATCATCGGGTGCAGTTTTTAAATTTTTGATGAACACTTTTACTGACGTCACTGTTGCTCCGGACGATTGTTACGAAGCTCAAAAGGTGATCGAGACTATCGGCACAGGATCTGACCTGACCAGTGATCAGCAAATATTTATGGCTCTTTTGGGAATGGCAAAGATGGGGATCTATCTTAGAAACGATGCTGATAGTAATCAAGATGGAACAGCGGATGCGGCTTTCGATTCTTGTGACCCAACAAAATTACCTGAGGCTCACGTCAAGCAAGTGATCACTGGACTTGGATTATTTCTGACATATTCAGCTTCGCTTTCGACGGGTGGCTCGGCTACCGATGATCTTTCTGATATTTCCGCAATCTGTGGCGCTTCTTGTAACATCACCGATCCAACGAACCCCGCTTTGGATTCAACGGTGACGGATTCCTTTCGAGACATCATTAAAAGTTTACAATATGGAATTGAAACATGTGATCCACTTTTACCAACGTGTTGTCCATAGAGGAGAGCATTGAGCTGCGGAACACGCTTTCTTATTTTTATTTCTCTCTTGCTGTCGCAAAAAATGGCGATGGCGCAGGAGATATTTGAATACAATCGTTCTCTCAGAGCTTTGGGAATGGGAAATGTGTATTCTGTTTTCGTTCGTGACGTTGATGCGCCGACAGTGAATCCTGCAGCTTTGGCTTTCACGGAATCGATCAGTTGGGAATTGGTGAACGCCAATTTTGGGATCAACGGTCTTGATGCCTATAACGATTTCAAAGATATTGGTTCGATTTCTTCACCCAGTGATTATGATCAAATTGTTGGTAAAAAGATTTGGGTTTCGCTTTTTGCGAAAACTTCTTTTGCTATGCCTTATTTTGGTTTTACGGCTTACAACGATGGAAAACTTTCTGCGATCATTAGAAACCCAGCCTATCCTCAGTTTGACGTTACCTTCATTAATGACACAGGATTAACTGCTGCCGGAGCCGTACCCCTTGGTCCGCTGGCTTCTGTTGGATTCGGAGTGAAACGAATCACGCGATGGGGTGGAAATCAAACTATAGGTTTAGGCACTATTGCTTCAGGCGGTGCTAGTACTCTTACGGATCAATTTCAAAATAAAGGAATCGGTTACGGTTTTGACTTAGCATTTATGGCGAAAATTCCTGGGCCAATGAGTCCCACCGTGGCTTTGACTTGGGTTGATGTGGGATCGACAGCTTTTTCAAAAATTGCGGGAGCAGAAGCGCCTCCGCGAATTCATGACAATCTCAGTTTAGGTCTAGGAAGCAATATTGATTTACCGGGATTGGATTTGGCTGCGGGGATGGAATACCGCCATATCACCGAGAATGGAATTCAGATTGGAAAAAAATTGCATTTTGGCTCAGAGATTTCTTTACCCTTCATTGATTTGCGTGCCGGGTTAAGTCAAGGCTTCCCAACCTACGGGGTGGGCTTTAACCTGTATTTTATGAGATTTGATGCTGCAACTTATAGCGTGGAAACAGGCGACTATCCTGGGCAATCCCCTGAAAATAGAATTCAGCTGGGTTTATCATTCGAGTTATCTGTGGATGCTGATTTTAAATTCTATGCGAAGGATGGCAAAAAGAGACGCTTGAAGCAGCGAAGATAAATCATGCTCAAAATTTTTCGCTGCGATCATCCCGCTTCATTAACAGACCTTGCTGAAAAAGTTGATTTTAAGAATCAAACTTTGATCTTGTCTAATTTGCGTTCGAAAAAAGAAATTCAAAATTTACTGCTCGAAAAAAATGGTTACGTTTTAGATGAAAGTCTTTTGCGAGCCAGTGACTTTTGGCGACTGCTATTAAGACGCTTTCATCCTCACAAACGGTTGATCTCGGCCGACTACGCAAGGCTGGTAATTTCTTCTTGGCTCAGACAGAATCAAGGGAAATCGGAATTTAATTTTCCTGGGCTCAGTGAGAACTCGACAAACACTTTGTATCAAATGCTTTTACAGCTAGCGCCTTTGTTCTTGCGTGAGCAAAACGAACTTCCTCTTGAAGAGTGGTTTCAAGAGAATCCAGAAGTGCAACAGCGACTTGGCGATTGGTTTGCTTTATCTGAAAAGCTGCTTCTCTTTTTTAAAGAGAAGAATTTAATTTTGTTAGAGATGATCCCCTCTCTGTTGCTAGATGATTTGAATCTCGAAAAAAAGTGGAATCGTCCGCTGTGGATTGATTTGGGTTCTGAGTTGAGTTTGGCCGAAGCCGAAATTTTTCAAGCGCTTTCGCGACGTTTGGATGTTCATGTGCTTTCCCCAGCGCCCGTATGGAAAGATAAGTATGAATATCTTCTGAGCCCCTATCAGTATTTGGCCGATCAAAGTGCAAAAGTTGAAACCTGGTCAGTCGATTCAAGCAAATCAACAAATGGGGAAGAACGTTCGTGTAAACTTTCTGGCCGTTTGGGCGAAGTCAAAAATGCGACAGGAATGGTTCGGCGGTGGTTGGACCAAGGCATTGCTCCACGGAATATCGCAATTCTAGCTCCGCAAATTGAGATTTATTGGCCCAGTCTAAATTCGTATTTCGAAGTTGAAGGTATTCCTTGCCAAAAGAATTTAGTGATTAAATTGATCAGCCTGCCATCAGTGCTGCATTGGATATCGACTTTAAAATCCAAAGCGCGGGGATTGAGCAATGCAGATTTAGAAACGGCTCTGTTTAGCTTCCAGGAAGAAGGCCCTTTTGGCTTCGAAAAATTTCGCTCGGTCTTTAAAAATATTTATCACGAACAAGATCTTTTAAGAATTGATGATTTAAAAGATTGGTTTCTGGAAAATTTTGATTCCAGTCAGCCTATCGCAAGGGACAAGTTTGTTATTTTAGCCCTGCAATTTTGGAATGACGATCACGATAAGGATGAGCTGGAAGTTATTTTGCGCGAGCTTGTCGCAAACACCCAGATTAACGACTCATTTTTATTTGCAGACTGGATTAATTTTATTCAGAAAATTGCCGCACAAAAAGAGAAAGCCTTGACCCTTGGTTCTGTCGACGGAGTAGAGGTTTCTCAACTGATGTCGGGCCACAGTTCCTGTGTCACTCACCGTATTTTCTTGGGTTTAGTCGAGGAAGATTTTTTAAGTTCTCATCATCATTTTTTCAATTTGCAAGATCGCCTGCAGCTCAGCCGTGACCTGGGTTTTCAAATTGAACATCCCGAACAAAATTTTCGTGGGTTTCAACTGGAATGGTTGCTCGAGCAGCCTGTTCAGGAAAGTCTTCTGAGTGTGGGGCTAACGCATTTTGATGGACAGCTTTTAAATCCCTTATCGCGTTGGATGTCTCAACGAGAGCAAGAGAAAAATCTTCATCACTTGGAAGTCGAAATACCGGCTGAAAACCGTTGGGATCTTCTGCAGAAAATTTCTTACCATGAAGTTCTGAAGACAGAACGTCAATGGGAAGCGCTGGAGATTACTTATCTCGAGAAGCGAATCCAACAAGACAGCGGAACTCACTTTGAAGAGGAAATTCAAGGAGTGCAATTTCGGGTTTCTCCGTCATCTTTGATCAATTATTTGGAATGTCCTTTTATTTTTAAAAGCGAACGCATTTATAAATTAATTTCACTGCCAGAAGCTGATCTGGATGTCGATCCACGACCTCAGGGGAATTTAACTCATCGTCTTTTTGAAAAGATATTGTCTACAGGAAGTCTTGATCAATGGAATGATGAAAAGCTAGAGCTTTTGATTGAGCATCTTCGCCAAGAGCAAGGATCCCATTTCTTCGAGAAAGATTTTTGGCAGGTGCAAAAGAAAAAATATTTGGGATTGGCGAAGCGCTTTATCACCTTTGAAAGGCAGTGGCAGAAGGATCACCCCACCAGCCGTCCTGTTGGCTTTGAATTGCCTTGGTATTTTTATTTTGATTCTGAGGAAATGATTTTTCTAAAGAAAGAACAAGTGAATGAAACAAAACCCAGTGGGCGTTACATTCAGCTATCGGGGAAAATTGATCGCATCGATGAAATCAAGGATCAAGGCTATGTCATTTTGGATTACAAATCCAGTTCCTATCAAATATCGCAGTTTTTAGATTGGATCAAAAAACAACAGCTTCAAATGGTTTTCTACATGTGGGTTTTGGAAAAGGGTTTTATCGAAAATTTCCAAGGAAAAGCCGCGGCCTCGCTTTACTATGTTTTTAAAAATTTCAAACGGGACACGGGATTCCGATTGGAAACTCTCGGTGACGAAATGATTGGCACAACGAAAAAAAGATCAGTTGCCAGTTCTTCCCAAAAGGAAGAGCTTTTCAATGATTTTGAATCCTTGCTCAAAAGCACTTTGCTAGAGATGTTAAAGGGAAAATTTAATCCTCAGCCGAAAGAACTCGAGGTCTGTGTAGAATGCCGGTGGAGTCTGATATGTCGAGTCCCTCATTTGAATTAAAAAGCGAAATCCTACGCGCCGGTGCTGGTGCGGGAAAAACCACGCGCTTGGTTCAGGAATTTGTCCGCGTCTATGATCTTTTTAAAAAAGAAACGCAAAAGCCACCACGTATTATCGTGACGACCTTCACCCGCAAGGCAACCCATGAATTGAAGGAGCGGCTTCTGCAAAAAGCCCTCGAGCGTAAAGATGCCGATTTGTTTTCTTACATCACCCAGAAATCCAAAGTGCATATATCGACGATCCATGGCGTTTTGACTTTGTTTTTACGACATCACGGATTTCATATTGGTTTGTCCCCTGATTTTAAAATTATCAGTGAAGCGGAAGACACCGTTCTTCGTAAAAAGATTTTGAAACGAATACTGTCGCAGAACCCGCACTTTTTGGATCTATTTGAAGATTATAAAGTGGCCGAATTGTTATTGGCCATGGATAAAGCTGCCGAATATTTTCTATTAACACCGGATCTTGTTCCTCTTGATCGAGCCACCATGCAGTCGGATTGCGAAAAACTTTTCGCTGACGGTTGCGAAGAGTTAATCAACATTGCACAGAAGATTGAAGGCGAGGGCGCACCGGATAATTGGCTTGAATATTTGCGGGTCTTCCGACGTCTACGGCAGTCCAATTGGAAAGATTTTTTCACTGCCTTCAGCGAACTGAAAGATCTGATCGAACAAGCGGGATCCAAACCTCGTTTCAGTCAGGCTAAACCGGTTTTCAATCCTGAACTGAACACCGCCTGGGACGAAAAGATTAAAGAAATCAAAAAATGGGTTCAGGATCCTTTTTATGACCCTTTGCTTTGGGACAAATGGTTTGCTCATCAAAAACTTTTTGGTGATATGGGAAGAGCTTTCCTTAAGGAGCTTATCGAAACAAAAATAAAAAATTCGCAATTGCGAATGGCTGATCTAGAATTTATCAGTGCCGTTCTTTTACAACAAAAGCCAGATGCTGGGGCTCACTTTGCTTCCGAGTGGAATTACTGGATGATTGATGAGTATCAAGACACCAGCCCCTTGCAAGTGCATCTTCTTAAAAATTTAATTGGCGATCGACCCCAATTTGTTGTTGGTGATCCTCAGCAAAGCATTTATCTTTTTCGGGGTGCTCGCTCGGAAGTATTTACAGATAAATTAGAGGAATTTTTGCGGGCTCAATCTGTAGTTTCAGAAAAATTAGATAATTACCGTTCTCGCGCTCCGGTTTTGCATTTGATCAACGATGTTTTTACGAAAATGAGTTCACAATTTAAATCGATGGTTCCCCAAAAAGATTGGGAAAGTCCCTTTGTCCCCTGTGAACTTTTAATTGCTGAAACTGAAAAAGAAGACAAACAGGAAAAAATTAATTTTGAACTTCATTTAGCTCTTCATAAAATTACGGAATTTATAAATGCCGGTGTGGCCCCCGAAAAAATTGCGGTGTTGAGCCGTACGAATCGTTTGCTCGAGCAGCTCGGAGTCTTAGCTCGAGAAAAAGGCATTGCCTATCAACAGCCCAATGCTTCGGGCTATTTCCTGAAGCGTGAAATTAAAGACGCGGCAGCGATTCTGAAATTTCTTTTAAATCCTCATGCTGATGATCAATTGGTGGCCTGTTTGCGTTCTCCTTGGTTTCTGATGCAGGACGTGGACCTGGTGGCCAGCGCCCAAAAGAAAACCAGCTCCCTGTGGAAAAGTTTGTTGATGTCCTACAAGTCGGGGGAATTTACTGATCCTGGCTCGAATGCGATCATGAAATACCTAGTTTCTTATCTAGAGAAAGCTCGAGAACAAGGGATTTCCCAAACTCTGGTTGAAATTTTAATTCAGCGTGGGCTCTTTGATCTTTCTGAAAATATCGATCCTTCAGGACGACGCGAAGCCAATCTGTGGAAGTTCGTCAACACCATTAAAGAAAAGGAAAGATCCGGCGCATTTCATTACTTAGAATTTTTGAATGAAATTGAATCCCTGATTCAAAGCGCAGACGAAGGCGAAGCCGCGCCGGTGATTGAACCTCGACGGGTGAATTTCATGACGGTGCACGCGGCGAAAGGTTTACAGTTTGATCATTTAATTTTAGTGGGTCTGTCCCAAGATCAAAAAAAATCATCAAGCCCGTTGTGGAGTTACAACGAAAACAAAAAATGTTGGAGTTTAGCCTTACGCGGAGGCGAAGATCAGAGTTGGATTTACAGCCCACAAACTCGTGAGCAAACTCTTCTGCAACAGCAGAAGGAAAATTTGGAATCGGAACGTGTTCTTTACGTTGCTATGACTCGGGCTAAAGAAACTATCACTTTGGTTATGAAATCAGATTTTCGCACGAGCTCTTGGTCCCAAAAACTTTTTTTCGATTTCACCGAGGGCGACCATGTCAGCGAAAATTACACTTATCGAGTCAAACGATTTAAAGATATTCCAACGTATCAGTTGAATGTCACCGCTGCGGAAAAGCAAGAGAGACCTTTGCTGCCCCAAAAATTTTCGGCTCTGAAGGTCGAACCCTTAAAAAGTGCTTCCGTCACTTCGATGATTGATCAAACGCCGTCAGGACCAACCGAAGGCACCCAAACTTTCGAAGTTATAAAAAAATCTCAGTTCGGAACTGATTTGCATCGTGTGTTTGAATCCTTAAAGTACATTGATTTCGAGGAAGTGTCTTCGTTGTACAAAGATCAATCACTGCAAGAGGTTTTGACTTATATAAAAGCCTTGAATTCGCCGCCGATGTTTTCGTTGATCAATGAAGGCCACGTCGAGTATGGATTTGAAATTCTTCATCAATCCCAAATCATTCGTGGGCAAATCGATCTGTGGGGGCAACTGGGGAATGAAGTGTGGATTGTGGATTATAAAACGGGATCGACTCAATATTTAGAGAAAGCTTTTCATCAATTGTCCATGTACGCCGAAGCTTTACATTTGATTCATCAATGGAAAGATGATGTAAAGATAAATCTGGCCGTGCTTTACCCCTTGCAGAAGCAAGTTTTTACGAAAGTGACGACCCTTAAAGGAAAAGAATGAAGTTAGATGTTGTGACCGTGTTTACAGATGGAGCTTGCTCTGGGAATCCAGGTCCTGGAGGTTGGGGCACAGTGATTATCTATCGTGATGGTCAAGTCGTCGAACTGGGTGGGGGACATCCTTCCACCACGAATAATCGCATGGAAATGCTCGCTGTGATTGAAGGCCTTAGAAAACTTTCCAAGGATAAAGAGCGAATTCAATTTTTTACGGATTCACTCTATGTCTTGCGGGGAATTACGCAGTGGTGTTGGGGCTGGCAACGCAATTCCTGGAGAACTGCGGAAGGGCAAGAAGTTTCCAACAAAGATCTTTGGATCGAGATGATCGAACTGGTCCAGCAAATAGGACGAAAAAATATTGATTGGCATTACTGCCGAGGTCATCAGGGAACTCCTGGAAACGAAAGATGCGATGAAATTTCGGTGGCATTCTCGCAAGGGGGAAAGCCAAGACTATTTCGAGGATCCGTTGATGATTATTCCGTGGATATCTTGAAATTTCCAACTATCGAGCCTTGGCCTGAAATGAAAAGTCCCAAGGAAAAAGTTCCTGCGTTTTCTTATTTAAGTTTAATTGGAAACACCGTCACTCGTCATCGCGACTGGGGTTCTTGCGAGCGCCGTGTGAAAGGCCAATCCGGAGTTAAGTTCAAAAAATCCAAATCTGCCGCCGACGAAAAAGAAATTTTGAAGTCCTGGGGTCTGAATCCGGCCTCGGTATCGATTAAAGATGAATAGTTTTTAATTGCGATGGTAGTGTGACAGGGAATTCTTTAATCGCGCAGCCCCACCATTGAGTACTGAATTCATTGGGATTTCCCATAAAAGGACTTATGACGAAGTACAAAGTGCCGCTTTCGGGGAGACCAGTGACCTTGTAAATGCATTCGTGAGCACGCAATGTTTTTCCATAGGCAGCCTGTCCTGGAACATTTTCAACAATAACATTGGATTTACATCCCGAATTCGTTCCTAAAACTTCAATTCGTGAATCGTATTTATCGTCAGGTCGACCGAACTCATTAAGGATATTTCCGCAGGTACCAGTCATGCTGGCCGCAATCGGCGAAGCCGACCAGTGAATGTGATAACCGGTAATTCCACCAAATTTTTCGAAGTCATCAGCATGATCTGGTCCATACCAATGCAAGGTGAGACTTGTGTCTGTCTGAGGGATTGAGCCCGCATCTGAATTTGGCGATGTTGGTGTCTGATCTAAAGTGCTAAATTTTGAACAAGCGGTGAAGAGCAGGACAAGCATGAAATAAAATATAGGGATGCGCAGGGGGAACCTCCGGGTCAGATATTAATTCATTAAGATAATGATCTTGTGTTGGGTACAATTCAAACATTTTATCAAAATGACCCGTTGCGGATCTAGACAAAAGTGTCTAAATGCGGTCATTTAGTCTTATGGAAAAAGCACAATCTCTTAAGTCACTTCAAACTTTAGAAGCTAAACAAAAAATTCTGAGTGCTGCTCTAAAGCTATTCAATGAGTTAGGCAGTGACTGTGTAACGACTCACGATATTGCAGAAGCCGCGCAAATCAGCCCAGGGAATCTGTATTACCATTTCGCAAACAAACAGGCGATCATTCGTGAGCTTTTTTACCAGATCGATATTTTCTCAGTTAATCAGTGGTGGCAAAAAAATCCTCTTCATCGTGAAGTCAGATTCTCGGATTTTATGCAGTTTTACTTTGGTTCTGTTAAGAAGTACCGTTTCTTTTTCCACGAATTTTCATCTCTGTTGTCTCAGGACAAAATATTAGCTCGCGAATGGCGCTCTATTTATGAACGCCTGTTCACGGTGATGCGCGAAGCCCTGCAGGGCTGGGTGAAGCAAGGCCTTATCAGGAATTTTAAATCTCAAAAAGATGCTGATATTTTTATCGAAACCATTTGGATCATCGCCACTTATTCGCAAGTGCACTTCGAAGCGCGAGGCGAAAAGTCAAACCAGGCCAAAAGTAAATTCGAAAAATGCATGGCCAATTTTCTGTATCCTTACCATACAGAAAAAGGGCAACGGGTAATAGAGTTGTATTTATGAAATTTTATTATGAGTTCCATGAGTCAGTCTATCAACAGCTCAAAACAAATGGTTCCATTGGCTGGGGTGGTAAGAAATCTATTGAAGAATTGGGTGATCCCAGAACTCTTAATTATTTGAAGAGATGTATTCCTGATTTTTTTACTCCTGGAGAAAATCAAGAGGCGCTTGATTTGGGATGCGGAACAGGGACGACGGCCTTTTTATTGGCTCAAATGGGATTTAATGTTACTGGAATAGATATTTCACCAACAGCAATTGAAATGGCCAAAGAATTGTCGAAAAGGCAGAACTTAGCAATTCGATTTGAGGTCGAAGATTTCCTTCAGATAAAAAGCCTCAAACAAAAATATGATTTGATTTATGACAGCCACTTTCTCCACTGCATTGTCTTTGAGCAAGATCGTCAGAAATTCTTTGTGAATATTAAAGACCTTCTAAAGTCGGATGGAATTTTTATATTGGACACGATGGTTATGTCCAAAACTTTCAGTCCGGCCGGACAAAACTCTCAGCTTCGTTTTGATGAAGACTTCATCTTGTGGCATAAGACCAATAGGGGTACCGGTCACGGTATTGTAGAAGATAATGATCAATCCTGGTGTGCTCAGAGGAGAATTTATCCTCAGGAAAAAATACTGGAGGAAATCGACCAAGCCGGCTTTCAAATCTTAGCCAATGAATTAGATCTTCAAGAAGAGAATGAGCCCTACATGTTGAGATTAGTTTTAAAACCTAAGGATGCCGAATGACTTCACAAACCCAAATTCCACAACTAAAGACAGATCGATTATTACTGCGTGCCTTCAAGTTGAGTGATGCCAAAGAAGTGCAAAGAATGGCAGGCAGTAAGAAAGTATTTGATACCACGGCTACGATTCCACATCCTTACCCAGATGGTGCGGCAGAAGAGTGGATCGCAAAACATGCTGAATGGTTTGAAAAGAATCTTTCGGCGAATTGGGCTATTACGCTGGATGTGAACGAGAACCTCATCGGCTGTATGAGCTTAATGATCAGCCAAGCACATCAACGGGCAGAGATCGCCTATTGGTTAGGAGAAGAGTTTTGGGGGAAAGGCTACTGCACCGAGGCTGCTGCAGCGGCAATAGACTACGGTTTCAAAGAGAGAAATTTAAACAAAGTGACATCCCATCATATGGCCGAGAATGCGGCATCTGGAAAAGTCATGATTAAAAATGGAATGAAGCAAGAAGGTATTCTTCGCCAGCATTTTTTTAAGAATGATAGACTTCACGATATGGTCTTTTACGGAATTCTAAAATCAGAGTGGAAGAGGCCGCAGCTATAATAAGTTTATCCCGCCTGAGCGACTTGCTCAAACTCCTGAATCGAATATTTCAAACTTTCGTAGACTCTCGATTTTGGATCAATGCTGTTCATCATCTCTTCGAAATACGAAATATTCCCTTCGTTCAAAATCAGATTTATCTTTTCCGCGATGGCGACAGATACGAAGGGTGTTCCTTGAAGAAGACCGCGGCCTAGAGCTAAGCGAATTTTTTCCTGATCTTTAAGGTGAGTGTAGCGTTGCAACTCTAAGAAGGCTTGGTGAATCAGCTCGGCATCGAAGCCCATGATGATATGTTCTAAAATCGCATCCAGATTTTGCTCGCTGGGATCCTGGGTCGAAAGTAATTCCAAAGCCACTTCTTGGATATGGCCATCCGAGTGAGCTAAAAATTGAAGTGCCAACTCGTTAACCTCGGCGCTTTTCAAGGCGTTCTTTGTAACGTAAGAGTTGTATTCGGCCAGTTT
>JAKFYD010000015.1 GCA_021731025.1 Pseudobdellovibrionaceae bacterium | reverse complement strand
AAGAAAATGTTGAGCTGTGCCCTGGAGCTGTGAACGACCCTTCGGCACCCCCACCTTGACCAGTCACTGCATGCAAGTCGATATTGTGGGGCATTTTACTGGAAGGATGATTACTTAGAGTAAAGTCTACATAATCACCTTCACGAATTCTTATAAACGGGCCTGGAACAGTTCCTCCAAATGTCCAAAAGGTATATTCCACACCATCAGCTAATCGTTGGGTGACTTCCTTAGTTTCCACTTCCACCTTCACTCGGGCTGGAGATTTTCTCGTAATGATCGGTGGAACTTCAGGAGCGTGAGTTAGTATCGCAGTTTCTTTGGGCAATTTGTCGATATCAATCTTTGCCAATGTTTTTTTTTCATCTTTATTGCCCCAACATCCAACGATAATAGTTAACAAACAAAGTATTCCTAAAAATTTAAGTTTCATAATTGCCTATCCTTATTTTGATTTCTTGAATTTAAGGGGAAGCAACGGCTATGCCGTGCCATAAAACCATCAAGTGTTTTTAAAAAATAATTTGAGCCAAATCAGCACGATACAACTTTTCGATTGGGATAATTTGTCTCAAGCAATAATAATTTTAATTTAAGAAAGCATTTCATTTCAAATTTAGACGTTAACCATGACCGGTCCATCCCATTTTGGCTCAAATTCATTACAGATTACTCATGGCACATCGGGTGCATTGCTAACTTGTATAATGACAGAAATTTTATCGATTCAGGCCGCATGCATTCACTGCGGCACTTTATTTTCAAGCTCCACTTCACAGCAGTTTTGCTGTGCTGGGTGTAAGTTCGTGTATGGACTTATCCAGACTAAAGGATTAACTTACTATTATAAATTAAAAGAAGAAAATCCGCCGACTTGCCCTGTGCCCGCGAGTTCTTCAAACTTAAATTATAATTACTGCGATGATCCCGTTTTTTTAAAAAAATTAAGTCCTGATGGGGTACGGCTTCGTTTTTATATTGAAGGATTGAATTGCACAGCCTGCCTGTGGCTCCTCGAAAAACTTCCAACTTTTTGCAGCGACGCAGAGTCCGCTCGAATTGATATGTCTTCCTCAACAATTGAGGTCATACGAAAAACCCAAGGTTCTTTTGCTGAAATCGCGCGCACATTGAATCGGTTTGGTTATCGTCCTCATCCTTTAAGCGAAACAGACACTGCTGCCAAGCTGCAGGCTAAGGAACGTCGCCAAGATTTAGTGCGCATCGGAATTGCTGGAGGCTTAACCGGAAATATTATGATTCTCGCCGTGTCACTGTATGGTGGCGCTATCGGAGAATTAGCTATTCAATTTCGATTACTGTCCGCAACTTTAGCGGCTCCAGTGCTAACCTATTGCGCTTGGCCCTTCTATCGAAGTGCCTTTAACGCCATCAAAGTAAAACACTTAAACCTTGATGTCCCCATTGTTCTCGCAATACTGGCTGGAATCGTCATGAGCCTTTGGAATTTAATGGCCTCGAATGAACGGGTCTATTTTGATTCAATCTCAATGCTGATTTTTTTATTGCTTTCAAGTCGTTTGATTTTAAGAACGATTCAAAATAAGCAAATGCGTTCGACTCACTTAGAGAATGAAATGCTCCTCAGCTCCGTTGAAAGACTCACTCCTGATGACTCCTGTGAAACAGTGAGCTCACTTTCTTTATCTGTTGATGATCAAATTAAAATCGCCGCGGACCAATCCGTTCCTGTCGATGGTTTCGTTGTCGAGGGCGAGGGCAATATCAGCACCGCTGTGCTCACCGGCGAAAGTAGACCTCTAAAAATTCATAAAGGAGATTACGTTGAGGCTGGCAGCCAATTACTTTCTGGCAACTTAATTTTAAAGGTGAAAAATCGACCTGAACAAACACGCCTTGCTCGAATACTTCAGGATACAGAAAAGTCTTCACAGGAAAAATCCAACTATGTTCGTTCAGCTGATCGGGTAGCTGGATGGTTTATGGCTTTGGTTATTCTCAGTGCTATTGCTGTCGTCGGATTTTTCTGGTCGACCGATTTAGAAGAAGGTATTTCGCGAGCTTTGGCCCTTCTTATTGTCACCTGTCCTTGTGTCTTTGGAATAGCAATTCCACTTTCTATGAGTATGGCCATCAGAAATGCGGCCAAGAAAGGAATCATCGTTAAAGAAGGCGATAGCATCGAACGACTTTGGAGTACGAAGACTCTTGTTTTTGATAAAACGGGCACGCTGACAACCGGATCTATGGAGGTTCTCAAGGTTGAACAATGTGAAGATTCAGATTTTTCTTACGCCTTCGGCTTAGAACAGAATCAAACTCATCCTGTCGCAAATGCGCTTTGCAACTATCTTAGAAGCAAAAACACAGAACCGGAGTTTTTCGATAAAGTTCAAAAAATTTCCACCGGTGGCGTGAGCGGCCAAAAAAATGGACACACCTTTCAAGTGAAACCAATTCCCTGCAGTTCTCGTAAAGACATCGAAGGACTTATTCAATCCGATATTGGATTTTTCAAAGACGATGAACTTCTCGCAAAATTTGAGCTTGGTGATCAATTGCGCCAGGAATCGCGAAGCCTTATGACATGGGTACGCAGCCAAAAATTCAAGGTCTCGATGGTGTCTGGGGATCGCAATACAGTGGTTCAGGACTGTGCAAAGATGATCGGCATCAAGAAAAATGAAATTCATTCCGAAATCATCCCTGAAGCTAAAGCCGAAATTGTTCGTTCTTTTGGAAAAGGAACCGTCATGATTGGTGACGGCGTGAACGATGCTATGGCCCTTGCTTCCGCCCAAGTTGGAATTGCTGTCTGCGGAAGTCTTGAAGTCAGCTTAAGAGCTGCAGATATTTACTTAACACGAAATAGCTTACTTTTGATTCCTCAGCTTTTTAATATCGCACGTCTGACTAAAAAGGCCATTTCTCGCAATTTATTTTTTTCAGCCAGTTTCAACTTAATCAGTGGCACCCTTGCCATCGTTGGATTGATGACACCCCTTTGGGCCGCTGTACTGATGCCCCTAAGTTCCATCACAATTCTTCTTTCTGTCGTTTGGACAGGAAAACAAATTGAAAAATCGAGTGTTTCGCTATGAACATTATTTATTTTCTCCTTCCATTAGCTCTCCTTCTTGGTCTTAGTTTTCTTGGTGCCTTCATTTACTTTTCCTGGCACGGACAATTCGATGACTTAGAAACTCCGGCCCACCGAGTACTTCTTGATGATGAAATAAAAATTGATACGAAGAAAGGAACCACAATATGAAAGAGACGAAAGCAGGTCACATCGAGACCTACAGCTATGATGATGACATCGTCAAAAAATTTAGTTTAGCAACAATTGTTTGGGGAGGAGTCGCCTTTCTGATCGGAATCATCGCTGCTTTACAATTGGCTGACTGGCATTTTAATTTTGGGCTGAGCTGGCTGACCTTTGGTCGTTTACGCCCACTGCACACGAATGCGGCCATTTTTGCTTTTGGTGGAAATGCCATTTTTGCAGGAATTTATTATTCCACTCAACGTCTTTGCAAAGCGCGAATGTACAACGATTTGCTCAGTAAAATTCATTTTTGGGGTTGGCAACTGATCATTGTCGCCGCTGCCATTACTCTCCCTCTTGGTATTTCTCAGAGCAAAGAATATGCGGAACTGGAATGGCCGATCGACCTAGCGATCACAGGCATCTGGGTTGTCTTTGCTGTAAATTTTTTCGGGACGTTATATCGTCGACGTGAAAAACACATGTACGTTGCGATCTGGTTTTACATTGCAACCATCATCACTGTCGCTTTTTTACATATTGTGAATTCTATCGAAATCCCCGTTTCTTGGATTCAAAGTTATCCTGTCTATGCCGGCGTTCAAGATGCCTTGGTTCAGTGGTGGTATGGACATAACGCTGTCGCTTTTTTTCTGACGACACCCTTCTTAGGATTGATGTACTACTTTTTACCGAAGGCCGCGAACAGACCGATTTACAGTTATCGTCTTTCGATCATTCATTTTTGGTCCCTTGTTTTTATTTATATTTGGGCAGGTCCCCATCATTTACTTTACACCGCTTTGCCCGATTGGGCTCAAACTTTGGGAATGGTTTTTTCACTGATGCTTTGGGCTCCTAGCTGGGGCGGAATGATCAATGGATTACTCACACTTCGAGGAAATTGGGATAAAGTTCGAACCGAGCCCGTTTTAAAATTTATGGCAACGGCGATTACTTTTTATGGAATGGCCACCTTCGAAGGTCCCCTTCTTTCGATCAAATCAGTGAGTTCTATTGGACACTACACCGATTGGATTATTGCCCATGTTCACGGCGGCACTTTAGGGTGGAATGGTTTTTTAACATTCGCCATGCTTTACTATCTTGTTCCGAAATTATTTAAAACAGAACTCTATTCGAAGAAATTAGCGAACGTCCATTTTTGGATCGGGACCATTGGAATTCTTCTTTATCTCATTTCTATGTGGACGGCGGGAATCACTCAAAGCCTGATGTTGCGAGCCATCGATGGAAACGGTCGTTTGGTTTACCCTGATTTTGTTGAGTCAGTCATTCGCATCGTTCCTTTGTATTGGGTTCGAGCCATTGGCGGAACCATGTTTCTTGCGGGTTTCCTTGTTATGTGTTGGAACCTTTACAAAACTTGGAAGCAAGCTCCGAAAAATCAAAAAGAAGATGTGTTCCAATTCGTTCCCACGGAACATGTAAAACCGACCCATGCGGGCACTTGGCATCGACGTCTTGAAGGTTTGATGCCAACCTTCTCGATTCTCACTTTTATTTCTATTGTCATTGGCTCAGCGATTGAAATTCTTCCTACCCTTGTTGCTCACACCTACGCTCCAGTTTCAAATGCGGTTCTTCCATACACAGCCTTGGAACTTGCGGGCCGTGATATTTATGTTCGCGAAGGTTGCTACACTTGCCACTCGCAAATGATTCGAACTTTGCCAGAAGATGTTCTTCGGTATGGCAAAGCCTCACTTCCGCAAGAGTCCATGTATGATCGACCTTTTCAGTGGGGTTCGAAAAGAACTGGTCCTGATTTAGCTCGCGTCGGTGGAAAGTATCCTGATCTTTGGCATTACCGGCATATGCTGGATCCAAGACTCGTGACTCCTAACTCGCTGATGCCGAATTACACTTGGCTCTTTGATAAGAAGACGGACTTCGCCATTTTAGAAAAGAAATTTGAAGTGATGAAAAACCTAGGTGTTCCTTACACCGAAGAAGAAGTGCGAAATGCTCCGCAAGCTGCAAAAGCACAGGCGACTCAAATAGCACAGGGCTTATCAACCGATTCCCAAATTAAAGGGCTTGAAAATAGAGAGATCATTGCCTTGATCGCTTATTTGCAACGTCTTGGAAAAAATCCCGCTCTCTTCGAGAAACAAGCGACTACAGTAGGAGAAGAAAAATGAAGCAATTAATTCTGACTCAATTTCCGTGGCCATGGCTTTCAACTTTGGCCCTTATGATCTTTTTCGTTTTCTTTATAGGACTTATTGTGCGTGTAAACCAGAAATCAAGAGCTCCCATTTTTAAAGAATCGGAAGTTCTTCCGCTGAGTGATGGAGAAAAGTATGAGTGATTCAAAAGACGAACAAAAAATGGAAGTCTTAAGTGGAGAAGAAAAACTACTTCTTGATCACGACTATGATGGCATCAAAGAGCTCGATCACGTTTTACCGAGATGGTGGTTAGGGATTTTTTGGGCGACGATTATTTTTTCGGCCTGGTATGTTGGCTACTACATGTCAGGATATGGGCCAACACCAAAACAAGAGTTAGAAATTGCTCTTGCACAAATAGAAGTTAATAAAACAAAAGCCGCTTCGTCCTCCCAAGGAGGAAATGAAGAAGCTGTTTTACTGGCCGCTTTTAAAAATCCCGAAAAACTTAAACATGGGAACGAAGTCTACGCCGGCAAATGTCTCGCTTGTCATGGTGACAAAGGACAAGGCGTCGTCGGCCCTAACTTAACCGACGACTTTTGGATTCACGGAAAAGGAACTCTGAAAGACGTGGCCAAAGTCGTCGCCGATGGAATTCCCGACAAAGGAATGCCGCCCTGGGCACAACTGCTGACTCCTGACGAGCTCATTGATGTTGTTGCTTTTGTTCATTCACTTCATGGAACAAATCCACCCGGAGCTAAGAGCGCTCAAGGTGAAAAACAGGAATCTAAGGACTAGCTGTGAGTTTGAGTGATTTTGAACTTCATCCTGATCGACTTTCAACCACCGATGCAAAGGGAAGGAGAATATTTATTTACCCTGCTGACGTGCGTGGATTCTTTCGTCGTAAAAGAACTCAAGTTCAAAGTTTTCTTGTCATTTTATTTCTTATTCTCCCTTGGATAAAAATTAATGGCCAACAAGCTCTTCTACTAGATCTTGCTCAACGAAGATTTGAAATATTTGGTCTTTCACTTCGGGCCCACAATGCTCCCCTTTTGTTTTTTGTTTTTTCATCGGCTGCCTTTGGACTTTTTTTTGCGACGGCAGTTTGGGGACGCGTCTGGTGTGGATGGGCCTGTCCACAAACAGTGTTTATTGACGGAGTCTTTCGAAAAATTGAAAGATGGATCGAAGGCCCTGCACTCGAGCGTCGACGCCTTGATGCAGCTCCATTGAACTTAAAAAAACTTCTGAAAAAAGCGGCAAAGTGGATGCTTTATTTGGTCGCCACACTTATTGTGACCCACAGTTTTCTGGCTTATTTTGTTGGAACCGAACATTTGGCAAAAATGATCCAACGCTCCCCTTCAGAAAATTGGGGAAGCTTTCTCTTCATGCTCATTTCGAGTGCGGTGATTCTTTTTGACTTTGCCTGGTTCCGTGAACAATTTTGCACCATCGTTTGTCCTTATGGACGATTTCAATCGGTGCTGATGGATCGCGGCTCGATGATTGTCGCTTACGATGTTCAGCGAGGAGAACCCCGAACCACGCCTCAAGCCAAGGTCTTATCGAAAACTCACAATACAAAATTGGGCGATTGTGTAAACTGCTACCGCTGTGTCCAAGTCTGTCCAACGGGAATCGATATTCGTCGCGGGGTACAAATGGAATGCATTGCTTGCACGGCTTGCATTGATGCCTGCGACGAGGTTATGACGAAAGTTAAAAAGCCGACAGGTCTGATTCGTTACGATTCTCTGCTACCAAAAACTCAAAAGAAAAAGCGATTTACTTTTCGGTCTGGAATCTATTTATTATTTTGTCTTGGTTCCATCCTTGCGCTTTCAATTTCACTTTATCTTATCAAACCGGTTGATGTACAAATTCTTCGGGCAAAAGGAACTCCGTACACAGTACAAACTCTTGAAAATGGCTCGACGATGATCATGAACCACCTCAAACTTGAACTCAGTAACCAAAGTGGTGAAAGACAAGATCTTGTCTTCGAAACCTCAGAAAAAACCGAAAAAGAAATTCAGTTGATTACCGCCGTACAACCTTTGCCCCTTGACGATGGAAAGGTTGTGCAGGTGGATGTATTTATTCGTCTTCCCAAGTTACTCATTCGCAACGGCCAAAAAACGATGACCCTGATCGTGAAAGATAATAGTTCAGGAACAAATCCGCGGATCCAGGTTGAAAAGGAGGTCACTCTTGTTGGACCTTTCTAATCAATCTTTGTGGATTATTTCGGTATCGGTTTTCGTAGGCGGAATTATTGGAAGCCCCCATTGCCTTTCGATGTGTGGTCCCGTCGTTCTTAATTTCGCTAAAGATAAAACTTCTCTTATGTACTACCAACTTGCTCGAGCTTTATCCTACAGTTTCGCCGGCGCAGTGGTTGGTGCCTTTGGCGCTTCCCTCCTAGATGAAGGGCGAGCAAATTGGATTTCGAGTTTAACTTTGGTTACAATTGCGATCCTACTTCTGCTGAATGGCTATCGGGCCATTATGGGTAAACCGCTGCACATTTCTATGCCTCGTGGAATAAATAAATGGATTGAAAAAGTTTGGTCATTTGCAAGAAGGCCATTCCTTCCGCGATCACTGGCTGCTGGTCTTGCCGGTTTTCTTACTGTGCTTTTGCCTTGTGGGCATTTGTATGGATTTCTTCTTGGTGCCGCTGTTACTGGAAGCGCAACAAAGGGCGCTCTGTTTATGTTCGCATTTTGGTTAGGGAGTACTCCCCTGTTGAGTGCAAGCAGTGGTCTTCTTCAAAAATTGATTGGCTCTAAGTTTAAAAAAAATGGGCAGCGTTGGGCCGGAGCACTTCTGGTGGCCAGTGGCTTGTACAGCTTGGTTGCTTTTGGCTCTCGCACAGAAAACTTTGCAAAGCCGACAATTCAAACTGATGCCCCAAATGTAAAGTCGAATTCTCCTCAAGCCCACTGTCATTAATATCTTTGGCACATCCCATGCTTTCATTATATGAATATGGATTATATCCATTCTCGATTTGAATTTGGGACAATTTGGCTCAAATCCAAATGGATCTTTTGAGCCGATGTGTCTCAATTTTACAGGAGTCCCTATGTCCAAGCACCACATCCTTGTTATCGACGATGATCCAGCCATGCGCTCAATGGTCAGGGATTTTCTAAAATCTGAAGGTCATAAAGTCAGCGAGGCCTCTCTGGCCAGCGAAGCTTTAGCCCGAATTACCAATGGTGAATTTACGATAACTTCGGATTCATTAAGAGACGCTACAGACAAGCAGCTCGATCTTGTCATCAGTGATTTGAATATGCCTGAAATGTCGGGCATTGAATTCATTTCTAAATTTCGTGATCTCGCTCCAAACATACCCATAATTCTGATCACAGCATTTGGCACTATTGAAACAGCCATCGAAGCCATCCGCCGCGGAGCTTTCGATTATACAACGAAGCCGTTTAAGCTCGCCGAAATGAGCGTGACCGTCGCCAGAGCTCTTAAGTTTCGAGATCTACACCGAGAGAATCTTCGGCTTCAAGATGAACTTTATCAAACGCAATCTTTTGCTAAAATCATTGGAAAATCTCCAGGAATGCACGAGGTCTTCGATCTGATTCGAAGAGTTGCCCCCGCCAGTGCAAATGTTCTTATCTCTGGAGAAAGTGGAACTGGCAAAGAACGTGTCGCACGAGCTATTCATGATGAGGGACCTCGCCGAACTAAAGAATTTATTGCCATCAATTGCACAGCAATTCCCGAGGCCCTACTTGAAAGTGAACTCTTCGGACACGCCAAAGGCGCATTCACTGGAGCCATCACAAAAAAGCGCGGGCTTTTTGAAGAGGCTGAAGGCGGAACAATTTTCTTAGATGAGATTGGCGATATGAATCTCTCTCTTCAATCGAAGCTTCTGCGCGTGATCCAAGAAAAGAAAATCAGAGCCGTCGGTGAGAATATCGATCATGATGTCGATGTTCGCATTGTAGCTGCAACACATAAGGATCTGAAAGCTGCTATCAAGAACGGAACATTTCGCGAAGATCTTTATTATCGGTTGTCGGTGATTCCGATCACAATTCCTCCCCTTCGTCATCGTCGGGAAGATATTCCTTTACTCGCAGAGCACTTCCTCAAAAAGTACGCGGCTGCCAACAAGAGCCAAGTTCATAAATTTTCCCAAGAGGCTATGGCTCGATTGATTTCTATGCCTTGGGAAGGAAATGTTCGGGAACTTGAAAATGTTATCGAGCGAGCCGTAGTTCTAGCTCGAGGAACTGAAATAGACACTAAAGATTTACCTTCAGCGGGTGAAGGAAATGTTGAATCTTTTTTTGAATCGAACAATATGGGATCCCTTCCCACTCTGGAAGAAATTGAAAAAAGATATTTCAAATTTATACTTGATAAAACTGGCGGCCGCAAAGAAAAGGCGGCGCAGATTCTTGGCGTGAATCGGCGAACTCTCTACCGCAAAGAGCGAGAATTTGGATTGGTTACTGATGGGTCACCAGAAGAAAACGAACCCGATGAAATGGAGTAGCGATGTTTAATCATCGCTTTGATCAAAATGCCAACAACATCGTTGTCTTTCACTGGTTTCTTTTAAGTCTCAGCGGTGGTTTCATCAATGCTGGTGGCTTTTTAGCCACCGGAAGATTTGTCACTCACGTCACGGGTTTTGCTACACTTTTTGGAACTGATTTAGCAAGCGATCAGATTCGGGCGGCTTTTGGAATTTTATCCGTTCCTGTGTTTTTCCTCCTTGGCGCTTTTATCGCCGGTTTACTGATTGACCGCCCTATCCACCGAAAAAAGAAACCGCACTTTGATTGGGTCATGGGTTTGTGCGGCCTATGCCTTTTTTTAGCAGCCGGTGGAAATCTTTTCAGTGTCGAAAATTTTGGTGAATCCTTTGGCCTAGAACACAACTACGCTTTACTCGTTCTTTTATGTCTGGCGAGTGGACTCCAAAATGCTGCGATCACTTCCTCATCCGGAAAATCGGTTCGAACCACTCATCTCACAGGATTGACCACGGATTTGGGTTTGGGACTTGCACGCATTTTTTCTTTCGATCTCAATGAAAAACCTCTTCAAGCTGAAGTGCGAGCAAATTATTTGCGAATCGGTTCGATAGTTTCATTTATTCTGGGCTCTGCATTGGGAGCCGCCGTATTTTTGAAATTGGGTTATTTTGGATTTTTCTTACCTGCCGCAATTTCATTCTATGCGGCTTGGCATGGCCGAAAAGCAAAAGTATCAGCTCACACACTTTAGCGGTTTACGGCCTCGTTAAATTCTATATGAAAAGTGGCACCCTGCCCGACGCCTTCACTTTCGACTGTTAAATTTCCATTCATCTCTTCAACGAGCTTAGCGACAATAGAAAGTCCCAATCCAGTTCCTTTTCCCGCAGCCTTCGTCGTGTAAAATGGCTGAAATATTTTTCGCAGATTTTCAGAACTGATTCCGCACCCTGTGTCTTTCACCGAGACAACTACATTTCCAGAAGGTTTTTTCTTTGCCGAGACTTCGATGACATGTTTCTTTGCGGTGTCTGTGGATTTTTGTTTTATTTCTTCAATGGCATGTTGGGAATTAATAATGAGATTTAAAAATAATTGCTGAAGATGGCTGGAATCTGCACTGATTTGAAAATCGAGGTTGTTAGTTCGAAGTTCAATTCCAGCGCGATGACAAGCCTCTTGCATAAGAACAAAAACTTCCTTGACGATGGGAGCAAGCTCGACGTTCCGAAGTAATATTTGTCCTGGAACTCGACTGACTCGAAGAAGAGATTGGATCAATCCTGATATGCGATCAATCTGTCCAATGATCAGTTCCAAATTTTTTTCGGCCTCTTCATTTCCGCGAACCTGATTCATGACCATTTCAGCACGACCACGGATTGCCCCTAAAGGATTTCCCACTTCATGAGCAAGCCCACCCGCTAACATACCAATCGAGGCCAGACGGTCCTGCCGAAGAATTTGTTCTTCCATGCGCTTTTGATCAGAAAGATCCACCGCAATTCCCATATAACCCTTGATCTCGCCTCCGGATTCTCTGTAAGGGGTGATCGTTAGAAGCACTGGCACCAGATGTCCATCTTTAGCTTGATTGATGACCTCTCCCCGCCAAAATCCAATGTTGGGGTCAAGAATGGTTTTCCACATATTTTTATAAAAATCAGGATTTTCTCCGGGAGAACGAAGAAGTCGAGGTGTTTGCCCAATGGCTTCGTGCTTTTGATATCCATAAGTCAGTACCCATGCTGGGTTCACGTAAGTTAATTTGCCCGTGATGTCTGTTAACATGATTGGCTCAAAGCAATCCTCTACACAGCGTAAAAATACTTGATCGACTTGGCCCGAGGGAGAAATGGTTTCCATAGAGCTTTATGGTAATGGTGCGTCCTTTAATGGTCAACGTGAGAGCTTGCAGCAATGGGACAAGTTGACTCCTCGATAATCAACAAAAGTCACATTCACAAATTTTTGTTAGCTGTCTGCCGCGTTCGGTGAGTTTCCATCATTCTTTGCATGGCATATAGGATGCAATCCCAATTATTAGGCGGTAACCCAGGAGTTCAGTGTGTCTCATTTTACAAGTGCTCTTAAAGAAGAAAATGAAGTCATCGAACTTGGCCTAGATCTCCTCAAGGCTTATCAAGCCGATTTTGAAAAAGGCTACAAGCTCGACGCCGAGAACTTGCGGACAGCCGCTTTTGCCATGCACCGCATGCTTGAACATTGTCACCTCCGAAAAGAAAAATCCCTCCTTCTTCCAGCCCTAGTGTCAGCTCAGAAAAATTCACCCGAAAACACTTCGAGCCTTGATCTTGCGGCTCTTTGCGAAGAATCTTCTCTAGACCTTGGACTCCTGGAGTTAAGAATGGCTATTGATGCCTTTGAACAAAATCCACTAAAAATTGCATTTCTTTACTGTGCTTTGAGTGAATGCATTACACACATAGTAAAACAATTAAAAAATGATTTTGTCCTCTTTCAAATGGCAGAAAGATTTTTAACTCGTGAACAACAAAACTCTCTTTATCAAGAAGCCAAAAACTTCGAACAGGTGCGCGGGCGAGATGATAAGCAGACTTCAAGGCAAATATTTAATCGTCTTCGGCTTGCCAAAGGAATGGCCGTAGCCTGATTCGAAAGACCGAAAGGAAATGAAAAATGAAAGTAGCAGTATTCGACACCCATGAGTTTGACCGTGCGGCTTTAGCTGAAGCTAACTTGGGCAAGCATGAACTCATCTTTTTGAAAGCAAGTTTAGATGCACAAACTGCGCAACTGGCAAAAGGCTGCGATGTCGCCTGCTGCTTTGCCAATGATCGCGTAGACAAGGGCTCTCTCGATGTGTTGAAACAACTCGGCGTAAAGTTGATTGCCCTGAGGTCTGCCGGCTATAACCATGTGGATATCAAATGCGCTTTGGATTTAAAACTAAAGGTTGTCCGAGTACCTGAATATTCCCCGCACGCTGTTGCAGAGCATGCCGTTGGTTTGTTATTAACATTTAATCGAAAAATTCATCGAGCCCACAACAGAGTCAGAGAAATGAACTTTTCCCTGGATGGACTGGTTGGATTCGATCTATACAAAAAAACGGTAGGCGTTGTTGGCTCTGGGAAAATTGGAAAAGTATTTGCCCAAATCATGAAAGGGTTTGGCTGTGAAGTTCTCGTGTTTGATAAATACCCCGATCATGATTGGGCTCAGAAATTTGACATTCATTATTCAGATTTAAATAACTTATTTAAACAAAGTGACATTATATCTTTGCATGTTCCACTCAACGCGGAAACACGACATATCATAGACGGCAATGCGATCGAATCGATGAAAAAGAATATGGTGCTGATCAACACAGGTCGAGGAGCACTTATCGAAACAAACGCACTGACTCAGGCCCTCAAGACACACAGGATTTCAGGTGCCTGCCTAGATGTTTATGAGGAAGAAGCTGGAATATTTTTTAATGACTTCTCAGATTCTGGTATTGATGATGATTTGCTGGCCAGGCTTCTCACATTTCCCAACGTCTTAATTACGGCGCACCAGGCATTTTTAACCCAAGAAGCACTTAAAAATATTGCAGATACAACAATCGACAGTATCAGTCGATTTGAAGCTAACTTGGATCTTTCGAAAGTCGAGGTTTTAATTTAGATAAATCAGATCTTATTTCGAAGGAAGATAACATGAATGATTTTGTTAAAAAAAATAGCCCAGGTTCAATGGCTCAACTCTCTCAGCAAAGAGTTTACTTAGCTAATTTGATAGTGCAAATTAATCGAAAGCTCCGTACAGAGACTAATTATTTGTCTATACTTGATTTTATTTTCGATTCTTTATCTTCCCTAATTCCATTTGACCGAATCGGAATAGCACTTATTGAATCAGCCGAGGGACAGAAGCGACTTGTTTCAAAATGGGTTAAGTCAAAAATACCGATTGTAGGAATTAAACCCGGGTACTCGGCCCTAATCCAAGGAAGCAGCCTTCAAAAAGTCTTAGAGTTGACCAAGCCTAGAATCATAAGAGATTTGGATTTGTACCACCTGGAAAACCCACACTCGAAATCCACGGAACTCATTCTTCAAGACGGAATAAGATCAAGTCTTACCTGTCCACTTGTTTCTCAAAATCAAGCAGTTGGAGTGGTCTTTTTTTCGAGCACGGCTCAAGATACATATTCAAAACAACATGTCGACTTATTCTTAGAAATCGCTGATGAAATTTCTGTTATTGTTGAGAATGGACAACTTCGTCATGAGTTTGATGATTATACCAGACAGACGAAGAACCTAGGCACGATCTTACATGATCTCAAGTCGCCTTTAAGTGTTATTCAAAGTTTTGCCGAGATCTCGATAAACGAACCTTGGTTTCAAGAACTCGGGAGCGACGCTAAACAAATTTTCAAAATATTTTTACAGAACTCGAAGAATATGTTTGAACTTCTGAATCAACTGCTCGAAGTAACTCAGTTAGATCAAAAAGCAGATTCTCCTCGAATTATTGATGTTTTACTTAGGCCCTTTCTGGAGGAAATTGGAATACTTGGGCAAACTCTATCAATACCTAAAGAAATCAAATTCACAATTGAAAATATTCCATACGCTCCATTGATAGGAAAATTCGATCCAGCACAAATACGGCGAGTACTCGAAAATTTAATTTCAAATGCAGTGAAATATTCGCACCGTGGGAGTCGGATTTCTTTGTCGGTCAATGTTTTAAACAATCAATTGCACTTTTCAATTCGAGATGAGGGCTTGGGCATTCCCGAAAATGAGCAGTACAAGCTATTTCACGAATTTGGCAAAACAAGCGCAAGACCAACGGAAAATGAAAACAGTACAGGTCTGGGCTTATCCATCGCCAAACGCATTGTTGAAAATCATCAAGGAAAAATTCAAGTTTCCAGCAAACCTGGAGTTGGCTCAACTTTCAGCTTTTGGCTGCCTTTTTGACAATGAGAGAATTCCATTTTTTATATTCCTAAAATCTAGAAGTTAAGTCCGAAAAGGCGGACCTCTTTCAGCCTAAATCAATTAAAGGCCGTTATGGGTATCTGACCCCATGGTCCACTGTTCGCATTCATCCTCTTCACCAACAACACATCAAAAAGGAGATGATTATGTTAATGAAAATTGCTGTCCTCGTCGTTTTGCTGAGCTCTCAGGTCCATGCCGTAGCTCAACGCCCCCAACCCCTAATCGCTAAAAAAGGTTCTTCTGCAATCGCAGATCAACTTAAAAAGCAAATTTTAAGCGGTAAAGTGAGCCTGACCTGCGGAGCAGGTTCTCACGGTTAATTACTGCAGGGAAGTATTTATGCAAAAGCAAGTTATTCAATCATTTTTAAAACGATATCATTTAAATATATCCTACCCGACGGGAAAGAAAATTTTTGAGGATCTTCTTTCACTGCATAAACTTCTTGTTCAATTGGAAGATGAAGGAAGCGATCGCGCTTCCTTCATCTTTACTTCGAACATCGAATATTTAGATTTGTTATGGCATGAGATGATTTTGAACACGGAGTTTTATTTTGATCATTGCCAAAAACATTTTGGTCGCTATCTTCATCATAATCCCATAAGTGAAGAAACAGCTGAAGCCAACTATGAGCAACTGATTAAGTCCGTTGAATCGCAAATTGCAGTGTTGACTCAATATTTAGGTGAAGATTTTGTTCATCGGATATATTGTGAGTATCCCACTTTATGTGCAGGAGAGAAAGTACATGATTTCTAAAGATTTAGGCAATGGCTATTCTTTAAGGGAAATTTCTTTTGAAGAATTAAAGGAAATTCAAAAAATCCATCATGAAAAAATATTTTCCAATCGAGCCGAGAGCAAATATACGGAAAATTTATCAGCCGATGAAAAAGAAAAGATAAAATCCCGAGCCGTCAGTCGATGGCAACTCCGGGTGGCCTTATTTTATAAGGATCAACCAGTCGGTTGGCATTATGGCTATGCGGCCGAGGGAGACGTCTATTACATGCAGAATTCAGCAGTTCTGGAGTCCCATAGAAATAAGGGGCTTTATTCGAAAATGTTATCCGCGGTTCTTGATCATCTTAAAGAAAATGCCTTCCAAGTCGTAATTAGCTTGCATCACCCCAACAACGCAGCCGTGATTATTCCTAAATTAAAACTGGGATTTGTTATTTGCACCATGCTCATTCACGAAAGGTATCGCGCTTTGATTGAGATGAAATATTTTTTTGATCCTGAACGCAAAATGGCCTTTGATGAACAGCTTGGCTTGATTCTTTAATTTGAAGGAATACAAAATATCAAGGCTGGTACGGACCAAATCCTGATGGGTGGGAAGAAAAAGCTCCCTTGTACTGGATGTTGGTAAAGTTTACATTGGTGACCTTACGGTGAGTGGCCCCTTTCCACAACTCGTCACTTCAAAAATGATTGGCTCCAATTTATAAAAATTTCCCTTTGCTCGGTAAATCAAAAATGAAATCCACTTTTCTTGAGTTTTCCCAGAACTCTGGTATGGATTTTCGAAGATATTTTTGCCGATGCCAGCGGAGACTTAACCTTGAAATTTTTCATGTTCATTTTTGCTCTTGTCTGTATTTTACAACCCGTCTTTGCATCGGAAGATTCAATCGTAGAAAGTTGTGCCCTTCGAATCAAGACTGAATTCTCGCGCACACCTTATGGCATTGATACTCGAGGAAAATCTGAGCTCCAAAAAACGCGGGTTCAGGTTGTTAATGACATTCCTCTAGAAGCCGAAATTCAAGACGTTGCCGTTGACGCCTTATTTGTTCAAGTCGTCGCCAAGGGCAAACACGAGTATACATTTCTTATTAAAAAAGATCTCTGCTTACCTGAACATCATATCGACTTAGAGGCTTTGGTTCGCTTACGCATCGCTGAACATTACGCTAAGATTCACGCGCAGATGGATGCTGATTTACAAAGAATCAGCAAACAGAATCACAACGTGCTCAAGACTCCACAAAATGTTACTGAATTGGAAAAACAATATCTCAATGAGAAATTAAAATTTGATCCCGCTGCAGTAGCCGTCAAAAAACATATCAACACTTTTGCAAATCACAAAGTAAAGCAGCTAATTGAATCAGGTTTTTTAACTGTTAATAATTCGAAACCGATGCCACCCACTGGGGACGAAGTTCAACTTGGGATTTTTGATCAACTGAAGTCCTTGCGGAACCCAGTTGCCAGTCGACTGCTCGAGTCAGTTAAATCAGCCAGTGGCACTGTGGCCACGGGAAGTTATTGGCAAAATCCTGATATGCGTTCGATCACTCCCGGTTATCGATTTGGATTGAATGGCGTGATTGATTCACTGGCTCTTATTTTTGGAAATAGTAATCTCCCAGAGTTCTGGAAAGAACGAGTGCTTCTTGAAACTGACACTGACGCCACCTTTTTTGAAGATGGAAACCGTTCCATCAACCAAGTCACTACGGTCAAAATAAAAGTGGGTGACAGTTACTTATTTGTGCGCGATTCGATAAATGATTTTGCGCAAAAGAATGGTGATGATTGCAATGGCAGCACTCATTGCGATTCGCAAGAGTACCAGTCCGTCGGTTTCCGCTGGAACGCCAGCGACCCTTTGAAATACAGATCAAATATTTATTTTGAATATGATTTGATTAAAGTTACAGGGAATAAGGATTTCGAAGCCGATGTTATCAAGCAAACCTCGGCTGCGAATCCTAGTTGGCCGTTGTTGCGACGCCTGAGTCCTCCCGCTAAAGACAACCCAGGACTTTTGCTGGGCTACATTCTCAGAACAGGATTTACAGCGCAAATTGCTGATAAAGTTCCTCAGTTTCTTCCTTTTTTGAAAAAGAGTTTCGGAAAATTAGAAGTCTTTAGTGAAGCCCGTCTCTTTGGGTCTACTGTTTTTACAGACGATGCCGACTCTTTGGATTTAGAATTTGGATTTCAAGTGAGATATCCGAATCAAATTACTATTGGTTACAAAGTTGTTTACAGTGCCGAAATAAAACACGCTGATATTGCGCTTGGGACTCCTCGCAATGTCACTGTGGGAATGGTTTTTGTCACTATTCCTCTTCAAGAACCAAAGTACTTGGATGAAGATTTTGAGGACAAAGAATATCCTAAGAAGCTAAGAATTGTTAAAATGAATCTGATCAATAAAATCTATACTCAGAAAACTCCGATCCATTTTAACAAAGACGAAAGCGAACAAAAGTTGATGGAAAATGGAGTTGAAATTGCTGCTGTTTGGGGAAGATTTATCTATGAAGCGGTGGTGACTCAAGTGCACGGCAAGTCCACGTCACTGGTTCCCGATGTTCCTGACTACCAAAGCAGCCGCGTTTCTGTGAAATACGAACTTAATCCTAAATTGCGACTTGTGCTCGAAGCTTCTGGTGATACTTACCGAGAAGGCCATGGCCAAATCGCTACGGGTATTGAGCTCCGTCCTCTTGTTAATACCGACGCCGAAGACCTTGTTAATGTATCCATTAAGGGAATGTATTATCCTTACTCGGGCTATTGTACAGTTGCTCGTTGCAATCAGTTTGCTGAACTTTCGCCGAATCTTAATCTTCATCGTAACTGGGGACTAGAGATTGATGTCACTAAAACTTTTGGTCTTGGCAAAGTAACGGATTGGACAGGCTTAAAAGGAGAAATAGGAATTTCCAATCGTCTTTACATGCGCAATATGGACTATGGATATTTCTCGACAGTGGCCAATTTCGGCGTCGTCCACGAAAGACTTGGTTTACGCTTGGGAGCTTCACCTTACGGTCAAGATTTTAATCTTGGTGCTCCTAGTGGAGTCTCGCCCTATGCCGCTGTTTTGGGTGGAGGGCAATCGGGACCTCACGCTGAAAAATCCGCTTATTTAATGTTGGATGTGATGAAGACCTACGAGTTTTTCAATGGAAAGCAGGATGTTGGTGTTTCGACAGATGAAGGTACAAAAACACCGACGGTCCTGAAGGAATCTTTGCTCAAAATTGATGAGGAAGATATTCCCACTAAAGATCGCGATAATTCGAAGGTGTATGCTTGGCTCGCCGAGATTCAATCGATTTGGTATTCGGGTGATAAAACTCCTGAAGCTCAAAAATTATATAATTTGGTTCCTCGATTGGTTTTGAATCTAGCTGAAAAGCGTCTCTGGACGGCGAAATTGATAATGACTCGCGGAAAAACTCGTTCTGCTATGGATATGATGATGGAAGTTCGAAAGATTTATGATCCCAAACAAGACTTCAATAGTATTCAATTGCAAAGTGATAAACGACTCGAAAGCTTCTTACGCAATTCTTTCGCAAAAGATCCAAATTGGACAAAAGCCATCAAAGCAGCAGGTATAAAGCTTCATGAAGAAAACAAATACTGTTTAGGTGTCGCGAACGAGAAAGCCCGAGACAAAGTCAAAGCTAAAAGTTTCTTTGCCAGTTCAACTTATAAATTGCCGAGCTGGATCAATCGTCAGTTCCTTGAAACGAAAGAGAACGAAAGATTTTGCAACTGATCTGTACTTGTGAAGAAAGTTGATCTGGTTTATTCTTTTTAAATGCAAACATCGAATCCCCCTTCACAAAATTTATCTTTTACTCCTTATCAAAAACTCGTCATAGCCCTAATGGCTTTTTTGCAATTTACCATCATTCTCGATTTTATGATCATTTCACCTTTGGGCGCAATGCTCATGCCTGCATTAAAAATTTCAACTCATCAATTTGGCTTGGTGGTTTCAGCCTATGCCTTCAGTGCAGGTATTTCTGGAATCTTAGCTTCGGGATTTGCTGATCGCTATGATCGAAAAAAACTTTTGATCTTTTTTTACAGTGGCTTTGTTTTCGCCACCTTGCTTTGTGGATTAGCACAAAGTTATGAGTTCCTTTTGTTTGCAAGAATTTTGACGGGGATATTTGGTGGAGTTATTGGCTCTGTCATTTTAGCAATCACCACGGATCTCTTTCCTTTTCAAATGCGAGGGCGGGTCATGGGCCTTTTGCAAACCGCATTTTCTGCCAGTCAAATTCTTGGAATTCCTTTGGGTCTTTATTTATCAAATCTGTGGGATTGGCATGCACCCTTCATGATGATTGTTGCCGCAAGTTTAATCGCGGGTGTCATTATTATTGTCTACATGAAACCGGTTGATCAACATCTCTCGAATCCAAAGCGTGTCGATCGGAAAGCCTTTCATCATTTTTGGATGACCATTTCCAATCGCAAATACCTTCCGGCTTTTGCCACGACGGCCTTGCTCAGTACCGGCGGTTTTATGCTTATGCCCTTTGGAAGCGCCTTTACAGTGGGGAATTTAGGAATCGATATTTCAAATCTGCCCATGATCTATCTCATCACTGGAATTTGTGCGCTTTTCTTTGGTCCACTTATTGGAAAAGCAGCTGATCAATTTGGAAAATTTAATGTGTTTCTGTTTGGCGGGGTTTTGAGTATTATCATGGTTGTCATTTATACGAATATGGGTGCGTCGCCCTTGTGGTTAGTGATTCTCATCAATGCCGTTTTGTTTGTTGGAATTTTTTCTCGTATGATCCCAGCACAAGCCATGATGTCAGCCATACCAGAACCTGAAAATCGTGGCTCATTCATGGCCGTGAGTTCGTCGCTACAACAAATCTCTGGTGGTCTTGCGTCCGTCATTGCGGGAAGTATTGTTGTTGCAGAATCTAATGGTCGTTTAGAACACTTTGATACTTTAGGATACATTCTCGTTTTAACAACATTGATCACGATGGTGTTGATGCATTCAATTCACAGATCAATTAAGGTCGTTGTAAATAAGCATTGAGCTTGATACCGGGTTACCTTGTTTCAATCACCGATGTCAGTTTCGAAATTCCACAATGGAACCGGATAAAATCGCTTCATAAAGGTGAAAATTTATTTTTGCCAAATAACTTATAAAAGCCCTCACTCAAAAAACATGACTTTGGGAGCGTAGACTCATCTCTTTTTTTTTAATATACTTAACGACTCGGCTGCTCAAAATTAATTCGCACGGCTTATACCCTCAGCCAAAAGAGCACTTCATCTCTTAAAAACAAAGGAGGAATTATGAGAATAATTCTTAATGGCCATTATTTTTTATTGTTTCTATTGATCTGCTTTCTCTCTCGAGCTCAGGCCGCTGATTCAGTTTACCAAGCCTCTGTGGATTTCAACACAAATAGAGGGTTTTCCTACACAACTTCAAAAAATGAAAAGATGACTTACAATGCTTCCGTTGGTGCGATGAAAGCAGAGTCGGAACTTTATCTTTTCATTGGCCGAGACTATAGTCACCCCGGTCTCTTAGCCGATGCCATCCTCAGATTCACTTCACCTGCAGCAGGAAAACTTGTCATCACGGGAAAAGTTTATGATTATGACTCTTCCTGTGGAGGCTCTGGTGCGGGCTCCGGCGTCGTGGTCACAGTTAAAAAGAACACCACCGTCTTATCACAAAGTACAATTGCGAATGGAGATAAGACGGGCATAAACATGAACCTGTCTGTTTCCGTCGCTGCTGGTGATAAAATCGATTTTGTCACGAATGCCCGTGGTGACTGGTCCTGTGATATGACTCATCTGGATCCTAAGATTGTCTTCACGCCAAATCCAACAGCTCCGATACCGATACCGACACCAACACCACCAACCCCAAACACCTTCAAAGCGACGATCAAAGCTGAACACAGTGGAAAGTGCTTCGACACCGGCACAGCGGCTACAGATAAAACAAAAATCACTCAAGCGCCGTGCAACAATCTGAAAAATCAAAATTTTATTTTTACGCCAAAAGCCGGTGGACTTTACGAAATCAAAGGTGAGCTGACTGGCAAATGCGTCGATCATCTTGACTCCAATACTGCGGATGGCGCCAGTGTCGTTCAAGCCACTTGCACAGGAAAAGCCAATCAGTTGTTTCGTCTCGAAAACAAAGGTGGCGAAAAAAATAAAATCCATTCAAAGGTGAATGACAAATGTTTGGATGTTTCAGGCATCTCGACAGCAGACAAAGCGCCAATCATTGTGTGGACTTGCTTAACCGGACTCAATCAAAATTTTTTCCTCAAAAAAATAACAACGACACCGACGCCGATTCCACCCACTCCCATACCGCCTACACCTGTTCCCCCAACTCCGACGCCCAGTGCGGCTTGGCCGAATCAACCTAAGAATTTCAAAACTTTGTTGGATTGTGGATTTGATCATCCTCTTTGCAATGGAAAACTGCTTGATCCTTACAATGCTGCGGGCTTAGCCGCATCACCGCCTTCCATGCATACAATCAGTGTCGCACGCGACAGCGGTGCTCCGCTCAGTCCTTCGAATATGTACCGTTCAACGATGAATTATCAGCTGCGCCAAGGTGGCTCGCAAACTCACTTCTTTGCTCCGACAGCGATCAAAGAAGTTTATGTGGGGCTTTGGTGGAAATCCAATCCTGATTTCACTGGCAATACCACTGGTGGAAATAAAATGTTCTTCATTCGGGGCGCGCCAGGCCAAAATGGCGTCTTTATGTGGCAAAGACCACGAGGAAGCAACTTGAGTCGATTTTTTTGGACCACGCAACTTCCTTACAACTTGGATCGTTGCGGAGGTGGTGGTGGTGACATCGATCAGTGTTTCGCCAACAAAAATGACATCGCGATCGTTGCAGGAACTTGGTACCGCATCGAAGTTTACATGAAGGCCAGCTCTTGCGCGACCTGCAAAGATGGAGCAGTCAAATGGTGGGTGACTCCTAAGGGTGGCAAAACTGTACTGGCTGGTGATTACCCCAACTTTGCTTACGGTCCTTCCGTCGCCGAATGGGTGTGGTCAGAAACTTGGGATGGTCACGGAAATGGGACTGGTTTCGCTACGGATCCTTCCCACTACATTGATCACTTACACATCAGCGCTCCGTAAAAATAGTATCAGGCCCGCGCGATGGCGCGGGCTATTGACCTCCTGAAGATAAATAAAATCATCTACGGGCTCAGCGCCCGAAGTTTTATGCAGAATCACGGGGCTCTCGTGGCTGGCATTGGCGTAGGTCATCAATCCCGTTGATTTTTCGATTTTTGCAGCAAAAAAGGTGAGCATCATTTCACCCTTACAGATGACCGTGTCGAATTACCTGATTTTCAAAAATGGTTTAACTACAGCAAAGGCACTTTACTGACGAATATAATTTCGACTCAGCACTCACGCCTTTCAAATATTGTTTTTAATTTAGGCGATGCTGCTTTCAAGTTATAAAACAACTTCCGGAGCTGCCTTTTACGACAATGGAGTTCAAATTGGTACCAGCAGCAGTGCTTTTACAATGCCTCCATTTAGCAAAGGACGTCTGGGCCAATATACAGCGCGAAATAACTATGTTCCTTTGGCTGGCTATTTTAATCGTCTGAGTTACTGGCCAACCCAATTATCAAATACAAATCTTCAAGAACTGAGCAGTGGTCCGACGATGATTCCTTCAATATCATTGGTAAGAATTCAGTTTGATAAAGCACTGAACGGTGCGGCTTTAGATCTTTCCGCTTATGTCACTGGTGGCACGCCCCCAACACTTACTTCCACACTGGCGCTGGCAGTTTAAGTTCCGCTGGAGTTTTTACTCCGAGCAGTGCTGATACTGCCACAGTGTCCGTAACTGACAGTAACAACAACGCAGCTAAATTTGATATTACTGTTATTGCTCCCACTTTGGAGTTTGATTTCACTCAAGGAAGTTTGAATTCTTTGGATGGTAACTATGCAGTGACATTCGTTCGCGCTTCAACGGGAACTTATTTTGATGCGAATGGTGTGATGCAAATAGCGGCAGTCAATCAACCACGTTATGATTATAATCCTAAAACCCACGCGGCATTGGGTTTGTTAATTGAATCCACAAAAACAAATATGATCATCAATTCCCAAGTGGATCAGTGGACACCAGAATTTCTCACTTTGACTGCCGATCAAGGAACGGCTCTGGATGGCAGCATGACCGCTGATAAAATTAAAGCAACCGGTGGATTTCCACGAGCGCGTATTAATTTTACACCTGTCTCTGGAACAAAATATGTTCTTTCTGTTTATGTAAAAATGCTTGTCGGAACTAATTTAAGCTTGAGATATGAAGATTCGGGAGACATTTGGCCTATATGATGGAGCGGGCATATCCGCACTTTTCGCTACTGGCCATACCGTATGCTCAATGAAGATTTGGCCATTTTAGCGCCGCAATAAATCTTATTAAGCGACACGATTTTACTTATAGACAAGCAATTCCATTATTGCTAGCCTGGCAAACTCATATGAAAGGAGAACCGCTATGATTATTATACAATATGCACCCGCAATAGTCTGTAATGGCGTTTCTCCAGATTTTTCGATGCTCGCCTAAAGCAGCTATCTTCCTCTCGACAACTTAATAATTTTAACTCTTTGACTGGATATCTTTTATGTTCCCCGCCTTAAAAAACTTTTTTCATCAGCTCTTTTTTCTGCACAGTTCAGCTTTAGTGGAACTTTCGCGAAAAAAAGTTTTGGTTGAATCTGACTTCTTGCCTCTTCCGGAAAGTGTGAATCCGCTTCACAGTCAGACGAAAAACAAATTGGATTGGTCACAGAAACCAATACCTTTCTTGTGGTCTTTAGTGAGTGTTTACAAAAAACAAACTCGCAAAGGTTATACTTTTTTTGCAATTGCTATGTTGGGTCTTTTAATTTCCCCAAATTTAATTCATCTCTTTATTGATCGACTCTCACGCGGCGAAGATTTGTATGGAAACCTTGCCGTTGGGCTCGCCCTCGCCTGTTGTGGAATCTTTTCGGGACTCTGTTTACAACAGTATTATTACTATTATCTGCAATGTTGGCAAAGAACGACAAATGACATTAATGAATTGATTTTTGCTCAATCGCTGAAACTTTCTTTGCAATCTCGAGGTCGATCACAAATCGGTGATGTGGTTAATCACATGAGCAGTGACTCAGATTCAATTTCTGAATTCTCGGCTCTCTGGGGAGATTTAACTTGGTCCGTCGTTAGCATCACCGCCGTTTCTGCCATGCTGTTTTTTTATATTGGCTGGTCAGCTCTTGCTGCTTTGATTGTCATGGCTGGTCTCGCCCCACTCACACGCTTCGTTGCCAAGAAATTTATTCGATTCGAAGAAATCATGCGGGTTGAGCGCGATAATCGCGTCACATTGATCAGTCAGATCCTGAACTCGATCCGCGTTGTTAAGTTTTTTTCGTGGGAAAAAGCTGTTACTGAAGAGGTTCAAGCAATTCGCAATAAAGAGTTGAGTTCAAGACAGCGATTGGCTCGAGCCGAAGTTCTTTCCGGAGTGAGCTACCTGGCCGTAGGCACTGTGGTTCTTTTTGTCGCGCTGATTGTTCACGCTTGGCGAGGATATGAATTGGATGCAGCGACATTGTTCACATGTATTTCACTGTTTGCTATACTCGAAGAGCCATTCGGTCAGCTGTCGAGACTTTTTTCTAAATTCAGTCAGGCCATCGTTGCTGTTGCGCGAATTCAAAATTATTTAGCATTGCCAACCGTTGATAGCACTTCGCAAACACCTTTGCCCATCGATAGTCCCTTGGCTCTGCAACTCAAAGAAGCTCAGTTTTACCATACAAATGCTGAAGATCCCGTACTGAAAAATATTTCATTGCAGGTCAAAATTGGCGAATCGGTTGCCATTGTCGGCGGTGTCGGCGCAGGAAAATCTTCGCTACTGTACGGACTTCTCGGCGAATGTCGCAGGAGTCATGGCACGTCAGAAATAAATAAATCATTGGTGCCTTTGGCCTATGTCCCTCAAGAAGCTTACATCATTAACTCTTCTCTGCTCGAGAATTTAAAATTTGGTTCATCATTAGCAACCAAAGAGTATTTACGAAAGTGCATTCACGCTTCTTGTTTAGATAAAGACATTCATGATCTTCCTGCAGGCTTAAGAACTGAAATTGGCGAAAAAGGTGTCAATCTTTCAGGAGGACAAAAACAACGTGTCAGTTTGGGCCGTGCTGCTTTAGTGAATCCTCAAATTGTCTTGCTCGATGATCCTCTTTCCGCAGTGGACGTTGAAACCGAACGCCTGATTTGCAATCGCTTGCTGTTTGGTCTTTGGGAAAATATCACTCGAGTGGTCGTCACCCACAGATTGGAAAGTCTAGGCCGTTTTGACCAAGTGATTTTTTTAAGCCAGGGTGAAATCCGTGCGCAGGGAAAATTCCCCGAAATTTTAGCGAACTCAAAGGAGTTTGCCGAGTTTTATCGCGAGCACGAAAAGCAAGAACATGATTCTCAAAAAACCGCTGCCTTGGATATGACTGCTGAAGGTGATGAACTTGTTGAAAGCCGTATCACCGAAGATGAAGAGCGCGAAAAAGGTTCTGTTAAATCCGCTGTCTATTGGGATTACCTTCGCTCATTGGGTGGTCACGGTGGTAAAAAGTTTTGGATCTTAAACCTTTTGGTGATGGGCGCCATTCTTGCGGCCTTTTTACCTCTCGCCCAAAAATGGTGGCTTTCTTATTTTGCGAATCATCAGGATGAATGGCCAACTTTAAATGCGATTTGGATTTATGGAGGATTAGGATTTCTTGTCCTTGTTGCTAATTTGCTCAACCAAATCTTTTGGCTCGAGCGGGGCATTGCTGCTGGCCGGGATATGCATGAACGAATGTTGCAAAGTTTGCTGAAGGCGCCGATTCGTTTTTTTGATTCCACCCCGGTGGGGCGGATCTTACAAAGATTTTCCAGGGATATTGAATCGGTTGATATTTATCTGCAGTGGAGTTTTGAACAATTCATCCACTGTGTGCTGCAAATTATTGTTTCGCTTATACTTATTCTTTTGGTATTACCCTTGATGATTTTTGTGATTGCACCAACACTGTTGTTCTACTACCGATTGCAAAATGATTATCGAAGACCCGCGCGAGAAGCGAAACGTTTAGACTCTGTTGCACGTTCTCCTCGTTATGCTCACTTTAAGGAAACTCTGGTTGGACTTCCGGTGATCCGTGCTTTTCATCGAGAAGATTGGTTTTTATCCGAGTTCTTTGCTCGCCTTCATCACAGTCAAAGAATGTTCTATGGTCATTACATGATCAACCGCTGGTTTTCAGCACGGGTTCCCGCCTTAGGCGGAGTCATCTCGCTCGCTACGGTGACCGGTGTTGCGCTCGCTGCGAATGCAACATGGTTGGAATCAGGAATGGCGGGACTTTTAACAATTTATTCGATGTCATTTTGGGCGCAACTCAATTGGGGTATACGAATTTTTTCAGATATTGAATCGCGCATGACTTCGGTTGAAAGATTAAAATTTTATTCCTCACTGGAATCCGAAGAAAAAGAAATTCAGCAAACGCCTTCCCTCGATTGGCCTTCTCGAGGAGAAATTCGTTGGAAAGAGGTGCAAGCCAGATACGCGCCTCATCTACCTTGGGTTTTAAAGGGAGTGAGCTTCGATATCAAGTCGGGACAAAAAGTAGGAATTATTGGTCGCACTGGGAGCGGCAAGAGCACTTTGTTCCAAGCCTTGTATCGATTTATTGAAATTGAGTCTGGCTCTATTGAACTCGATGGTGTTGATCTTTCGAAAATTCCATTGGATCGCTTACGAAAATCTTTGGCCATTGTCCCCCAAGATCCAACTTTGTTTTTAGGCACTTTGCGAAGCAATTTAGATCGTTACAACGAATGCACCGACGAAGAAATTCATCAGGCTCTTCAACAAACAGGCTTGGATTCTTTCGTTGCAAAACTTCCGCAGGGATTGCAAAGCTCGGTGCAAGAAAACGGCGCGAACCTGAGCCAAGGTCAACGCCAACTGCTTTGTCTTGCGCGAGCTTTGCTACTTAAAGCCAAAGTGGTTTTGATGGATGAGGCGACGGCCAGCGTGGATGTACAAACCGATTCCCTAATTCAAAGGGTAATTCGCGATTCACTGAAAGAAACCACGATGATCATTATTGCCCATCGTTTAGGGACTATTGCGGATTGTGATCAAATCATTGAAATGAAAGATGGTCTGGTGGTGCAAAGTTAAAACTTGGCCACCAGGGATGTTGAAAATGTTGAATCTTCTTTTCGCTCGGCAGGAGTGACCGTCAAATTATGAAACTTCACCAAATAAGCAACCTTCAGGGAAACAATTGAGGTCATCATCACCGTCACCGATGGTTCGTAATTCACTAAATAAGCTTCTGATCGTGTAAAGTTAGGAAGATACTCGACCCAAAATTTTCCGGAGACTGAAGTGTTGAATTTACGATCATATTCAAGATAGAGACGGCCGAAACTTTCATAGCGAACATCAGCTGTTTGCGAAGATAAAGTTTTTGTATAACGGTAACCTAACTCAGAGAAGAAATTTTCAGTCTCTGAATTTATAATTTTATACTTTCCGCCAACGTCGGTATTGTCCCTTTGAGTGTAACCCGCGTAAGGATCACTTTCTGCACCTTGCTGAATAAAGATAGACCACAGATCTGAAAGCACTCTCTCGTATCTAAGAGCCGCCTCCCATGATTTCGCCGTCTGTACATCCGATGTTTTCGCTTCGAGATACCGGCCGCCTAGGGTTAACAAATTTGAGTCAAAGGCATGCGTGGTTCTTTGCTTAACTGTATAAGTTTCCGAATCGGTATTTCCACTGGTTTTAATAACTCCCAGTTCAGATTCATTTTTCCACGGCGGCGTCGGTGTTATATCTAGGGCGAATGCATTTTGGAAAACAATTGCAAGAGCTGCGATAATAAAAATTCGTAGATGTTTCATATAAAACCCCTTTGTTAGGATTGTCTAATTCTCAATCTACGAATTTATAGAACTATATTTGGCTAATTTCAATTCTTTATCGAACAGGCTGACAGCCGCGAAAAATCCAATTTCCTGAACGACGTCCACCGTCAACATTGGAAAAAGTGACAAACACCTCGAGATCACTACCGATCAGCACTGCAGAAGTTTGTCTGAAAACGCCATCATTGGGGCGATTCCCAACAAAGAAGCGTCCGTCAGGAAGTGCCCTAACGAAAGTGCGATTTCCATTGTGAAGCATTCCTGGAATTTCTCGAGCAACACCAGGCACCAATCCCCCATGGACGACGATCTGAAATCCTAATCGTTGGGTCGGGCTTTGGAGGACTTCATCTAAAACGACTGAGCCTCCTTCGCAACGAACTAAGGGGCGGTAAACTGCGGCAGAGGCCATTGTGGTTAGTGTTAATATTCCTAGCATTACGAACATTGATTTTGTAAACATATTGATCTCCTTGTTAACAATGTTCTACAGAATTCACCAAGAATTTGCTGCTGTGGAAACTTCAGAAATTATGTCGAAATCGTCAGAAAAAATGCTAAAATCAACCTATGAGTCTTGATCAACTTTTGAAAAAAATACGCAGCTGTTAAAGTTAATTCAAACCGCTTTGAAAGAAGAATCTAAAAATTAAATTGGCTTTTGAAGTATTTCATCATGAAATCAATACCAGGAGATTTCATGTCCGATTCTGAAAAAGATTTTTTATTGCGCTTTGGCTGGAGTGAATTTTTTGAAAGCCATATTTCTGAACAAAATTCTAAATCTCTGATTCCAGCACGGGTCATTTGCGAAGAGCGCCAGCTGTATCAAGTTCAATTCGGTATCAATAATATGAAGTGGGCTTCCATCACAGGAAAAATTCATCACGATGCTGTAGGCCGTGTCGATTACCCTGCTGTTGGAGATTGGGTTATGGTTGAATTCCTCGATCAATCTGAACGCGGTCTTATTCACCAGGTCCTTCCACGAAAAACCATGATTTATCGAAAGCAAGTCGGATCCAGTGCTGATATGCAAATTCTTTCAACGAACGTCGACTATGTTTTCGTAACAACTTCAGTCAATGAAGATTTGAATCACCGTCGCATCGAAAGATATCTCGCCATCGCTTGGGATGCGGGGGCTGCCCCAATTATCTTATTAACAAAAGCAGACATCTGTGGAGATAAAATTAATGAAGTCGTTGATGGCGTTCAGAATGACTTCCCTGACGTTCCTGTCCACACCCTCTCAAAAAATGATTTCGAAGAAGCTCAATTTTTTCCTAAATACCTGAGAGAAGGAACTACCTCCGTATTCATTGGATCTTCCGGAGTTGGAAAATCAACCCTGATTAATTTTTTGATCGGTAACGAACGAATTAAAACCCAAGATGTTCGAGAAGATGATGGCAAAGGTCGCCATACAACAACCTCGCGAAACCTTTATGTCAGTCGCTTTGGAGGATTGGTCATCGACACACCGGGAATGCGTGAGCTTCAACTTTCTGATCATGCTGAAGGGGTAAAAACCCAGTTCGACGACATCGAAAATTTAATTACAAAATGTCGCTTCACGGATTGCCAACATAAAACAGAACCCGGCTGTGCCATCAAAAAAGCTCTTACAGACAAATCTCTTTCCGAAGAGCGCTGGGGAAGTTACCTTAAACTCGAGGCTGAAGTTCGTCATGGTTTACGAAAACAAGATAAGGCTCTTGCTGCCGAGGATCGAAGATCTTGGAAAAAGCTCACTGATGAAGCGAGAGCACGAGGCCTAGCTAAACGAAAATAAAAATCGATTTTTAATAAGATAAAGGCCTAGCCCAGTAAATATTTTTCGATCAAAGTAGAGATCTTCTTCAGCAGTCTATACAGATGGTCTTAATTTCTGCAGAATTGTTCAATTCATTCGATGAAACACCGAACAGTTCGCGTTCCATCTCTAATTTCTTATTCTGAATATAAAGGAGACCTATGAAATTAAATTTGTATCACCTTCGAATTTTCGCATTTAGTCTTGCACTTGCAGGGACCTGTGTCACTCAAGCTCAACACACAACCGAAGTCCAACTCGATGAGCATAAATCACTGATAGTGACCGAATTAGAAGTTTTAAAAAACTTCACTTTGAAACGCACCATGGACCAACTTGCAACTCAAACTAAAGTCTCTGGCTTAACTGGTGAAAAACTTTTTAGACAGTGGTTTGATATTTTAAATCCACAGTCTGAAGCTGTGACTAACGGTCCCCATTGCGATGATCAATTTGATACACTTCTTGGAATTGGCTTGTACAATTCTTTTCCTTTTTCTTGCCGACCACGTTCAAAGTTTTCAGAAGGCTCCGAAGCAGCAATGCTCACCGATCCTCTCGAGGCTTACGTTCCGATCACTCTGACGAACCGGTTTGATTTATCTCCCGCCGATGGATCTCACTGCGGAGAGTACCGAATTGTTTATGCCCGCAGCTCGGGGATGACTGATGATCGAAATCGTAACTTTTTAATCTTTGAAGCGGCCTTGCCTAATGCTCACCCGAATCTTGGGCTTAAAGGTTGCAAAGAGATTGTCAAATTTTGGGTGGATCTTTCTAAAGAATCCAAGTTAGAAAAAAGAATTTCTGCGCTTGAGCGTTTTTATTATTCTGGAATTTCTAATTTCAAGCCCGTGATTGATGTCAACAACTTCGGTAACAACGAAAACGATTATGGTCAGTTTCGTACAAATCAGTTTATGCAACCTCGCTCTGAATTTACTTCAGGAGTTTGGACATTGCGTGAGTACAAACTCAGAGTTACACCAGGTGTGAGCGCTGTGATTACCCCAGCAACTGTAAAGACGAATCCCTTTGGTCCTTTATTCAAATCCGGTGGAACTCATTCACTCACGCAGGAATTCCAAGATCATTTCATTACTCAAGTGAAAGATTTAGCGACGACTGATTTTAGCTTTAACTACACTGTTCCCGATAAATTCAATACAGCGCAGTCACAAGCCAACGGCGCGGAAAACAATTATGTAACCCAACTGGGTGGAGACCAAAGCGAATTTGGGCAAAGGATTCAAGCCGAGCTCACACATATTGGAAGCTCCTTAACACCAACCCAAATCGTTGCTCGAGCTCAATCTCAATCATGTGCTGGCTGCCATCGTCTGAATAGCAATCCTGCATTTACAGAAGCTCAGCGAGATTTAGGTGGAGGCTTAATTTTTCCAACGTCCTTGGATTTCACTCACTCGACAGAGCGAGGAAAGCTGGTTGATGAAAATGGCAAAGAGTCTTGGCAAACCTCTTCCGTTCTTTCGGATTTGCTAATACCGGCACGTAAACAAATTATTATGGATTATTTAAATGATAAACTTAAGAAACCCAAAAAACCAAAAGACCCCATCGGCGGTAAGTCTCATCATTAATTTTGCCAAGGGATTTTACATAAATCGCAAGAGCTCATAAAGAGCCGGCACCGACGAAGGATCCGCAAGAGTTCCATTGCGCATGAGCAATGGAACCAAAGTTTCCTCGGGTGTTGGACCACCATGGTAGCCACCTTGAACTGGAGCAAAGCTAGTGTTTCGGGCTGGAATTAACAAAAGATCGGGATGTTTTTCAGCCTGGAAAAAGAAAGCCAAATTTTCAATCAGGTGAGGATAAAACAAATCCTTCAGTGGCGCTTGCAAACCTGAAGGGCAAAAGGGATCAGCGCTTTGAACTGAAATACCCATTGAGCTCTCTGGACATTGAAGATTTTTTTGATAATCAAATTTAAAGTCCTGAGATTTTGATAGGATTCGAACCTGAGTTCCTTGGCGATAACTGACGATCTCAACTTCCCCAGAAGTGATTAAGCTTTTCGCCCACTTTTCTTTCTGCAGTGGCGTCGGAGTTTTCACATCATAGACCAAAGCATGACGAACTTCATTAATCACATTGAGCTTTGGATCAAGATTTTTTACCAATTTGTTTATGTTTATAGTTTTGGTGAGTTTCGGACTAAATCCATGATCAGCAGTAAGAATTGACACTGTCTCATGGCCCGAGCGCTCGCCATCTTGGAGCAACTTGAAGACAGCTTTTAAACTTTTATCTAAAGTAACTAAATAATCAGAAACCTGTTTAGATCCAGGTCCGTGAATATGGCTTAGAAAATCAACTCCCACTAAATGAATAAAAATAAATTCGGGCCACCGATTTACGTTTTCCTGAGACAACAAAAGCTTTAGAGATTCAATTTTCTTTTGATCGACATACAGGTAATCTTGACCTGCTAAGGCCAGTCCTGATTTCAAGTCCATAACTTCCGAATGAAAAGTGGCGTCAACTCCTAAGCCATAATCCAAACTCACGGAACGCTGACCTTTCTCGGCAAGACGAGTAAAGATGTTATTCCCTTTCATCAACTGCCCGAACTCACGACGGTCAGACACTTCTTCGAAATCAATGAGTTGACCTTTGCGAATCACTTTATTCCCCAAAGCCCCAGTCAAGTGCACGGGCTTTTCGTGAAGCAGACTCGATAGATTAGGGAAAGTCAGCGAAGGAAAAACTGAATGCGCTGTCAGCAAAGTACGACCGCTCGTAAGAAAATGCTTTTGCAGATTCGGTAACCGATTATTTTTTAATTGAGGATTTAAGGCTTGAAAAGATAAACCATCGACAAGAAAAAGAATTACAGTTCTTTTGGACTGATACTGAGGACCTTGCTGAACCTCACGCCAATAATCTCGAGGGACATCGTAGCGAGTCGCACAGGATGTAAGAATAAGTAGAGTCAGAAAAAATAAACGCATTCTTAGCGCAGCCCAGATGGTGGCTTCCGTATTTTCGCACTAGGCGTCGGTCGGTTAAATATTTCGGCTTTTAAAGCTTTGATTTTATTTCCTGCGATTGCGGAAATTATCTTACCTTTTTTGCAATTGGCAACTGTCTGCTCTAAAAGTTCCAAATTTTCTTTTGAAGCGTATTTCTCGTCTTTATTGACCTGGTCTCTATAGTCTTCCAAAATAAAAATTAACCGCTCCAACTCATCTTTTGGAAGTGGGTTTTGACCAGAGAAAAGTCGACTAGCAGATGGAAGTTTTTTTAATTCTCCGTGACAAAACTTTTTGGACTCATCAACCACTGCGGGTTTTACCAGATCAACATTAATCCCAAGAATATTAAAACCACCCCCGTCAGTTAGTGGTGGGTTAAGGCGACTTAAAGCAGATTTAACTTTTTCTTGCAGCGGTTTATACTTTCCCGATAAATAGGTCTTAATTTCTTCAGCTTCCATTTCATTAAGGGTGAGCGTCACCTTAGTTTTTTCACTTTTTCCTGCTGAAGGAAAAATCTCAAGATCCATAGTTAAGACCTTCGCCTTACCATCAATTTGCGCTGGAGCTCCCTCACAAGTCGCGTTCAGCGAACTGTCTCGATCACCTGACGCTGGCACAAAACTAATCTGAGTGCAGCGCCGGCCTTCGCTAAGATCTCCGTAAGAAATTTGCGATAAAAACAAAACGCATGTCAGTAAACCAGTTTTTAGACCAGGAAAAGAAGGCTGCATAAGTGGCTCTCCAGAGAGATGTTTCTCGACTTATCGGAGGGCTAGCTTTTTTATTTGAGTCTAGGAAGACAGGACTAAAGTTATTATCGAATACGCAAACCTTTGGGACGAGAAGGCTTTTTTGAGGGCTCTATAATTCCTGCTTCAAAGGGCCCAATATCAGGAGCAGCACCAGAGTAGGACTCTCCTCCTTCTAGAATTGCTCCGGCATCGATGCACGTCGATCCCGCTTTTTGAGAAAAATCACTTGTTGAAACCGTGCAATCGGTGATTGCACCCGTGGTTTTATTATTTGAAGAGTTCGAAGTGCTTCCATTGTAAAGCATGATGGCGGGTCCCGCCATGCCGAGAAGTATATTATTTTTTACGAGGTTACCAGCGACTCCGCCTGTGGTGAATATCCCTAATGAGATAGCGTTACTTCGAGCCTTGTAAACAATATTGTGTGTAATTACAGCTGTTCCTGCAGAATTTCCATACCCTGTCCCAATGCCATCACCGCTATTAGCACTCGCGCAGTTGCTCATATCTAAAATATTACGATGAATTTGCACGTTAGCACCATCAACCGCAATACCAAAGCAGTAGCCTGTAAATCCACTTTGAGTAGATACTTCCATATTGCGAATCGTGTTATGCCGAATAATCGCTCGATCTATCGATAAGGGAGAATCAGCATAAATTTGTATAGCTCCCCCTCGAGCATTAGAGATGTCATTATACTCGAAGATGGTATCACAAGCATTTGCATAGATGGCATAGCCCATGCCATCACGGCCTGTGTAAGAGAACTTACTATTGCGAATAATATGATGATGATTCCAACTGCAAGTGTCGCCAAAGCTAGCCACAGAAACATTCCAACTTTGACTCACTTCAACGCCATCGACTAAAAAGTAAGATCCATTTAAATAAAGCTCAGCTCCTGAGTCACAAAACCTCCCCTGAGCCACACAGTCCCCGTTAACGATTACATTTTTAATCGCAATATAATTTCTGTGAGAGGGAGGGCGATAGGTCGTGAACCAATTTGAGATATTAATCACAGGCTTTGCTTGGCCTGGAACCCCCATCACTGTGGTATAGGCTTGCGCTGTGCCGCTGGCCAGCCCCGTGGTTTCTGCATCTGTTTTAATACGGTGATTGTTCCCTGTGTAAGTGCCTGGCTTTATATAGATTGAGTCACCAGCAGTGACTGCGCAGTTTGCGGCCCTGCCAATTGTGGCATAAGCACCTGGATCAGTGTTCCCTGCCACAGTGGAACAAGTCGCCGTGGGACTTCCGCTCGGTGCAGCCCAATAGATGGCGGCATTCGCCTGAGTGTAGGTAAGGCTAAGAAACAAAAAACTTATAAAAATAGTTATCGTCATTTTTTTCTCGGGTACTTACTATTTTGAATGTTAAACGACGCTTTAACAATTCTATTTTTATCTAAACAATAAATTGTTTCATTTCAATACAAACTGAGCTTCTCGCCCCATTCTTTAGATATAAGCAAAACACCGCTAAATCCATCCTGATCAGGGGCATCGGATTTGTATTCCCCCGCCCCCAAAGTGACAGAAAAACCTTTATAGGGAAGCTGATAAAATCCATAGACCGTCGATATCTTTCTGTCGCCCTCAGAAAGTAAACCACTCGTATAAGTAACACCTGCTAAATGCTCCCCGGGCAACTGATACCCAAGCGTGATGTTCGATTCGAAGTAACGGTGAAAACCAGAGGTCACAACAAAGAGTTCATTTTCTAATCCTACTAATTTAGAATTGTTTGAAGTTCTTAACTCTCTCCAAAGTGCAGTGCCCGAGAAAAAAATACTTTCATAGGCAGCAAGTAAGCGGATGGAATAATCCGTTCGTTCAACTTTTCCTTTGCATTCAACCAAATCACAATTGATGGACGAAATGTCAAAGAACCGGTGAGTATCTCCCCGCTGAATCTCAAATATCAGTGGGGCTACCGGTGCGATTTGGAGGAAAGCCGCGTAGCTGGGATTGCCGCCGGCTCTTAAACCGACGCGGTAATAACCATAGAGAGGATTTTTTTTATCAGCCACTCCCCACAACATTCCATCGTAAGCTGCAGTTCCTACCAAATTCTTGGCCGAGGGCTGTGTTCTGAGGCTCGCATCTAAAAGATAATGCGTTTCTGCATGTGAAATGATTGATAGGCTCGAAAAGAAAAAAAATGTAATTAGAAAATTCATGTTAATTCACCCATCCCTTTCGCTCTTAAATATATCTCTCCCTACGCAACCTTTGACAACTAAAAACCATGGGAAGATCGCCTCAACCAACTGGAAATCACGCGACACTAAATGATCGTGACAAAGACCTTGCGCCAGTGTTGAACTGTTACCTGTGGCAAACGCTTTTCTTTCTCTCTATTTTTTACTGATTATTTTTACCTTAACAGGACCAGCACAGGCGCAAGAATTTTTGTCTGACAGAGAAGTCCCTGGAAAACAAAAAGTTAAGATTTCCTTCAAGAATTCATCGGAGATTATAGTTGATTCGAATGATGCTGGCTCAAGCCCTGCAAGATCGAAACAATTCGAAGCTTCCTTAGTCGTCCCTGTTTTTCAAAATGATAATTCGACTTACGCTTTGTCGGCAAAAACTCGCCACTTGCATTTTGATAATTTGCCGGCAAATGCGAATTTTATAGCCCTAGAAAATCTTTACAGCCACCAATTTGGCTTCAGTTGGTCACTCCAAGAGGAAGATGGCAACACCTGGGGATTAGGTGGCACTTATGGTTCCGCTAGCGATAAACCCTTCGAAGGAACCGAGGTCCGCTCGACAGAAGCCACACTCACTCGAAAAATTATTAAATCTCCTACGGCTTATTGGCTTTATTTTCTTTCTTATTCCAACAATCGCGCTGTGCTTAACAATATTCCCCTTCCTGGATTTGCCTTTGTATTTTCCGATGAAGAAAAAACAACAGGTGGCGCCCTAGGAATTCCCTTTCTTTCGTATTGGTGGCGACCTACGCCAAAACTTTTTTCTTCGATTTATGTTCTTCCCTCTAGTTTGCAAATGCAGGCTGGATACATGTTAGCAGGTCCATTTCAGGCCAATCTGAAATTAGAGTACGGACAGCAAGCTTACATGAGGAGTGGACGCCAGAATTTAGAAGAAAGACTTTTTTATGACACCAAAAAAATTGCGACTTCGCTAAAAACTTATTTTGGGCCCGCCCGATTTTTTGAAATTGAACTGGCTCGAATTTTCGATCGTTCTCTCTACAATGGCAAAAGCGCTTTTGATCTCACCAGTGATCGCATGGGCATACCTAATGAATGGCAATTCATAGCGGCTTTGCAGGCGAGCTTCTAATCCCAGCGCTAAGTTAAATTCTTCAAGTCTTCTTCGCCCCAACTGAGCTGATCCACGCAGGTCATCCAGCGCACGTGCTTCAACTCCCCGCTGTTCAAACGCATCTGCCGAGTGGATTTGTTCAGGGATTGCTTTTCTATTTCTGTAAGCAATGTCACTAACTCTTTAAAGTTTTCTTCTGACATCTGTAAATACCTGAGCATAAAGTACTGCTTTTCAGGAGAACGCCGATTCACGACATTGGATATTAAGGATTTCCCCCATTTTCTATAAAGATTCTTAACAAAATCAGAATCATCCACCCAGCGAATGGGTTTAGGGGAAGGCAATTTGAGCTTTCCACCCGACAAATAAGAAATTAACTTTAATCTATCCAACTTAATTAAAATCTTCTCTGATTTAAATTGATCTACCCCCATGACCTTTTTGATTTCATCGAGAGAGCGTCGTTCATAAACAAGGAACCAGTAAAATATAAACAATCTGTAATCAGCCAGGAAGGCGGACTCTTGAGCTTTATCGAAAGCCACATCAATAAAATTTTGCGATTCAGTCACTTGAATCAAATCATTCAGTGATAAATTTAAAACTTCACAGAACTGAATCATTCGCGACATTGGCATATCGTCTTTGGATAAAATTTTCTTCAGTCCAGACTCTGAAAGATTCATTTTGTCTGCAACTTGCCCGTAGGTGTAGCCCGAAGCTCGAATCAGACGCTTGAGCTCAAGACATAAAATTTTAGCGAGCTTTTGATTCATACCCATAATAGGCACTATAAATAGTCTATAATACCCTACTTGGGTACTATTTTTTTCACTGTGGAAGTCCTAAATCAACTTCCGTACAACGATGGAGTGATTTTAACTTTTTTACGAAGGACACAGACCATGAATAAAATTTTTATAACGACAATCATCTTTACACTTCCCTGGAGCTTGCAGGCTCAAAATACAAATCCTTATAAAGGATCAAGTTTCCAAGAAGTTCTGGGCGTCATTACCAATCCTAGCCCTGTTCTTAAATCGCAAAAGGAGATTGAAGAATTTGCGGCCTACCAAAAAGGCGAATTACCTTATTATCCTGTCAATGCTTTAACTGTATTCAGTACAAACCCTGCACTCACCAAAGACGCACAAAGAACAGTGAGCGAGAAATTTGATTACTATGATTACCTGCCTAAAAAATTACACGCTAATGGAGTCTGTCTTGTTGGCCAATGGAAAATTGACAAAGCTTCAAGTTATAGCGGTTACTTTAAGAAAGGTTCTCGAGGACTTTTTATTGGGCGAGCCTCGGTAACCATGGGTAACGTTCTACAGGGCTCTAAAAGAGGCTTTGGCTTTGCCGGAAAATTATTTCCGACCACAAATGAAACCGAAATTGTAAAAACTGCGAGTTTCTTTGCTGTTGATGTCCTGTTGGGCACAAAGACAGATCGATTCTTGGAGACGTCGATGACCAATCAGCCCGAAACTGGTTTCAGCCTGTCAGCATTGGGTTTAGGTTTGCGAATAGCTAGCGCGCTCAAAAAAGCAGATGAAGATCCCTCGTTTCGCCCCGTTACTCCCATTTCTAGATTAGGTGAAGCCGGAATCGTTAAGACACCTCACTGGATAAAAGTTTCTGCGGTCTCAAATCTTATTAAAAATAATGAAAAAGATTTTCGCAACGAACTGATGAAGGCTTCGCGCGATAACCAAGGACTGACTTTCGATATTGCCGTCTCGGATAGAACTTCAGACCGTACTTCTTCGGACTGGGAAAAAATCGGCCAAATTAAAATCAGCAAGGCTTTCATAAGCTACGGTTGTGATCGCCAATTGCATTTCGCCCATCCCCGTTTAAAAGATTAGGAGTTAAACATGGACCTCATTCCCTTCTCACCCAAGACTTTCGCTAAGAATCCCCATATCCAAACTTTATTGGGAGAATTTACGAAAGTCGAAGTTCCCATTAAGCCTCGACACCGAAAAGTTTTAACATTAAGTGATGGTGACCAAATTGCTTACAATGTTTACGCAGGGACTTCAGACTATGTTGTTACTGTTGGCCACGGCTTAACCGGTTCCAACCGGGCCCAATACATCAGGAGCATTTCAAGCGAACTGAATCAAAGAGGTCATACCGTTGTCGCTTACAATCACCGCAACTGTGGAGATGGTTTTGGTCTTTCTCGCAGAACTTACCACTCAGGACGCAGTGAAGATTTAGGCGAGCTGATTTATTCTCTGAAAAAGGAATTTCCAGATAAAAAGCAGATTGCGATTGGCTATTCGATGAGTGGAAATGCTTTATTGAAACTTTTGGGTGATCCTCGGCATAAAGAGAACTCATCCATTGCACTCCCTGAATTTGCAATTGCCATCAATGCCCCTATAAATATTGGAAAAACCTCTTCGTTGCTTAATCGAGGTGTTAACCGCATCTACCAATACAACTTTATTCGAGCGTTAAACATCTACGCTGGCCGACTGCATTCGCGCGGCCTCTTAGAAAAAAAATATCAATTTTCAAATTGGCTCACCAGCATGGAAAAATTCGATATCGATTTTACCGGCCCCGAAAGTGGCTACGGCACCGCTCAGAATTATTATGATTCGTGTTCGGCGATGAACTACCTTCAACATATAAATACTAAAACAGTGATCATCACCGCAGAAGATGATCCGTTTGTAGATTCAAAAGATTATGAGCAAGCGCAATCAAATCCTCAGATTCAACTGCTGATGCAAAAGCACGGAGGCCACATGGGATATATAGCTGAAAAGAAACTGCCCCACGGCTCTCATCGGTGGTTGGATTATGCGATACTGAAAATTATTGAAAAAACTACCGACCAGAAACATACATATGATCATAGTAGTGATGCCAAGACTTCGAACAGTCCCGCACTCCAGGACATACGATGTTAGAAGACCCATCCCAAGTCGAATTGATCTGAGCATTATTAAATCCACCGGCGCTAATATTTGCGCCAACATAATCACCAACCAGATATCCATCCACCCACCACTTCACTATTACGTCTCGTGAGGTGCGTGTTGGGCTGGATTTCAAATACACTTCAATCTTATGCCAACCTGAACCAGCAGCCACCGTTGCACGGCACCCATCCATCCAATAAAACTATTATCTTCACCGGGCTGAGATATAAATATCATTTTGTTTGTACCGTTTTGAGTTCCCTCGAATTCAGCATTGGTGCTCCAATAAGTTCCCATATAACCTTCTTTTTTCAGAGGGAAGTTCCACACCCACTGACCATTTCCAGTACTTCCATTGGCTTGTAAAGCCATATCCGCCACTGATGGGCCAGAGAGAGGAGCATTAGCTATGTTAGCAAATCCGAAGGTGTTATACACATTCTCGGCGCCGCAATAATTTCCTGACAAAGGGCAATCAACAATGTTTATAAGACCCGCAGGTTTGGTCGACCAGACGTTCCCGGTATCGGCTTAAGGGCGCCCACAATTTGGCGCGATCATCACTTTCGTGTTTTAATTTGATACAGTCAGTTCGCCAATTCATTCAGAGCGGAATTGAAATTAAGAATCATAACTTCTTCATTCCATGAAATCATTTCTTGAATTGAGTATTTTTGCGACAAACTTTCGACAACCCGAAAACCCAGGCAATAAGCAGGACGGTGAGGTTTAGCTCTCCCGTTCATCCAAAACCATTCACTCATAAATTGATTTTGCTCAACGGCAGACATCGAAGCATCGACAACAAGAGCTAATTTCTTCGCAAGACCTTTAACGTAGACATCGGACTCACAGGCCTTACCCAGTTCTGGGTCCATCATTATTTGACTGAGATCTTTTTCCGGCAAATTCTTGTGGCTGTAATAAGCCGCCATGCCTTCTGTCCAGAACGGAGCAAAGTTGCTCTTAAAATCTTTAATCGCTGAATTTTTATTAAAATGGTAATAATGAAAAAGTTCATGAGCAAATAGAACTTCGATGTCATTGTTCCAGTAAACAAGCCCATCAACTCCTATCAGCAAAGAATATTTGCCTGAATCTGTGGGTAAAGTGACAACCCGGCCATTAAAGGTTAAAGCGCTAGGAAGAAAATAAATTTTGATATCTGAATTAAAATCTTTGTTGATGGATTGAAATTTCTGAATTTGCTTTTGAGCGATAGATTCGGCTTCATCAAAAATTTTCAACATTCTGTCATGCAGTACGGGCAACATTGTAAAAAAGAGATTCAGCTTGGCCGCGCGATTTTGCTGCCAGTTTTTTGAGTCTCGAGGAAAAACAACTGGAGAATAAACTTGATCATATTTTTCTTCGATGCTTTTCCATTTTTGGAGATTCTCTTCATTACTTAACGAATTAAAATCTTTAATAAAAATTTTAAATTCATTGTTGGCGTTAATAATTTCTGCAGACTGTGCAGCCAGGCTGAAAAACATTACAAAAATCACAAAGAATCTAGGTATCATCGCAACCTCACCTTAAATTAAAACCAAGGCTTATTGCCTACGGAATAGGCTTGTCAACCTCGCCAGCCGAGACGCCAAGAGTTATTATTGCTTTTGATGATTTCTTCAATGAAATGCTATGTGGGCGCTGCTTTCATCATGCTAAAGCTTTACGCAGAAGAGGTACAGCTTTGAAAAAAAATCATTCAAGTGAAATTTTTTTACAAAACTTCCAGAAAGTCTTACCCCCCTATAAATTCCCACAAAGCGAATTGAATCAGTGGTTACAAGAGTGTCATCTTCGCGCCGCAGATTTTCAGGGGCCCACCAATGAGAAACAGATAGATCCTGAAAACTTCGAGTCCTTCTTTAAAAGATACGGAATCAAGGAAGGTCAAATTTCTCAAAGATCTTTTGAATGTCCAGATTTCCTCAATAAAAATTCATCAGAGTCAAAAATTTATAGCATCACCTCTGATCATAGCGTCGGCTTTGACATCCAAGAGAGAACGCGTTTTTTCTCTGAAAAAGCACTGAACATCTTTTCTGAAATTTATCCTCTCGAAAACAAACCAAGTTTACCGGACCATTTGCTCCATGTCACCTGCACGGGTTACATCTCTCCCAGCGCGCCCCAAAAGTTTGTTGGCAATGACCTGTGGAAGAAGCACACCGGAATAACTCATCTTTATCATATGGGATGTTACGCTTCACTGCCGGCGGTTCGTTTAGGGCAAGCCTTGGTCACCACGGAAGCGACAAAAGAACCTGACTACTTTGTTGATATCGTTCACACTGAAATGTGTGGCCTCCACATGAATCCATTGTTCAATACTCCCGAGCAAATCATAGTTCAAACACTGTTCGCCGACGGGCATATTAAATACACTGTGGCAGCCGATAAAACTAAAGAGGATTTCGCATTCAAAATTAAAGCCGTGCATGAACAAGTTGTTCCTCACTCTGAAGAAGACATGTCCTGGATGCCATCTCCCTGGGGAATGCAGATGACTTTGTCACGCGACGTCCCCAACAAAATTCGTCAAGAACTTCGCCCTTTTCTTATAAATTTACTCCGGAAGGCTGATATTTCTTTGGCTGAAACAAAAGAGGCACTCTTCGCTGTCCACCCCGGTGGGCCCAAAATCATTGATTTTGTTCAGACCGAACTGGAGCTGGAAGATGCACAAGTGGCTCTCAGTAAAAAGGTGCTCTTCGAAAGAGGCAATATGTCTTCCGCCACATTACCCCATGTGTGGAATGAAATTTTAAAATCAAAACCATCAACAGGCCAACTGGTGATCAGCTTCGCTTTTGGTCCTGGACTGACTTTATTCGGAGCGGTCTTTGAAATTTCCTGAATCTTTTTTATATCTTCCCTTTGTTTTGCAGGGCCTAGTTATCTTCGTCGACGAGTTTTATTATCATCGTCAGCGGGGTTTGGGGAAATGGGAACGCATTGGTCACCCCATTGATACTTTTTTTGTTTTTATTACTTATTTTTTTCTGACGAAAGCTTCATACAGCATTGAAAATTTATCCATCTATATCGGCTTGGCTTCTTTTTCGAGTTTCTTTGTCACCAAAGACGAATTTGTGCATGCTGAGCTTTGCGGTCCCGGCGAACACTGGCTTCACTCGATTTTATTTATTTTGCATCCCGTTTGTTTTTTCGCGGCTGGTTTTATTTGGGCTCAGCAATTCAACAGCACTTTTTTATTTTTTCAAACCTGGGTCATATTTTCATTTATGGTTTTTCAAATTTTATATTGGAGTTTCCCGTGGAAAAAATCTTGGATTTAGAATCCAATTCCGTTAACAACAAGATTTACGATAACTATGGAAACCGTTGGTACGAGGCTGATGATGATCCCATTGCTCTGTTGCGAGCCGAATCTAAAACAAAAACTCCCTGGGTTTTAGAAAAAATAAAGAGTCGATTTCCTTTAGACAAAAAAACACATGTTTTAGATATCGGCTGTGGTGCAGGCTTTTTGAGTAATCCTTTAGCCAAAGCTGGCTTGAACGTCACAGGAATAGATTTATCGGAGGAAAGCCTAAAAGTCGCGAAAGATTTTGATGAAACAAACTCCATTGATTATCTGGCTGCAGACGCTTACAAACTTCCTTTTCCAGATCAAAGCTTCGAAGTCGTCACAGCGATGGATTTTTTGGAGCATGTCGAAGACCCAAAGAAGGTTATCGAAGAAGTATCCCGGGTTTTAAAACCTAGGGGCCTATTCGTATTTCATACTTTTAATCGCAATTTACTTTCTTATTTGATCATCATTAAATTTGTTGAATGGTTCGTTAAAAACACTCCCAAAAATCTCCACGTATTAAGACTGTTTATAAAACCCCAGGAAGTTGCAAACTTCTGCGACGAGTTTTCCATGAAGGTTGTCGAGATGTCAGGAATACGACCTGTTTTTTCATCTATCCCGATTCAATCCTTAATTTCGGGAATTGTCCCGAAGACGCTTCGATTCAAACTGACCAAAAGCCTATCGTTGTCCTACATCGGTTACGCAGAAAAGCGGCGCGAATCCCCCTAGAAATTCCCATCCAGAGGAAAACAACCCCATTTTTCCCTTTCCTTTCCTTCAGAGACCGATTACTTCATGGTTTCTAAATTGCTTAGGCAGTCGATGGATTTTGAATTTTGAATAATTTTTTGTCGGGGGACACGCATGAAAATCAAGGTTGCTTTTATGGAATTCGGTCTGGTCTTTTTACTTGCATCTTCAACCTGGGCGTTACCTGCCTCTACAAATCAAGCTTCAGAAAATCCTTCAACTCCCAATGTTCTGGATGACTTTAATCCCTTCGATCCAAAGGCTGAAGAACTGTTGAAAGAATACGACCGCATTTATGAACGCGAAACAGGATTGCCTTCTCACATTGAGAACGATTTCAGAATTAAAATTCTTCATTCAAGCGAAAGTTGCCAGCGGGCTGAATGCCATGTGTGGGCTCAAATTGTAAAATCTCAACAGAAAATGTACTTACACCTGAATGGGCAACCTCATCGCACTTGGTTGGTTTCGACCGGAGCTCCGGGATGGACAACACCCAATTTAGACACTCATCCCAACGGCCGCATTTATGATGCTTACACTTCGAAAATATTTCCGGGAGGAGACTGGGAAGGTTTTGGCAATATGCCCTTTGCGGTCTTCGTCCAAGGTGGAATTGCCATTCATGGAACAACCAAAGGAAATTGGAGCAGCTTGGGATCTGTGGCTTCCCATGGATGCATTCGGCTTCACCCTGACAATGCCATCTACTTTAATCGTTTAGTGAGAGCTTTTGGCGTACTAAGCACATGGGTGACCATCCAGGATTAAGGCGCGCCCAGAGCAGCCCCATTTAAAATTTGAATTTGCCTTCATTTATTTTTAATAAAAATGAATTTTTCGTGACATTTTGCCCCGCACCAACAGGGAAACTAGACAGTCCGCAAAATTTTAATAAAATTAGAAATAGTATTAAATTGATGGGCAATTTGCTGGTATTTTGCCTCCAAAGGAAAAACGGGCTGTCGTATTATGACTTCAAATATAATTCTTCCAAATGGAGAAGGTTGGGTAATCGGAATAGGTGCATCAGCCGGTGGCCTTGAAGCTTTAACTCTGCTGATATCAAATTTACCTGCTGATTTTCGCTCGAGCATCATCATTGCTCAACATCTTGCCCCTCATTCTAAAAGCATGATGGTGGAATTGTTAGCTCGCCACTCTCGACTTCCTGTTCTCAGCGCCAAGGATAAAGATCTGATAAGGGCAGGAACAATTTATGTTGTTCCTCCAAATCATGACATTGATATTGTCGATAATCACATCACTTTAAAAATAGCGGGAAATGAAACTCGACCGAAACCTTCTGTTGATCATTTTTTTGAGTCCTTAGCCAGGGCTTACGGCGATCGAGCTGTCGGCGTAATTCTCTCAGGCACAGGAACCGATGGGTCGGATGGCATTCAAGCGATAAAAGCTGCTGGTGGCTTAACTGTCGCTCAGGACGAAGAAAGCGCCAAGTATGATGGCATGCCTAAATCGGCGATCAATACTGGGAACGTGGATTCTATTTTGTCTCCCGATCAAATGGCCCGAAATTTTCCAGAAATCCTAGCTGAACATGAAACTCGACTTAAATTTCGCACACTCGATACACGAGAAATTGAAAAGATTTTAGAGCTCATTAAAGAAAAGGATGGGACTGATTTTAGACAGTACAAAATGTCTTCCATCAGCCGACGTTTAATTCGCCGAATGGCTGCTCTAAATATCGCAAGCTTTGATAAATATTACGACTTACTTCTGCGCACACCGGGAGAGATAACTCAACTCGCCCAAGAAATGCTCATCAGTGTGACTTGCTTTTTTCGCGACAAAGATGTTTTTCAGTCCCTGACTCCTTACATCGAAACTGTCCTTGCAAAAAAGCACCCGGGAGATGAAGTGCGTGTTTGGGTCGCTGGATGCGCTACAGGTGAAGAAGCTTATACCTTGGCTATTATTTTTGCTGAAGCCATTGAAAGACAAAAGACCAATCTTTTGCTGAAAATCTTCGCCACCGATTTAGATCACGATGCGATTTTTGATGCGCGCAACGGAGTCTATTCACCTAAGGATGTCGAAAGTGTTCCTCTTGAGTTAAGAAGAAAATATTTCGATCAACGCAATGAAAATTTCGAAGTCTCTAAAAGACTCCGCGAATGTGTGGTCTTTGCAAGACAAAACATGATTCAAAATCCTCCTTTTGTTAAATTGGATCTCGTCAGTTGCCGCAATGTTTTGATCTATTTTGAAAGCGAATTGCAAAAGAAGATCATTGAAACATTTCATTATTCCTTATTGCCGCATGGAGTTTTGCTTTTAGGAAAATCAGAATCCGTCGCACCTACGGGTAATATTTTTGCGACGGCCAATAAAAATGCGAAGATATTTTCAAAGGTTGAAGGCGTGACTCGCACTATGCCCATTTTTCGCAAATCTTATTATCCTCACCAGAATATTGAAACAAAACGTAAAATTGATACTGGGCCTTCTCTCGCTGAGACGTCTTACTTGAGACTACTTAAAGCTTACGGGCTTTCCGGCGTCGTCGTTGATGATGAAGCAAATGTCCTCCAAATCATTGGCGATGTTTCTAACTATTTAGGATTTTTTAATCCACAAGTTGATTTTCGATTGAGCACGCTCTTACCCAAAGGAATAGGAATTGAGGTTCCTATTCTGATTCGCAAAGCTTCTAAGGATGGCGGAGTTCATAAAAGTCGAGTTTATAAAATCAATCGCAATGGAAAAAGTATTAGTTTTAATATTAATGTCCGTCCCCTTTTTCCCTTAGAAGAAGGGCCCACAAAAACACTGTATTTAGTTAATTTTCGTAAAGTTAAAGCTCCAAAACCTGAATCAAAAGTACCAACGCTTAACGAATCGGAAATGCCGGCGCGAATGGCCGAGCTCGAGCACGAACTTTTTGTGACTCGGGAGCATTTGCAGACACTGATCGAAGAGTTAGGTGTCTCTAACGAAGAACTGCAGTCGCTGAACGAAGAACTTTCATCAACGAACGAAGAGCTTCAGGCATCAGGAGAAGAGCTCGAAACCACCAATGAAGAGCTTCAAAGTAGTAACGAAGAACTGACAACTCTGAACGAAGAACTCGTGGTTAAAAGTAACGAGCTTAAACTGCTTAATGTGAGTTTCGAAAACGTAGAAAATAGCATAACCTCCCCAATGCTTATTCTGGATGCGCGAAAGCGGGTTGTTCGCTTTAATCCCGAGACCTCAAAAGTTTTTAGGATCAGTGGCAACGATATTGGACGCGAAATTTCACGGGTGTCTTCTAATTTTGAACTTGATGATTTTGATGAACAGCTAAACCGAGCTATTCGTGACGGCCAGGCCTCTGAAATGACCACCGAAGTAGGGTCAACTATTTATCAGGTGCGTATACTTCCAAGTCTGGATGAAAACCAAAGTATTATTGGTGCTATTGTCATATTTAACGACTACACCACGCAGCTTCGCGCCCAGGAAAAAATACGACAAAGTGAACTTCGTCTTAAATCTATTATAAATGGTGCAGAAAGCATTGTTTCGATGAAGGACGCTTTGGGACGTTATATTTTAGTCAACGAAGCCTTTCAAAAGTTTTTTAATCTCGCAGAAAATGAAATTTTAGGAAAAACTGATCGCGAACTTTTTCCCGACTCGATAGCAATGCAATTCCGTGATGCTGATTTAGAAGTACTTCTCAAAGGTAAAGTCAGTAAAAAACAAGAAAGTTTAGTTTTTCCTGACGGCAATAACAAACACCTATTATCCAGTCGCTTTCCGATGGCAGAAGAGCGTGGCCTAGCCCCTTACGCGGTTGGAGTTGTTTCAGCCGATATCAGCGAGCAAGTTCGCATGCAGGAGGAACTGAAGCTCAGTGAAGCTCGCTACCGTTCTATCGTTGAAGATCAGTCCGTGTATGTCTGTCGTTTTTCTGAAGATGGATCTCTTTCTTATATCAATCAGTCTTTCGCTCATCTTTTTGAAATGAACACTCTCTCTGACCAGACGAAAAAATTTGAACAGGTTGTTGCTGCAGAAGATTGGCTTCGAATTAAAAATGAAATCCTATCCATTAATCAAGCCAATCCCACTGTCCAAATGGAACATCGAATGGCCCTTTCATCTCATAAGCCAAGGTGGGTCCGATGGATTATGCGTGGATTTTTTAACCTGGAAGGACAGGTGACCGAATATCAAGCCGTGGGTTTTGATGTTTCGGAAACTCGCCATAAAACGGATCAGCTCTTAGAAAAAGATGCGATCTACAGCAGCGTCTTCAATTACACGATTGATTTTTTAACGATCTTTCAAGTGTGTGGTGATGACTTTATTATTGAATCCTTCAATCGCAGCGTTGCCAAAATTTGGGGCGCAAGTAATGGCCAATTGATCGGAGAAAATTTACGAAACTTCACGGACAGTTCTAAAATCGAAGACGTTTTGGCTCGATATCAGCGTTGCGTACAAACTCGCAATGTTGAAATCTTCGATGATGTCTTAGAAACTCCAGGTGGAGTTCGACAAATCTCGACCACCCTCGTTCCAATTCCAGGCCCTTCTGGAAATATTGAGCGTGTCGCAGCCCTCAGCCGCGATGTTTCAGTTCATAAAAAGATTGAAAACGATCTGCGCCGAGCAAAAACAGATGCTGAAATTGCTAATCGCTCGAAGAGTGATTTCTTAGCATCCATGAGTCACGAGCTCAGGACTCCGTTGAATGTGGTTTTAGGAATGGCTCAGCTTCTTGGAGATACTCAACTGAGCAATGATCAAAAATCTTTCGCCAACAGTATCGAGAGATCTGGAAAAGTTTTACTCAGTTTGATTGAAGATATCTTGGATGTTTCGCGCATTGAAGCCGGCATGATTAAGCTGGATGCAGTTTCGTTCAACTTGGCCGAGCTGGTTGCTGATGTTATCGAGATATTTAAACCTCAAACGGCCAAAAAGAATGTAGCTCTCGAGGCCAAGATAACCCCTAAGGCGAATTGCAACGTCATCGGTGATCCTACCCGTCTGCGCCAAGTGTTAGTGAACCTGATTGGTAACTCAATCAAGTTCACTGATCAAGGAAGCATTGTTCTTGAAGTGGCTGAAAAAATAGGTGTCTCCACAGGAGAAAATTCTTTTGAATTTTCTGTGACCGATACGGGAATCGGCATTGCCGAAGAAGATCATCACCGTTTATTCCAAAGATTTTCTCAAGTCGACACTGGAAGTTCACGACGCTTTGGCGGAACAGGTCTTGGGCTTATGATTTCAAAACATCTGGTTGCTCTTATGGGTGGAGAAATTGGCTTTGAAAGTACTTACGGATCTGGCAGTCGCTTTTTCTTCCATGTTCCCCTTGCTATCTCTCGTAGGCAATTGAAAGTTTCAGAGAAAAATCGTGATGCAAGTCCAAATTCGAAGACTGTGAATTTAAAGCCCTTATCAATATTGGCTGTTGATGCCAGTCCTGATAATCGCACTTTGATTGGCTTATTTTTGGAAAAACTGGGTCACAAAGTTGAACTCGCCGAGCTTGCAACGGAAGCCTTACAAATGATTCAGAAAAAAGAATTTGATCTTGTTTTGATGGATGTTCAAATGCCTGAAATGGATGGCTATGCAGCAACCACCAACATAAGAAAACTTCCGGCTCCAAAAAACGAAATCCCTGTCATCGCACTGACGGCAAATGCCATGAGCAAAGATGCAGACCAAGCTTTTCAAGCCGGTATGAATGACTATCTTACAAAACCCATTCGTATTGAAAACTTGCGCGACATGCTGAAAAAGTGGCAGGTCAAAATTTCTCTGGAAAGGGGGCATTGAATGGAAACCCAACCCGAACTAGGTAAAATGCTGACCTCGCTGACCCAGTATGATCCTGAGCCGATTCATCTTTTTTCCTCTGTCCAAGGTCACGGATGTCTTTTTTCATTCGCTCTCCCTGAGTGCCGCATCCAAAACATTTCAGAAAATGCCGAAAATTTTTTAGGTAAAGATATCAAAGATCTCCTCGGTGCAAAACTCGAACAGGTGTTCGGTTCAGATTTAAGTGCGCAAGCAAAAAAAGCCGCTTCGAACTTTCCCTGGGAAAGGCGGGGTTTACACCTCAACGTGAACCCGACATTTTTGGGCCAGCGCTTTGATGCATATCTTTACGAATCCGAAGGTCTATTTGTCTTAGAACTAGAGCGACACCAAAGATCAGGCGATGGAATTTTCGAAGAGAACCTTTTGCAGAACGAAATAAATACTTTCATGGCGATTTCAGGAGAAGCTAAGGACATGAAAGAAGTTGCGAGTTTGGTGTGCCAATCCATCCGTCGCATCACGGGCTTGGACCGAGTCATGATGTACCGATTTGTTCAACCTCATTGGTATGGAGAAGTCATTGCAGAAGATCGAATTGCCGAAGCTCATTCGTACATTAATCATCGATTTCCCGCTTCCGACATCGCAAAACCCGCACGAGAACTTTATTTAAAAAATAAAGTTCGACTGATCAGCGATGTTCAAGCAGAAGTTTCGCCTATACTTCCCAGACTCAATCCAAAAACAAGAAAGCCTTTAGACCTTAGCGATTCTCGACTGCGGTCCGTAGGACCGGTACACCTTCAGCATCTGCGCAATATGGGCGTGCAAGCTTCTTATTCGGTTGCGGTAACACACAATGAAGAGCTTTGGGGATTGATCACCTGTCATAACTTTAAACCTCTTTACATCACACAAGCTCAAAGAACTGCCTGCGAAATTCTTGCGAATCATTTTTCAATTGTTGGTCCGCTTTTAGAAGAAATGGAAAACCAAGAAGATCGCCTTGAATTCGAGTTAAAATTGAAGCGTATATTAGAAAGTCTGCGCTTAACCTCGGAACCACTGGATTTTTTCTTCAAGCAACATCGATCCGTCACCGAAGCTTTTCGCGGTGGCGGCGTTGCTCTGGTTGGAAAAAGTTTAATCGATTTTGCCGGTTTAACTCCTTTGAAAAGTGATATTGAAGAATTAGCAAAATGGTTACTCGTAAAATTTGAGACCCATCATCAGCAAGTGTTGGCAATCGATCATCTCTCTGGGGAAGATCCACGTTGGGAAGCTATTACAGAACATGCCAGTGGTGTTTTAGCTATTAAGACTAACGACGATCAAAACACACTGTTACTCATTTTTAGACCTGAAATCACTCGTCAAATTGTCTGGGGAGGAGATCCAAGAAAGAATTTTGAAAACCGAGGTTTCCAAGGTGACACAAATCCCCGAGCTTCTTTCGAGACCTGGGACGAAACCATCAAGCATCACTCTTTGCCATGGAAAAAGTTTGAAACTGACGGAATGCTCTTTATCCGCGATTTCATTTTTGATGGACTCGTAAAAAAAGAAAATATCATTAAAGAGTTAACGAAAGCTTTACATCCCTAAGTCTTCATTGCTCTCTGGGACTGAAGGTAATCCTTTTAATACTTTTAAGAAATGTTTTCGAAAAAGATTATCCTCGGACCAATAATTATCTAGGATGGACTGCGCTTCTTTCAGCGACATCTTTTGAGCTTCGCTCACAAGATTTTCATAAAGCAATGAAGTCGATCCCATAGCCAAAGAAGGAAAGGCGCCATCTTCAACTTCACCAAAAGCTACAATCAAAAAGCGAGAAAATAACTCCTTGAGCCCTTTGTTATAAATCGGTTCATTAAATTTTCCTTGCAGCTCGGCCAGGGCCTTTAATTGTTTGGTCGACAGTGGAGAATCATTTTCCAATGTTTCCAAAAGATGGCGAGCTGTGGGAGACAAATCCCTGCGCGCATTTCCTTGATGATGTAAAACCGACAGAAGTGCCGTGAAAAGTTTCTTTGAAAAAAAGGTGGCTCGTCCTTGATACCATTTTGAATAAACAACCTGCCGTGAATCCGAAAGATCTTTCATCAGCTGCCACAAACGTCCAACCCGATTGTCCCCGCCTTCATCCCACTCCCACCGCATTTCTGAACGAGGATAAAATTCTGACCACAGCGAACGAGGGTCTTTCCTATTATTGATAGGAAAGACCAATAGAGCTCCATTTTTATTAATGTGACGAATTGCTGCTTTTCGATCCATAAAAATTTACAGAGCCATTTCTTGAAGGGCCTTTTTGACCTCTTCACTCATGATCAAATCACCCCAACGAGTCATATCTTCGAAGGAAGATTTCTTCGCTATCTTTTCAACTAATAGATAGCCCAAGCAGTAACCACGCCGAGGTGACAAAGTCGAGCTGTCTTGCCAAAACCATTCTTTCTTTAATTGGAAAGCTTGCTCCGATGTTAAAGGCAGCTCAATAGAGCGTAAAAAACTTTGCGCCCAGGATTGGGCATTTTTAGGCTCTTGGCAAGCCTGCGCCAGAGCAGCATCCATAAGAACGGCATCTAAACTTTTATTAGGATTTTTTATTCGAGAAAAATAAGAGGCCATGCCCTCGGTCCACAAGGGACTTAAACTTGAACTAAATTCAGAAACCAATCCCGACTTATCGAAATGGTACATATGAAAAAGTTCATGAGAAAACACGATGTCCAAGTCATTATTTCCAAGGGCAATTCCGTCCACTCCAATGATCAAAATGTAGTGGCTCATATCCGCCGAAGTCGTAGTGACCAAAGCATTGAAAGTTAAAGCGCTGGGTAAAAAATAAATTGTGATATTGGGATTGAAATCTTTAAGCTGTGTTTGAATCCGAGCGACTTGCCGTTTTGCAATCTCTTCGGCCTGATCAAACAGAAGCAACATTTTAGGACTGATGCTGGGAAGTTCGCGAAAAAACCGGTCTAACTGTTGTTTTTTAATCTGATCCCAGTTCGGCAAACTGCGCTTAAAAATAGCTGAAGTGTAAATATCGCTATACTGTTCTTCAAACTCAAGCCAGCGGATATAATTCTGCTCTGATTTTGAAGGGTCAAAATCTTTAAGAAAATTCCTAAAATCATTTCCAGCATTAACAACTTTTAAAGCATGAGCTGAAAAACCAAAGAGAATAAAAGCCAGAATGAAACTGGCCTTCACAATGGACTTAAAACAAGGCGAGAGCTTATTTATTAAAACAAGACTCAACAATCGTGCCCCTAGAGAAAATCTTTTTTAGAGTGAAATAATCAACTTTTGTTTCATCATTCCCTTGTGGCAAAGCGCCAGTATTCGGTGGCAACGAAATCACGTAATCAGGATGATGCATGGTTGAGCTTTCTGTCCAACGCCCTTTAGAAACAACAAAGTCTGACCCTTGCCATTCTCCATACAAGGAGTAAGTGTATTTAATTTTATTTGGTGGACTTGATAATTTTCCAATATCGTTTAATTTTTTTTCTTCGGCATTCAGCTGGAAGGCTGGAAAAAGTAAATAGAGTTCGACATTAAGCCGCCCGGGATTATCTTCGGCTTGCATGATATTAAGTTCAGCACGGTAAACAGGGACTGTCCAAACGGGCTCACCGGCATCGAAATCCATCAGAAAAGGACTTTTTCTGCTGCCTAATTCAACTTGGATAAAACGATGAAGTTGATCAGGATAAATATCGCTGAATACAATTCCAGGTCCTTTCTTATTTAGTTGGCCGAAATAATTATTTTTAAGATCAGTTGCGTTATCTTTGTAGGCAATAGTCAAAAGAGCCTTTTGATCACCCGGAGTTAAGCAGATATTGTTAACAAGCAAAAAATCTTTGGGTTCTTTTTCATAAACAGAAGCTAAAGACCAAGCATCGCAAAGTCCTTCCCAAGGAAGAATCTCTAAAGCCTCGCTTTTCATTTTAAACTTTTCAGATACTTTTCCGCTATTCCCACCAGTGACAATGGCGGAAAGTAAATCATATTTTCTCAAGGGGGAATTTGAACCAGTAAACAGATTATTGTCTTTTAATGGAATCCACCATCCTGCCCAAGGCCGAGAGGCCTTGGGGGATTCATAAATAAACTTACCGGTCTGAACTTTCAGAAGACCCATAACATGAGTAACTAATTTTTGATCTTCCGATAAGTTTTTCGTTGGATAATCTCTATCATCTGACTCAGAGGCAGCCGCTGCGGGAGTAGCCTCAGCATCTTTATTCGAAGTCCCTTGGCTGCAACCAATCCCTATTAATGCACATACTAAAATGATTGAAATTATCTTTTTCATAACTAGTGCTTCTTATTGCAAAGTGATTTTTGTGAACCAGCTACAACTTCAGCTTCGCCAGTGTAGTTTCCAGAGCGCAATTTCTCTAAGCAGAAATCAACAAAAGAACCAGTGCAAGCTTTTAACTCAGCACAGCTGCTAGGAAACATTCCAGAAGCAACTTGTTTTACTTGTGCAATTACGGGGCAAGCCACTTTTACAGGGTCTACGTTATTACTAGCAACATTTGTGTGTACATTGGCTTTTGAAGAAGTGATAGCCATTGATACAGTACCAGAACTTGGGAATGCGATTTCTTCGGTTCCAATAATTTGAGTGCGCATAATTACTGACTCACATTTAACTTGGATGTCCTCTGGTGGAACTTGAGCTCCAAAGTCTTTGTAATTTTCACACATTTCTTTCAATGTATTCCAAGAATTCATATCCAGAGCTAACCACGGTTTCGCTGATGCTGTCGTAGAAACTGCAACTGCGGCGCAAAATGCGACTAAAGTCAAAATACCTTTCATTTTTACCTCCTAGTAAATTTTCAATCTGTGACTTCGAGGTTGAAACAGTTAGTCGCCAATGTTAGTTCAGTCAAACAGGAATTGAGTTAAATGCGTTTGAAAATTTATTTCTTTATTTTTTTTGTAAATTTTTTTGGATTTTGCTCTTGGGCAAATGCAGAGAATGTATTTTTGTTTACAGATCTTCGTGATGTTGCAAAATTTCAATCGCAACAGCATCCGATAATCTCTAAAATTCTTAGCTACTTGCAAGAATGTGAATCTTGTCGACCGGATCATTTAAATTTTTTTGCATCTGGTCCTAATAAATTACCGAGCACTCGAGTGAATTCTCTCTATGGCGTTGAGCTTATTTCTCAGCCACAATTAAACGCTGATAACACAGTGAAATTCACATTGCAGGCCGTGGGGTCTCCTCAAACCGGGCAAATTTTTTACTATCGTGGGGAATTTTACCTCAGTGCCGATTTTAAAAAGGCTCTCCGTGTCGAATGGAAAAAATACAATCTCACGCAAAATTCTCAGATCGATCTGATTATCTCGCGTTGGGAAAGAAAATTACTTCTTAAATCTCATAATCCCAGTTTTATTAAAGTTTATCCTATCGGGCTTGGTGGTTTTAGTCTTAATAACCAGGATTTACAGACACCAAAACTTGAAGGACAAATTCAGAATAATCATTCCCGCTTCTACGAATCACGCGAAGAACCTTGGTACTATTACGGTTTTCCTTTCCTCGGTGTTTTAGATAAATCTGCACGTTACACAATGTATGGTCTTCATGCCACGCTCTTACCTGCGTCCGAAATATTCAATCGTGGTTTTGTTTCGACGGGTTGTATTCATATGCAAGTTAAAGATGTTTATGAAATTTATTCTTTAATTAAGTGGGGAACTCCGCGATCGGCAACACTTTCCATTCGCGATTCTTTTCCAAAGGAATATGCAGTCTACGACAGCCCAGTTCCTTTTAATAATTCTTTTCATTACCGTGTTGCAGATGGATCTAAAGGTGATGATGGGTTAACTAAAATGATAAGAATCAATTCCCCTCCCCCTATCAATCAACCGCCGAATCCAAGGCCTGCGCCCTAGCCTGCTCAGAACTACGGATCAAATTTCGATTGCGGTTCAAGAAATACTTCGACAGGCATACGAAAAACTAATTTCAATGAGATCAGTCTAAAGTTTTAAAAATTTTTCTTCACTTTAGATTGCGAAGGCAAAATAAATTTTCCATTTTCCTTTTGGAAGGGATCCACCGAGATAACGGCATCCAAATTAAGTGGGCCATACAAATGGGGAAATTTGCTTTCTCCTTCGTATTTAATTGGCGAACTCAACATTTCTTCGTTGATCGTCAGCAGCAAGAGCTTTTCATGAGACTCGCTAAAGAAAAGCTCGGCCGTCGATAAAACTTGATGAAGTTGTGAAAAATGAATGAAGCCCTCTTTGCTCAGCGAATCAGCTAAGTAGACGCCCTGCTTTTGAGCTTTGATCCAGGACTCATGAGTGGTGATGTGAAAGAGGGTTCTCATTAAAATTACTGTCGGTAACAATAACCGTAGATTGTGATTTGGTTTGCTGAATCCTTATAAGTAATAATTTCTGTCGTTACGTAATTTTGGTTCTTGCGCAATTTCATCTGGATCGGAGAATCCTGCAAACCTGTCGTTGTGATCAGGATCTGAATTTCTTGAGGGGTCACAGTTTTAACACCTAATTTTGCGAAGCCTTCCCATTGTGATAAAGCGCTATTTCTTTGAGCCTCTCGGTTGATCACAAACATATTTGCTTTAGTATCAGATTGCGCATTTTTGGTTACTTTTAAGGTTGGAAGCTAAATCAATGTCAGTCTCGACAATGGGATCTTTAGACTGTTCAAAAAGATTTTTTAAAGTGAAATAAGCTTTTTCACTGGAATTGGTAAATGCGTTTTGAGCCGTTGCCATTGTTCCGCATAAAAGGAACACAGCTAAACAGAGAGAAACTAAGATATTTTTCATTGTTAGACTCCTTATTAAGTCATTAGTGGTTTTTACGAATCATCAAAGTTAATTCAGCCGCAAAAGTAGAATCAATTCACTCGACCTTTGCAAGCATCTTTTACTTGCGCCAGAGGTTGAATTTGCGTTTAATTAAGTTGGAGGTCCCGCAATGAAGTTTATTTCTTTATTATTTGCCGCATTATTCGTTGTCAGCTGTTCAACACGAACGACAACGCCGCCATCTCCCGCAGAACCAGTGAAAAAAGCTGGCAAAGTAAAAACGAAAAACACGGTGGAAGAAAGATCTGTTTGTGGAAGCTTAAAAAAGTGGGAAGCCACTGGCATCTTTGATAAATGCGAATCCGAAATGGAAGGCAGTGTCTTCGATGCAGGCGCGCTCGCCGTCTGTGAAAAGTTGCCTCCTCATTTCGAATCTCCCGATGAGATCATGCGCTGTCTCAATACAATTAAAAGCACACCGACGGCTAAGGTCGATTATGATGATGCAGCCCTTGAAGTGTGTGATCGCCTTACACAGTGGAAAAAAACAAAGTACGATGCCATTTGGTGCTTAAGTATTATCAAAAATAAAAAGTACACGCGCAAAACAATCAACAGGTGTTTACAGATGGCTAAACCTGGGAAAAATGTCAGAAAGTCACTTTACCAATTGGACGTCGAGGGACTTAAAATTTAGCTCGTTTAAATATCCCCAAATACAAATTCAAAACGGACATACAGACTGAAAGCTCGTTTAAAATCATCCAAACGAGCAAAGGTTAAAGCGGGATTTAGCTCGTAAAAAATCCATTTACTTTCAAGCTGACGACGGTAGGTGACACTAGGTCCATAGCTATCCAAGGTCCAATTAAAGCGTTCGATCACACCATTCATTCGCAAGTCGTAAGAAATTGAATCTCTCTTGCTAAGACTTTGGAGCAAAGAGGGACCATGGGAAGAAGAAATGGCGTTTGTGTTGAACTGCCAATTCAGTTCGTTGTTGAAACGAAAGAGCAAATAGCGATTCAGCTCGTAATCTGAGCTGAAGGAAGCTAATTCTTGCCATTGAGTATCACTGGCCCAACCAAATTCGTTGTAGAAACGATGGACAAAAGTTGATCCGCGAAAGTTCTTTCGAATCCTGAATTTTGAAAAGAAGGATAAAGGAGTTTTAACAATAATGCGATTTTCAACATTGTAATTCCACCCCCACTCTTCTTGTTCCATTCTGATCTTTCGCATTTGCTTTTCATAATCGCTGTCGGAAATGCCGGCACCAGCAATATCCAGTTGATCTTCTGGCTCATCAGGATTTTTAAATATGCGCTCTTCGAGGTCTTTTCCTTCTCTTTCGAGATTGAGTAATTTTAAGTTGAGTCGAATTTCAAATTCTCCGACGGGGGTGTGATATTCACTGACCCGATAAGAGGGGATTATCCGTAAAGTGCTTCCATTTTTTTCGTCATCAGCCCGCTTCGCTCCGAAAAAAGAATCCAGTTGATTCGCCAAACTAACAACCCGATGGGATAAAACCTTCTGAACTTTTTCAGTTCCAAGAATTCCCGAAGAAGTACTTTCCGGGGCTTTTTTAGGTGGAAGGTGTCTCATATTTCTAACAGGCTGCTGACTTGTTTCCTGCGCAAAAATGAGTGAGCTGCACAAAAGGACAGAAAGGCTATAAACTAACGAAAGTTTATACCAAAATTTCTTATCGGTAATCATGCAGATAATCGATCCGCTCTTGAACCCAGGGCTCATGTAAAATCGTATTTTCCTGAATGGGCGGCGTGCTAGGTTCATAAGAAGGATACAGCAGACCCTTTTCAACAAATAAAGCCTTTGTTTTTTCAAAACACAACTTCCCGATCACCCCGCGACGAATAATCTCGTCGTATGTTTTCATAAGCTCTTCGGGAGTGTATCTGTAGTTATCAATCATATCTTTAACAACAGAATAAAGTCCATCCAGATCAATTTTTTGATCTTGAAATAAATCCAGAGCCACTTGGAAGGTATTCTCGGTGGCTAAAGTTCGTCGACCAAACTTCAAGTAATAATCAGAATCCGTATCGGTCGCCAAGTTGATATAAATTTTTTCAACCGGATCATTTTCAGGAATTTCTGACTGCAAGAGCATAATGGTATCGACCTGATCACCGCTGACATAAAGTTTTTCTAAAACATGGCGTAAATCCATAGGTGAGATTCGTCGCGAGCAGATATCTGAATACAAATTGTAAATGATCGCATCACTTTCAGAGTCATCTCCCCAACAAACCTGCCTGACGTTGGGGTGAAGTCGTGTCCGCAACTGAAGTAAAGCTTGCAGTTTATATCCCACTTGTTTTGTCAGACGCCAAAACCGTCGAGGACGCAAATTTTTTAAATTATCTTTATAAAAACATCCCAAGGGATTGATTTTATCAAACTCTAATTTTTCCATAATTCGCTCCTCCATTTGCGGAGGCGAAGCGGTGATAAAATAAATTGGGAAAAAACTTTGGCCTTTAATTTTAGCTCGGTACTGGGCCAAAGCTCTCAGTAGAGTGTCAGTGCCAGGGATATTTTTTTTAGTCATGGCTTTTTCCAAAATGGTTTGCAAAAGACCACTTAGGGAATCAATCGAGGTATCAAGATAGGTTTTATCTAAATCCCAAACAAAGACTTCTTCTGAATTTTTTTCCAGCCCCGGGGGAGCATATCGAAAAAAGACGACATCCCCACCAATTTCAGCTCGTTCGCGCCAATCTGACATCTCTTGAATATACACAAGGCCTTATCACCTCACAATTGACTTCGTTACTCCTCTGTGAGAACACCCTGACAATGAATGTCATGAAGTGGACTTTAGTTCCCTATTCTCATCTGAAATCAGATCTGAAATTTCCCGAATTTTTAGAGTCATCGTCTAAAAGCCGCTCTCTTCCTTTGGCCTGGGCTATTGGCGATCAATTGATCTCAAGTTTTGAAAGTGAAACGCTGACTCAAGCCCTAAGTGTTGAAGTCGCAGATGGTAGATCCCATGTGGATTACTTTTTCGAAATTCATCCCCGATTCACCTTAGCGCAATTCGGTTTTTTAGCCCAGTCTCCCCTGTTTGCTTCAATTTTTGATGAAGATTATTTTTTTTCTCGTTGGGGCAAGGGCCAACAAGAAAGCCTTAAAGAGCTATTGCCCGTTGTTTCAGCACTTTCTGCAGCCCTGCTAGCTTGGCTTCATGAAAAGGATTTGCAACCTGCGGATTTAAACCCCTTAAAAACTTTGCCCCTTGGAAAAATTAATTTTATAGCGAAAGTGTTTTTACAAGCCAGACCGAGTAAATCCGAAGGCGTACAAATTCTAGAGCTTGTTACCGATCTCTGTTTGATGTCTCTCTCGGAAGAGCAGATTTTAGCTGCCTTCGACGATTCGGCGAATTCAACATTGATCCAACTCAAAATCTTACGTTACCCACAAACCCATCAGCGAGATCTTGCAAGCAAAGAAAAATTAAAAATAAGCTGGCCAAAAAATATTCAAGCTCGTTACCAACGCCGGGGAGATAAAGCCGGTTTTGATGTTCAAATGTTTGTTGCAAGTTCTGCCGATTTGAAAAAAACAGTTACCCATTTAGAAAAGGTCGTTGAAGAGTGGAAATCCCTGTCCCAGGAACAATAGTCGATCATTTCGAAAAAGTTTTTATCGATGAGAAGTCGGTGGACTCTTCCGCTGCTAAACGGGTGATAAAGTATTTCCCACCTGAAAAAATTAAAGTGGTGGACGAACAGCCTTGGACTGATCATCGTGGCGAGCTCAGCGCCTCGCAATTCGATCGCAGCAAAAAAAATCTTTTCTTAACACCATTTGCGGGACAGTTTTTCAAACGCTGCCCTGGAGCAACTCAGAAAAAAACCCTGACCTGCTGTAACTATTATGTTCTGAATTTAGGAAGCCAATGCAATATGAATTGCAGCTATTGTTATCTGCAAAGTTACCTAAATTCCCCGATCATGAAGATTTACACTAACATTGATCAGGCTCTGCAGGAGCTTGATGAAATGGCTGTTAAGCACGCTGACCTTCCCTACCGTGTAGGCACCGGCGAAGTCATCGATAGTCTCAGTTTGGATGAGCTCACTTTGTATTCACGTGAGCTCATTTCTTTTTTCAGAAAATATCCTCGTTGGACTTTGGAATTTAAAACGAAATCAGATCGTGTCGATCAGTTTTTGGATTTAGCTCCCGCAAAGAATGTTGTTACTAGCTGGTCCATCAATCCTCCTTTGGTTATTAATTCTGAAGAGCACGGCACAGCTCGCTTTCATGAACGCTTGGCAGCTGCTGAAAAGTGTGCGACAGCGGGATTTTCCTTAGCCTTCCATATTGATCCCATGATTTGGCATCCCGAATGGAAAGAAAGTTATTCGGGCCTAGTGCGCGAATTGACGTCACGATTTTCTGTTGAACAAGTGAACGTCATCTCATTGGGAACCTTGCGGTTCCAACCCGAGCAACGTCACCTGATGCGCGAGCGATTTGGTTTACGCAGCCTGGTGACCTCAGCCGAAATGTTTCCATCGGAGGGCAGCAAACTTCGCTATGACGCTAGTCTTCGCCACGAGATGTTTCAATTTGTTCGCAAGGAATTTTTGTCGAATGATCCTCGTTGGAATATTTTCTTGTGCATGGAAACTCCAGAGACTTGGATTCAGAGTTTTGATAAAACACCGATGCAAGTTGACGGCTTGAAGGATTTTTTTAGGCCATTGCCAGGAATTGGGTAAATCTATATGAAATTAATAGGCATTATTAATGTATCAAAAAGAAAGACGAGCAAGATTTAATCGGATTCAAATTAGGCAGGATAGAACGAGCCCGCTCATACCCAATATGTATATTCTCTCGCTTAAGCCTTTCCACCCCTGCTTTTGCAAGTTCAATTGATCTCGGGCCATAAGAATCCATTTCTTGACCGTCACCAACCCTAAATTTTTCTTTTAGTTTTTGCAAAAAGGATCTTGAAGAGTTCGAATCTTCAAGGGTTTCAATGATCGCCTCAACAACTACAAGAAGTTTATGACGTTCAATAAGCCATGCTGTTCGATTCGGTGGTCGCCATTGATTTAAATCATCGGAAGAGGTGAGGTTGCCGACGGATATTCTAAAAAATCTTGATAAGTAGTTAAATGAATCCAATGTTCTCGCTGACTGTCAAATCGAAACTTTCTGTCATCATCAATAATTACTGTATTTTCAAGCTCGGCGGGAGAAACTACGGTTAGTAAATTTTTTTTAGTGCGATCAAAGAAATCCAGTCCTGATGCGGGACCTAGGACTTCGGTTAAGGACTCTTTACTAAAAGCCTGCGGTAAAACTCTAGGCTCTTTGGCAATACGATTGATTTTTTCATTGAGTACTCGAATAAAATACTCATTTCTATCAGCGTTACCACCACTAAAAAACTGAACATTTACACCTCGCCGTAAAAGCAATTCGATGACCTGAACTGCGTAATCTGAAATGCGATACACATCCTTATCATGAACCAAAATACTATCAGATTCGATTGCTTGTTGGCTTACTTGATCTCTATAAAGTAGAGTCCAATCAATATCAAAAATAACTGTCACCGCGTGAGCAGAGGTTGAAAAAGTTATTAAGACTACTAAAATCAATTTTTTCATTTTCCTCTATTCATTCATAAAAACAGTTATTTTAAGGTAACTTAGCTGCAATTTTTTCCAGAATTTCGAAGTCTGGGTTCTTTGGGACTAGCCGATTGCTAGAGTCAATATGAAAGTAATTATTCCTGACGACGTCGTACGAACCGGCATCTGCTAAATAAAAAACAAGATTCAGTGCATAAAGCAGACGTGGTGAAATTCTTAATTCAGTCGCACGACGGCTGATGATTTCAATAAGCTGATCAGGCTTGAGTTTTTGATCTTGAGGTGTTCGCGCATTGAAAAGACGACCGAAATCATCATGATCAATAATTGCTTTCGCGAGCTCAAGATCTGACTTCTGCATAGATAGTTGTGAAAGAATTCTCAGCGCCAATGGAGTATTGTATTCCTTTTGTTTTTCAATTCCAGCGTGTGCTCCTGCTATTGACTTACCAATATCATGAACAGCTATAACCATTGCTAAAAACTTAGAAAGTGTAAGGCCACCCTTAGTTTTGAAAGAGCGTAAAATAGGATTTCTATCTTCAAATTCTTTGAAAGTAGAATAAACTTTTGCGGAATGAGTACCAATGGATTCTCTTTTAGCTGTTCCAGAACTGCTCTTAATTAAAAATCCAATATCTGGATCACTCGACAAAAGCTCTAATAAAGGCACGAGGCTTTCAGGATTACGATTAAGCTCGTGATGAATGGCAGATAAATTAAAATCAAAAGGTAAATTCTTATTTATTTTAGTAGATTTTTTAGCATATTGCACATGACCAAGATCATAACTGAGTTGCCCATAGCGATTGTGGTAAGTGACAATTAAAAAACCGTCAATAATATAATCCCTGGCAACGACGCCGACGTATTTCTCACCGTTCATTGCTTGGTAGTAAACCTCTTCACCGACTTTGAATTGATATTCCGGTTTTTTTGTAGCGAGCTCTTGCAATGAGGTCTTTCCGTATAATTGTTTAAATTTTAAAGTCGAAATGATGTTTTCAGCAGGAATTGACGAGTCGACAACCCATTCTCCTTTTGGAGAATAAACGCGACTCTTTAGACCATACTCTTTATACAAGTCTTCAGAACTTGTTATTTCTAATCCTTCTGTTGAAATCTCATCAATTCGAAAATAACCACCTGGCTGACCAAGTTTTTCAGCTTGGGATTGTCGAACCATTTCGATAATGGTCGGTAGGTCATCATGAATACCAATAACAATACTGTTCTTTGGACTGTATGGATTTAACGAATCTAAATACGAGAATTCAAGAGCTCGAGCCACTTTTGCAGAAACCTTAACTTGTCTGCCATCGGAAAATCGATAATCTATGCTGCCTTTAGCGTCACGGTATTTGGATTTAAGCCATTCACTGATTTTATTACCGAAACGAACCCAGCCAGATTTATAACCATCTTCACTGATTTGATCCTCATTCTCTCTCACAAAAACCGCACGCCATTTAGAATTTGCAGATTTCCTTGGAACACGAATGCCTTGAATTTCGATGTAAAGGCGACTTTCTGAGTCTTCCTTAGTTCGTAGGGCAGCTGCCTCGGCAAGATTCTCAGGAATATACTTACGCTTAGCCAGCAACCATGTGGTTGGCTGTAGCCCAATTGTTTTAATCTCAGTTAAATGACTTAAGTCAAATTTACTCGATAAATATGAAGAAATTTCTTTTAATAATATTTGAGCGTGCTGATCCGGATCAACCAACCCATGATCTTTAAAAGTTTTACTGTCATATTGGCTCAGCCCAACGTGTTGCGCTCCAGTTACTTGCACAAAATCTAAAAAATCACGTTTGACTTTTGCTCGAGCATCTTCAATTTGCGATGGAGTTTTTTTAAGTTGAGACCAAAGTTCCTTAGCGGCGTTAAGACTACAGGTCGTATAGCAATTAGTAAAAATACGGCTGCGCATTTCTTCTGACGACGCTTCGTAGGTGATTAAATCATCAAGTAAATGATTGGCTAAAATTGCATCAGGTCTTTGTTTAATTTCGCCCGTAGCTAACTGAAATGGTTTTGAAATACCGATAATTTCAGCATGAGGCATGAGAGTTTTGTATATGGATAAAGTTTGTTGAAGTGCTTGCGAATCAAGTTCGATGACATAAAGAATGCCCTCAAAATTATATTTACTAAGCCCATATCCAACTTTACCCCGGCCACCAGGCCCAATTTCTACGATTACTCCGGTTCTTGGAGTGCCTAGTTTTTTGACAGTTGCGAACCAAAATTCGCCGATAGTTTTGTCCCAACTATCAGTACTACTCCGTGGGACCTCAGGAACTGTGTTCAATCTTTCGATTTTTTTATTTTTAGCAAAATCAAAAACATCTTTACAGCTATTTTGTGCATATGAATAAAACGGCCCACCAAAAAGCACACTTCCAAGAAGCAAAGTCCTCGGTAACTGACGGAGCAATAGTTTTACTAAATTCTGCATAATCAAATCCTTGTAACAGACTTTAATGCAAGGACAGTACCATGGCCTCGCGCTTGCATTACGATAGAGAAGTTAAATTTAAGATAGGTGTATCATTATGAAACATTTTTTTCTCCTTTTTTTCGCATTTACCAAAATTGGATTTCTATATGCAAATACTATAAATACATCTATTGATGAAATTTCCAAATATGAATTAAAAATTGAAATTGAAAATGACGAAATTGAAATTAATATCATTGATAAAGATCAAAAAAACTGGACGGGTAATGTTAAAGCAACTCAATCTATTTTTTCCGGCTTATTATTTACTCAGCAGCAAGTTCAAATCCAAAAAAAAATCATTAATAAAAGTATTTTCTTAAAAAAATCAAACACTCCTATAGATGTCTATATTTTCCAGAGGCATGTAGGAAGAATAGTATTTCTTCAATCGGGCAACATTAAATGGCTTCCTTCTGGAAAACTAACAAGCTTTGATATTCGAATGCTAGGTAAAAGTGGGCCTGCATATGCACAAAAAATGGCGCCTACACTTTCAAAACAAGAAATTAAGAAGTACCGTTCTCCAGTGGATCTGCACACTCACTTTGGAGGCGCTTTAAGGTCCGAGGAAATCATGAGAATAGCATTTAATTTTTCAATTCCTTACCCGACCGCTTTACTTGATGAACTAAAAATTTCTTATCCTGATCAGTATAAAAATCAAAAAGCTATTCCCATAACTCACGAAAATATTTCTGAAGATGGTTTAAAAAAATTAATTGATGTTATGGACCTGCCAAAGACTGAAGTTGTTAGCTTGGAAAGAATGGAAGTATCGTATAAATTTCGGGGACCTCTCGTGAAATTCAGACCTGCATTCCAAGAATACTTAAGATCACTGGCTATTGACTATAAACAAAATGGAGTTGAGTATGCCCTCCTATCACTTTCGGACGTTTCCTGGCCCGATTGGTTAGGGGAGGCACACGAAATTTTACCTAAATTGGAACAAGAGTTAGGTGTCAAAATTCGATTTCTAGTTGCTCTCTGGAGACACTCTCCAACTTTATTCAATCAAGATATTTTTGCCAGGACCAAAGCGCTTTTAACTAGTCCTTACATTGTAGGGTTTGATTTTATGGGACATGAAACCAATTCCTCTCACGCCATCGAAAATGAAGTCCGTGACGCTAAATTAATTTTGGAAGAGGCCGGCCTGAAAGAAGGAATCATTCGCGTGCATGCCGGAGAGAATCTGTTTTACCCTAGTAACGTTAAGAATGCAGTTCAATTTGGTTCAAACCAAATTGGACATGGATTATATGGAGTTGATCAAGCAACCCTTAACGAATTAGTCAAAACAGGTTCTTCTGTTGAAATTAATACTGGATCAAATCTAGCCTTAAATAATGCTGTTAATGCTGAAGATATTCCAATCCGTGATTATCTAGCTCACAAAGTTCCAGTGACTTTGGGAACCGACGGACATGGGTTATATGGAGAGACTCCTGCTTCCCAATTGTACGGCGCTATTTACGCTGGTGCCACAAAAAATGACTTATCTGACATTCACCAATTTTCTAAGAAGTATATAAATAGACGAGAAACCGAATTTAAATCTCGATTAGCAAAAAATCCAAATTTATTAATACCCACAAACCTGCCTGAAGCCAAATTTAAGAATTCAGATTGGACTATCGAAGAAAACCGAAAGCAGCAGATGAAAATCAATATTGAGGCTCGTTTAAAATCGATGGGCTACCGTGCTCATCAAAGCTTTGAAGCTTTCCTACCCACGGTGCCTGGCATGAAGCCTATCCTTATTACAGGCGCATCCATGTTTAGCTATGAACAAGTTTCTTTACGTGATCGGGAAACCATTTTAAAATCTATTCGTGAAATGATCCATGCATTAGATCCTGCTAAAGTTTATTTCGTCACTGGTGGCTCCGACTATGGCGTCGAAAAAATTGTACATCAAGAGATTGAACGTTATAATCAAGATCTGAAAAAACAGGGTAAACCACAGTTTAAAATGCTAGGAACATTGGTTTCTGAAAATCGCGGAACACTCTACGAACTGGGTCCTATAACAGACGCTATCGTCGCAGCTCCCTGGTGGTTTGAGAGATCAGCGACGACACTTAAATTCGTAGCGAATCAAAATGGTCTAGTTATTTATTGGAGTGGAGGCGCAATCGTTGCCGACGAAATCCAATCGGCAAGAAATAGTAATGTTAAATTTGCTCTTGCTAAAGGGCCAGCAGGAGCCGCCAATAATGCCACATCATTGTATCCAGAAAAAAGCTTCGCAGATTCTAATCAACTCATACAAATGATTTCATCTCAACTTCCTGAAGCTATGAAAACCCACAACGGGTCTAAAAACTGGAAAGATCGTCAAAAATTTCACTGGCTTGACAAGGAATCTGCAATCAAAGCCATTTCATCCTACAATAAAAAAGTTGTTACCTTTGCTGGTTTTTCACGCCAAGGATATAAGGACCATCAAGCTTTTCATGATGCCATCGTGCATGAACTCAATCAGCTAGATTCAAAAAAATATATAATAAACGCTGGTGGCAGCTCCGTTGGCATCGGCTATGTTTATGAAGTCGCTAAAAAAATGGGGTTTCAGACTATCGGCACAGTTTCTGAAAAGGCTGGAGACCCAGCAAGCCAATCACGATACGCCGATGAGATCTTTGTCATTAAGGACAACCTTTACGGCGGTTACGATCCAAAGACAGGACAACGATCAACCACCACAGAAACTTTCCTCGCCATAAGCGATAAGTTAGTTGCCATGGCTGGAGGGCAAATTACAGGTATGGAAATAGAAATGTTTCAAAAAGCTGGAAAAAAGATAATTTTTTATGATTTTCAATCTGATCCACAACTTTCTGTTGCTAGTTTCATAAAATCACTGCGGTCAAAAGTACAGAAACGCCTTCATGGTCGCGACAAAGAATTTTCCGACGGAAGTGTTGATATCGCTTTACAAGTATTGGGTACCGCTCAATATAACAATAAGCCTATTGATTCAGCCGTTATTGCCCTTGGCGAGAAACGAATCGCCGAAGAAACTGCTGGAATGTATGATATAGGCGGCATTCAAGAATTCTCTAAGAGAATTATGGCGGCAGCTAAGGATGAATTCGACACATTAGATGAAAAGACTAAGGATGCATTCTTCTTAAATCATGGTTTTGCAAGAACTAAAGTTCCAGAAAATCAGCGAATCAATTACACAAACCATCACGGCTCGAACAGCTGTATTAAAGTATTTAAAAAATAATGGCTTAAAGTATTTTTTAAGTTCATCCTTTTTAAACAACCTTCTGCCAATTGATATTCTCAACTGGCACTTCGATCCAATCTTCTTTTTTGGGGAAATTTTTAGGGCGGGGTTCAGTGAGGCCCTTAAACTTTAGGAAGCCTGTCAAAGCACATAAAAAAGCTTCAAAGGCATGATTATTTTCTGTCATCAACTTAACATCTTGCTCATAAACAAAAGCGACATGACCTGCACTCAAAGCTTGAAGAATTAATTTTCGCGACTCTTGCCCACCGACGGAATGACGATGATGGCGCAAATGAGACTTCATGACCTGCAGAGACAACCCCAGCCTCCACAAAGTGGCTTTGGGAAAGGCTTCAAGGACAGGAAGGTCTAAACGTTTCGTGATGTAAGCAGCTCGCGCCAATAAAGGAGCTTGGTTCGCACCTAAAGCGTGAGGCAAAATAAAGCGCTCACCCAACTCGCTGGCGAAATACATCTCGACCGCACGTTGAGTGTAAGGAGTAAAAATCTTTTTTGGTTTTTTCTTTTTGCTGTTCTCGCGGAAGTACTTCCACATCCAATCGATGTGAGGTTCCTTACAATTTTCATAGCCAGGACATTGGAGAGTACAGCTCACACAATGAGGTAATCGTGAGGGCGTATCCATCGTTAGACTCACTGTTTTGTCTCGCACTTGCTGGATCAGTTCATGCAATTTTAAATCAGCCGAAACATTTTCGTCGGATTTAATTTTATCAAATATTTTGGTCAGAAAAACTTTTTTATATTTTGGGAAGTATTCAATGACGGCCAAGCAGGCTTTGTCAGATTTGCCACCGGCGATGGACAAACCCAAAAAGCGATGCATCTCATCGCTCAGATGGGATTCACGGGGCGTGCGTTGAGAGTTTGAAACCCGGCCTTTTGACACTCACTGATCACTTTCTGTCGATGGTTGGGTGAAACCCATACTAACACACATCCACCCCCACCTGCTCCACATATTTTAACCGCGTCGGCGCCGGCATTCAAAGCCAGACTGTGAAGTTTTTCGATCTCTGGACTGCTAAAGCCTTCGGACAACTGTATTCTGTGCTTATATTCTTTTTGGAAGAGTCCCGGCAAGCGATCCCACTTCTGATCCCGGCAGACTTGCGACATTTCGATAGCTACGGACTTAAGATCCTGCAAAGCCTGCATGGTCTTTTTATCTTTTTGCACAGCAGATTTAAGCACTTCAAAATTGTTGAGACCTGAATGATGGGACCTTCCCGTATTAATTAATAAAAAATATTCGTCGAGGGGCGAACCTTTCACCGGCAAAATTTCTTGCTGAGTTCCCGTGAAGCTATAATTTAAAATGTTTAGGCCTCCCGAAAAGGCCGGATAATAATCTTGAGTTCCTGTTGGAGTATTTAAAACTTCGGCCTCGATATTATGTGCGAAATGAACCACTTCGTGACTGTTCGCTAACCTCGTCCCCCCCCAGGCAGATAAAGCCTTAATAAGGCTGATCACCAAGCTCGAGCTTCCGCCCAAGCCTCCCCCAACAGGGCTTTGCGATTGGGCTTTTAAAGAAAACCCACCTCGTGGTTGAAAATGACGAAGCAGAGGCCGGAATAAAGTCATTTCAGGCTCTGCAGAGGCCACCAGCTCTTCACAACTGCGAAAAGTTTTTTTGTAATTCAAATCCAGTGAATGAATCTCGATGGCTTGGTCACTGCGAGCATCAATATCAACTTGGGTCCAAACATCGATGGCCACATTCACCGTGGGCGCACCCCCGATAAAATTGTACAGCGGCCAAAGATCTAAAGTTCCTCCAGCCAAATCAACACGTGTCGGTGATTTTATACTTATATTTTTCAAGGTTGCTCTTTTTTCTTAAGGCTTAAGCCTTGCAAATTCAGACGACCAAACAAAGACTCTTCAATTGCAAAAACTTCTTCAGACCGGGAGGTTTTTGCCAGTCGAATATTTTTTTCAACGCCACCAAGCTTTTTCTTCAGCGAGCTGCCCCACATAAATTCAAAGACCAGCTTATTTTCTTCATCGCTGAAGCGAAGACTATTTTCCTTTTTAAATTCTTTGGACATCGCCGCAGGTAAAAAATTTGTTGCCTCGAAAGTTTTAATTCGATCCACCAAATCTTTGACCGCTGTCTGTTGAACATCAATGGAAGGATCTGCAGGATCTAAAACCCAATCATTCCCTTTGAGCACAAGATTTGATTTTTTCATCGGCGTTGTCACCTCGATCTTCTTCACTTTGGCTTTGTCAAAAGCAAAGGGCCAACGGTGATCTCTTAAATCTAGCAAGTTAACTTGATTGAACCGATCAAAACTTTGTCGATCGATCTTAAGTATTTGCCCAGGAAAAGAATTTGAAGCCACGGCTGAATTCTTGTCGAGACCCGGCTCAAATTCTCCGACCCAAGTTTTGTCTTCACCCTTCACTTTCAATTTGATTCTGATTTTTACGATCGGGCGACTTAAAGATTTTTTATCAGAACTTAGAATTTCCTGAGCCTTCAATTCAGAAATAGCCATCAAAGTATCACGTATACGATTTTGATCTAATAGTTCTGATTCCATGGATGGACTTTGCCATTTGGACTCTTTGGAAATTAATTTAAAAGATCCTGCAGAGTTTTGAACCTCAAACTCTTCCGCTTCAGCAATGCGGGCCCGCAAAAGTCTTTTGTCCCGAAAATCAGCGGCTTTTTTATTGGTGTAGCCCGCCCAACTCGAGTTAACTACAAAAATCTTTTTCTCATCCTTCCTTCTTAAAAAGGGATTCCCTTCGAAATTTTTTTCTGGAGAAACTTCAGCTTCTTGAGCTTGCCCCGATGAAGATTTCAGTCCGATAAACACCGAATTCTCTCCGAAACCAAAGGCCTTATCGTCAGAACCGTCGCCTTCTTTCACCAAGTCTTTTGTTCGCTCATCCAACAAAGGGTTAAGAAAGCTCTCAACACTTTCGTTATCCGCAATATCACTGAATGGTTCGGTCACTTCCCAGCCATCGACGGTTCGCTTCAACAAAAACTTCTCGCCAGGTCCACGAAAGGAAATTTCATTCACCTGATCTTTTTGCACAGCAAAGACCTTTGACTCTTCAGCCTTTTTTTTCTCGGTAAGGTCTTTTTTATAGAATTCAAAAAAATAAGTGTAAGCACTGAGTACGACAACGACAATAAACAGCCACATCGAGCCCGAAATTTTTTTCATTTCCATCTCCTTTAGGCATGTCTTCGCTTAAACCACAAACCAACACTGGTAATCAACATCAACAAAGGCAGCGGAATAATAAAACCAAAAAAGAAGGCCGCTTGCTTGAAGCTGGAAGGACTGATCTCGGTACGCGCCAGTTCTTTTGGCGTTACACTGATTAAATTTTCTTCTTTGCTCAAAGAAGCTAAGGTATTGAGCAACAAATCACGATTGAGATTTTGCATCAGCAATTGATTGTTAAAAAAATCGGCGTCACCAAAAACAACCATTTGAAATTCTTTTCCTGCTGGGGCCGCAGGAGCTGCGCCACCCTCTGAAAGTTTTCCTTTAATGACCATGGCTAAGGTGAAAGGTCCACGCGCGGGCTCGCCTTTCATCGCCAAATCTTTAAAAGCAGCCGCATTCGCCGTTGTCTTAACTATTTCTGTTAAGCTCATTCCTGCGGGAATAGGATTGGCTGGCGTCAGAGACATGGGCCGCTGAAATAAGGTCATTTCATTTTGAGCAAAGACTTTGGTAATTTCATTTTCTTTCGAGAAATCGCTGCCGAAAGTAATGCGGGGATCAATACCGCCCTGCCCACCCAAATTCACAATGTTGAATACAAAGTTCTGCTGAGGCTGCACGCCCACAGTTTTCATCAAAGTATCAAGTCCTGCCGTCGTGCTCTCTAAGGCGAGCATTAAATTTCCGCCATTTTTTAAATACTCTTGAAGAGCTTTGACTTCGACCTCCAAAAAATTTTGCGTGGGACCAGCGACGACTACAATGTCAGCATCGGCCGGAGCCTTAGGTTCAGTCGTAATGGCCCATGTTTTTACTTTATAATTATTTCCCTCTAACAAGGACTTTAACTGGAATAAGCCGTTGGCTTCTTTACCTTCGTCAAGATTGAGTTCTTTGTGCCCTACAGTGAAATAAATCGTTTTTTCCTTTTCACGGGAAACCTTCACCAGGGCTGATGTAATTTCTTGCTCGTCAATTTTATCAATACGATTTTTTCGGCCCTTGTAGGTTAAAAAAACAATTCCTGAACCCCGATCAACACCGAATTCTTTGGCCAAATCAGGCCGTTCATTCACCTCAACAAAGTCCAAATTGATTTTACTTGTTTGATCTTGATATTTTTTAATCAGTTCACGAAAGGCGGCCTTATTTTCTTCGGCCCCTTCTTGACCTTTTTTATAGAAAAATAAAACTTTCAGTTCAGAGTCTAAATTTTTAACCAACTTGATGGACTGATTTGACAAGGTATTACGTTTGGCTGATGAAAAATCCCAGGTGACCACATTGCGCACACCTAGAAAGTTGATGATGGCCATCAAGAAGACAAACATTAGAACCATCATTCCCGCATTCATTCCATGCTTGGTTGTTCGCATCGAAAAAATTTCTTTAAAAAATTTGCGATCAACAAAAATGGCGGCAACAAAGAATAAAACCACCAGACCAATCAGCACCCAAAGATAGGGAACCCAAGTTCCTAAAATAAACCGGGCCACACCGAAGGCCAATAATGACAAACCTGAAAATAGAAACGAAAGCTTACCAAGTTTACTCATGTTTACCTCCAACGATTTGATTCAACAACACGTTCACAAAGAAAAACAAATAAGGCACAAACACTGAAGAGAAAGATCAAACCACTGGATCGAATTGTGCCTTCAACCAAACTGGCCAAGTGCGTATTCAAAGAAATATGCTCAAAGACTTGTCGGGCGGTTTGACTGTCAACGGCTTCGACCCCCATGCCCACCAGCCAAATTGAAATGTTCAGCAAAACGGAAGTCACATAGGCGATCAAAATACTTTCCGTCAGGCTAGAACAAAATAAATTCATTGATGCGTAAACAGCTCCCACTAAAAATATCCCGAAATAAGCAATGATGAGCGGCGGCCACTGAATGGTTGCAAATGTGGAAGTCACCAAAGGATATAAAAATGCCAGGAACACCAGCACAAAAACAATACCCAATAAAGCAAAAAATTTCCCGAACACAATGTGCAGAGAAGTTACCGGTGAAGTCAGGAGCAAATCAAATGTGCGCAATTTTTTTTCTTCAGCAAAAAGTTTCATCGCTAGGGCGGGCACAACAAAAATCAGCATGAGATTTAAATAAGAAAGTAGTCTTAAGAAAACCGCATAGTGAATATTCATTTGTTGAGCCGGGGCTCCTGGCATGGCCACCATTTGACTGAGACTGCGAACAAACTGGGACAAGCTTAATGAATAGGTCAGACTGAACATCAAGGTGAAAAGAAATGCGATCAAATAGAAATTTGGGCTGATTAAAAATCCCCGAAGCTCTTTTTTACAAATGGTCCATGTCCCCTTCATGATTCGCCTCCTTTATCTTGCCCGTAGGTCAATTTTAAAAAGACATCTTCTAGATCCATACGAGTAGGACTGAGCTCTAACAAACCTAAACCTTGGCTCACGATGCGTGAACTGATGGCTTCGATCGTTTCATCCTGCCCTTGCAAATCCACTTTCCACTCTCGATTGCTTGCACCGCTGTCGATACTCAAAATTCCATCAATGCCCGAAATAACGGAATGTAAATCCGCGATGTCTTTACGCAGACGAATAAAAAGCCGACTTTGTCCTTTTTCCAATTTTGATAGATTACTGATTGTGTCCTGGGCGACAATTTTTCCTTTATTGATGATAATCACTTTTTCACAGACTGCTTGCACTTCAGAAAGAATGTGGGTTGATAAGATAATTGTGTGCTGTCCACGCAATTCTTGGATCAATTCCCGAATCTCTGCAACCTGCTTAGGATCAAGTCCAACGGTGGGCTCATCCAAAATCAGCACCTCAGGATCAGAGACAATCGCCTGAGCTATTCCCACTCGTTGTCGAAAGCCTTTCGAGAGATGACCAATTAAACGATTTTGCACAGAACCCAAATTTGTTTTTTCTATGGCTCGATCCACCAAGGTTTTAATTTTGTCTTTTTTAACCTCTTTCAATTCGGCAACGTACGTCAAGTAATCTTTAACAAACATGTCGGTGTAAACTGGTGGTGTCTCAGGCAAGTAGCCAATTCTTTTTTTCACTTCGATGGGATTTTCAAAAACATCAAAGCCCGCCACCGATGCTTTTCCCGAAGTCGGAGCCATAAAGCCGGTGATGATTTTCATGGTTGTCGATTTACCCGCACCGTTGGGTCCTAGAAAGCCAACCACATCGCCTTTCTTCAGGCTAAAGTTGAGATTATTGATTGCGCGATAAGGACCGTAATCTTTGCATAAAGCTTGAACTTCAATCACGTGATCTCTCCTCATTTTTAATTATTCTAAATCTTCATTTTGAGCGATTTTCTTGTCAAGAGCTGATCATTTTTTTCTCGTATTTGAATTGAAAAATTTTTTCTGAATGATAATTCACCTGACCTGCCTTATCCCCCTTAATAGGACGAACGAAGCGAGCTTCTGCCACGATCACATCCAAACGAATTCCATTCTGAAGGGTTTTTGCACTCAAAGATTCTTCAGCGAGCCAGGTGGCTACCTCTTGCATTTCAGACATCGAAAAATTTTGATTTTTTTCACGATGAACAATGGCGTGAGATCCTGGATAATCGCGCAGATGCATCCAATAGTCCCAAGCTCGCGCTCGACGCAACAAGGCCAAGTTGTCTTTCGCAGACTTTCCTAAAAAAACCACAAGTCCCGAAGGAAGAATTTTTTTTCGGGAACGAACACTTCCTTCGCCTTTCAAAATCTTATGTTTCCCAAGAGCCTTTTTATCAGACTCCAGTGAAGACAAACTTAACTCCCCACTTTCAACTTTTTTCATTTTCTCTTCAAGTTCGTGAATTTCATTTTTCAAAATCTCTAATCGAGACTGGGCTCCTTGAACCTTTTTAATATTCGCCTTGGCTTGAGTGAAACAGTGTTCCCGATTCCAAGAAGATGATCGCTTTAAGTTCAAAAAAACTTCATTTTCAGTTCCTTGAAAGGACTCAACGGATTTATGTTTAAGTTCTTCGCCCAGTCGATATAAGACTTCAGAGTCCTTTTGATTTTTTTTAATGGTCGTTTCGATAGCGTCAATGGCTTTGGTTTTTTTTCGTAAATCTTTTTGGAGAGTTTCAATTCCGAAAGAATGAACAGGCGCTCGATGGGCCGGGCTTTTTAAAGACTGCAGCCATTCCTGAATCAAAAGTTCTGGTTCACGGCCCTCTGCGGACACTTCCGAGGACAGATCTTTGGTCTGATCCAGCTCTTTCCAGGGGGACCACGTCACAGTCTTGGCTTCGGCGCTGACTTTAAGATTGGGCCTTCTTGGTATAAGCTGCAGCTCAATTTCACAGCTTTGAGTTTTATTTTGAAACACGATTTGAACAGCACGACCTAGCCCGCTCTTTATAGAAATATCAGTCAGATAAAGATTCTTAGCATGGGAGTTAAGGAAAAGTCCCGTCGGCTTCGTCAGTTTTGTCTTGGGCCAAGGGCTCTTCTCGGAAGGTATCCACGCCAGAAAGGGCGCGGTGGGTGACAAGTCCAAGATCAACCAGGATGTTTCTTTTTGATAAAGGCCTAGGATAAGACCACGCTCGTGAGCAAAAACTTCTTGCAGTTGCGCCCCCTCGATCCGGGAAAAAATCCAAGAGGTTAATTTTTCAAGTTCACTCAAATGCAGGCTTTTCATTGAACCAATCTGCCTGACCAAAATCCACAAGACCATGGTTGACGTAAAGCGCCCACAAGATTCGCCGATAGGAGTGATGTGGAACAAGATCAACTTTTAATTTTATTAAAAAATGCAATTCATGACGAGGAGGCCAACCCTCACGAGGACGGTGGAGAGCTTGTTCATCGAGTCGTGCAAACTTACTTAAAAATACTTATGGATTCAGGTTTTGTTCCCGGATTCGCTGTTCACGAAGTTATTGAAGATGTCGAAATCGAGGCCGTTAATATTTATCGCAAGTTAACTTACGGTCACTTCAACTTAAAAGAATTTCGTTTAAAAAGACGAGAAACATAAAGCGGGCCAAAGCCACAACGATCTGGCAAAAAGAGCAATCCCAATTTTGTTTTCTCGGCGCCCTCTAAAAGGGATTCATCAAGATCTGCCAATTCAATATGTATTCCCCTTTTTTCCAGAAGGCGGTCCACGACGCCATCATTTTCGTCAGGATTGATGGAACAGGTTGAATACAACAAATAGCCTTGGGGCTTTAAAGCTAAAAAGGCTGCACTTAACAGTGAGTATTGTCTTTGTTGCAGTCCTCGAGGTCGGCGCGGTGTCCACTCGGCAAGAGCTCGCGGATCTTCCAGCACATGGCGCTCCCCCGAACAAGGCGCATCTAACAAGATGGCATCGAAGCTTTCTGGTTCTCGCAAACCAAATTGAACTGCGTCTTGACCCTTCACCCAAACACGATCTCGAATGTCACGTGGTATATACTGTTGGATAACTTTTTTTAAACGTTCACGGCGATCTGCGGAAAGATCATTGCAAATGATTTCACCTGACGTTTTTAGACCTTCAATTAAGATCAAACTTTTTCCACCAGGCGCAGCACACATATCCAAAACTCGCTGGCCATCCTTAATCTGTAAAGATCGAGCGGCATAAACACTGGCTGGATCCATGACGTAAAAATCCAACACGTCCCGCTCTGTCTTTTGAGGAACAACCTTTTCGGAGGACAAAAGTAGACCTCCCAACAAATGTTTTCGCCGCGAATCCAAGTTATACTTCTGGCATTGCTCCACAAAGGTTTCACCATTGCCGGCCCAAGAGTTCCAGCGGGCCATCTGCTTCTCCGGAGTCAACAAAGATTTATTTAGAGTTTCCCAACGTTCCTCGTAAATATTTTTGTAAAATTCTTGAAAGGCTTCAAGGCTCACCGACCACCTCGGCGGAAGAGAGTAAGACTGGCCCTTTTCTTTTGGGAAACAGGCAGGTAAATTCGGCCCCTTTTTCGCGACCGTTCTTCACGCTAATACTGCCACCGTGGTTTTGCATAATGTGTTTAACAATTGCTAAGCCTAAACCTGTTCCGCCTTGATCTCGGGAACGTCCCCGGTCGACTCGGTAGAACCTCTCGAAAAGACGCCCATGGTGCTCTTCGGGGATACCCGGTCCGTCATCAATGACTCTCAGGATGACTTGATGATCGTTTTCTTCCCAATGCACATAAATATTTTTTCCCGATGGAATGTACTTAATCGCGTTCGTGATTAAATTTCTAAGCACTTGCTCAACTTTTCGCGGATCGGCCTGGAAAAGTGTTACATCCCCTTTGACATGAATGATCTGATTTTTTTCACGAGCCATCATCGAAAGTTCGTTAATCACTTGCTCTGAAATCTGCAGCGGATGCAGGGACTCGACTTTAAGTTCTGGTTGTGATTCAAGAAGAGAAAGGCTGAGCAAATCATTAACCAAATCAATTAAACGATTTACATTTCGACTGATGATCTCCATAAAGCCAATAGCTTCCTTGGCATTTCCTTGCTGTAAATCACTTTTTACGGTCTCGACGTAGCCTTTGATGGAGGTCAAAGGCGTGCGAAGTTCATGAGAGGCATTGGCCACAAATTCAATACGAATTTTTTCAGCTTTGCGAATGTCCGTGATGTCATGGAAAACAATTAATACCCCATAAATCTCGGCTGATTTGTATTTTCTGAGTGGAGCTAAGGAAATAGAAAAGTCCCGTGGCAATCGGTCCAACTGAGTTACAATTTTCACTGACACCCGCTGAATTGCCTTCTCGCGAATCACTTGGCGAAAGCTTTCGTAAATTTCAGGAATACGAAAGATCTGAGTCAGCGTGAGATTTTTCTGACCAAGATTGGACGAGTTCAAAAAATGAGTCGCAAACTGGGAATTAAAATAAAAGACTTTCTCGTCGAAACCAACCATGAGCAGTCCTTCTTGGACCGAGGACATAAATGCTTGAGTTTCATCCCGCTCTCGCTGCAACTGTTCTTTTTTCTTTTTCAATTTGCGGGAAATCCGCTGCAAAGCTCGTTCGAAATCTGCAAACTCGAGATCTTCTTGAGCAAAGATATCTTCTTCTTCCTGCTCCTCGGTCAATTCCAAGGATTTCTTTTTTCGAGAGATCTGCAATGTTTTAATCAGCAGGCGATGAAGAGGGAAAGTAAAGCGAAAGGAGGTCAGTATAGAAACCAAAGTGTTGACGACGAGAAATGTGCCAAATAAAACCCAAAGGGTTTTATTTTTTTCGTGGGTCAAAGGGGTAATAATTAAAAAAATAAAAATCAAAACAAAATTAAATGCTGCAGACTGGGCAATGAAAAATCGTAGAAAAATTCTCCAGGGGAAACGGCCTGCCTTCATACTAAATCCAATTTAACCCGGTATCCAACTCCACGAATGGTTTCGATGTGATCTCCCCATTCCTTTAATTTTTTTCTAAGCCCAAAGACATGGGTATCAATCGTGCGGCCCACAACATTGATGCCTTCACCCTGAATATTTTCAATCAGGCGGTCTCTGGTTAAAACCCGACCTTGATTCTGAAGCATGATCGACAAAAGCTTATACTCGGAGGGCGTGAGATGAAGCTTCTCCCCCTGAAGTTGAACATCGTAAGTCGCAAAATTGACCTTTAATCCATCGATCACAATCTCCTCAGAGTTATCATCGGCCTTATCGACAGCTCGACGGAGTATGGCCCGCACTCGAGCCATAAACACATCCGGATTAAAAGGTTTTGTTAAATAATCGTCAGCCCCTTTTTCCAGTCCCTCGATAATATCCTGAGGTTCAGATTTCGCAGTCACCATAAGAACTCGCGAAGGAATTTTAGAATGCCGAATCTGTTCTAAAAAATCCACTCCACTCAGTCCAGGTAACATCCAGTCTAAAACAAGAAGATCAAATTTATTTTCACTCACTTGTTTTCGTGCCTGCTCGACCGACGAGCTTTCATGAACTCTGTAGCCTTGTCTTAAAAGATGCAAAGCCATCAGCTCGCGAATTTCTTGTTCATCTTCGACGACAAGGACCTGTGGCCTATCGTTCATAAATTCCACCATGGCGAATATCTTGTCCCGTAACAGCGTAGATAACATCTTCAGCAATATTGGTTGCGTGATCACCAAGTCGCTCTAAATTCCGAGCCATTAAAATCACATCCAAAGAAGCTTCAATGTCGTCAGAGTTCTTCTTCATATGTTCAGCTAAATCTTTAAAGACCTGATTTTTTGTGGCATCAACTTCATCGTCCATTAAAAGAATTTTTCTGGCGAGAACAACGTCACCACGAACAAACGAATCCAGAGACTCTTTGACCATATGTCGAACCACTTCCGACATTTTCACTAAAACCTGAGCTTGGGGAACCGGCTTTCTTTTAAGATAATCTTGGGCCGTGAAAGCAATATTAGTGGCTTGATCTCCCATTCGCTCTAAATCCGTATTGATTTTGATGATTGAAAGAATCATGCGCAAATCCTTAGCCACAGGACTTTGTTTCGCTAACAGCTGAATGCAAAAGTTATCAACACGAACTTGATCTTCATTGATTTGGTCTTCCATTTTGTGCACAGCTTGGAAGCGGAAATCTTCTTTTTTGAAAAGAGCCAGTATAACCTCATGAAGCGCCTTTTCGACATGGCCGCCCATAACCAGGATTTGTCTTTTTAATTCATCCAACTGCGCATCAATTGATCTTTCCACTTAGACCTCACCTGTTGGAATTAATCGCAGTTAAATTAAAAAGTAAATCACCTTTTGTCAGATTATTGTTAAAAATGCATTCCCAGAGCCAGAAGTGCACGTTCATCTGTTTTCGATGCATTTGAATGGTTTAGACCATGGGTCGTTTGCAGAAGAATGAGTGAAAAACTGGTGCTCTGTGAAGGCTCATACGAAATAGCGGCAATATGGGAAATAACGGCAACATCGTCGAACTTGAGCGCCGGGTTCAATTGATCTTCTCGCAGGCGCAGGGTGTAAACTTCGCTCAGCCTCCAATGCAGAGTCAAACTTCCACCTTGCCCCTCGATCGACTGATTGACATAGGAATTCAAATTCAAACCTTCAGCCAATCCTAAGCTTGTTATGGCCCGAGAAGGATCCCGTGTTTTGTACAATTCTACAGCAATTCGTAGGGGTTCCCAAATGTAGGCTAAACGGAAAAGTTGCCTTTCCTTTTCACTAATGGCGGGCTCATCGGTTTCATAAGATCCACGCAGATAGCCAAACGAGGTCTGCCAAGTTTCATCTTCATACCACACAATGATTTGAGCATCCTTTTTTGGTCCCTGTTCATTCTCCAGAGATGATTCCCCGTTCATTACCGATAAAGTCGTCCCAAAACGCTCGCTAAGATTCCAATGAGCATTGAATCCCATCTCGGAAGTGGGCAAATATTTATAGCGATTCAAAGCGGGATTGCTGGAAGGTCCCCAAAATTGAAAATCCCAAAGCTCTTCACTGACCTCATTCCAAGGATTTTCGATTAAGCCGAGCTCAAGCCAAAAGGTTGATGGAAAGTAAGACTTTAAGACAACCGAAGCTTTCTCGGCCTCAAGCTGAAATTTTTTACTGTTGCTATCCCGATTGTCTGTTCCTGTAAACGTGAAGTGAAAGGAATTCCCCTCCGCTTGAGTCAGTTCAAATTTTGCTTTGACTGTGGGGATTTCGAAAGCTGTCGCCCCTCTCATCGGAGTGGGTTGCGAGATCACGTTCATGATCATGCCGACTTCGAGATCCGATTCAAAATTTGATTGATTATCAATCAAAGCAGCATGAGTTCGTAAAGAAAAACCCAGTAAGAATATGAAACAAATTTTATTCATGTTCTTAATCCTGCCGAAATCGGCCTTAACTTGCAATCAATCTTAAACTATGTCATCAAAGAAGTTTGTCGGAGGGGGATTGAAACAGACACTGTCAGCTATCGATGTGGGATCTAATGCAATCAGGATGATGATTGCATCTTACGAAGATGGCCGTATGAAAGAAATCAAAAAGTTCCGTTCACCCGTAAGATTAGGACATGACGTTTTTGAAAATGGTTTAATTTCAGAAAAAACTCTCGAAGCGGCTGTCGACTCTTTTTCTCACTTTGCGCATCTCAATCAGAAATACAAAGTTGAAGCGGGCCGAACTGTTGCGACCAGTGCCGTTCGGGAAGCCAAAAACAAAAACGAGTTTATAAAATCCATTTTAGAAGAATCTCACATTCAAATCGATGTTATTTCGGGAAAAGAAGAAGCAGAACTGATATTTCAGGCCGTCAAAAATCAGATCGATTTGCATCAGCGCAATGCTTTGCTGATCGATATCGGTGGCGGCAGCGTCGAACTGACCTTGACACAAAATGCGAAAATTAAATCCACCGCCAGCTTCCCATTGGGAACAGTGCGTCTCCTTGATCATCTTAAAAAACGGGGTCTTGGGGAAAAGTCGCTTAAAGTTTTAATTGGCGATCTCACTTCGGATTTATCTCAACATATCGCTAAAAATATTTCGGCTCTACCAATGGACTTTGCGGTGGGAACCGGTGGCAATCTCGAATGCATGGCTCGTTTAAAGTTAGACCTGTTGGAAAAAACACCTAACAACTATTTAACTTTAGCGGAGCTCGTAGCCATCTCACAAAAACTTTCAGAAATTGATATTCAAACTCGAATAGAAAAATTAAATCTTCGTGCCGATCGAGCTGATGTTATTCTTCCAGCTCTATTTATAGTTAAAACCATTATGCGCCAATCCGGGCTTAATAAGATTCACATTCCCTGCGTCGGCTTGCGCGATGGATTGCTGTGGAGCCTTGTCTAAAAAATTATTCAATAAGCTTGGGCTGCACTAGCCATAAAAGCTGAGCCGGTGTTGTCTCCATTTGATCGAAGGAACTGAGCTCGACGACGGCAATTCCGGATTTCTTCAATTCAATGAAAGATTCGTTCTTATTGGACAACAGGTAACTTAAGAATAAAGACAAGTGGGGGTCATGCCCAACAGCCACAACATTTTTTTTATCAGCTGCGTGAGCTTGCAGCCATTTTATAAAGGCTATCGGTGGACTATGGGGCACCAACTCGGCGGCCTCATCAACTTTAATTTTAGTCCAATAGCTTTGCACAATTTCAGCCGTTTGCAGGGCGCGCAGATAGGGGCTTGAAACAATCATATCCACATCACCCAAATGAGGAGACGCCCAATCCAAAACTTTGATCATTTTTTTTCGTCCCTTAGACGTTAAGGGACGCAGACTGTCTTCAAGATTTTTTTTCGCAAAATCTTCCCGATCTTCCGCAATGGCATGTCGAACAAGGATAAGATTCATGATTCTCTTTGCTCCCCCGAATGATCCTCGGTGATTTTAACTCGAGATTTCGAAAGATTCATTAAGGTTTGATGAACACCCGGATCAGCACCTTTTCTTTGTTGGAATTGACCTTCGGAATTCATATCCCAAGTTTGACGTTGATCCTTAAGACAGATCTGCAGCATCTCCCAACACTTTTCTTTTAAATTGCGCTCCAAAATGGGAACGATGGCCTCGACTCGCGCATAAAGATTTCGGTGCATCATATCGGCTGAACCCATATAGAATTCGCCGTCCAAAGGATCAACCGCTCCATTTCTAAAATAATAAAGCCGCGAGTGTTCAAGAAAACGGCCGATGATAGAGATCACCCGCAAACGCTCGGAACGTCCAACCATACCGGGACGCAAGCAACAAAACCCTCTGACAATCATATCAATTTCACAACCATTTTGAGAAGCCGCATAAAGTGCCAGGCCAATATCAATCTCTTCCATATTGTTGCATTTAATAATGATCTGCGAAGGTTTGCCATTTTTTGCATTTTCCCCTTCACGTTCGATCATCGATTTAAATCTTTGAAACATATTGACCGGTGCAATTAAAAGTTTTTCGTAATTATTTTTAAGAGATCTTCCTGTCAGGTAATGAAAAAATTCGACGATCTCATCCGTAATTTCACTTTTCGAAGTGAATAAACCCAAATCCGTATAAAAACGTGCCGTACCGACATTGTAATTGCCAGTGCCAATGTGCGCGTAACATCGAAGCCCCTCTGCATCTTGCCGCACCACTAAAGAAGTCTTTGCGTGAGTCTTTAAACCGACAACTCCATAGACAACATGAACGCCCGCATTTTCCAGAGACTGGGCCCAATAGATATTTCTCTCTTCATCGAAGCGGGCTTTTAATTCCACCAGACAAACCACTTGCTTCCCCTGCTCGGCAGCCCGAATCAGAGCTTTAACGAAGGGACTGTTATCCCCCGTGCGATACAGTGTCATCTTAATCGCTAAGACTTTGGGATCGAGTGAAGCCTCGCGAATAAATCTTTCGACAGTCAACCGAAAACTTTCGTAAGGATGATGCAAAAGATGATCTTGCTGATCAATAATGGAAAAAATAGATTGAGCTTCGTCAGCAAAAGGCCCCGGCACGCCAGCGACGTAAGCTTCATATTTTAAGTGAGGAACATTTAGTTCCCCAATAATGTTGAGCCCGGTGTAATCCAGCTCTCCGGGATGTTCATAAAGATCTTCATCCGTCAGCTCGAGCTCTTCCATTAAAAACTTCAACATCCATGGATCAGGATTAGGGCCATGCTCCAAGCGAACGACTTCAGCAAATCGACGCTGTCGCAATTCTTCTTCGATAAGTTCCAGTAGATCTTCAGCATCTTCTTCATCTCTATCGATATCGGCATTTCGAGTTAAGCGAAAGGGCATAACGTTAAGAACATGCATGGAGGGAAACAACGTCGAAAGATTTTCCCGAATAACTTCGAGCAAACTGATAAAAGCCTGGGCGCCACGCTCGTTTTCCACACGAATCCACTGGGGCAGAACTTTAGGAATTTTAACTCGAGCAAAGAATTTCTCCTCTCGCTCGGGATGTTTCAGTGTGACTCCTAGTGAGGTTGAAAGATTAGAAATAAAGGGAAAGGGATGGCCCGGATCAACCGAAAGTGGGGTTAAAACCGGAAAAACATTTTTGAGGTAATACTTTCGAATCTGATCTTTTTCTTTTTCAATCAGCTGTTGCCAGGTCAGCAATAAAATCTTTTCTTGATCGAGTTTACTTTTAAGTTGGTCGAAACATTTCGCCATTTCCTGAAGCATGGGTCTTACAAAGCCACGAATCATGTTCAGCTGCTCGATCGGTGTTTGACCATCCGAAGATTTTGGCGTTAAACCGACCGCCAAATGTCTTTTAAGACGACCCACCCGCTTCATAAAAAATTCATCCATGTTAGAACCACAAATTGATAAAAATTTAATGGCTTCTAACAAAGGCGTTCGTGAATCTTGGGCTTCACTCAAAACTCTTCGATTAAAATTCAACCAGCCCATTTCACGGTTGGTGAATTCCGTCGCTGACGTCAAAGGGTGATCAGCAATTTTCTTTTGACGCTTCTTAAGATTTTTTTGTCCCTTTTTTTCCATAGATCTATAACCCCATTCAATTCGACCTTAAAATCGATTTAAAGTCACGTTTCGCTTTCTCATTTTGAGTCAGGTTTCCGTTAAGGTTTTAAGGGTCTTTCGCGCTGCCTTTTTCAGATTCGAAAAAATTTTAACACAAAGATCAGAGTCTGTAGCTAAGGTTCCCAAGAATTTCCTCCGATCCATTAACGTATGACTCAAGGTCTTGCCCGCTATCACGCACGGTCCCCCCGATATATTTTGGACACCCAGGATGATGAATTGATTCGCGTTGCAGGACCCCGACAAATTCCCTGGGAAGAAGGCACCGAAATCCGCAATGTTTCTTTAACCGGTCTAGGTTTTTTGGCTCCGGAAGACCTTTGCCCTCTTCTTGGCGAGGTCATCAAAGTTCAATTCGCTGTTCCCGGCGGAAAACAAATGGCCTGTCACGCGATTGTGACTCGCCTTGACCCCGAAAAAAATGAAAAAATTTTGGTGGGAGTGCACTTCTACAAACTGGAAATGGCTCACCGGATCGCCTTAGCTCAAGGCCTTTCGCAAAAACAAAAATTTCAATCAGCAAATTTGGAAGAACAAAATCCATTTACGCTCCACTCATTAAAGGTTATCAGCCAAATTTTCATGATGAGCCTTTTGCTGAGCCTATGGTCATGGCTGATGCTATCCCTGATTGAAATTGGCTATCATGGATACATGCAACTCTTCGCACGCTGGTTTTAGTTTTTCCCAGTATCAAAGTCAGCTCGACAGCATCTTTATTCCGGCTTGCTGTCGGTATATATGATGATTGTGTTTTTGACAGAGGACCCTGAGGTTTTCCAGGTCATCCGTACCGCCAGCCCATTTGGGTTTGATGTGGTCGATGTGGAGATTCCACCTGCTTCCACAAAGTCTTTGAGTATAAGGATCTTTGTGCTGACAACATTGATCTCTTTGCAGAACTTGTTTTTTTACTGCCATGGTGGCAGCAGATCCTTCTTTTTGTTTAATAAATCTATCAGATAAATACTTAATGAGAGTACCTAAGTCATTTGATTGCGTGGCATTTGAGGCTAGATCTTTTGCTTTTTGAAGGGACTCCCACTGTTCCTGTGTGAATGTCACTTCAAGTCTTACGCTTCCATCTTTTTGATGGGTTACTTTGGTTTGTTCTTTAATTTTAATATCTAACTCTTTAGAGATTAGAACTTGAGTATCAGCTACTGTCATATCACTGATCTTTGCAATTAAGCTTCGCTTTTGTTCTAGGGTAGTTTTATTCTTTTCCCTGAAGGCTTTTTGCAACAGCGTCGTCTGAGATAAGTTAATTTCACCAGATTCTATTTTAGCTTTAAGCTTTGGTTCCACGGCTAATAACTTAGCTGCATCAATTCTTCTTTGCGCTGATCCTCCAGGATAACCGCATTCTTTAACTAGATAATCATAGAGATTTGGATAATTAAAATCTAAATAAAGCTTTCTTCTGTCAGCTTCCTTAATATGTTCAATCACTAACGCTAAAAGTCTATTCTCAGCTCGAGCAAGGGATTTAATCTTTTGATCTAATTCTTTATTATTTAATTTTGAAATCATTTTCACCTCACAAAACTTATAACATGCATTTTAAAAGCCAATTTCAGAGGGAAATTAGAAGTAAAAGAAAAAAACAAACCCAACTAAAAAACGCAGTTCAGACACTCACAAAAGCCCAACATTGAAATGAAAATATTCAAGCGAGAATGATCGAATCGTATAAACAAAATCCTAATTACACGGCTGCAGCGAATTCAAAAACTCAGTCAAGAAAATAAATATTTTAAATAAATAAAATTCCACCGCCACCTGGCACTGACTCCTCAAACCGGCCCATCCTCATGAGCCCTCCCCAACAACTTCAAATACTCCTCTCGAGGAATTTCCCTTCCTCCCAAAGCAGCCACGACCGGCGTCACCATCTGCGTGTCCATCCAACTCAGTCCTAACTCTCGCAGTCGATTCACCGTTTGCATCAGACACCACTTCGAAGTGTTGCTTTCTTTATGAAACATACTCTCACCACTGAAAACACCTTGGACCAGAACTCCATAAAGCCCGCCCACCAACTGATCGCCGCGCCAACATTCGACAGAATGAGCAAAGCCCGCGCGATGAAATTCAATGTAAGCTTTTTTTAGTTTAGGCAGGATCCACGTGCCTTCCTGGCCAGGGCGATACTGAGTTTGGCACTCGGTAACGACGCGCTCAAAAGCTTTATTGAAAGTGAAATCGTACTCCTTCGACTTTTTCTTCCACTCTTTTTGCAAACGCTCTGACAAATGAAAATCTTCGAAAAACAAAACTCCCCGAGGGTCGGGCGAAAACCACAACAGCGGCAAGCCCTCCTGCGGCCAAGGAAAAATTCCGTGATAATAAGCCTGAAAAAGTGTTCCTAAATCCAGGCGCCCACCCACAGCAACCAAACCTTCGGAAAGATCAAATTCCGCTAAGTCAAAATCCAGAGCTGACCGGTAATCTTTAGGATCGACAAATATCACATTGTCCACAAGATGCTCCCTGATGACCAAAGTACAAATAAATTTTTTGCAATCGGCATTGCTCTTTTTCCTTTGCGTACTTCAGCATTTCCAATAATTTCAAATTCTGCGAGCGTGTTAATAATTGAGAGTCCTCCATGCGAAACATGTCTTCGGTCGGCTCGTGATGCAAAATCCATGAAGCTCCGCCCTCGTCGGCCTTTTCCAAACAACCCCAGCGCTCAAGAATATGTATCGCCGATTCCACACGAAAATCTTTTTTATTCTTAAAACTGATTTGCTCGCGTAGAAAATCGTTTCCTTCTTGCTGCCACCGATCTTTGTTTTTGCGAATCAGCTGGTAAATTTGTTGGATATAGGACTTTTCGGGATGGGACCATTTTATAAACTCCATTTGAATGTGAAGGTCTTCTTCATCAAACAAAAAATGACATTCTGAAGGAAGTCCATCTCGCCCCGCCCGTCCCGCTTGCTGAAAGTATTCCTCCAAGGAAGAAGGAATTTCAAAATGAAAAATCTGTCGAATATTTTTTTTATCGATCCCTAAGCCAAAAGCTGGAGTCGCCACCATCACATTGTCTTCTTGAGACATGAATTGCTTTAAAGCCCGACGACGCTGATGAGCCAACAAATCCCCATGATAAACTTCATGATTCACTTTCTTCCCATTTAAAAATCGAGATATTTGCTGCACGGTTTGAATAAGCACCGTGTAGAGAATAACCGAGCCTGAGCCCCCCGCACTTCTAAACTGTTGGTAAAGTTCATAAAATTTTTCTAATTTTTCACTCAGCCCATAAATTTCATGGACCTTCAAAATTAAGTTAGGCCGCTCAAGCCCCGAAGAAATAATTTCACAATCCCCGTCGAGCCCAAGTTTAGTAACAATATCTTTTTGCACATCAGGAGTCGCCGTCGCCGTCAAAGCCAAGACTGGGGGCATCTTTAAAAATTTTCTAATTTCGGGAATTTTTGCGTAGTCAGGACGAAAATCATGTCCCCACAAAGAGACACAATGGGCCTCGTCCACTGCCAGCAAAAAAATTTCTCGGTTCTGCAAACACTCGCGAAATTCTGTTTTTGAAAAACGCTCTGGTGTTACAAATAATAAATTGAAATGACCCTCTTTTAATTTTCTTTGTCGTTTTTCGCGATCATCAGCACTAATGTTGGAATGGATTTCGGTGGCACTTATCCCTAACTCTTCCGCCTTCGTTTTCTGATCTTGCATCAGTGCAATTAAGGGCGAAAGAACGACGACCAATTTATTTTGTAACTTTGCGGGATATTGATAACACAAGCTTTTCCCCGTTCCTGTCGGCATCAAGGCCAGGGTGTTGCTTTGGCTCCAGACCCTCTGAAGAATAACGGACTGGTCGGCGCGAAAGCTCGTGTAAGGGAAATGCTCTTGAAGCTGTTGAAGAAGTTGATCTGAATTCACATTAAAATTATTCCAGACCCATCCTTCTATGAAAAGCCGCAGAAGGCAGGAAAAGGTGCCGGTCCAGCTTAAAATACGCAACGCGTAAAAGCCCCTGCTTTCTTCTTTTGCCCTCTGGCGCAATTAGTGATAACCACGAAGGTTCTTTTAACAACCTCAACTTAACGAACAAGGGCTAAGTCATGGCAAAAAAATGGGATATAACCAAGGTTCGAAACATCGGTATTTCCGCACATATCGACTCTGGAAAAACAACTCTTTCTGAACGTATTCTTTTCTACGGTGGTAAGATCCATCAAATCCACGAAGTTAAAGGAAAAGACGGTGTCGGCGCGACAATGGACTCAATGGATCTTGAAAGAGAAAAAGGAATCACCATCCAGTCAGCAGCGACTCAAGTTTACTGGAAAGATTATACCATCAATTTGATCGATACACCGGGGCACGTGGATTTCACGATTGAAGTGGAACGTTCATTGCGTGTTTTGGATGGAGCCATCCTTGTTCTTTGCGGTGTTGCTGGAGTTCAATCTCAATCGATCACGGTTGACCGACAAATGAAACGTTACGGAGTTCCCCGTTTAGCTTTCGTCAATAAATTGGATCGCCAAGGAGCAAATCCTTTCCGCGTCTGCGAAGCTCTCGTTGATAAACTTCGCTTGAATGCAGTTATGGTCCAAATCCCGATTGGTTTAGAAGAACATCATAAAGGCGCCGTTGACCTAGTGACTATGCGTGCTTTCATTAATGAAGGTGCCAGCGGTGAAACCGTTAAAGAAATGGATATCCCTGAGGATATGATGGACCAAGCTAAAGAGTACCGTCAAAAAATGATCGGTAAATTAGCTGACATCGACGACAACATTGGTGAAAAGTTCTTGATGGAACAAGAGCCAACCGTTGAGGAGTTGCGCGCTGCCATCCGTAAAGGCGTTATCTCTTTAAAACTTTGCCCTGTCTTTTGTGGATCTGCTTTTAAAAATAAAGGGGTTCAAGTTTTACTCGACGCAGTTACTTATTACTTACCAACTCCTTTAGAGAAAAAAGAGCATGGTCTTGACCTTGATAAAAACGAAGAAAAAGTTGAGCTTTTCCCAGATGACAACAAACCCCTGGTCGCCTTGGCTTTCAAACTTCAACAAACGCAATTTGGTCAATTGACTTACATGCGGGTTTACCAAGGTAAACTTTCAACGGGCGATTTTATTACCAACACAACGGATAAGAAAACTTTGAAAGTCCCACGTCTTGTGCGAATGCACTCTGACAAGATGGATGAAATTGATTCGTCAATGTCAGGGGATATCGTTGCGGTCTTTGGTATTGATTGCGCTTCAGGTGACACTTTCACTGATGGCAAGGTCAACTATGCGATGCAATCAATGTTCATTCCTGATGCCGTTATCAGTTTGGCTGTTGCACCAAAAGATAAACAAGGTTCAAACAACTTCTCGAAAGCTCTGCAAAAGTTTAGAAAAGAAGATCCTACTTTCCGCGTTCATCGTGATGAGGAATCTGCCGAAACAATTATTTCGGGAATGGGTGAACTTCACTTAGAAATCTACGTCGAGCGCATGAAGCGAGAATTCAATTGCGAAGTGGTTGTGGGTCAACCTCAAGTGGCCTACCGAGAAACGATCGGCCAAGGCGCTAAATACGATTACACTCATAAAAAACAAACGGGTGGATCGGGACAATTCGCTAAAGTTGTTGGTGAAATCGTTCCTTTGGAAGAGACTCCAGAAATTAAAGAGAAAAAAATCACATTTGCTTTCGAAAGCCGCGTTGTTGGGGGACGTATTCCTAAAGAATTCATTCCTGCCGTGGAAGAGGGTTTCAAAGAGCAATGTGCAAAAGGGCCTTTGATAGGTTTCCCTATCGTCGGCGTTCAAGTTTACTTAGATGACGGTTCTTACCATGATGTCGATTCGAGCTACATGGCCTTTAAGATCTGTTCGATGGCAGCAATGCGTGAAGTTTACATGAAGGCAAAACCGACTGTTCTCGAGCCCATTATGAAACTTGAGACAACGGTTCCTGAGGAATATCAAGGACCAGCGACAGGCCAAATCAATCAACGACGTGGTGTTATCACTGGCACAACTTCATTTGAAGGCAACGTCGTTATCGAAGCGGAAGTTCCACTGACAGAGATGTTCGGTTACTCGACAGATTTGCGTTCAGCTACGAAAGGAAAAGGAGAATTCTCGATGGAATTCCTGAAGTACAATCCTGCTCCTCGCGTTATCCAAGACGAGTTAGCGAAAAAGTATCAACAAAAACGACTCGACGAACAAAAGAAATAATTTGGGTTATAAAGGCGCTTTCGACTAGGGAGCGCCTATTTCAAAATAAAGACCGATTGCTACGATCAGCATGATTGCAAAAACATAAATAGCAACTTTTGCAGTTTTCAAAAAAATCTCCTCAGAAATTCACCTATCGGCTTCTAAGTTTCAGGACTTTAATACGATCGTCTCAATTTTAGAAAACACGAATTTATGTCAACACAGAAACTTTCTAATAAGCCTGCGACCGAGGCGCGGAGGCGTACGAAAGTACGCCGCACAAGCCGACCGCCTAAGCAACGAAGGGCCCAGGCTTATTAGGAAGTTTCTATTTGGTTGCCATTTCGACTAGGGGGTGGGGACTGAATATCACCAATTGGAAAAAATAAACCGCCAGAAGAGTTAACACTCCCAAAATGAAGAAAAGACTTACAGTTTGCAGATCCAGTCTTTTTTTGTTTTGCATCAATTCTTCCTTCACACGAGAATTCCTTCTCAAAGGGAAATGAAAAGCATAATTTAGGCCAATTCAAAGGAGCCAAAATGACTCGAGATCAATTAGCCAAAGCCATCTATGACATTTCCCATTTAACTGGAAATTTTAAATTGCGTTCAGGGCAGACCTCTCAAGAGTATTTCGATAAGTATCGCTTTGAAAGCCAACCAAAAATGCTCAAAGCCATCGCTCAACATATGGCTCCTCTGATTCCATCAAACACCGAAATTCTTGCCGGATTGGAAATGGGGGGCATCCCTATCGCCACAGCTTTATCTTTCGAAACGGGCTTACCTGTGTTGTTTGTCCGCAAGAAAGCCAAGGACTATGGCACTTGCCAATTCGCTGAAGGACTAGATTTCAAAGGACGTCGCCTTTGCATCATCGAAGATGTCATCACCACCGGCGGCCAAGTTTTACTAAGTACCCAGGACTTGCGCCAGGCCGGCGGAATCATCGAACATGTGGTTTGCGTGATTCACCGAGGCCAAAGTCCAGAGCCGAAAATTCAAGAGACGGGTCTGGCCATGAAAAGTTTGTTTACAATGGAAGAGCTCAAGCGCCACTCCTAGACTTTCGATGGGGCTAGATGTGATTTTTTCCTCTATTTGCTATCATGAAATCAAGAAAGCAATCCGATAGTTAAAGCAGATCGAGGGGAAAATATATGATTAAATTTATCCTTTTATTAAGCGTGATGATTTTTGGTGTGAGTACGAAAGTGCTTGCTACCGGCTATCCGAAACCTTCACTTTGGGCCGAGGACAACCTTGAAAATAATAAAGACAATTATTTTTATAAAAAAACGCGTCTAGAATGTGTTCGCAAAGGAATCGAAAATGCCACTGGTATTTTACCATCTTCAAAATATCTTGCAGCCATCGCACTTAAAGTTAGAACTGATGTAAAAATCGGTAACACCAAAGAGGCCCTCGATGCTCTCGGTGAAGAAAACTATGATTATCGCTTTCTCTATCTACATACAATCGCGCGTTATGTCTCTACCTATGGTGTATGCCGTTTCGATGAAGCTGGCAAAAACGGCGTAGATGGCTTTGAACATGGCGAAAGTAAACTGGTGGCAGATTTCCTAGGCACTAATCTTTCATCAATAAAAATTAAAAATCCCCCTGAAGAATCAATAGTATTAGATAATGATTCAGTTACACAGATGATTGCTGGTAAGAACTACCTTCTTATCGACGAATTGTTTAATTCAAAGATTGATGATCAACCTAAAATTTACCGCTTGCTACCCGACGGGAAAAGAAAAGAGTTAGCTAAAGATGGAATTAAATTTGCCGTCAATCATTTAGGTGCTCGTATTCCATTTATTAATTCAGAAAATTCATTTAGAAACTGTGTCTCAGATATGAAAAATTACCAAGAAGGTAATGGCAAAAACAGTGGTCTTAAAAACGAAACCAATAATAAATTTATATCTTCGCAAAATCTTTGCTCATCAATAATGTCATCATGTGGGTATAACTTACCGGATGCTTGCACTGACAACCCCTACCCGGAAAGCAAAAGCCCAACGGCCCCAGCTCAACCACGCCGAGAAACCGAAAAACCTGCTAGTCGCTAGCAGCCCCTACTTCTCCGCAACGATATAGGCGATCCAGCTATCACAGGGCTCGCCTTTTTCCGTGCGAGTAAACACTCCGTTGCCTTCGCCCTTGCGATTTGTTCCTTCCCAATAAACGTGAGTTTTTTTGAATCCCGCTTCGATCATCAGTTCGCGCAATTCAGGGATGGTCCACAAACGCCAGTCATAGGAAAAAACCTTTTCGATTTTTTTGCGACCGATTTTAAAATGAATGTAAAATAAAGCTTCATTGGTGATGGGGTCAAAACCCGTTTGCTCCCAGTGGTAACTAAATCCTTTAAAGGTGTGATTGTCGATGGCCTCATCTTGGCAAGTGCTTCCGCCAAAGACATCGACGAAAAACAATCCGTCCTTTTTTAAACTTTTCAAAACCTGCTGAAAATATTTTTTCATCAGATCGCGAGTTTTAAAAATAAAATAAGAAAAGTTAACAGCAATCGAGATATCCGCTTCAGGTAAATGAATTTCCAGAACATTGGCTTCGACCAAATGCACTCGCTTTTGCTGAGCGGGCTTAAGCTGACTCAGCACATGTCGGCGACCATAATCAATGGGCTCGGGATCTAAATCTACTCCCCAAGATTGATTCTTGGGACTTAACTTCACCCACTCGCAGGACAAAGCAAAAGTTCCACAGAAATCTTCCCGCAAAATCGTAGCCTTCTTTTTTTTCAAGTCGCGATAAGCATCGCGCAGGAATTCAACATCGGCGTCAGGAGATTGCACGGCTTTCATGTACAGATCGTATTTATCAAAATTAACGAATTGCGATTTCTTCTGAACTCGCTTGCGCGAAGGTCCCCTTCTTTTCGCCATAATTATGGGACCTCGGCGACGATTTCTCGGACAGCGGCAAGAACTTCAGATTTTTGCGGAACAGAATTATCTTCCAGATTGGGATGTAAACCAATTCCAGGAAGATGCTTACCAGCCATCACTCGAGGACGAGCCAACAGGTGATAAAATAATTCTTGAGTAACCCGGTAAGCCAAGTGCTCGCCGAAATTTGTGACTTCGGTATCTTCATTAACAAAAAGCACCCGCCCCGTTTTTGAAACGGATTCTTTAATCATCGTCCAATCGTAAGGATAAATCGAACGCAGATCGATCACCTCGACAGAAATATTTTCTTGTAGCAATTGATCTGCGATTTCATTGCAAATCAATAATGTGCGGCCATAACTCACAAGGGTGATGTGTTCGCCGGTGCGAGTGATTTTGCCCTTACCGATGGGAATCATATAAGGCTCAAGCTTCGGCCATTTCGGCTTCCACTGAGTGCGATCTCCGATGGGAGCGTCAATCATTGATTTCAATTGTTTCTCATCGGTGGGCTCGCCAGGAATCAATTCTTCGCCTCGAACGCGCATCAAAGCTTTTGGTTTCATAAACAAAACTGGGTTTGGATCTTCAATGGCTGACAAAAGCAATCCATAAGAGTCTAAAGGATTCGAAGGCATCACCACTTTCCACCCGGCCAATCGTGAAGCCCAGGCATCCAGCGAATGGGAATGGTAAACGCTTCCACGAATTCCCGCACCGACAGGAGTCATCACCACCATCGGCAAATTGTATTGCCCGTTCGTGCACCATAAAGTGTTACCAGCAATTTTGAGCAAGTCGATGGTGTTAAAAATATAATCGCAGAACTGAATTTCAGCCACGCAGCGATCACCAGCCATGGCAATTCCCATGGCCATGCCGATAATTCCACGCTCGTCGAGCGGCGTATTCCAAGAGGTTTTCAAACCTTGGGTTGCCGTAAAAACTCCACCCAAAGGGGCGCCTACGTCCTGCCCAAAAACATCTTTAACTCCTAAATGAGTTTCTCCGTAATGAAGGGCCATGCGAATGGCTTGGGCCATGTTCGACATTAGAATTTCCTCCAATCGGCATTTTCATTGTTGGCGTAAGTGTGATCCCAAACGCTTTCCGCGGTAGGAACTGGTTCGCTGCGAGCTTGCTCGACGGCGCGAACTCCTTCTTCCTCGTACTTATCCCAAAGAGCTTGAGCCTTATCCTGAGTGATGTATCCGCTTTGAATTAATTTTTTTTCAAATTCTTTCACGCAGTCCACTTCGTTATTCACAGGATTGGCGCCACTGGCTGACGAATGGCCGTACAAGCGAGAAACTTGCGCCTCAATAAAAGAAGGCTTTCCCGTTTTGCGAATGTATTCCATTTCTTCTTTCAGAGCTAAATAAGTTTGAACAGGATCATTGCCATTGATGACTCGAGATCTGATATTGAAAGCTTTTGCCCGATCGGCAATGTAGGTTTCCCCATGCATTCCCTCGAAGCCTGTCGAAATTCCCCATTTATTATTTTGTACAGTGATCAATAAAGGCAATTCATTCCCTTTGCGTGAAGCCCAGACCAAGCAAGAAGCAAAATCACCTTCAGCTGTTCCAGCATCCCCACCGGTTACGATAGACAGTGTTTTATAACCGGCCCGCTTTTGCGCATGAGCCGTGCCACAAGCGATCGAGTATTGAACTTCAATCGGAGAAGTCACGGGAGCTACGTTCCACTGAGGAAAACAATAGTGGTTTGAAAAATTTCGCCCCCCCGTGGAAGGATCAGTCGCACGATTCATCATCAAACGAATCGAATCGATCATGGGCATACCCAAAGCAATCAGTGTCGGAGTACAACGATAATGTAAATGAAAGAAATCATGCTTCAATCCTTCGCCGACATTGGCGAGCAATCCCAAGGGTACACCCCAAGCTTCTTCTCCGGGTCCACCGATCCAAAAATAAGATTCGCCAGCACGATAAATTTTAATAAGTCTTTCTTCAAGAACGCGCGATTTCACCATCAGGTCGTGCATCTGGATCAAAAGATCTTTCGATAAACCTGCAAATGCATTTTTAGCAGAACTTGGTTTCGACGACTTCGGTGTCTTTTTTGATGAAAGTTGAGTCTTTGATTTTGGCGCCACTCTAACACCCGACTTATTCGCAATTTTCAAGTGAACTCCTTCTCTGTTCCGCTGAATTCCGCTGACCTTGTTAAAACCGTTAAGCTCGCCCTTCCAATGTTGGGGCGCATCAGGCAAAACGAAGTTTCAGCAGCTCAAAAGTATTAAAAGCAATAGGACAAACTTTAAGATTACTCAACACATTTCCCAAGCGGGAAATCACATTATTTTTTTCCAGATGAGGATAAGTTCGGCAGGTTTTAGGGCGATCCTCGTAGACAGAACACAATCCATTTTTAAGCATAGGGCAGGGCCTCTGCTTAAAGACCATGTCCCCAACATGATCCCTTCGCATGTATTTCCTTTTAAACTCATGGGTCTCCTGTTGAAGGGCATTCGCCAAACGAGAAATGTCCTGGTAATCAGGAGCCACTGTCAAGGAACGACAACAGTTTCCGCACTTTTTGCAATCGATCTGAGCCGCAACATCTTTACTGATTTCGCTGACCCATTGATCCAATTCGAGGGGATTTCTGGATTTTAAAAAACTAATGAAATTTTGATTTTCTTCTTCTTGGCGGGTTGCCATCTTCTCGATCAGATTGAGATCCGCGATGATCGCGGATCCTGATTCAAAAGATAATTCCATTCACTAATTATTGGCTTGAGGAGGCATCTTTGTATTTTCAACCTGGATGAGATCCATCAATACATTTGATGCTTCTTGGATGTCAGCCCGTTTTAAATACTCTTTTGTTTTTTCATCCTTACTTAACTTCTTCTTCGCTTTTTCTTTTTTCTCTTTTTCGTTTTTATCTTTAAGAACTTCGCTCACCTTAATGATTTTGCCCCGCTCTTTTGATTTTTTGATTTCTTCGAGAACCTTTTTAAAGTCTTCCGATTTATCAACGCGAGCAACAGACTTGTCTTTTAAGGTTTTCAACCAATCGGGTTTGATTTCGTGCCAAGCTCCTTCACCTTCGTGAACGTAGGCTTCCTTCGAAACAAAAGACTCGATCGTCTTAGGAGGCAAACTGTAGTCCAATGATTTTTCACCAATCTCGTCGGTGCTGTAAGGGCCAGGCAAGCTCACGTCGGCCTCAACCCCTTGATGTTGAGTTGATTTTCCACCGGGAATAAAAAACATCCCGACGGTAACTTTAATAGCACCAAGATTATTTGGTATTGGCATAACCGATTGAACGCTGCCTTTACCAAAGGTGTGATCTCCACCAACAATCACCGCACGCTTATAATCTTGCAAAGTTCCCGCGACGATTTCGGAAGCACTGGCACTGATACGGCTGGTGAGCACCACTAACGGGCCTGACCAATCCACCATCGCATCTTCATCGTTTAAAGTTTGCTCAACTTTATTTTCTCCACGTGCCGATTGTTTAACCACGTTTCCTTTTTTAAAGAATAATCCCGCAATTTTAACAGCGTCTTCTAAACTTCCGCCACCGTTATTAGAAAGGTCTAAGACCAATCCATCCGCTTTGCTGTCTCTTGCATTTTTAATTAAATTTTTCAGATCCGTTGCGCTCGAGCGGCCACCCCGTCGAGAATCCGCGTAGAAAGAGGGGAAATTAATAACCCCTAATTTCTTTTTCACTCCATTGACATCTTTGTTGATGTAATGAATTTGTGCGGCTTCGTCTTCTAAATTAACTTTGTCACGAACCAAGGTGACTTCAAGACGTTTTTTTCCATCACCGGCTTTACGCATGATTGCGAGTCGAACTTTTGTTCCTTTTTTCCCGCGAATTTTTTTAACCACATCTTTTAAATCTTCGTCGATCACATTTTCCATCGGCCCAGTTTCTTGACCAACAGCAATGATTTTATCTTGAGGTTCAATCAAACTTGAACGAGCAGCCGCTCCGCCGGGAACCAATTGTTCAACCACGGTAAATCCATCCTGGGAAGAAAGAGTCGCACCGATCCCTTCCAAAGAAAGTCGCATTTGGATTTCGAAATCTTCCAAAACATCGCGAGAAAAGAAGCTCGAGTGAGGATCAAGCGCCCGAGCAAAACTATCCAGATACCCTGAATAAAGATCATCTCGGTCAGTTTCACGCATGCGTTTTAAGGCACGCTCATAGCTTTTCAAAACATTGGATTTCGCTTCTTCCAGTTTCATATCTGTTGCCAAGTAATTCGCAATTTGGAAATGAATGTACTTTTTAAGATAATCGTTAGCTTCGTCTTTATTTTTCGGAAAAGATTTCGTATCGGGATCAAAAGAAAATTCGACTTTCGAATCAAATTTATAAGACTTACCCAAAAAGCTTTTTGCGAATTCAGCTCGATCACGAACGCGCTCTAAGACAATCTTTTGTGATTCTTCCAGAAATGAACAATCATTATTTTTTGTTTTGTCAAAAATCCCGTTCATCATCTTTTTTATTTTCGCAACATCATCTTGAGTCAGATAAATTTTGGTTCCATCCAAACGTTTGATGTATTGATCAACCAATTGATTTTCTAATTCTTTATCTCGTTTATTGTATTTAACGTGATTTCGAAGAAAACCTTCCTCTATCATCGGAAGATAGCGGCACTCTAAGTTGCTTTTATTCTGTGCCTGACTGAACTGAGTTTGAAAAAGAAATAGAAGTCCCGCTACAAATACAAATAATCGTGGTCTCATAGAACCTACCTTTATCATATAAGGATAAAGGACTCATCGGTTGCTGTCCTGCAAATTTAAGTGGCCTGGACTTTAGCCTAAAGCGTCTCGAAAAGATTCAGTTGATGATGCGCCAACACAATAGATTGTGTGGTCGATAAAGTGATCTCGTGTTTAATAAAATTACCGTTATGCGTCTCGATCAGAAAAAATGACATCTGTGGATAATCGTTTTTGAGACGTTTCATTTCGTCATAAATCAGCTGCAGATTTTTAGGATCATCATCAGACATTCCAAAACGGTGATGGTCATTGTAACCGTAAACTTCAATCGCTTTTTCGACGGAAGCTCTAATGGCACGCTGTTTCAGCTCTGCAGTGTTCATTTTTAAATCATGATCTCCCAGTTCCAATCGAGTTTCACTATGGCTTACTGGAAAAAGACTCAGGTAATTGGGCTCTAGCGGCAAAATCTGATGCTCGACAAAAGCACGTATGCCTTGCTTCAAAGTTTCTGCACTATGACCACGAGCCGTGATCACTGAAATTGGTCGTTGGTTAAAGGTCGCGTGATAAAAGCATTCCCACGAAGGCCCTTTCCAATCGAAATCAGGAAGCTGAAGCACATCTTTGACATGTTTAACAAAGATTTGATGATCATGACCTAAGCGCTGCAATTCATTAATTTCATGATCGCGAAAGTAGCGAAATGTTCCTGCGCGATCATCGAAGCGGATTTCATAATCTTGATAAGCTCCTGAAATCCCAATGATGGAATGAGCTCTTGCCCACTCTCCACTGGTGATATGCAGTTCTTTATTTGTTTCTTTATGGAATAGCACTAAGGGTGTTGGCAAAAAAGCAATGTTATCATCGAAATCGAAAAAATAAAAACTGCGACCACCCAAGTGGTGGTTACGATCTTTTTCTCGAGCTCGCTGTAAGCCCAATTCAAGTTGCCCTTTTTTCGTCGGATTATTTTCCATAACTTTCTAGTTCTACCACAATTCTTTTAACTTCACTACGGGGAGGTATTTTATACAGTGATGTCAAGTTAGTTGACATCACTCTACACCAACATTGGTGACATGATCTGTCTTTGAAGTTTTGAGAGTTGCGAACAACACATCGAAGATCGACAAAGCTTTCCCATAATTCGTTTGGGATTCATTGATGACGACACTATGGTGCCATCGATGAAGTTCAGCCGTATTAAAAATATAATTGAGAAAACCCGCGCGAAAATCAATATTGGCATGTTCCATTAACCCGGTCACAGCCGAAAAATAAAGGACATATTCGAAGGCTATAGGCTCCGTCTTCAAAAAAGCGAAGGGCAAACAATACAGGAAGAAATTTAAAAATAAATCGATGGGATTAAAAGTGCCTGCGTTCATCCAATAAACGCGACGTACCGAATGATGTCGATAGTGAATTTTCCACAAACTGGTACTTTCATGAAACAAGCGATGCAACCAATAAAATAAGAATTCGGCGGCAATTAAAGCCACGAGAAACTGAACTAACACGGGCGTTACAGTTAAATCGAGAACTTTTAAATTTTCAGGCATAAATTGAATTATTCCCTGGCAAAGACCCACGATGAGTGGAAATAAAATCATTGTAAATAAAAAATCCATTCTGTGATCACCAGGACTCTGATTCCAATCTTTGCGGTAAGGTAAAATCTGTTCTAATCGAGCGACAAGGACAATTGTTGCTAGCAAAGCAATGGTAGATATTAACTTAAATTCTAAATGCGTAAAAGATTGCAGTATAAATAAAAATCCAAACGAAAACATGAGCACGAAGGGATAAATTATTTTTTTAAGGTTGGCCATCGTAAGACTCATTTAACGAAGGAATTTTAACTTTCATATCCAATAAATCTCTGGCCCATAAAGCCTGAATTGCTAGATTTGGGATAAAAGGTTTCGGCAAACCCTTAATATTGAGAACTTGATCTAAAATGCTAAATTGCTCCGAAACACAGTTAACCCTCAAAGTATTATATTCTCGACGAGTACTCCACTCTGTGGCCCGGCGTAAACTTTCTAACAAAACTGAACGAACCTGCGCCGCTTGCAACTTTACCTGCTTTTGTTCAACCACGTTGCCAAATTCCTCGACCATCCATTTGTACTTGTCTGACAGAGATACGGCTCGATAGGCAAGGTTGTAATGGCCCTTTAATCCTTTAAAAGCATCGAACAATTCCCCATAAGGCCCAATATTCTCAACTGAAAAAATCATTCTATTAAGTTTAATTGGGCTAGGGGCCGAAGGATTTTTTATCTGTGGAAGCAATAAAATTTCCGCACCTTCTTCAAACTCAAATAAAAATTGAGTATGGGCGATATCAATTTTTGGAAAAGAAAGAACAGGAAAATATTGAATTTGCAAAATAAGATTTTTCACCTGTTGCACGGGAATTTGCGCAATCCAAAATTTGTTCAAGTGACTAAAATTAGCGACAACGACTTTTCCTGCTGCCGGTGGAAAATAAAGTCGGGATTCTTGCACTTCAAGAATTTTAACACTTCGGCGGCTTACAGGAATTACGCAAAGACCTTTAAGTGGGCCATGATCCATCTTAACATTTGGCTCGTAAGGATCATTGGCATCAACAATACAAGAGTTAGGTAAATAGGAAGGTATAATGGGAATACTGGATTCAGCCCATGATTTAACTGAAACAATAAGGAAAACAATACAGAATAAAATTTCTCGGACAAGAGTAGCACTATTCATGATATTGCGAAATAGCAACAATTGAGCCCGCTAAAATTCACCTTTAACGATTTGATAAACTATCCTTGTTTAAGTTTTTGACAGGACAACGAATTTTGCTCTTGGTCCCAGAATTGAAATTCAAAGCTTCTAATAACATCGAGGAAATTATGAAAAACATTATCTGCATTTTATTAGCTCTGGCATTCACCATTCCTGCCTTCGCTGCTCGCAAGCAATATAGCCTAGGATTAGGTTCCAAATCAGGGCAACAACTGTATAAAGAAATGACAGGTCATTGCTACTACAATGAGACTGTTCAAAAGACAAAAATTGGTTGGAAATCGACGGCAGAAATGAGCCGCATGTCTGACCGCCAAATTCAGTTCATTAAAGTTCCTCGAGCCGCTGTTAATTCCCGCAAAGTTTACGTTGCGAAATCATACTGCTCTTCTGCAGGGAAATCAGCATTACGAATGAGAAGATGATGGATTTAAACCGCTCCTCTTTATTCATTGGTCGTCTTATTGCCACTTTCGGAGTGGCATTTGGCTTTTCAACAGCTTTAGCCACAAGCCCGACAGTGAATACAGCTTCCACTTCAACAAACCCCACTTTTTCGCAAGCTAAATCAATTCGCCGATTGCAAAAGAAAATATCCCAGGAAAAGGCGCCTCCTCCAGCATTTGGCGGTTCATTCAACTTGGCTCAATATGGAAGTTTAGTGGATCGCCAAGATGGATCTTATAAATCCAGTCTGGATGGCAGTCTCAAATTTAGCTATCAGATTTCAGAAAATTACAAAACTGATTCCTTATTCTATTACAGTCAAAATACAAAGACTCAAGAAGGCGATTGGGACGATCTCAATTTAGGTGTTTACAGAAAAGCAGCCCCGCTTTTTTCACAACTTCTACTTTCACCAGGAATCATTGGAATTCTACCCATGTCTAAAGACTCGAACATAAACAAAGAATTTTCAGGTGCTCTCGGCGGAGTAGCTCGATTTAGCTTTTCTCCCGGCACCTTTATTCCAGGCTTTGATTTTAAGTTTTCACTTTCGTTGACAAAAAATCTTCACAAATTCGAAAATGCGACGGATGGAAAGCCAAACAGTGCTTACTCGTCCATACAAAAGATTTCAGCGGGCTACACTTTCGGAAAAATGAGTATTTCGACGGCTTTCCTTCACATAAATACTCTGAGCTACCAGAATCAACTGCGTGAATCTTTCGTCCATTTCCAAGACTTAGGTTACGACTTTAACTCTATGATCGGAATCTCTATAGGTCATGCGAATACCGGCTCAGCCTTAAGACCCAATGGGCAAGATAATAATATTTTATTAATTAACGAAAATTCTTCGCTTGTCTATGCATCAACGACGGTGAATTTTTGAAAGGATCAGTTATGAAAACATTTTCGCAAACTCCACTTACTTTTGCCTTGGCATTTGGGATTTCTGGAGCTTTAGCTTTTGGCTGCGCAAAAAAACGCGAGGCCAGCCTTCCTGAGGACCAGGTCGCAGGAACTTTTTCTGTGGCTGAGCTTCAAGATGTTCAGCTTAAGGTTAAAACCACAGAAGGGAAAAAAGCTGTCGTAAAACAAGAGGTATTGCTAGGAAGTGAACGAAATACTGTTTTGGTCGACACTCAAGGTGTTCCTGATCGTTTCCTTTTCTTGTTTCGAAACCTAGAAGTTACGGGCAAAAAAAATGAAGAACTTCAAGTCGTCTTCGGTGTTGATCGCAATCATGTAACTGCCTATAAGCTGGCTCGCATTGAAGATCTCAGTCCTGTTGAGAAATCATTGGCGCTCTCTGAAGAAGGTTTGAAATCTAAGATCACTTTACAAAAACTAAAAGTTAATCCGAAAATCATGGCTTCCGTAAAAACAAAAGCTGCGACCAAACAAGTTTCGGACGATCTCAAAACATCATTAGCTTTAGTTCCTCTGTTTAAGTTTAAAGTGACTGCTCATGGCTCTGTCGAAAAAGTCAAAAATGAACTGAAAGAAGAAACTTCGGTTCTTAAACTAAAGAAGTCCGAGTGGGAACTTTCCACCCATGTGCAAATTTCCGATCTATCTCACGAGCGTTTAAACGTCGAGATCGATCCTGCAATTGCCACTGAAGCTGAAAGCTATTTAATTACAGAAAGAATTCAACAAAAGGCTTTTTCAAAAGCCGAGCTCACTGAAATTTTAGGCGTTGAAATCCCAGGCGCAGAGTCTTCAAGTTATACCCTTAAAGTTGATGCGAGCTCGATCAAAGTTCTTTCGGCGCAAGTAAAAGATTCTTCAGCGAAGCAAGAAGCAATTCTAACTTTAGGCGCAGAACAAGTCGAAGCCCAACTTAATCTCGACAAGGGTCAAGAAACCACTGTCATTGGCTTCAAAAAAGTAGCGGCTGATAAATTGGGAAGCTTCATCAAGTTAGTTAAAGCCAGCACTGGTAAATAATTTTAAGTATTGATAAACAAGGGCCATCAGAGTAAAAACTTTTATGGCCCGCAATGAAACTCTCCGAAGACTAAGTTCCATCATCCAACCAGAAAAAAAACCACTGCTTCTGGGTTTACTATTTTTAGTCATCTCTAGCGGCGCCAGTTTAATTTATCCTCAGCTGATTCGCTGGATGGTTGATAATGTTCTTCAACCCAAACGCTATGATCTTCTACTTCCAGCTGTTGGCTTTTTGTTTTCTGCTTTTGTTGTTCAAGGAGTCTTTGGAAGTCTTCGCTATTACATTTTCACTTTGACCGGAGAGCGCATCGTTCTTCGCCTTCGCCAAAAATTTTACGAAAGAATCCTCTCTCAGGAAGTGGCTTTTTTTGACTTTCAAAGAACCGGCGATCTGATGAGCCGTTTAGCTTCCGACTGCACCACTTTGCAAAACACAGTGAGTGTTAATGTTTCCCAAGGTCTTAGAAATTTAGGCCAAGTCATTGGTGGCTTTGCTTTTATGTTCTACACTTCGTGGCGGCTTTCTGCCTTGATGTTACTTTTAGTGCCACCAATTTCATTAGCCGCTTTTTATTTTGGAAAGCGAATACGAAAATATTCTAAAGAGTTTCAAAATGCTTTGGCTGAAGGCAGCATCGTTGCCGAGGAAACAATTTCGGGTTTACGCACGGTGAAATCTTTCGTGCAAGAAAAAGCGGAAGTTCATCGCTATCAACAAGCTCTCAGTCAGTCGTACGTTTCAGCAAAATCAAGAACTCGAGCGATTGCTGAGTTTATGACCATGGCGATGACGGCTGGTTTTGGCGCGGTGGCCTTTGTGCTTTGGTACGGTGGTCGCGAAGTTATTTTATCACAAATGTCGATCGGCGACTTAACTCAGTTTCTGCTTTATCTGATGATTGTCGCTATAGGGGTTGGCAGTTTGGGGAGTTTATGGGGAGACATCATGGCCGGAGTTGGCGCCAGCCATCGAGTCTTTGAAATCATCGAGCGAACTTCCGAAGAAAAAGACGAAGGGGAAATTCGCGCCCAAGTCGAAGGATGCATCGAGTTTCATAAAGTTCACTTTTCCTACCCCACGCGAACTGATATCGAAGTTTTGAAAAGCATCGATTTCAAAATCCAACCGGGGCAGGCCGTTGCTCTGGTAGGATCTTCGGGAAGTGGAAAAACAACGATTGCAAGTTTACTCACTCGATTCTATGAACCTCAGTCCGGTGAAATTTTCCTGGATGGAATCTCTCTGACAAAAATGAAACCCAGCTGGCTCAGGGAACAAATCGGTATTGTTTCTCAAGAACCCGTTTTAATTTCAACAACCATCGAAGAAAATATTCGCTATGGCTTTCCAAGAGCTAGCGATGAAGATGTGATACAAGCCGCCCGCGCCGCTAACGCTTATGACTTTATCATGGGTTTTCCCGAAGCTTTCAAAACCCGAGTCGGCGAAAAAGGAATCCAACTTTCCGGAGGACAAAAACAACGTGTAGCCATCGCTCGTGCACTGTTGAAAGATCCAAAAATTTTAATTCTCGATGAAGCCACAAGCAACTTGGATGCGGCCAGCGAACACTTAGTTCAGGAAGCTCTCCAAAGATTAATGAAGGGCCGCACCACTTTGATTATCGCCCATCGTTTAGCAACCATTAAAAATGCCGACACGATTTTTGTGCTTCATCATGGACAAATTATTCAACATGGCCGTCATGAAGATTTAGTGAAAGATACTCAAGGTCTTTATTATCAGTTGTTACAAAGACAATTCGAGCTCTAAACTCAAGCTCGTTTACTCTTCCGACCTACAACTTTTTTAACACCCAACACTTGAGCTTTTTGTTTCGAGGTCTTCGCCGACTTTAAATCTGATTTAGGATTTTTGACTTTTTTCTCGGTCAATACCAATTTTTTAGCCATGACTTTCGGCGCTGCCTCAGAAGCCTCTTTCACTTTGACGAATTCGATTTTCTTTTCAGGTTTTTTTGTAGTTTTACTTTTTTTACCAGCACCTTTAGCAGGCGCAGAGGCCACATAGCCTCGATCTTTAATCAGATCAATCGCCTGCTCGACAGTCAAATTCTCCGCCGTCATTCCTTCGGTCAAAGAGGCATTTGTCTTTCCACATTTAACGTAAAGACCATAAGGTCCATTCATCAACTGCAGTTCGTCTTCAGCTCCAGGAAATTTTCCCAGCACTTTTAAGGGGGCTGCACGACCTCTCCCCTTTTTAGGAAGATTCAATAATTCCATGGCTTGCTGAAAATTAATCTCGAACAAACTTTGACCTTTAGGAATTGAGCGATAGTCCCCATCGTGAAAGATATAAGGACCGAAACGTCCTAAGCCGGCCTTTACTTCTTTACCCGTTCCAGGATGTTCCCCTAAAACTTTCGGTAAAGACAAAAGATCCAAGGCCATCTTCAGATCAACAGTTTCGGGCAACACACCTGCTGGCAACGAAACTCGTTTTGGCTTATCTTTTTCATCAGACACTTCACCCAATTGCACATAGGGGCCATAACGACCGCTCAAAACATAAATGGGTTTACCCGTCTTTGGATCTTTACCTATGCTGTCCGCACCGTTAATTTTTTGATCAATTAATTTCTCAACAACAATCGCGGTCAAATCCGCTGGTGATTCTGAATCCGGCAATGAAGCACTGACATCCTCACCATCTCGTTTTGCCGTCAAGTAAGCTCCATAACGCCCGACATGAAAAGCATACTTATCGAGGCCTTCCAATTTAATCGTTCGAGCTTCTTCAGGATCAATCTTTTTTTCTTGAGCTTCAACCTGAGCCTTCAAACCCTTCGGTCCAAAGTAAATGGATTTCAAATATTTTTCCCAGTCCAAATCTCCGTCGGCAATATTATCGAGAGATTGCTCCATCTCCGAAGTGAATCCCAAATCGACATATTCAGGAAGATATTGACTCAGCAGTTTTGAAACAACCATTGCCGTGAACGTTGGAGCTAAGGCCGTTGCCATTCGTCGCACGTAACCTCGGTCAATAATAGTTCCAATAACTGAAGCGTAAGTGGAAGGTCGGCCAATGCCCTCTTTTTCCATCGTCTGAACCAGGCTGGCCTCAGTGAATCGCGCTGGAGGTTTTGTCTCGTGCGAAGTGGGCTCTAATTTTTCACAATTCACTTTTTCTTTAGCTTTTAAAGCAGGTAAACGCACTTCACGATCGGAAAGTTCAGCTTCAGGATCATCGCTACCTTCAACGTAAGCGCGAAGAAATCCCGGAAACTCGATGGTCATTCCCGATGCCGAAAATAAAGCTTCATCTGATTGAATTTTTACTGAAACTTGTTTTTGGCGAGCATCAACCATTTGTGAAGCCACAGTTCTTTTCCAAATTAATTCATACAATCTCAACTGATTGCCACTCAAACCAGTTTCATCGGGGTCTACAAATCGATTTCCCGCAGGACGAATCGCTTCATGGGCTTCTTGCGCCCCTTTTGCTTTTTTGCCTTCATAAGTTCGCGGAGCCGGAGGTAAATAATCTTTTCCGAATTTTTTCTGAATACAACTTCGAGCCGCATTAATAGCTTCGGTCGACAAAGAATTCGAATCCGTTCTCATATAAGTGATGAAACCTTGTTCGTAAAGTTTCTGCGCCGTCTGCATGGTTTCACGCGAACTCAAGCCTAATTTTCGATTTGATTCTTGTTGTAAAGTTGAAGTGATAAAGGGAGCTGCTGGCCGTCGATGAACGGGCTTTTCTTCAACCTCTTGAACAACAAAATCACTGGCATTCAGTTTTTTTTGCAGCTCTTCAGCCTGTTTTTGTTCAAGGATAAAAACTTCTTTGCCCGCAAGCAATTTTCCAGTGGTTCCGTCAAAGTCTTTTCCCGTAGCTACACGCTGATTTTTATAAGTCAGCAATCGGCTTTCAAAATGAACATTGTCTTTAAGAAGATAAGCAAGCAGTCCCCAGTAACTTGATTTTTTAAAGCGAATGCGCTCGTGCTCGCGTTCAACAATCAATCGCACAGCCACCGATTGCACTCGACCCGCTGACAAGCCGTAAGCGACTTTTTTCCAGATTAGGGGAGAAATTGTATAACCGACCAAGCGATCTAAAATTCGTCGCGCTTCTTGCGCTTTCACTAAATTAAAATCAATTTCCCGGGTATCTCTCAAAGATTTATCAATGGCTTCTTTAGTGATCTCGTGAAAGACCATTCGTTTCATCGGAATTTTTGGCTTAAGCACTTCCACCAAGTGCCAACTGATACTTTCCCCTTCGCGGTCTTCGTCCGTCGCTAAGTAGAGAATGCTGGCATCGTTCATTTTACTGCGAAGATTTTTGACGACTTTTTCTTTATCGCGCGGAATGCAATAGATGGGCTCAAAATTTTTATCGACGTTAACACCCAGTTGAGCCCATTTTTCTTTTTTTACTTTTTCAGGAATGTCCTTCGCTGATTTAGGTAAATCACGAATATGCCCCATGCAAGACTCAACAACGTAATCCTTACCTAAAAATTTTCGGATCGTCTTGGCTTTGGTCGGGGACTCAACAACGACTAATTTATAACCATCAGTTTTTTTGGACATCACCTCAAAATGAGGGTTTTACCCCGCAGGCGCAAGTCGATTTTTTTGACTTTGCGCTTCAGACACAGGACAGACTATACTTGATCCATGAAAAATATTTCTGAATTCCAACACAAAATTGATTTTCTCTTCACTGACATCGATGACACTTTAACTGATCACGGCCGACTTGGACCCGAAGCCTATCAAGCTCTGTGGGATTTATCGAATGCTGGAATTTTCGTAGTTCCCGTCACGGGCCGCCCTGCCGGTTGGTGCGAGATGATTGCGCGCCTTTGGCCGGTCACAGCTATCATTGGCGAAAATGGAGGATTTTATTTTCGCTACCATTATCAAAAAATGTATCGCCATTTTCATTATGACGAAATAATTCAGATGGAAAATAGAAAAAAGCTCGAAATCATTCAGTCGGAAATATTGAGTTCAATTCCTGGTACTGCCCTAGCCAGTGATCAATTCTGCCGAATGATGGATTTAGCGATTGATTTCTGCGAGGACGTCCCACGACTCGGCGATAAGGAAATTCAAAATATTGTTCAGACCTTTCAGCGTCACGGCGCCCAAGCCAAAGTTAGCTCTATTCATGTGAATGGTTGGTTTGGTGATTATGACAAGGTTTCAATGGTCTTAAGATTTCTTGAAAAAGAATTTAACATCAAAGGACATGAGGCTCTCGAGCGCTGTGCCTTCGTGGGGGATTCTCCGAATGATGAGCCCATGTTTGCTCATTTCCCCCACTCTTTTGGAGTCAAAAATATTGAAGACTTCATGGCCGTGATCAAAAAAAAACCGGCCTATATCGCCGGTCATCGGGGTGGACTTGGTTTCTCCCAAATCACCCAACAAATTTTAAAAAAGAGAAACTAAGCTTAGCTTTTCTTTTTTGCGCGAATCATTCTTTTCTTCTTTTGAATTCGCTTTGCTTTTGCTCTCACGCCTTTTTTAGCTTTTTTCGCCATGGTATCTCCTTTTAGTTAAATTTATTTTTTATTGTTTGTATTCAATAGTCCAGCAAAAGGGTTGTTAAAAGGTTGCGAGGGTCGTCGTTGATCGCGTTGATCACGCGAAGGTGGACGATGATCTCGCCCTTCTTGTCGTGGACCCGAAGCCGCTCGAGGTCGACCCCCATCAGAACCAGGCTTTCGATCGCCACGAGGCGCCCCACCACTCGCACCGGGTCGTGGTCGTTGCTCACCTCTCGGTGGACGTCTTTGCTCTGGTGCCGGTCGCTCTGGAGCTGCGTCCAATTTCATCGTTAACGAAATTTGATTCTTATCCTGATCAACTTTAAGAACTTTGATTGTTACTTGATCACCAGGATTAACATGCTTTCGGGGATCTTCCACGAATTTATGTGAAAGTTCAGAAATATGCACTAGCCCATCCTGATGAACGCCAATATCAACGAACGCACCAAAGTTGGTCACGTTAGTGACGAGCCCTGGGCAAATCATTCCTTCTTTAAGATCTTTAACTTCAAAAATATCATCGCGAAATTGGAAAATTTTAAAAGCATCCCGAGGATCACGTCCCGGCTTTTCCAGCTCAGTGACGATATCGTCAAATGTAAATTCACCGACTAATTTGGCCCACTTCGAGCGGTGTTCTAAAAGTTTTTTTGCTCCTTCGCCAACAAGATCACTTAAAGAAATCCCCAAATCCTGGGCCATATCACGAACTGCGGGGTAACGCTCAGGATGAATACCCGTCGAATCCAAAACCATTTTTCCATTGGGGATTCGCAAAAACCCAGCCGCCTGCTCGTAAACTTTCGTCGAAAACTTCGCAACTTTTTGGAGCTCACTGCGATCCGTGAACAAACCTTTTGTCTTACGATGTTCAACAATATTCAGAGCGAGCGCAGGCCCAATCCCAGCAACGTGGGAAAGCAAGGCCGTCGATGCCGTATTCAAATCAACACCAACATTGTTCACACAACTTTCAACGACAGCTTCCAAAGATTTTTTAAGATGAGTTTGATTAACATCATGCTGATACTGACCAACACCAATTGATTTAGGATCGATTTTCACCAGCTCCGCCAGTGGATCTTGCAGGCGTCGCGCAATTGAAATAGCTCCTTTAACCGTGACATCCAAATCAGGAAATTCAGCTCGTGCGACTTCAGAAGCCGAATAGACCGAAGCGCCCGATTCATTAACCATGATAACAGGAATATTTGATCCCAAGTCCTTTAATATTTTTCTCAGAAAAATTTCAGTTTGTCGGCCGGCAGTTCCATTTCCAACCGCGATAGCATCAATTTGAATTTGTTTGATCACTTCAGCGAACAAAGTTTTCGCTTTAGCGTCCGCCCCATCTCCCAAAATTTGCAAAACTGTATGAGAAATAAAATTTCCACCTTTATCAACCAAAGCCACCTTACAACCTGTACGCAAACCAGGATCAACACCTAAAACACATTTAGGTCCATAGGGCGATGCCAATAAAAGACGTCGTACATTTTCCGCGAAAACTTTGATCGCATCTTCATCCGCTTTATCTTTAAGAAGACGATGAACCTCGTTGGTCACAGAAGGAACTACATAAACTGTTAGAGCCATCTTTGCTGCGTTAGATAAAAATTCACCCACAGAATTATCCGGAGTTGTCGTCGCAAATCTAACGTAAGTTTTAAGAAGTTCGTCATCATCCGCTTTGACGTCAACACTCAATTCTTCTTCTTGCCAACCTCGCCTCATCGCCAAATATCTGTGCGACGATTTTGTTTCAATAAGGCTTTTCACAGCCTCTTCAAACTCTTTATACATTTCGTATTTCGAGTGAGGCTTATATCCTTTCGCCGCTTTAGAACTTACGCGACCTTTTTCCATATAATTTTTTTGCACTTGAGCGCGCAAATCAGGATCATTGGCAATTTTTTCAACGATGATATCTTGCGCTCCTTTAAGAGCGTCTTCGTAAGTTTGAATTTTATGAGAAGGATTAATAAAAGATTTCGCCTTAATTTCCATCGTCGAATCTTCTTTAGACAAACCATGCCCAACTTCCCAAATCCAGTTGGCTAAAGGCTCTAAACCAGCTTCGCGAGCTATTGTCGCCTTGGTTTTTTTCTTTTTCTTGAAGGGACGATAGATTTCTTCCAAATCCCCAAGATCCCAGCTCAGGTCGATACGTTTTTTAATTTCGGCCGTTAAATTCCCCTGCTCGCCGATTTCTTTCACCAAAAATGTTTTGCGCTTGATGATCTCATTAAAAGTTTCGTGCGCTTCAAGCACAGCCCGAATTTGCACCTCATCCAGGTTCCCTGTTTTCTCTTTACGATAACGAGCGATGAAAGGAACTGTGCCGCCTTCAGCCGAAAGTTCAATAACGGCCTGCGCTGATTTTGCAGCAACAGTCGGAACAATACGATTGAGATAACCCTGTAGAGCCTGATCCATGAAAACCTCAAAATAAATGTGTTGGGTAATTATTTATGACGGTACATGATCAGGCCGTGTGTAGGATCATAAGGAGATACACCTACAGTCACACGATCACCGACCACAACACGTATGTTGAATCTGCGCATTTTTCCACACAGTTTAGCGGAAATCTCGACATTATTGTCGAGCATAATTTTATAGAGCCCTCCTGCAAGGGCATCGACCACTTTACCATCGAGCTGAGCCAAATCTTCTTTTGACATTCGTTTTCTATTTCCTGTCTTTTTTCTGTGTGTATAGCTTAACGGGCTTTGTAATTGCTAATCAACATTCTTTTTCCATCTTCGAAAATGACTTCGAGTCGATCATTTTCGACAGACATGACCCAACCCCAACCCAAAACCTTATGTTGCAAAGGTTTGTGGGCTTCAAACTGCCCGCGCATATCATAAACTTGCGGCTTCTCGGAAGAATGCTTTTGATGAAGATCTGTCCAATGAGCATTAGATTCTGCAGCAGCTCGATCCAACTTTTTTTGTGCTGCTGAAATCCGTTCTGGTTTTACTTTTGGTGCTTTAACAGCTTTTTCTGGGACCGGAGCCACCTCTGACACCTCTTCATGATCATCAACATCAGAAGTAACTTTAGGAGACCGAGCCACTTTTTCAGTCACTGCTTTTTCTTTTGCTGAAACTTTTGCCGGTTTTGCAGGGCTAGCCTTAGAAGCTTTTTTAGCTTCGGGCTTAGCTGTTTTAGTTTTTTCTTTCGCTTTCGTAGCAGATCCTTTTTGGGCGGCTTTTTTGGCCATTAATGTCACCCTCCCTTTGGGTCTTTAAAAATATGTGATGCTCTCCTTGAGTAAATAGACTAAGACTAAACCGTAGACCAACTGTTTTTTCCATTTTCTTACGCAGAGCAAAACTATTTGGGAGCAGGAAGTGAACGAAGTCACCAAAGGGAACAGCGAACTCCACATTCAGGGCACTCAAATCGAATCTGCAGGAAGAGACTTTATCAGTTGGGTCAGTGGCCCCAAACAGAACATTGTCCACAGTGTTCTACCCCCTGAAAAAGCCATTTCAGAAGGACTGGTTTTTGTTTCTAACGAAAAACAACTTTCTCAAGCTCTTGAAGCTCAAGCAAAAATTATTATTGCTCTTGATAAGGTCTTAAAAGACCGTCCAAAAATTCCTGATCACCTTCTTTTGTTTACGACAAAAAATATTTCTCAGTCGATGGCACGCGTTCTCAGCCTTTTCGATCAAAAAATGTCTCGCTTCGATTGGGGCATTGATCTTCATCCATCGGCGACAATTCACCCGTTAGCCCGTTTGGGAAAAAACGTGAAAGTTGGACCTCATGCTATTATAGGGGCACAGGCCCACATTGGTGACTTTTCCGTGATTGGCGCAGGAACAGTGGTTGAAAAAGGGGCCCGCATCGGAACAAAAACTCTTCTTCATCCGCAAGTCTTTATCGGCGCCGATTGTGAAATCGGCAGTCACTGTGAAATTCATCCTCACACGACGATAGGTTCAGACGGCTTTGGTTTTGCTTCTGACGAAAATTTTAAGCATCACAAAATTTCACAATTAGGCAAAGTGATTATCGAAGATCGTGTTGAAATCGGCGCAAATTGCGCCATCGATCGAGCGACCTTAACGGCCACTCGAATTCGCGCCGGCTCAAAATTCGACAATCTCTGTCACGTCGCTCACAATTGTGAACTTGGTGAAGATTGTTTATTTGCAGCGGGATTTTTTATTGCTGGCTCATCAAAAATTGGCTCCCGCTTTATGTGCGGAGGAAATGTCGCTGTTACCACTCATGTTGAATTAGCTGACGGGGTAATTTTAGCAGGTCGTTCCGCGGTAACTAATAATATAACAGCTGCCGGTCAATATGGAGGCTATCCTCTACAGCCTCTTAAGGAAGCTTTAAAAACAATTGCGAATTTAGGCACTCTCAATCAGATGAGAAAAAATCTTCATAAGATCATGAAGCATTTGCAACTCAATGATGACAACTGAAAGCTAAGGAGAAAAATATGTTTCCCTACGAGTTCTATAAAGTGATGCATCTGTTGGGATTAATACTTGCTTTCACAGGACTAGCTGGAGTTCTGATGGCTGGCTTAAATAATCCTCCATTAAAAAAGTCAGTCCGTCTTTTAGGTGCTATCACACACGGAGTAGGGCTCTTGTTTCTTCTTGTCTCTGGATTTGGATTAGCTGCTCGTTTAGGTTTATTCGGTGGACTTCCAGGTTGGGTCTACGCAAAAATAATGATTTGGCTCTTTGTTGGTCTCATTATGATCTTTGTTAAAAGAAAACCTCAAATGGGGCTAACACTTTATTTCTTAATAATTACGGCAGGTTTTCTCGCTGCGTATTTCGCTGTAAACAAACCTTTCTAATTACACTCCCGGTCAAAGGTCTAGGTATTTTTCTTGTATGTGCCAACATGTTCGCCTAGCCTTTTTTTCAACTTAAATCCAAATCTCGAAGGAGGGATTATGAAGGTATTGGCTATTATTATGGTTACTTTAGTTTCGGTTTTTGCGCAGGCTCAGTATAGATATGGATATCAGGCCTATGGCGCACGTCAGGGCAAATGGGCCCTCCCTCCAAACAATTTACATCTTAAAGATAACCCCACCCGAGCAGCTAATATCACTGAAGAAAAATTCAATCAGATTGTTGATGATGCCATGAAATATTGGATTCCTATTGCTAAAGCAAAAGGTGTTGAGCTTGTTGCTTCTAAAGACTGGAAAGATTCAACTGTAAATGCTTACGCTAATCAAAGCGGCAAAACATGGACAGTCGCTATGTTCGGCGGTTTAGCACGTCGCCCTGAAGTGACTGAAGACGGCTTTGCACTTGTTGTTTGTCATGAACTTGGCCATCACTTTGGTGGTTACTCTTTCTATGGCAAAGCAGAATGGGCTTCTGCTGAAGGCGAATCCGATTTCTTCGCTACAAATGTTTGTGCGAAAGTGATCTGGGGAATGGAATCACAAAGAAACATGGCTTTCCGTGGACTTCGAAATGTTCCACCAACAGTAAAAACGGCTTGTGATACCGTATGGAACGGAAACACAAATGCACAAGGCTGGTGTGTTCGCGCTGCTGCTGCCGGTTCTTCTTTAGCTAATCTTTTAGCTGCACTTGGTGGCGATCCAGCTCCTAAGTTTGAAACTCCAGATGCAACTGTTGTTAAGAAAACAAACACGGCTCATCCTCGCGCTCAATGCCGTCTTGACACCTATTTTTCAGGCGCACTTTGCACAAAAAAATGGGATATGAACGTTATCCCTGCGAAAGGCTTCCCTCAAGGGCAAGACACAGCTGGAGCTGAATTAGAGGCCATGAAATACTCATGCTTCCAAAAAGAAGGCTTCAAAGTTGGAGTTCGCCCTAACTGCTGGTTTAAATCTCTGAACTAAAAAATTCACCGTACATTATATCGAGCAAAGCTCTTGGGCTTTGCTCGAACTTTTTGAAAGGAAAATCACATGAAACTATTAAAGAATTTAGGCCTTTTATTCGCTTCTCTGTCATTGGTTCACGTTGCACAGGCAACATCCCCAGTTCCACCCATCGATGCTAATTCAGACCGAGCCGTTAACATCAGTTTTTTTGGTGGGATCACTGGCTTTGATCAAAATGCTTATAAAACAGTAAAAGCGGCAATGGCTATGCTGATTGTTGAAGGTGTTGTTGATCATTACGTCACAACATCATGGGGCATGGAAGGTGGAAGTTCATTCTGCGTTGAGCTTTCTAAGGATCTCAACATCACAGCTGATCGCGTCACTCATCTTTTACGAACGATCAAGCCCGCTGACCAAAGTATTTACAAATACTCAGTTGCAAAAAATTGCACCAAAGAAAACTAAAATTGCGAAATTTGCGTAGCAGGATCGTCTTTACGTTTCTGCTGCGTTAACCATTCTTCAAAAAGTTTTTCCAATACATCCATCGGCACAGCACCATGCCGAAGAACCTCATCATGAAACTCTCGAACACTGAATTTATCTTTTAATACTTTCTGCGCTTTATTTTTCAATTCTAAAAATTTAAGCTGCCCTATTTTGTAAGAGAGAGCTTGCCCCGGCCAAGTGATATAACGATCAATTTCGTTTTCTGCTTGGAGGCGGCTTTTCGGAATATGCTCCATGAAATAGCCTAAAGCTTTGTCTTTAGACCACCCCTTCGTGTGCATTCCCGTATCGACCACCAATCGAACGGCTCGCCACATTTCGTAGCTCAGTTGCCCGTACTTCGAGTAAGGGTCTGTATACATTCCTAACTCCACACCCAAGCTTTCTGCATACAGCCCCCAACCTTCCGTAAAAGCGTTGTAACCTTCATACTTTCTAAACTCTGGCAATTCACCCATTTCCTGAGCCAACGAAATTTGCAAATGATGTCCCGGAACAGCCTCATGCAAAGTAAGCACTTCCATTTCCCATTTCGGTCTCGAGTTTAAATCATAGGTATTAGCTTCAAAATAACCCGCTCGCCCAGCAGGCCCGCTGCCGCCGATGTAATAGGCTGTAGGAGCTTGAGGCGCCTTATAAGACGGCATCTCGCGAATTCCATAGGGCAGCCGGGGCAGTCGGCCAAAAAGTCGTGGCAACTCGGGATCAATTCTTTTTCCTATTTCTCGATATGCTGAAATTAGATCCTTAGGTTTCTCGAAAAAGAACTGCGGTGACGTCCTCAAAAACTCATGAAAGTCTTGAGTGTTCCCTTTAAATTTAACCTGCTCCCTCACCTTTTCCATCTCACTCTTGATTCGTTGAACTTCAGACAAGCCCAGACCATGAATTTCCGAAGGTTTCATCTTTGTCGTTGTATGTGACCGAGCTAGAAAGGCATACCATTCTTCACCTTTCGGCATATTTGACCACGAAATATCTTTACGACATTTCGGAATGTATTCTTTCACTAAAAATTGCTGAAACTTTTGCAAGGAAGGATAGACTTCTTTTTCAATAATATCTCGAGCCTGTTTTAAAGTTTCATCCCGAAATTCAGCAGGCCAGCTCGTCGGCATTTCCAGAAAGCTTTTATACATGGGACTTTGCTCAATGGCCGCTGGCATTATATCCATGACCTGCTGAGGAACTTTTTCAACTAAAAATTTTACCGGGGTCACCTTTTGTTTTAAACCTTCTCGCAAAACTCCAATGTGCTGCTCGACAAGTTGAGGCACCGCCTGCAAGCGCTTAATTCGATCTGCAAAGTCATTTTGTTTTTCCTTTGGAGCAGCAAAAAGAAGATCAGGTAAATCGGAGTGTAAACCTGACATTTGATCCAGGATCAAATAATCACCAAGAAATTTTTCGCCTTCAATATCCTCTTTCACTTTTTTAAGAGCTAAATCTAAAGTGAGTTGGTCATCGCTTTTTAATTTTTCCCGCTGAATCCCCAGCAGACCTTTTTGATGGCAACGTGCTAATTTCTTCCGCGCCTCCCGAGCCGGCAAAGTGCGATTTGTCCATAAATGATTATAGCCATTAACTCCCACATAAGTGGCCCACTCGGGGTGTTCGGCCATCCAGCCCTTCCACTGCAAATCCAAAATGGCTTTCAACTTTTCATTTTCGATAAGTTTAGAAAATGTTTTAAGATTATCTTGGCAAATCTCAAATGAAGCTTTTGTTTTTGGGATTGAGGTCTTTTGAGCCCAAGATAATGCCGAAAAAGAAAGAATTAACAATAAAACGATTAAAAAGGTGCTGTGATTTTTCATGAAATGAAAATCTTCGAGAATCAATTTATAGTCAATAAAAGTCTAAATTTTACACGGCTTTGGGATAGAAGTTAGTATCTCCAATAAGCATCAAAAAAAGCGTAATACCCATCGGTGGGAGACAATTTAAGCGATCTGATATTTGTCGAATTTAAACTGAACTGCAAATGAGTTTTATCCCATATTTTCAAATAGGAAAGGTATCCTCCCACACTCTTCTTCTCGAAATTAAAGTTTGGGCCGACCAGAAGGCGACTCCAATTATCCAAAATAAATTCGTAGCCCGTTTGTAAACTGCTAGTTCCCAATGATTTGATGGCTGATGCATCCTCGGCCTTATCAAAAGAAAAAACAGCCAAAGAGATAAAGCTGTGAGTGATCGAACTTTCATTAGAAATTGAATCCCACATGAAATTGATATTCAAAGTTGAAGCCTGACTGTTAGGAATTTTGGTGTAGCTCAAACCCGTAGAAAGCACGTTGGCCCCCGAGCGATACAACCGAGCCTTAACAACACCATTGGCAGAGCCAACAGCGTTCAGCGGCAACAAAGTTCCCACAGAAAGAAAATCATACAGCCCATAGTAGATTTGCCCATAGTATGTAAACAAGAATTCATTTTTCCATAAAGTCTCTGCAGTTTCCCCAATGCTATAACCTTGGGTAAACAAAGGTTTATATCGTGAAGACACATTTCTGTCAGGCAAATGAACCAGACTGTAGGTTCGCCCCATGTATTCCTCATTGGTCGTGCTCAAATTAAGCCGAACGACCCGGTCTCCCAAACGAACCGTATACTTTGGCTGCAGAGCCAAAATCTCGAACTCAAAGTCAAAACGACCGTCTCCACTGAAGATGATTTTCTTTACAACTCCCACCCCATAAATTCCTATGTCTTTTTCTTTTGAAACCAAGGCCAGCTTTTCATTTACGAATAGTTTTTGTCGAAGATTAACACCTTTAATTTTTAAATTTGTATTGGTCGTAATCTCCCCCACTTGCATATTTTCGCTGAAATTATTTAAGGGAGGATCAGTGATGATTTCTTTTTTCTCAGCATGACTGCAAGCCGTCAAATAAAGCAAAGTCACAGCCATAAAGATTGATTTAAATAAATATGAAAAATAACGAGAGCTCGGCATGCACGAAGCTTAAGCGAAAAAGCCGAAGACAACAAGAACACAGCTTGAAAAAACTATTTTTAAGCGATCTTTCGAATTTGTTCTAACTTGGTTTTTATAACCGACATCTCTTCTTTTAAAAGTTGATTTTCATTCATTAACTGTCGATTTTTTACTTTTAACAGTTCGACTTCATCCTTAAGAGCTTCGTAATTTCCTCTGGCATCTGCACTAGTCTTAGAGTCTGCACTTACCTTAACTTCTGTATCTAGCTTAGGTTCTCCACTAACTTTTGCTTCGGGCTTCACCTTAGGGATCTCTTCAATTTCCGCGCTTGCAGGAGCTATGGATAATGATTGCACGCCATGCAGACTCGATTGTTGCTGAAGCTGCTCTTCAATATTTTCAGGAATAAGCATCTCAGGATCAATTTTCTCTAGTTTTAAGACGCCCTTACGCATGAGCTCTCGAACTTCAGCAATAATTTTCATATTGCAAGTAAGGATTTCACTCGGAGAAGGATTTGTTTCTGTAATAATATTTTGAATTTTTCGCTGTTCACTTGGCGTAAAACAATTAAGAACTTTGGCCGAGTGGGGTTCCGAAAAACTACGCAAAGCAACTGCAATCGTTAAAGGTTGCATCCGAGAAAAAATCTCTGCCAGGTAAATAGGGTCCCACAGCAAAATTTTTTCAATGGAAAGTGTTTTCTTTTTTATGGACTCTTCCCAAGCCCGATTCTCCTGAGCAATTAAATTTAAAAACTGTTCTTGTTTTTGCTTCGTCGAGGTTTCAATCAGCAAAAGCAGCTGAATAAAACCACCTTTTTTTTTGTATCTGTCTAACATCGCCATACTTACTTTTCGGCACTTTCAAAAAAAAATGAAATTGCTAAATGGACAGGCAGCTTAATGTTTATTTTATTTTTTGACTGAATTTATTTGAATCAAATTGGGCAAGAATATCGATATGAGACAGATGTTCCCACAGGCAGTTTTTTATTAAACTTCAGAGTTGTCCCAACAACCGAGTGAGTAATGCTTGCATCAGAAGTCGACAGGGTCACAACTAACTCAGTCGGGTTCTCACAGCCTAAAGTAATACTGTCTTTGACTTGCCCATTGATATTATCAAAAATTTGATTCAGCTGAGCCGTGTAATCGCCAGCACAAATATCTCCACTCACCATTTTTGAGGTCACGTCTGCAGGGAAACCCATTGCATTCATTGCTGTTTTCGCTTGTTGAACTGCATTGTGATATTCCCAACCATAACTTCCATTAACAATTCCTTGAGTTTGGGCGTTTTGTTGACTTAAGCAAGAGGCGTCCTTCACGATAATCGCATGAACGCCGAAAGCCTTCCCAGGAAAAAGAGTTTTAATGTTACTCACTAAAGTTGCAGCTTTATCCATTTCACTCAGTTCGTAGCCAGGATAATTGTAATGATACAGTTGGCTTCGAACATCTTCGTCAGCTAAAAATACAATCGCTAAATCAGCTTCGGGTCGAATAAAGGAGTCAGGATTTTTTTGCAAAACTGTATTTGCCGCATAAATACCACGCTCATCCGTTGGAGGACATTTATCCACATACTGACTCGTATACTCTGTAGACTCTAAACTTTTTCCACTGTTCACCCAATCAACGATGAAGGCTTCACAATCAAGAGTTTCTTTTCGTTTAATAACTGTATTAAACCAAGCTGTTCGTTGATTTAAATCGCCATCTTTTTGAGTGACGTATTTTCCACCAAAAGGAAACGCAATCAGATTTCCATCTTGAAGGGCACCATTTTGGTTGATGGCCCGAGGAAGATTAGTGCTTGAAGAAATATCAGTTGTAGTTACCGCAATGCGATAATCCATGGATTTACCATCTAACAAATTTATAAATTTATTAAATCGATCTGCTAAGCGAGCTTGCTCAAAAGACATGGACGCCGAGTTATCATTCACAATAAGGACGTCAACCTTACCACCTGAAACAAATTCAGTGCCTTCACAAAAAACTTTCGAATCACTTTGCTGTTGGCAGGCATTACCAAATTGCTTCACATCAACTTGTTTACTGAAGCGAACTCCAGAACAAGCTGTATATGTGCCAACAAATGCAATGAGCCCTAACCAGACCCAAAAGTTTTTCATAACTACCTCTACCCTGTCGGGTTACAAGGCCCATACCAATTGTCATTTTATAAGATAAGACATTGAGATTACTGAGCTTATTAGTCACTTTTCTTAAGGCCGACAGAGACATATTCCCTGTTAAAGTCTTAGACATCCTAGAAGCGAATTCAAAAAATAGGCGTAGTTTTAACAACTTAGGCCGAAATTAAAAATTAAGGCAGGCCAAAAATTGGCGCTCATTAGGCCGAAGACCAGAATCAGAAACCTGATGAATTGAAATTATCATGAACTACGAGAATACAATATCCTATAAAAGTGAAAGAACGGAGCCCATCAAAATTTTTCTCTCGTTTAAAACCATTTTCCAAAAGGTTATTGAGCTCTATTTTGGTTGGAACTTTTCTCTGCACAATATTTTTTACCGCTTTTATCTTTTTCAATGAAAATGAAATCTTTAAAGAGGACTTCTCGAGCCACACTTCTCGCATATCAGTTTTAATGAATTTGATAAAATATGATTTCGCAAAACTCCGAGAGTCTAAATTCCTTTCAGACCCACTTCTGAATATAAAACAAATTCAGTTTCAAAATCGTACCGAGAACTTAAAGTTTGAAAAAAAGGACCTCATAAATTTCCTTCAACTTAAACCCAATGGCAGATTTATCTTAACAACCGAGTTCTATCCATTCCCAGATGAAGACCAAAGCTTTTTGGTTCAATTCAATTGGATTGATATCAAATCAAAAGACAAAGTTTGGGAAATGAATCGAGTTTATCGACTGAAGAAAAAAAGATAAAAAAAAAGCCCGATCATTTCTGACCGGGCTTCAAATTAGAGCTGGCGTCGTGCTACTCTCCCACATGGTTGCCCATGCAATACCATCGCCGCAAGCGGGCTTAACTTCTGAGTTCGAAATGGGATCAGGTGTGACTCCGCTGCTATAAACACCAGCAAAATATTTAAATTTAAATTGTTCTTTAAAATTTGAATGATTGATTTAATTGATTTTTAGCTAAAAGTTAATTCCATTAATTTCGTGTTAAACTAGAAAAACTGATTTTCTGTAAAATTTGAAATTAAAAAAGCCTCACGACCTATTAGTACGGATCAGCTCAATCTATTACTAGACTTACACCTTCCGCCTATCAACCTCGTAGTCTCCGAGGAGTCTTTAGGGGGCCGA
>JAKFYD010000008.1 GCA_021731025.1 Pseudobdellovibrionaceae bacterium | reverse complement strand
CTCGAGTATGACGAAGAGAAGCTTCGCCTTTATGGAAAACGTTCGGGCTTAAGCTTTTCGATTGGCGATCTCTTAGATATTCGAGTTGAGTCTGCGGATCACAATTTAGGACAAATTAATTTCGCTTTGAAAAACCGTCCGGTGCGAGCTCAGCAGGGAAAACATCCATCTTCCGACCGGCAGGGTAAAAGGGGAGATAAAAAATCCCCACGGCATCGGGAGAGAGACCAGGAAAAAGGTTTACATTCGAAAGAGCGTCGATCCAAAGGTTATCGTCGCGCTGATAAAGTGGATAAACCCAAAGAAAGAAATCAAGGCGACAATAAATCGAAGCAGCACTCTAAACCGCAACGCCACAAATCCGAAGACAAAGCCGCGCCTCAATTTAAAATTGAAAATTTGCGCTCGAAAGATCGTAAGACCTTATTCGAAAAATTGGACGAAGCTGTCGAGCAAAGGGCTAAACAGAAAAAATTCAATCGTGACGACGAAAAAGATTCTGGTCGCCCCCAGCAAAAAGAAAAAGATGGGACTTCACGAAAAAAATCCTCGCGCAAACCGCGAAGTGGACTTAGATTTAAAGTGTACAGTCGATAACTGCAAAGGACGAAAGTGGCTTTCAGCTTAAGAGCGAATCCTTTAGGAAAAACCCTTAAAAATGCGGCGCGATTGCGCACGATTGCCAGCGTCTTCGCCAAACATGGCTTTCACAAGTTGTTGGAAAAAATTCGTTTAGGACAATTTATTCTCGAGCGGCTCAGTGCCTCTTCTGAAATTGAAAACTACAGCATTGCCGAGCGAATTCGTATGTCCTTCGAAGAACTGGGACCTACTTTTGTAAAGCTCGGGCAACTTTTAGCAACACGTCCTGACTTGGTTCCCGAAGAGTATGTCGCTGAATTCGCTAAACTCCATGCGAATGTTCAGCCCTTGCCTTTTGAAACCATCGAATTGGTTTTGCAAAAAGAATTGGGAGCCGATTACAAATCTCATTTCTTAAAAATTGATCCTCTGCCTTTAGGTTCAGCCAGTATTGCTCAGGTGCACGCGGCTCAATTGCTGAATGGCGAAGATGTCGTTATTAAAGTTCAGCGCCCTGGAATTATTCAAACCATCAGCGATGATTTAGGAGTTCTGTATTTTATTGCGGAAATGCTTTACCGTTATGCTCCTGAAACTCGGGCTTTCAATCCCATGGCCATTATTGATGAATACTTTAAAACTTTAGAGCTCGAGACAAACTTCGTGGTGGAAGCGAACAACATTCGTCGCTTCCAAGTGAATTTTGCCGATCAACCCGACATTCACGTTCCTCAAGTTCACTTTGAGCTGACCACAGAAAAAGTTTTAGTCATGGAGATGATGAAAGGAATTCCTTTGACCGTGGAAGCTTCCTTGAAACAAGACGGTGTCGTGCCTGAAGAAGTGATTAAGCGTGGTCTTTCGGCTTACTTTAAAATGGTCTTCATCGACGGACTTTTTCACGGCGATTTGCACGCTGGGAATTTTTTCGTTTTACCACAAAATCACATTGGTCTGATCGATTACGGTGTCGTCGGCCGATTGAATCCGAAAACTCAGACGGCCATTGTGAATATGCTTTTTGCTTTATCCAAAGAAGACTATGAACGTTTGGCTTACGAGTATGTGGATTTGGCTTTATTCACAGATCAAATCAATGTGGATCTTTTCGCGCGAGAGTTGCGTGAATTGATTGCTCCTTTCTATGGCTTGACCTTAAAGAATGTTAATTTAGGAAAGCTCTTGATGAAATCAGCGGGCATCGCTTCCCGCCACCGCCTGATTGTGCCCACAGAACTGATGATCTTTTTTAAATCCATCGTTGCCATCGAAGGCATCGGTCGCAAAATTTCCAAGGAATTTGATTTTCTTCAGTACTCTCTCGCATTTTCGGCAGACCTTGTTAAACATCAATTTGATCCCAGCCGGATTGCTCATGATATGACTCAGGTGGCGCGGGAATCGAAAAACTTTCTAAACGCTCTTCCACGACAATTGAATTTTTTGATTCGCAAATTAAATTCACCCAATCACCATTTCCGTTTTCAATTGGTTGAATTGGAAGACATCAAAAGATCCATCGAGTCCTCGTTCAACTTATTATTTTTGGGTGTTGTTATTGCTGCCTTGATTCTCAGCGGCTCTTTTGTTTACATTCATCCCAATCAAGAACAAATTTTAGGTTTACCGGCTTTGACATTTATCCTTTACTCTATAGCTGGATTTTTAGGAGTGATCGGGTTTTATAATTACATTAAAAAACCGTAGGGGTCGGAATGCAGCAAATTTTTTACGAGCTCAGTGTCTTAGCAAAATCGGTTCACTATAAAAATCTTTCCGCAGCCGCACTTCACGTGGGTCTTAGCCAACCCCAACTTTCGCGAATTATAGCGAAAATAGAAAATGAACTGAAAGTTGTTTTGCTTGACCGTTCCGCGAAACGAAAATCAGGATGGACCCCCGAAGCTTTTCATTTGGCTCAGATTTTCGCAAAATCAGCACGACGTCTCGAGCAAGATCTTTTTTCCGTCAGCAAAGATCAAATGACCTCGGAAGTCCGCATCGGCACCTTAGAGGGTCTGGCACCAACCGCGATGAAACTGGCGCAAATGTGTTTTAACTCGATTGGTCTTCACAAAATCTTTTTAGACATCGATGACCTCAGTGAACTTGAAGGCAATTTTTTAAATGGCAATATCGATCTTATTCTGACTTCAAAGCGCCCTGGAAAACAAAAATTTCACCACGCTTTAGAGTTGGGCTTTCAATATTTAGAAAAGATTCAAACTCACAAAGACTTTGCGGTGCTCAGCACTTTTGAGTATGGACAATCAGATAAAAAATCTCAGAAGAATTCCAAACACATTTTAATTTCAAATTCTCTGATCATTCGCAAGGAATGGTTCAACAATCCCGGGGGAACGGGCTATTTGCCGACGGAAGCGCGCTCGGGAAAAGCTAAAGATGCCGAGCCCGTGTGGCTTTTAGGGAGTGAGCTTTTAAATCCGCAGCTCTGGCAAAGAATCACTGAAGAGCTCGAGAAAAATCATATCCTTTAATTTTTAAATACAAGAGAACAGCTTTTTGCTTCTTTAGATCTATAGCCATATTGAGCTAGCAATTTGAAAAAATCAGATTTGTCTTGCTCCGATGAGATAAGCGCAATTTGATTCATCAAATCGTGCGCCCGGTAAACATTTTCGGTCGAAGTTCCATAGGACAAGTGGGTCCTGGTTTTTTTCCCGTACAGATAAGTCGTATCAATCCCGAAGAAAAAATCCCCCAGTTTTTCGGTGAAAGGCATTTTTCTTTCATAGGTTTCCACTGTCGCTTTAACAATGTCCTTCGGTAAAATTTTCTCGTAGGCATCAGCAATAGCTTTTAAGGCCGCTACTTGGTGGGCATTATTAATTTTAGACAAGAACTGAATAAAGGATGTTCGATGATTTAAATTCAAATTCTCAAGCAAATCCGGCATGGACGTTAACAGCGACAACACTTCAGTTACATACACATTGTTCTCTTGCAAACGCAGAACTTCGCTGTCTTTCATAAAATTTTCAATATAAGAACTTCCCGCAGAAAATTTTTCATTAAGAGGGTTATTAAAGTTTTCTGCCTGTATAAGTGCAGCGAAGATTTCAAACTTTTCGGCGTTCTCGGCGAATAAAATATTTTTGATATATTTCCTCTGAGAAATCTCGTCCAAATAAGCACGCTGATTATATTTTAAATCTATTAATAAACGCAGGGCCTTCAACTGCCATTCTGTTTTCAGTCCACGAGCTAATTCAAAACTTGCAGGCTCATGAGCGCTTTGGGCTAAACCGAGCCATGCACGGTATCCAGATTCATTGATCTGCTGGGATTGAAGCTCACTGTTGAGAAGATTAAGGTCCTGAAGTCCAATAGGACTTATACGAACACCGGGCTCCATATTACTCGATGTCGCAACTTCGACTCGATAATTGTTAAGCAATCGACCGACTTGGCTTTGGCTTATGACAAAAAAATCGACCAATTTAAAAGCGCGGTGAGCAGAGATCAAAACATGTTTCTTATCTGAGAGGAATCCCACGGATGTTCGTTCGGCAAGATTTGCCTGCATCACGGCATCTGTAAACTTAATGGATAATTCTTTTGCGATTTTCTCGTTCGAAGGGGTGGATCTTAACTCTATTAGTAAAGATTTTATTTGATGTGCGAACCGGATAAAGTCCTCTTTTTGAGTTTCAACTTGGTCGCTAGAAATTTTTTTCTGATTCAAAAATTCTTGCGTCTTTTTATTTAGAATTTCAATCTTCTGAGCGACACTCTCTGCAGTGACAGCGGCCTCTACCGAAAATGCGGCAAGAAGAATGACGAAAATAAGGGGTTTCATTAAAATTTTCATGCCTTTATCCACTACAAACCGTGTTCCATGTTAAAACCCAAAGGATCATTATAAGATAGCGGAGCCGTTTATCATTTCGACAGCAGGACGAAAATTGTCTTTTGGCAATAAAAAAGCCAGGGACAATAAGCCCTGGCTTTGATGACAAGAAGGATGGATTTTAAAAAGACATTAGCTTAATAATTTCAGAGCTAACTGATTCGCTTGGTTCGCTTGGCCTAAGATCGCCGTTCCCGCTTGCATCAGAAGATTATTTCTAACCATTTCTGTGCTTTCAGCTGCGATATCAGCATCACGAATTCGTGAATTTGCAGCAGACATATTTTCATCATAAATTAATAAATTGCTTGAAGTTGATTGCAAACGATTTTGCATGGCTCCGAAGTTGGCGCGAATCGCGTTGACGGAAATCATCGCGTCGTCCAGTACCGAAAGGGAAAGTTGCGCACCCTCTTTCGTACCCAATGATTCAGAAACCATTCCGAGTGCTTCCAAAGTCGAGTTCGCTGCCCCCGCATTGAAAGAGATGCGATCTTTAAACGCATCATTGTTTACACCCACTTGGATGTCGATCACGGAACCCGTTCCGTTAAGAAGATCGTAACCGTTGTATTGGGTTGATTCAGTCACACGCTGAATCTCTGATTTGAGTTGTTGAAACTCGACGTCGAGGAATTTTCTTTCAGTGTCGCCGATTGTATCTGAAGCGGCTTGAACACCCAGTTCCCTGAGGCGAATCAACATGTTTGAAACTTCGTTCAAACTTCCCTCAGCGATTTGCACCAGCGAAATACCGTCGTTGGCATTTCGATTCGCTTGTCTTAACCCTCGAATCTGAGCTTTTAAGTTCTCCGAGATCGCGAGTCCCGCAGCATCGTCCGCGGCTTGATTGATCCTTTGTCCAGATGATAGTCGAGCCATCGATCTGTTCAAGTTAATGCCTGTCATGTACAGATTTTTCTGTGCATTCAGGGCACTGACATTAGTCATAATACGTAAACCCATTTATCCTCCTTGCATACACATCCTCCTTGATGTTGGCCTTCCATTTGGCCTCTCAGAATCCATACTAGATTCCGTCGTATATCTCGGTTCGGTACATTTTTAAGAGAATTGAGTCTAGATTTGAAAAGAGTGTCGAAATTTTTTACCGGATGTAAAAAGAAAAGGCAGGACAAAAGAAGTGAAATGAAAATAGAAATAAGGACCCACAGTTTGTGGGCCCTTCGCAGGAAACAGATCAAAGTACAGCTGACCTACTGGTCTGCATTGGGCTTTATGAGGGTGATCTTGATCTATCAAGATCGAGAACCAGGTCTTTCTTCAGGTGATTAACCTTGGAAAGACTTATTCAAGAGTCCAAGTGCAACATTCGACTGTTGGTTAGCTTGAGCTAGAACCGAAGTTCCCGCCTGTAATAAAATATTATTTCGTGTCATCTCAGATGTTTCTTCAGCGACATCGACGTCACGGATACGTGAGTTGGCTGCTGCCATATTCTCGACTCCGACTTGAATGTTACTGACCGTTGATTGCAAACGATTTTGGATCGCACCGAAATCCGCTCGCATCGCCGAGACACTGACAATTGCACTATCGATCGCTGACAGCGCATTTTGCGCCGAAGCTTTATCAGCCACACTCGTCAGATTAACTCCGAGAGCTGCCGAGTTCGCATCCGCTTTCGAAGCATCGAAAGAGATCCGATCAATTTCTGGGTTATTGCGCGTACCCACTTGGAAGTCGAGAATAGATCCGACTCCAGCTAAAAGTTGAGTTCCATTGAACTCGGTTCCTTCAGCGATACGGTCAATCTCTGAGACCAGCTGATCATACTCCACATTCAGGAACTGCCTTTCGACAGGACCGATGGTGTCTGATGCGGCTTGAACCCCGAGCTCACGAAGCCGGATGAGAATGGATGAAATTTCGTTCATCGATCCCTCTGCGACCTGCACGAGTGAGATACCGTCTTGGGCATTTCGGGAAGCTTGCTTGAGACCGCGAATCTGAGCTCTTAAATTCTCAGAGATCGCTAATCCCGCGGCGTCGTCCCCGGCGCGATTGATTCGGAATCCTGATGCGAGCTTTTCCATGCTCTTATCAAGTCCTATCTTCGTTCCCCAAAGTACTTTTTGGGCATTTAACGAAGCTGTGTTCGTATTAATACGTAAACCCATAACTCGTCCTCCTCCTTGAAGATGCACAATCTCATTCCATGAGATTGGGAAGTTCATCATAAACTTCGATGGGTAATTTGTTCTTACGTTTCAGATCGGTACACTTTCTAATTTCCTTGAGGGGAAATAGATCAAAATGAGAAAATCTAGACCTTTATCCCTACAAAACTTTGACCTACTGCCAACTTCTGTCTACAACCATCCCTATGGAAATCCGCGATCCCCTGCATGGCTCAATGTATTTTTCAGAGGCTGAGGTATCAATTCTCGATACCCCGGAATACCAACGCCTTCGCGCCATTAAACAGTTGGGATTTTCTGAGTTCAGTTTCCCCGGCGCTACTCACAATCGTTATTTACATTCTTTGGGCGTTTGCCATCTGGCGGGACAAACATTTGATTCTATTTTCAAGGCCTATCCATTTACGAAAAACTCCACAAAATTGCGTTTACGTCAGGCCACAAGATTGGCAGCCCTTCTTCATGATGTGGGACATGGTCCTCTCAGTCACTCGACCGAACAAGTGATGCCTTTGCTGAAAACCCTCGACGTCAAAGCCTACACGGATAAGCTGCAAAATGATCGTCGCGCCAATCACGAAGATTACACGATCAAATTGATCACCGAATCCAGTATTGCCGAAGCTATCTCGAAGAGTTTCCATGATGTAACTCCATTGCACGTGGCCGCATTGATTGATAAGGGCTTAAAAGTTAATGACGACTTTTTCAAAGATGGGGGTTTTGATTTCCGCCCCATTCTTAGTCAGTTAGTCAGCTCCGAGCTGGATGTGGATCGCATGGATTATCTCGAGCGGGATTCCTACTATTGCGGGACCAATTACGGTCGCGTTGATTTGGAATGGCTCATTCAAAATTTAACTTTCCACATCGTTGAAGGAAAAATGTTTTTAGCGCTGAATCGTCGCGCTCTTTATTCATTCGATGATTTTTTAATTTCCCGACACCATATGCATTTGATGGTATACTTCCATCACAAAAGTATCATCTACGAAGAAATGTTGAATCGCTATCTGATGTCCCCCGACTGCAAATTCATCTTGCCCGGAGATATCAAACAGTACATCGCCTACAACGATTACAAACTGCACGAGCACCTTTCGAGTGTGAACAATCCCTGGGCCAAGCGAGTCGCCGAACGAAGACCTTTCAAAGTTCTTTTGGAAATGCACAACACTTCCGACAGTCCCCGCCCTGAACTGATTAAAAAAGAATTGGAAGCTCGCCAAATTGAAGTTATCTGGGCTTCTTCAAAAGCTCGCTTGTCAAAATATCATTCGGGTTCACCTGAAGATAAAGCTTTGGATATCTACGTGCGCGATCAATATGACTACTGGGATACGCCAACGCCGATCAACCAATCAACGCAGATTTTTTCGAAGTACGAAGGCACACGCATCATTGATCGCCTGTACGTTTCGCCAGAGCAATATCTCGAAGCCGAGAAGATTCTAAAAACAACTCGGCTTTAAAAAATTTAATTTAATAATTTCGCGACAGCATTGCCAACAGCTTGAGTGATCGTGCTGGAATATTTGAAATCAAGCCGAGCATCCACGATGTCACACTTTTCGTGATAACATTGGTCTCCATCGCCGCCAAAAAAGTTTTCGGAGATAACGACAGAGGGCATATTGGCTTTCCAAAAAGAACCATGATCACTGCGATCCGTGCAAGCTTTCACGCGAGTTAAAGGCAAACTGAATGACTGCACAGATTGCATAATCGCCGATGTCATAAATTGAGAATCCTTTCGATCGCAATCAATGAGGTGAAACTTTCCATCTTTGCGTGAATTAGTTCCCATCATTTCCATTTGAATATTGCCGATCAATTGCGATTTATCCAAAGTTTTTACGTAAGCTGCAGAACCGACAAGACCTTGTTCTTCGTTATCAAAAGCAATAATTCGCAAAGTGTGTTTGTAGGAAGTTCCTGCGAGCGCTTTCGCGATCAACAAATTTGCAATCGTTCCGGTGCCATCGTCATTAGCACCAGCATTAGACATCGAATCCATATGAGAAGAAAGAATGAGCACTTTCCCACTGCTCCCCTTTTTCTCAGCGATGAAATTAGCACCACGACCATAATTGTGTTGAGACACAACAAAACCCAAAGCCTTGTATTCTTGCTCGAGCCATTGACGAGCCAATTGACGACCTCGATCAGAACCTCGCTCAACAATTCGCGCAACCTCACCGTTCAAACGCACTTCACGCACCCCAGTTAATTCTTCAACCTTCAACTTGAATTCAGATTCCTGAACCGTGATGGACTGCGCATCCAAAGTATTTAAAATTTTCGGATAAACACGAGGGTCAACTTCAGCACTAGCAAAAGCCTTTTTGTCAGTTTTCCAATTGTGCGAGTCACCGGCTTTTGCTTGAAGCCTCGCAACCGCGAAAATTAAAGATAAAAGTAATAATTTTCGATTCATGATTCCCCCTCCTAAGAAGGTCTTCCATGGAAAAAAGGACCGGTCAATTCGATTCTCCTCGGAAGTTCTCATTCCATTGATAGTTAAAGATAGTTTTAACCTCCTCACAAACTTTGCTACCTATAGGTCCTAAAGTTCGTGAGGAGATCTAGTATGAGAACAGCCCCGCCAAACTCGGAGGAAATAAATTATGCATTTCGTCTTTGGTATTTCAAGAATTTCAAATTTAAATTAGAAGACCGAATCATAGAATCGTTTTTAGATATAAATATCGAAGCCCAACCCAAAAGTTGGCTGAAAGTTGCACGACAGGCGATGCATAAAAGTGCCTTAGCTGTAGCGAAAGAGATGAAAATTACTCCTAGAGCTTACGCCAAACATGAAATTGGCGAAGAAAATAAAACCATAACTCTTGCAAAGCTGATGGAAGCAGCAGAAGCCTTAGACTGCGAATTCGTTTATGGAATTCGTCCTAAAACCAGAAAAAAATTTTCAACTCTTATTTGGGAAAGAACACTACCCCGAGCTTTACAGCATCCTTGGCTCACAAAATGTGACCAAAAAAGAAAAGGCCATGCTCTTTACTATATAGCAACTCAACTTATAAAAAATCCAAAGTTTCGAAGAGAACAGAACTGGTCACAGCACAAAAATTAAACGCGCTCGATGATGATCGCGATTCCTTGGCCGCCACCGATGCAGGCGCTGCCCAAAGCATAGCGGGCGTTGCGGCGGTGCAGTTCGTAGACCAAGTGATTCATGATTCGTGTGCCTGAGGCTCCCAAGGGGTGGCCGACAGCGATGGCCCCTCCGTTCACATTGGTGCGCGCGGGATCTAATCCTAATTCTTTTTCTACGGCCAAGTATTGAGCGGCGAAGGCTTCATTCACTTCGACCAAATCCATTTGATCTAATTTCATTCCTGCGCGTTGCAAAGCCATGCGGGCCGCGCCGGCAGGACCGATTCCCATGATGGTGGGATCGCAACCTACTGAGGCAAAAGAGATTATGCGAGCCATTGGTTTTAGACCTAACTCGCGAGCTTTTGATTCTGAAGTTAACAGGCTGCATGCAGCTCCATCGACGATTCCTGAAGCGGAGGCCGCGGTCACTAGACCTTCTTTTTTGAAAAGAGCCTTCAACGTCGCAATTTTTTCGTAAGTGGAATCGGGTTTGGGGTGTTCGTCTTTGTCGACGACGATGGCGCCTTTTTTAGTTTCCACCGTCATTGATTCCATCTCAGTTTTGAAATCACCACGGGCCAAGGCCTCTTTGTAGCGAGTTTGTGATTGGATGGAATAGCGGTCCGATTGCTCGCGAGTGATCTTATACTGCTCACCTAACTTTTCTGCGGTGATCGCCATCGGTGATTTCGCGTAAGAATCCGTCAGCGCTGAAGTCATATAATCTTCGAGCTCGGCATTTCCCATGCGAATGCCCCCGAAGCGCACTCCCCTCATGATGTAAGGAATTTGTGACATCTGTTCAACCCCGCCCGCCAGAACCAGCGAAGCTTCCCCTGTCATAATCATTTGAGCAGCGTTGATCCACGACTGAAAACCACTCCCACAGAGTCGATTGACAGCAAAGGCTCCCACATTCACGGGGACCCCGGACTTCAAACCAATATGGCGTGGTAGGTAGGCAGCATCCGCAGCAGATTGAACCACGTTACCAAAAATCACGTGGTCCACTTTTTCGGGGCTGACCCCGGCCTGCTTCAAAGTGGCTTTAACACTTTCTACTCCCAAATCAGTTGCTGAAATGTCTTTTAAGGATCCACCAAAGGACCCAAAGGCTGTTCTTTTTCCGGCGATAAAAACGATTTTTTCCATAGATTATTATGTTAGTTTCGCCTAAATAAATAATCAAGCTGCACAGGTACGTATCCTTTCATCAAGGAGTTGAAATGAAAGTGCTCGTTTTAGGTTCAGGTGGTCGTGAACACGCCCTTGTTAAATCTTTGTCCCAATCTAAAAGCGTTTCCGAAATTCACGTGGCTCCTGGCAATGACGGCATGGCGAAAGAGGCCTTGTGTCACAATATTGATTTGAAAAATTATGAAGCTTTAATTCAACTTTGCCTCCGAACCGAAATCGAATTTGTCATTGTTGGCCCCGAAGAACCTTTGGTTGATGGCATCGCTGATCGCCTAAGAGACCGAGGAATTTTGGTTGTTGGTCCCAGTCGCGATGCTGCTCGGCTGGAAGGCAGTAAAATCTTTGCGAAAGAGTTTATGAACGCGGCGGGAGTTCCGACGGCAAAACATGTCGTCGTTAGCTCTGTGCTCGATATTGAAAGAAATATTTCGCGCTTTCAACCTCCCTATGTGCTTAAGGCCGACGGGCTTGCTGCGGGGAAAGGTGTCTTCATTTGCAAAACCAAAGATGAATTGATGTCAGCCGCACAGGATCTTTTCGAAAAGAAAATCTTAGGTGGAGCGGGAGAGAATGCTTTACTTGAAGAATTTAAATCCGGTTGGGAACTCAGCTACTTGGTTTTAACCAACGGTCAAACTCACACTTCCCTTCCACTGGCACAAGATCATAAACGCTTAAGCGACAATGACATTGGACCTAACACGGGAGGAATGGGCACCGTTGCTCCGCTAAAAATTGATGCAAAACTGCAGCAAGAAATCGAAGAAAAGATTATTCTTCCTTCGATTGCACGAATTCGCGAAGAAGCTTTTGTCTACCGTGGAGTTTTATTTATTGGCATTATGATCACCGAAGAAGGACCGACGGTTTTAGAGTACAATGTTCGTTTCGGTGATCCTGAAATTCAGGTTATACTTCCACTCATCAACCAAGACACTGGCTTGCTTTTTAAAGATTTAGCATTAGGAAAATTACAAAACATCGCCTTCAAAAACATGTACACCTGCTGTGTGATCATGGCTGCTGAAGGTTACCCGAGCTCTCCAAAAAAAAATGTTCCCATCGAAGGGCCGGTTACGAAAAGCGATGTTTCTTGTTATTTCATTCATGCGGGGACTCGCCGTGAAAATTCCCAATGGCTCACCCATGGAGGTCGAGTGCTCGGCGCGGTCGGAGTAGGTTCCAGTCGTGAAGAGGCTCGTCGAAATGCTTATAGCTTAACGGAACAAGTGCGCTGGCCGGGAATGCAATATCGCAAAGATATCGGGGCAAAGCTCAAAGAATAACTTACCAATTCCAACGAACGCCCAAAGAGCTTTTATCTTCGGTGTCGTTTTTGGTGTGACTTAATACCAAATCTTTATTGCGCATAATTTTTTCGGAGATTTCCACGCCAGTTTCTTTAGCACGAGCATCGTGTTTTACAACAGCGTTAGTCCAACCTTTGTATTCCATTTTAGTTTGAGCTTGAAGAGCTAAGACTTGAAAAGAAATCTTATGTTCAACTTTTGGTTTTGAAGTTCCATCTTTTTTTCCGGCTCCACCTAAACTCACTTCGGTTTTCATGGCGCTTTCCACTTTTGTTGCGGTTTGCCCCATGGGACTGTTTCTGACCTGAGGAGAATCAAAAAACTTTTGTAAAGCCACATCACCAAATCGATTGGCCACGTAGGCTTCACTGCTAGAATTTTGTAAGTTATTGGGAAGAAATTTTAAGTAGTCTTCGGGTTTCAATTCGTTCATTTCCACTTTTTCGGGGAAAGCCACGGTTTTCATTTTTTTGACTTTTTGACGAGAAATCTTGCCTCGGCTTTTGCCAGCCTGGGCGGCCTGAGCCGTATTCAAAGTGAGGATCAAACTAAGAAGAAAAAATGCAACCTTCATAGAACCTTTTTATTTCAAAAACTTCGCCAATAAAAACGAGCTCTAAACCTTCTTAAATCGTATTCTATTCAATTTTCTCGAAATGAGAAGGTTTAAAATACAAAAGCTTGTTTAAATTTTCGTCACTTTTAAATTTTATAAACGAATTAAATGCGTCTCATTCCAATACAGCGGGACTGGCTTTTGCAATTCTGTACCACATAACGAATGTAAAAACGAATTCTGTTCATGAAAGAAGGACTAAATATGAAGCCATCCTACCCCTTTGTTCGCCGTATACTTATTGCGAGTTTTTCAACTTATTACGCTCTCTTTTCATGTAGCGCCCTCGCTGCCAGCCCAGCGAAAAAATCAGCCCCCAAAGCACAGGTGCAAAAAGTTGAATTTCCTAAAGCTTCTCCAGCGGCTGTTAAACAGTACCAAAACAGTTTACGTTGGGCCTTACCAGACGTTGATTTGTTTCCCATTTCGGTGACAAAATTCAGCGGCAGTGTCGGAAATATCAACAGCACCCCTTTAGCTCCTTTTTTACCGATTCCAACGGTGCCAACTTCGACAATTGGAGGGACTACTATAGATCCATTCAATCCCCTTTCTCCCGGCGGTAATTTACCTCCTCTTCCCCCTGGTGGTGGTTTTCCTACTCCCGGTGGTGGCTTCCCTAACCCTGGCGGCGGTTTTCCTCCCCCTACTTTTCCTGGCGGTGGATTTCCTCAAAATCAAACAACGATGACAACAGCACCTGTTCCTGCAGAGTTCGCTTGCCCTTTCTTTGACAACAATCCTTATGAATCGATCTTCCGTGCTTTAGATTCCATGAAGCAATCGATCGCCAGCATAAATACAGATTGTTTACCTAAAACTAATGCGGATCAGGTGATGTCAAACAGCGATCGTATTAAAGAGGCCGTTAATTATTTGAAATTCTATCAGGCCAATCCAGCTCAAATTACGACTGCCAATACAAAGGATATTGAAAATGCAGTATCCAGTGCGATGACATCAGTAAACCAAATTTCAACGAATCTAGATATTAACAATAAATGTGGTGGCTATACCTCATCGTTCAATCGAACAATCATGGCCTTCAATGAAGTGATTAATAACTTGGCTCCGATTGCTCTAGTTGCCGCCGCCTTTAATCCTGCGATCACACCGACCGCTCAAGGTGCCATTTTTGCGACCACTGTGGTTTCAAAAACTTTCACCTCGGTTTGGGATACTTTTATGAATAACAGTATCGACATGGCTAATCCAGATCACCGCAAAGCCGTACTCCAAAATACTTGTCAATTTTTGAAAATTGCCCAAAAGGTAAGATTTTTAAGTTACAATACAAAGGAAAAAAGAAAAGATCTAGCGCAGAGTCTTAATTACAAAGTGAAGGAATATCAAACACGGTATCAATCAAACACGCCAACACTTCTTCCTCTTTTAAAATATCGTTACAATTCTGAAAAGATGTTTGCAGAAATTGAAACGGCTTTAGAGCAAGACCGCATGAATTTGAATTATCATTCTTCCCAAATTAAGAACATGAAAGACGATCATGAAAGAATCTGTGCCCGTGGCCATATGTTGGCTAAGGCCGGTAGTATTCTTGATACCAATTCCTTTTCAACCTTGGGAAGTTTCGGTGGTGGTTTTGGTATGACGACAACTTTAGCCGCTTTCCCATTGAGCTTAGTTTCAAACTTGGATCGCGTGACTGAAGCCTTACAGCAAAGTTCAAACTCTATGTTCCCAAGTTTTCCTGGAAGCTTTGGAAGTCCGTTTCCGTCGACTCCGGCTCCGTTTCCAACGGCGACACCTCCGCCCGTTCCAACAGATCCAAATGCACCAACTCCAACAGTGCCAACACCTGTAGATCCTGCAAATTCTGCAGGTGGTAACATTGATCCTTTCAATCCAAATCCTGGCATCCAATTACCTGCCACGAATGAACAGGCTGTTGATGAAGCTGAACTTTTGTTCCAAGCATTCAAAAAATCTCGCAATCGCGTTGCTACGTTTGCATCAGAAGCCAACAAAGGAAATATGAAGGCTATTAAGGCTTGTTCCGACGAAACAACTCTATGGTTGAAAAGAATGTCTGATTTGATGGAGTACACTTCGAATCTCGCTAATAAAGAGCGCAGTGAAGTTCTTCGTGAATTAGAAACCAATGAAGAATATCGCACTTGGGCGCTTGATTACGAAAAAGTACGTTCTGAGCGTCGCACGATAAGCCCAATTTTAAAAGTACTTGAAGCCATTGATAATGCTGAAAGCATTCGAGGCGAGCTCAACATGAGATTGGATACAATACGTAAATCTCTTTTCCAAAGACCTTGGAAAATGAGTCAATCTCCTGTCGAAGCTTGGCTGAACAACAATCTCCGAATGCATGAAAACACTTTAAACGAATTCATGAAGTCGGTTCAAACTCTTCAAGAAGGCTCTTACGAAATCACGAAATCATCGGAAAAGACTTTTTGGAAAAAATTAAATAAACAAGCCGACAAAGATATTCAAGATTCGACGACTTTGGATTCCATGAATTTGCAAACAGTGCAAATTGGAACTCGCACTCACGAAATGGCTTGCCAACAGATTAATAACAGTTTGTTGAAGTTCAACACCTCGAAAGATTATTTAAATTCTGCAGAGTTTATGTGTAACATGATTGATGGAATTATGTCAGACACTAGCCCGCAAATTATTCAAATCTGCCGAGGATCTAAAACCTTTAAAGAAAAAGAAGACCAGTCAGATATTGGTGTGCGACGTAACCGTTTAAAACGTAAAAACGAAATCGCAAAAAAATTCAGTATGGAAGAGTTCAACAAAAATCTTGAAGAGAAAGCCAAAGCTCTTCAATGTCCTCCTCCGACTTCGCCTCTGATTCTTTAATTACTCGTCTAAGATAAAATTGCTGGGATCCACTGGGGTCCCATTGATTCGAACTTCATAGTGCAGATGCGGGCCGGTGGATCGGCCCGTGTTTCCCACCGCTGCGATCACATCCCATTTCGAAACTTTTTGTCCCACGTGAACATAGATTTGTGAATTATGGCCGAACCGAGTCGACACCCCGTAACCATGATCGATGCTCACCAATTTTCCATAGCCTTCATCGTAAGAGGCAAAGACCACGATACCATCAGCCGGTGCATAGACCGGTGAACCCGGAGCAGCGGCGACGTCGATCCCCGCATGCATGGTTGCTTTTCCCGTAAATGGATTTTGTCGATAACCAAAGCGTGAGGTGATCCAACCTTTTGCGGGCCTTATGTTCGGAGTTGCATTCAACAAACTTTGCCGCTCGGAAAGACTTTCCCACAATTCAATCACGCTCTGTTCTTTCAATTGGGTTTCTTTCACAGCTTTATCAATACGAATAACTAAACTGGCATAATCCCGATCTGATTTTTCAACAGCAACTTCGGTGCGCGCTTCGTTAACTACAGGTTTAGGATTGAAGACTTGATCTTGCCCCACCAAATCTTCCGATGGAGGTCGTTGATCCATCGGCTCGTACTCTTCGATGGGTTGGCCTGGCGCTGGTTTATTTCCCATAGTTAATTTTAAAATGCGATCTTCAGCATCGACATTCGTGATCAGCTTTAATTTTGTGGTGAAACTTTTTACCCGCTCGAGACTGTTTTCTAAGGAACTCACCTTGCCGTCGACCACTTGGAACTGTTTAATCAGCGAGGCGTTTTCCGCTTTCAATTTTTTATTTTCCATCGACTGAAGCAAAAGGCCCATGTAATCAATGAAGCCCGTAACGAAAATCAGGACGCAAACACTGATTGTAAACAAAATAACTTTTAACTGCGCTGTGGAAATAACAATCTTCCGGGTTTGCCCGGTTTGATTGCTGACCACAAAAAATGTCATTCTTTTTTTATCCGTGGTACTCAAGCTAGCCACCCATAAATTGAACAACGATGACAGTTACATTATCGTCTCCGCCATTAGCCAGTGCCTCTTCGACACAAGCTTTGGCTACTTTTTCTGGAGAGTTCTTATTAAGAATTTCACTGATCTTTTCATCCTCGACCAAGCTCGACAATCCATCTGAACATAATAAATAAATTTCCCCCGAAATTATTTCACGTTCAAAGACATCGGGCTGAACATCACGCTCGTAGCCTACGCTTCGAGTAATCACGTTGCGTCCAACTAAATTTTGCGCCGTCGCTTCGTTCAGGACGCCCGCACGGATTTGTTCATTGATCAGTGAATGATCTTCTGTCAGTTGCCACAGATGAGGTTTCTTAAAAAGATAACAGCGAGAATCACCAACGTTAGCAACGTAGATATAATTTTTGCGAATATAAGCCATCACCATCGTGGTGCCCATGCCGGCAAGTTCGGGATTTTCGTTCGCAGCGCGATCAAAAATATGGTGAGAAGCTTCTTCGTAAATTTTATTTAAAACTTCTCGTGGAGATCTCTCTCGAGCTTCAGGATCTTTTGCAACATCCTCGGAAGTCTTAACAGCAATTGAACTGGCGACTTCTCCTCCCGAGTGTCCGCCCATTCCATCGGCCACAATAAAAAGGCCCATTTCGGAATTAACCAAATAAGAATCTTGATTTGAGTCGCGACGCAACCCTTTGTCAGTGACGGACCACACGTTAAATTTCATCTCTTCTATTTTGACCCGCAGCGAATAGTGAGTCAAACCGTAGTACCACGACCTCGGTCCTAATTGTTTTTTTTAAAGTATATCTTCAATTTTTCGTCGGCTTCTCCGATAATACTAGAGAGGGATTCATGACGATCAAACGATTTACCAAGTTCATTCTTGCTTCGATTTTTTTTCACTTGATCTTGGTCGGGACGATCAATCTTGTGGCTTTGCTTAAGAAGACTCCACCCCCGTCACAAACTGTTGAAATTGAGTTTGTCACTCCTCCTCAAGAAGTTGTGAAAAATAAAAAATCACAATCCGTTAAAGTTGTTCCCAATCAGATTGTCGATCAAGATGAAGAGCGAATGAATAATGAGACTCCAGAAAAAGCAGAATACCTAAGCCGTCATTCACAAACAGTGAAAAAAGAAACTGTCAGTCGCAATCGCGGTGAATTTAAAAATGTTAAAAATAAACCTGCTCTTCATCCGAAAAAAGAAATGATGAAGGTCGCAACGGGATCAACAAAAGCTTTTGATCCTTTGGCTGAGCTTGATCACCGCTTTAAAGAAAAACAAATGCAAAATATTGGCAAAAATCCGGAAGACCGCGACCACGCAAAAACAAATGGTGGGGATGTCAGCCAATCGCAAGACTATTTGAAAAATGTCGATCAGGGCTTTGAAACCTTACTCAACACCAAAGAATTTAAGTATTACACTTATTTTAACCGCATTCGCCGTCAGCTCAGCCAACACTGGGAGCCTAAAGTCCGGGAAAAACTATCAAATATGTTTCGTCGAGGCCGATCGATTGCGTCAGACCAGGATAAAATTACAAAGCTTTTAATCGTCTTAAGCCCAGCCGGCCAATTGGTAAATGTTCAAGTTATCAGCGACTCAGGCGTTAAAGACCTCGACGATGCGGCTATTGAAGCCTTTCGTCTAGCAGCCCCTTTTCCTAACCCTCCAAAAGGTATCGTCGACCCCGACGGAACTGTTAAGATCCGCTGGGATTTTGTCCTAGAGTCTTGACCCATTTTCGGGTACAAGGGAGCGGCTTAATTTAAGGAGACCACCGTGGATAAAACCCCCGACCGCCAATTACTTGAATCCATTGCCCGTCGCGCTCACTACCTTGCGACACAAATGATTTTCCAAGCGAATCATCGCGAAGACAAAGACAAGGGAGACCCCAAAATTGGCGGTCATCCCGCAGCTTCCGCAAGTGCATTGCACATCATGGGAGCTTTGCACTTGGTTGTAAAATCAGGATTCGATCACATCGCCAATAAACCTCATGCTTCACCGACAGATCATTCTTACAATTATCTTCTCGATTTATTTTTGAACCAAGAATTGAAGCGATTAAATCTAGAACAGTGCGATCAAGCCATGATGGGCTTGCGTAAGTATTCTCAAAATGGCGAACCTGTTTTTCAATCTTACCACTCGGCTTATGATTCCGATAACCACAACTTTTTCCCTTCAGGCACCGTAGGAATTCCACCAGTTAAAGCTGGATACTTGGCTTTAGCTTATCGCTATGCTCAAGAGCACGGTTACGAAGTGCCAAAAGCACATTTCTGGGCTTTAACCGGAGATTCAGAATTTCGCGAAGGTTCACTGTACGAAGCCGTTCCTGATTTCGCTGAACGCGAGATTGGCAATCTGACTTGGATCGTGGATTACAACCGTCAGTCCCTGGATGGTCATCGCATCACCAATAAAGATATCATGAATGGCACTGATGCCGATCGTATCGAGCGCACCATGGCGGCGAATGGTTGGGAAGTAATTCAAGTTCGTCACGGTCACAAACGACAAGCTCTTTTCAAAAAGCCCGGTGGAGAAATTTTCCAAAAGTTTCTTGAAAAGGATCTTGCAGATTATGAACTGCAAGCCCTTTTGCTTGTGCAAGACATGAAAGCCCTCAAAAAAGGCATCATTAAAGAACATCCGACCATGAAAAAGTTCCTCGAAAGCATCAGTGATCAGGAACTTTCCGACGCTATTCGCGATTTCGGTGGTCACGATATCGTTGCCTTGGCTGAAGCCATGCAAATTTCTAAAAAGTCGACTCGAAAACCGACGATCATCGTTGCTCACACCTTAAAAGGATGGGGATTAAAATCCGCAGCTCAACCTGGCAATCACTCTTCCCTTCCTGCAGAAGAAGAAGTGATTGAGTTGAAAGAAAAACAAGGAATCAAAGGAGATAAACTTTTTGAAAGATTTGCTCCATCCAGTCCCGAAGGAAAATTCCTGCGTGAACGCGGTGAAAAAATTTACGCAGATATCTTGGCGCAGAATGCACTGAAAGAAAAAAATCAAAAATATTTCTTAGAACAACTGACTCGATTTGGAGAAATTCCTGACTCTTTGGAAATCAATACCAAAATGACAAGCTATCCTCACACTCAATGGATGCTGGGTCAACTGACAGCAAAATTAACTCGGATTTCCAACACCAGCTTGGACGAGAAAAAATTAGCCTCAGGACAGAAAGCCTTACCTGCTTCTGAAAAGCCTTGGAAACTTCCGGGCGAACTTTTTATTTCCATGGCTCCCGATGTGGGGACAAGCACGAATTTAAATCCTGCAATGGATGGAAAAATTTTCGGTGCTCCTGTTGTGACTGATCTCGAAACCGAGTACGGGGTCAAAGACAACAAAACTCCAGACCTTGTTCCCGGAGAAGAAGTCACCGATCGCTTTCTGCGTTTTGAAATCGCCGAAGGCAATGTCATGAGTTGCGTTGGGTCTTTCGGAAGACTTCGCGATGTCCTGGGAATTCCTGTGATTCCGCTAATGACTGTTTACGACTTTTTTATCAAGCGAGCCTTGGACCAATATTTTTATAATCTTTACTGGAAATCCAGTTTCATTTGCGTGGGAACTCCATCGGGAGTGACTTTGTCACCTGAAGGCGCTCAGCATGGATGGAAATCTGACTTCCAAATTCCCAATCAGATCACTTGGGAACCTTTGTTCTGCCAAGAGCTGGATTGGATTTTCTGTGATGCGATTAAACGCCATGTTCTGAATGACAATGTCGGCCGCAATGGAGTTCTAATTCGTGGTGTGACCCGTGGGATTGAACAAAAAGATCTGATGCACTACTTGAAAAAACAATCTCGATTCAAAACAGATACAAATTTAAAATTACACCGCGCTGATCATCCTGTTGCTGGCGGAACGAATGAAGAAGAAGTTGAAACTCTCGGTGAAAACGAAATTCTCAAACACCTCAAAGCGGAAGTTTTGAGTGGGGCTTATTATTTGATCGATTATCGCGGTTATGCAGGCTACGAGCCTGGTGATAATGTAGTAAATATTTTTTCGATGGGAGCACCCACTACAGAAGCCATTAAAGCTTCAGAAGCTCTTATTGGTCGTGGCATTTACGCCAACGTCATTGTTGTGACCTCGCCTGATTTATTGTGTGGAATTTTGGCTCATGAAAATGACTACACTTATTTGAAATCTGATTTGCAAATCAACAGTCACTTGTATGTTCGTCGAACTGAAGAGGTGACCTCGGGCGACTTAGTAACAATTGCTGGCCGTCGCGTTCCTATCGTCAGCGTGCACGATGGCGAAGCCGGTCTTTTAGATAACCTGGGATCCATTATTGGTGTTCGTCAAGAAGCCTGCAGCGTGCGCAAGCATTCGAAGAGTGGTCGGCCTTCCGAGATCTACCACTTCCATGGGCTTGATACTGAAGCTATCATTGAAGCTTGCGGTAAAGTTCTTTCTGAAACAGCTTTAGAGCAAGTCATTGTTAAAGAAGGTGCTTTGAATGAAGTTTCTGCCGCAGAAAAGACAACACCGCATTGGTCAGAACTTTGGCCGACTTCAAACTCGCAAAACAAACACTAAGCTAGCGTATATCAGAAATGAAATTTCCTGATCAGGGCGAAGTTTTTTCAGCAAAGAACAAGAAATACCAAGACCTGGTGTTTCTTGTTCCACCCTATCGAAGCACTAAAAAGAAACTCCAAGCTCATATTGAGCTGATCAACAATTTAGGTTTTGATGTCTTTACCTTCAAAGTTGATGATGAACTTTCGTTGTGGAATTTGCCCATCACTGCCAATCTTGAAATTGGTTTTCAGCATCGCATCGCCGAACAAATCGAAAACTTACTGAATCTTTTTGATCGCCATAAAATAGTTTTCGCTTTCGGCGAGCTCAGTGGCGCGGCTATCGATGCCATAGCCCGACGGCATGCGAATGATGTGAAGGGATTGGTCTGTGAAGGCGGCCCCAGCGATGATCTTATTAAGACAGCGGTCAGCTCCTTTCGGCACGATCGTCATCGTTCACTCCTGACAAAAGTGCTTCATGGTCCCGCTTTCACTTTGTTATGGAACCCCACTTTCAAAAATCCCTTGGCGGAAAACCTTAAAAAACTTCCCGAAGGATTCAAAATATTATCTGTTCGTGGATGGAAAGATCGGCAACTGAGTGCTAGCGATATTGATGCGGTCTTTGAATCCCATTCTCACTTGGATTGGCGCAAGTTAAGTCTACCCACAGCTGGACACTTAGAAGGTCTGAAAAAATCAGCTTCAGAATATTCTTCAGGCCTTGAAAAATTCCTCGAGGAATTAGCTAGATCCTAATTAGACGATTTTTTAAGTCGATTATTTTGAACCACGGGTCTTGGTTCAGGATTGGTATTGCAACGAAAGCCAACGCAGCTCTTACCCGCATTATCTTTCAGTTGGCCAAATGAGCGATCTGATCCTAAGGGCAATGATTTTTGAACATTTTGATTGGCTTCTTGAATGGCATTGACGGCGGCCTGGGCTGGTCTGCGCAGATCTTGTTGAGCTGCAGGACTTCGCTGACTTTGTGGGGGGATAATTTTTTTCGCATTAATAATTTTTGAAAAATGGGCTTCAGCTTGCTCTTGACACTGATCCACAGCTTTTTCACGCTTCACAGTCACATTAAATCCTTTTTCAATCAGTTCCTCGGTGCGAAAGCGATCATCCAAAGAAAATGTTTCCGTTTCGGAAATAAAAAAAGTTTTGAGGATATAACCGCCAAAGCCGTTTTGTGAGTAAACAAATTTCATGGCCGCAATGTTGACCGTCTTTTGATTGCCTTTAGTTTTAAGCATCGGCAATGGCTTATCAAACTGACATTTGTACTCATGGTCAGCGGCAAAGCTTAAAGAAGGAAAAATAAAAATGAGGGCCAACCAACGCATTCAAAGTCCTAGGTAGAGTACTTATGTTATGTCTCGGAATTTAACATACAAAAACAAGGCCAGGTGAAAGAGAACCCATTCGTGCTCAGCGTTTCATTTTGATAAAAATCTCGGTGTTTTTGCGTACTGTTTTGGCACTTGCTTGAGACCTTTACGAAGTTCGCTTTTGCGCTACAATCAAGCCTTCAGTCGTGGGCACCAGCGAGAACAAATATTTTTCAGGATCACTTAATCTTTTGTTAAACTCTTTCATCACTTCAATTTGTTTAGTACTGAATTTTTTATTCTCTTCTCCCCACACTGTCCCTTGAAGAAAAACATTGTCAGCGATAATCAGTCCGCCCTGTTTTATATTTTTTTCAGCCCAGTCCAAATATTTCAGGTAAGCGGATTTATTCCCATCAATAAAAATTCCATCAAAGGGCCCCTGATCTTCCAGGGTCTTCAATTCTTGCTCAGCATCGCCCTGCACAACTTGAACTGACTTTCCTTTTGCCGTTGCACCCGCTTGAAGTAGTTCATCCGCAATCTTCGCATGGACAGGATTTTTTTCGAAGGTCCATAAATGACCACCCGATTCGATTCCTTCAAGAATCGCTAATGAAGAAAATCCTGTCAAAGTCCCAATCTCTACGAATTTTCGGCACTTGGCCAACTGGACCACAAGAGTTAACAGTGAAGCCTCTGAAAACGAAAGAGATATTCCTAACAGTCCCAGCTCGTCGGCCTTTTCCCGGGCAGAAACCATTAGAGCATCGGCATTAAACAAAGATCTCTCGTATTCAAGCTGGCGTTGATTTTTCATTTCGCGCATGAAAAGATAAAAAGGGAAAGTGATGGAAATGTCCAGTGAAACTTCTGCAAGTTAAAAATCTTAAAGTGGCTTTTAGCACTGAACGAGGAAAAGTTTTTGCGGTTGATGATATCAGCTTTGATCTATCAAAAGGGCAAACCTTGGCTATCGTTGGCGAATCCGGCTGCGGAAAAACCGTAACGGCTTTGTCTTTACTGCGACTTATTAGCTCGCCGGGTGAAGTTGTTTCGGGTCAGATTCTTTTTCACGGAATCGATCTATTAAAGCTCACGGCCCACGAGATCGAAAAAATTCGCGGAAAAAAAATTTCGATGATTTTTCAAGAGCCCATGTCTTCGTTGAATCCTCTGTTAACTATCGGTGAACAAGTCATGGAAACTCTGCGCTTTCATTATCCCGATCTTTCGAAAGCGGAAGCACGAAAAAAAACCATCGATCTTTTTCAGCAAGTGGGAATTCCTACACCTGAAAAGAGAATCAATAATTACCCCCACCAACTTTCAGGCGGTCAAAGACAACGGGTAATGATAGCCATTGCCATCAGTTGCCAACCTGAATTGCTGATTGCTGATGAGCCGACGACAGCTTTGGACGTGACTATCCAAGCGCAAATTTTGAGCTTACTTAAAGAATTACAATTGCGAAATAAAATGGGCTTAATGCTCATCACTCATGATTTGGGATTGGTTGCAGAAAATTGCCACGACGTGATTGTGATGTACGCGGGAAAAATTGCCGAAATGGGTACCACCGAAGAAATTTTCTATCACACTCATCATCCCTACACTCAAGGGTTGTTAGGATCGATTCCTTACTTTCAAAATCGCCAAAAAGATTTTAAAACGATCCGTGGAAGCATTCCCGATTTACTGCACTTGCCCCCAGGCTGCCGGTTCCAAAATCGCTGCGATAAGAGCGCTGAACTCTGCCAAAAAAATGAACCCGCTTTAACTTTCTCTCGGGAAGATCGCGCTTATGCCTGCCATTTTCCAAGCAACGGAGGGAAAGCTTGAACGAAATTTTATTAGAAGCAAAAAATATCGTGAAATCGTTTCCTGTTCACGGTGGATTTTTATCACGTGAAATCGCTCAGGTGAAAGCCGTTCAAGACGTGAGCTTAAGTGTTCGTCAGGGTGAAACCCTAGGACTTGTCGGTGAATCTGGCTGCGGAAAGTCCACGTTAGGTCGATGTTTGATTCGCTTGAATAGCATTGACCAAGGGCAAATTTTTTATCGCGGTCAAGATATCACCCGCGTATCCGGGGACGAGCTCCGACGACTGCGAAGGAAATTTCAGATTATTTTCCAAGATCCTTTTTCCAGTCTTAATCCGCGCATGACCGTATTTTCAATTCTCGAAGAACCACTCTTGATCCACGGTATCGGTGGTGATTCTAGGTCTCGTCAAAAAAGAGTGGAAGAACTTCTCGAGTTAGTCGGTCTTCGCAAAGATCATTTGCAACGCTATCCTCACGAATTTTCAGGAGGGCAACGTCAACGCATAGGAATTGCCCGCGCATTAGCGGTTGAACCTGAACTGATCATTTGCGATGAACCTGTTTCTGCTTTGGATGTTTCTGTTCAAGCTCAAGTGATTAATCTTTTGATGAAGCTGCAAAAACAATTGGGGCTGACCTACATTTTTATCGCTCATGATTTAAAAATTGTCGAACATGTTTCGAATGAAATTGCCGTTATGTATCTGGGAAAAATTGTGGAATCCGCCCGCGCCGATATCTTAGGAACTAATCCCAAGCATCCCTATACGAAGGCCTTGTTTTCCGCGATTCCCTTACCTGACCCTCGAGTGTCGCGAACAAAAATTATACTTAAGGGCGATGTGCCTAGTGCTCTCCATCCTCCGTCAGGCTGTCATTTTCATCCGCGCTGCTTCATGGCTGACGCTGAATGCTCGCAAAAAAGACCCGAGCTCAAAACACAGGATAATCACAAAGTCTCTTGCCTTAAAGTCTAGCTCAAGGCCTGGTAACATTTCCTTTCCATTTACCGATAGATTTAAAAGAGGTCTGGAAATGAGCGCTTTCGGAAAGATTTGGATTTTTTACGATAGAAAAAAGAAGAAAAAATCGAAGGCATTAAGCTTAGTTCAAGCGCAGTCAACAATTTTAAGTTTATTCACTAAGGATCCCCAGCGCTACCACATTTGGACTCCCGGTTGGACAGAATGGGTTCCTCTTGATCAATTTCTTGCCAGCGAACAAACCTATTTTATGCTGACACCCGAAGTGAATAAGGTGGCGCATAATATTGATGAGATCACTCTGAAAATTGAAGATATAAATGATGAGCGAACAATTGCACTCAGTGATCTAACGGAAACAATCACGAAAATTATTTACACTCAAGTTGCCGCCGAACTGCCACCAAAGACAAGTGACTACGGCTATTACCATCCTGACTTCAACGCCGATGAACTGGATATCAAGGTGAAAACGCCCCTGACACATCAAGAGGCTAGGGCTGATGAAACTAACGAGTCCGATCGACGAAATGAAACTCGACATAATTTCAAAATGGAAATCATTGTTGTCTCTAAAAAAGGGCGCACCTTTAAAACTTATTCAGACAACTTATCTTTGGGCGGAACCCTTTTACAGGATCCATTGCCACGAGAATTTTTAAATGCTCCTTTTGATCTTATTTTCGTCAATCGCTTCGAACAAGATCCTAAAAAGGGTCGACTTTATTTCAATGGTAAAGTGGTTGGAGATTTTAAAGATCCCCGACGGTTGATGTTTGTTAAACCAGACCCCATTTCGATTAAAAAATTAGAGTCCATGATCCAAGCCTATATGAGCTACCAGAATAGCATGCAGAAAAAATCAGGCTAAAAAATTTAAGAATATTTCTCGGATCGTCTCATGTTGAAACACTTTTGTTAAAGTTTTTTGATTCTTTACCGAATTCAAAGGATCCTAAATAATTCGGGAGGGAAACCACATGTCTTCTTGTAAATGGATATTATTGGGCCTTTTAGTAACCACAATCGCCTGCGAGAAAAAAAAGGAAGACCCAGCTCCTGCCGCTCCCCCTGCAGTAACCACCGCCTCGACCAAATACTTATATGTCTCTAGCGGAGCTTGTTATTCAGGCGGCAATACAACGTTTTCCGCAACGACAGCATCGAATCTTGTTTTCCGAATCAATGCTTCTACGGGTGCCTTCGAAGGGAAAGTGGCTGACTACAATGCTCTTCCCGCAAATGCCGGTGACTCTCCTGCAAGCGTGACTGATTATGATGCAAATAACATCCACGTGCTCGTCGAAAATGCGACCTCAGGTCGTCGTGTCGAGTTAGTTCCCAAGGTTGGCGGAAATCGCGTCACTTTGACTTCAAACTCTACGGTCCTTAGCGCCGCTCTTCGCAAAATGATCAAAACTTCCGATGGTGGTTTCTTGATCAGCAAGGGAAGTATCATCGAGAAAATCACTGGCCAAGGTGTGCGTGTGGGTGCCCCTTTAATCCCTTCAGCTTTAGGAGCCAATTGCGGCGCCGCAAATGCACAAATGACGGATATGGCTACTCTTAACAACGGAAATATTGTTTTTATCAATGCTACTGCTGCAAACAATAGGATTGGACTTATTTCCGCGGCAGGATACTCCTCAACAGCAAATTGTTTACTGTCAGCTCCTTTAAATGCTCCAGTGGCTACAGCTTTTCCCGTTGCTCTTAGTTACGTTTCTGCCAGCAGCCAGCTGATCGTGGCGTACGCCGGGAATTCAACTGCAACAAGCATCAACAGCATTTATGTTTACGATGTGGATGAATCAGCAAATACGATCAGTAATCCGACTCGTCTTTACGATGCCAGTCTATATCCTGTGACCTATCCTTATTTGCTCTATGGAATTTCAGCGATGACTTACGATGCTTCGACCAAGGAGCTTTATGTGGCGACCGCGATCAGCAGTGCAACGACGGTGGTCAACTATGCTATCGAAAAGTTCACTTATGATGCTACCGCAAAAGCTATAACCCGCGTTGGATCGGTGCCTTTTTATAACTATGGACTAGATACAAAATGCATTTCGGGGATGACGATTGGTGAATAATACGACTATGTAAACTAATTACAGTTTATTCACTTAACTCCAACAAAGTATTCACCGTCTTTTTAAGCTTCGCAATGTCGAAAGGCTTTTTGATATAATCGCTAGCTCCAAGGTCAAAAGCTCTTTTCATATCTTCATCAGTTCCTTGAGCCGAAACAAAGACTAAAGGAATGTGTTTAAGATCCTTGTGTTCTTTCAACATTTGCGCGAGCTCAAAGCCGTTAATCCAAGGCAACCCGACATCTAAGAGAATCAAATCGATCGGAGTGTCATCGAGCACATGAGCCAACTCAGTGGCATCTGCAGCCATTTTCAAAATGAAACCATCAGGATCAAAAATGCGCTGAAGAGCGTTTCGCATCGTTTCGTCATCTTCGATGATGAGCAAACAGCGAGGATCGGTATTTTTTTTGACGATACGAAATTCATCCAGGGAAACAACGGGCTGGGAAGCAATGCGGCCCTTCGCCAACTTTTCAATTTTTAAAACCAAATCTTTGGTGCTGATTTTTTTGGGTTTCATATTCACTCGCTTTCTTAGTGATTGGCTTCCAGCCATCGCTCGGCTTCAATTGCCGCCATACAACCTGTGCCCGCTGCAGTAATTGCTTGTCGATAGTAAGAGTCTTGAACGTCACCGGAAGCAAAGACACCAGGAATTTTCGTCTGAGTCGTTCCCGGCTTCGTTTTCAGATAACCCACTTCATCGCTATCCAGAATACCTTTAAACAAATCTGTGTTTGGTTTATGACCGATAGCAATGAACAGACCTTGCAGATCCATCTTCTGAGTTTCACCCTTCTCGGTGTTCTTAAGCATCACGCCATTCATTCCTTTGGTATCACCTAAAACTTCGATAACTTCTGTATTCCAAAGCACCTGAATTTTTGGATTCTTCAAGACTCGCTCGACCATAATCTTTGACGCGCGAAAAGAATCGCGACGGTGAATAAGATAAACCTTACTGGCAAATCGAGTTAAGAAAGTCGCCTCTTCCATCGCGGTATCTCCGCCGCCGACAACTCCAACTTCAACATTTTTAAAAAAGGCTCCATCACAAGTCGCACAAGCAGAAACTCCACGACTCATAAAAGCTTTCTCTGAAGGCAGGCCCAAAAGTTTTGCGCTAGCTCCCGTCGAAATGATCACGGATTTCGCTAAATACAAAGTGTCTTTCACCCAAACTTTAAAAGGCTGCTGTGAAAAATCCACTTTGGTTACGTTTTTAGTGATGTAGCGTGTTCCAAATCTTTCAGCTTGTTTTCGCATCACTGCGATCAATTCAGGTCCAGTGATTCCTTCCTCAAAACCAGGATAGTTTTCCACTTCCGTCGTGATCATCAACTGCCCGCCAGCCTCTTCGCCCTCGATCATTAAAGGTTCAAGCCGAGCTCTTGCTGTATAAATCGCTGCCGTTAAGCCCGCAGGGCCCGAGCCAATAATAATGGTATTTTCAATTTTTTGATTGGAATCCGTCTGCATTCTGACCCCTTAAAATTTTTATGAACCGTTTTACACTAATCGAAATGTTTTAGCCGATCAATCCATGGCCACGGAAATCAGGTTTGGGCCTGGCTGAGTCATAAAATTAACTAGCTCTTCTGCCACATTTTCAACCTTGCGCGCCAAGCCTTTTTGCCGGGGCCAGGAATTCAAAGGAAGCATGGAGGTGTCCATGTATCCCGGGCTAAAAAGACGGAGATCCATCGAAGATTCCTCTTTTTGAATGGAAGTGATAAGACCCCGTAAAGCATGCTTAGCAGCACAGTACATCGAGGCCTTGGGATCAGGTTTTCCCTCGGCAATGGCCGATCCAATAAAAGTCATTTGAAAAGGACGTGCCCTTTCTTTCTTCTTATTGAATTGCAAAAGGGAGTGAAGCAGAAAGGCCGGAAAAGCGAAACTCACGTTCAAAGCCCACTCCTGATCTTTCCATTCTGATTTTTCGTAGTCCCCGTAGGGGCCACCACCGGCAAAATAAATAAAGCGATCAGCTTCAAGAGCTAAAAATGTTTTGGCATATTCATCCCATCGGTCACGGCGAGAGAAATCAGTGCCATTGAGTTTTCGCGAAAAGGAATAGAGATTAAGTTTTTCCGGGCGTTGCTCTAACAGGAATTTTGTGGCAAGACCCAGCCCCCGAGACGCACCTAAAAGGACAATTTTTTCTTCCGGTTGTATTTTCATTCGCAGTTGATTTAAACTTTTTTGGGAAAGGAATCACCATAAAAATGCCACAGATCGTGTTGCATAAATCCCAAACTAAAATCGACGTGCCTGCGGGCGCAAACCTGATGCAGTCCTTGCTTTCCGCGGGGGTACCGGTCGCCTCGTCCTGCGACGGCGACGGAGTCTGCGCGAAATGTCGTTTGGAAATCATCGCTGGCGAAAAGAATTTGAGCCCCCGAAATGAGACCGAAATCTTCTTAGCGGAGACGAATGAGTTACGCGCGGACGAACGCATTAGCTGTCAGACTCAGGTGCTGGGAGATATCGAAGTGGACGCGGGTTATTGGTGAGTAGCTGGGTTCTTTAGTAAATTCTTGTGACCGGTACCTCAGGCTCTATCCGTAAATCTGTCGAGCCTTCCACTAACTTCCGCCGTCCACCCACAATCTTTTTTAGGAACTAAAATTCTCGAAGCCGGCCTTGAACTCGCTTTTGCATTCCCCTCGCTCTACGAAAGCGAGGCCACTATGGGTACCGGTCACAAACCTAAAAAATTTCACCAGCAAGAATTTTCATTCACAAAAACTCATTGGAAATTTCGTTATTCTCATGGAGGTGTTCTTAGAAATTCTCGTCAAGGGCGTGGAGCTCGACCTCTTTCGGTAAAGGATCCTCTCCACCTTGTGCTCAAAGTTGATCGTGAGTCTCTGCAAAGTGGCCTTCGTTCTTATCGAAGATATTTCCTAATTCACAAAATCGTCGATAAATACGCCAAAAAATTCTTTATCAAAATCGAACAGATCTCGATTCAAAATGATCATATTCATTTTTTAGTTCGCACATCCAAACGCAGCCAACACCAAAACTTCTTTCGTGTTGTTGCAGGCCAAATCGCTCAGCAATTTCAAAATCAAGGCCTGATGAAAACTTCGGTGACCGGTACCCCCGATGCACCCATTCCCGCCGTGAAAAAAGGTGCTGCGACCGATACCCCGCCGTCGCCACCCAGCTCCGCGCAATTCGCAAAGCTCTGGAAGTACCGGCCTTTCACGCGCATCGTGAAGGGTTTGAAATCTTACAAAATTGTTAGAAATTATATTCAGCTCAACGAACAAGAAGCTCTTCACAGAATCACTTATCAGAAACACAGACTCAAGGGGCTTTCTACGAGTGAATGGGATATTTTGTGGACATAAAACTTGGACCTTAGATCTCCCCAACGTAAATCCAGCGGCGCTCAGGCACCACGTAGTTAATTTCGTGGATCGCACAATTTGGAATTGCTATCGGCGTATCCGGTGCGTTTTCGCAGCTGTGCACTAAGCGCACTAAACTTCCGCCGTGAGTGGAAACGCCAATTTGGTCCCCTGATTGATGGCTTTCACTGTGGGCGTAGGCTTCAAGAAAACGGCGCAGTCGCAATAAGTGATCGGATTTTTTTTCGCCGTTAGGAAATTGGTAGTGAAAGTCTTCAGTGGCGATGGATTTCCATTTTAAAATAATATCTTCACCAAATCGGGAGTTAATTTCTTCGTGAGTTAAGCCCTCGGCGTCGCCCAAATGGGTCTCGCGCAAATCCGCATGAATGCGGAAAGGCACTGTGCGCCCGCCCAATGCAATTTCTGCCGTCTTAATGGCACGGAGTAAATCGGAAGATAAAATGACTTTTAATTGAAGCTTTTGAATTTTTTCCGCGAGAACTAAAGCTTGAGCCATTCCATTCGCATTCAAAGGAATATCGGTGTGCCCCTGAAACTTTTTTTGTAAGTTCCAATCCGTTTCACCGTGGCGAAAAACAAAATATCTTAAGATCATTATTTTTATTTCCGAATCAATTCCAAATAATTAATTTCTATTCCTTGAGAAATAAAGATTCTTTCAAAACCCGTCACAAAATTTTCAGTCGATTTTTCTGACTGATGCAAATTCAAAGTCATGAACGCCACTTCGTAAGGAGTTCTCTTGATTTCCTCGAGAGCCCATAAGAAATACTCTCGCGAATCGGTCTTGAAGTAAAGTCTAGACCCCGGTCTTTGTAAGCCGTGCATGATCTTCAACAATTCCGCATTCACGGTGCGGTTCTGAGGTTTGCGTGGAGTGACCCATGGGTCAGGAAAATGAATATAAATATCGTTCAACTCTTCTGTGGCAAAAAGCTGATCCAAGTTAAAAGCATGAAACCGGCAAGCCGCTGCGTTGTTGGCTCCGGCCGTCAGGGCTCGGCGAATACTTTGAATCAAAGGTTTGTATTTCAGCTCGATACCCACCAAAAGACGTTCCGGATTTTTTATCGCCTGGTGAGCAAAAAAAGTTCCTGTCCCTGTACCGATTTCTAAATCTAAAACGCGAGCTTCTTCCGCTTGAAAGACTTCAGATCTCCATTTGCCCTTATTTAAGGGAGCTCGTTCTTCATCAAAAGCCCGATGAGCATATTCACCGTTTAAAGCTAAAGTGTAGAAATTCTGTCGAGGTAAAGTGCGTGTCGAATTAATTCGGCGGTACAAAGGCGACAAGGGTAAAGTCATTGAATTTTCCATCGGATTGTTCTCGCAAACTTTCACCCAAAAAACCACTCATTTTGAATAATTTTCAGAGCCACCATTTACGTTTTCCAAAGGACCACAGATCATGTCTTTGACGCTGAAGCTGCGCGCTTCTTCGAAAGGCTCTTGGCGAATAGGACAGTTCTTAACGTCGCAATAGCGACAGTACTTTTGCTGACAAGGATCCAGGTGAAAAGCGAACTCGCCATCATAGGGGTAATCGCTCACAACAGTTTCTTCAAAGATATGAGCTAACTCGTGAGCTTGGGCCACGTCCCAAAACTCGGGGACAACCAAGTGAGCATCGATATGATGAAAACTCCCCGAGCGAATCGTACGTAAATTGTGAATATCAATAATTCCCGGACGTCGATTCTTACGAATGGATTCTGATAAAGTTGATAAAGAGGGATCATCCATTTCATCAGTAAGGCCTGAAATAGAACGGCGTACGATTTTATAACCTTCAGTCATCATCAGAAATGCAAGGGCCAAGGTCACTATGCCGTCGACCCATAGCCATCCCGTCATACTTACGAGTGCTAAGCCAAGCACAACACCAACGGTTGTCCATACATCACTCATGATATGAGAGCTGCTGGCCATTAGTGATTCTGATTTCACTTTATTTCCCACTCTTCGCAAATAAAGCGCCGTAAAAAAGTTAATGACGCTGGCGATAGTTATAAACACGATCCCTAAATCCAATTTTTGCAACTCTCGGGGGTGCAATAGGACTTGAGCGGACTCAACCAAGATTGTTACCGAAGCAAAAAGAATCAGTGCCCCTTCAAAGGCTGCAGAAAAGTACTCGACCTTTCCATGACCGTAAGGATGATCTTCATCTTTTGGTTTTACAGTGTAACTGATTACAGCCAAACCCGTGAAAGCTGTAACCACATTGATCACGGTTTCCAAGGCATCAGAAAAAACAGCAGCTGATTTTGTTAAGTAATAGGCCCAAAATTTAAGGCCAAGAACCACTAAGCTGACTAAAACTGTAATGTAAGCGGCTTTTTGTCGTGCCGGATTCTCGATATTTTGCATGACTTCAGGCTTAACTTACGGCCTTTTTCTTAGTCTGTCGAGGTGATTTTTTATTGGCAATTTCCAAACGAGCGGACCAAATATTTTCGGCATGACGAGCTCGGGTCATCTCGACTAAAGCGTCTTCTGAACCCATGCTCTTCTCGTAAAAGATAACACGATTCCGCCCAAGTCGCTTAGCTTCGTAAAGCGCGTGGTCGGCACGACGAACGAGCTCTCGTGCAGAAATGATCTCACTGGCCGAGGTCATCGTAAAACCAATAGAAACTGTTAGACTTATTTCATCGGCTTCATTTTTAAATTGATAAGCTTCTATGGATTTTCGAAGGCGTTCGCAAAAATAATTTGCGCCCTCGAAATTCACTTCCGTTAAAATAATCAAGAATTCATCGCCGCCGTAGCGCGCGGGAATATCAATATTTCTTGTATTGGCTTTGATGATCTTTCCCACTTCTGAAATCACGTAACTGCCAAAGAGATGGTCGTGGCCATCATTGACGGATTTAAAATTATCCATGTCCAACATGATCGCGCAAACCTGGCGGCCAAAGCGCCGAGCCCGTTGCATTTCAAAATCCAGGCGTTGATAAAGCGATCTCATGTTGTAAAGCCCGGTCAAGTCATCGGTGTCAACCATGGCCAGAAGCTTTTCATTAGCAACGACCAGTTGCTCATGAAGATCACGGATGCGCAAATGAGTTCTAAGACGAGCTAAAAGCTCGAGTGGAACAAAGGGTTTCACAATGTAGTCATCAGCACCATAGTCGAATCCCTTGATGATGGCCGCCGTGCTTGAATCATCGGAAAGGACCAGACAAGATCCGTGGGGAATTCGCTCTCTGATTTGAGTTAAGTTTTTCAGACCTGATTCGAAATTTTTGAGATCTAACAGAACGATCAGAGGTTGCCACTCTTCGATTTTTACGAGGGCTTCAGTCATCGTCGTCACGCCTTGAGCATCGTAGCCTTCCCAACGCAGAGGCTCCAAGAGAATGCCCAGGCTTTCGTGATCTTCATCGATCACTAAAATTCGCCGGGAGCGAGTCGATTTTGGCTGTTGCTCATTTATCATAAATATTTTTAGTTCCTGACAAACTTATCGACATCCCAACAGATTCCTTAAGCCAATTTTTGAGTCGCTGCTCATGAATTTTCATTGCCCGCGCCGCTCTCCTAAGATATCAGTCTCACTTTAAGACAAATGGAGTGGTCATGAATCAGAACCCTGAAAACGCGCAGGAAGCCTCTACGCCTAAAAAAGAAATTTTATTGGAACAAAAGTGGCAAAAATTGTGGGAAGAAAAGCAGGCCTTCAAAGCCGAGCAAAATTCTACTCGACCAAAGTTTTATGCCCTGGACATGTTCCCCTATCCCTCCGGAGTCGGCCTGCACATGGGTCACATCGCCTCTTACACTCCCGGCGATATTGTCTCTCGCTATAAGCGCGCCGCTGGATTCAATGTTTTGCACCCCATGGGTTACGATGCTTTTGGTCTTCCTGCTGAACAGTACGCCATTCAAACGGGAATTCACCCCGCAAAAACCACTGAAAAAGCGATTGAAACTTTTCGACGGCAATTAAAAGCTTTCGGTTTTAGTTTTGATTGGAGTCGCGAGATTTCCACTTGTGAACCCACATACTACAAATGGACTCAGTTTATTTTTACAAAACTTTTTGAAAAAGGTTTGGCATATCAAAAAGAAGTTCCTGTTAATTGGTGTCCTGCTTTGAAAACAGTTTTAGCCAATGAAGAAGTCATTGATGGAAAAAGTGAACGCGGAAATCATCCCGTGATTCGTTTACCGATGAAGCAATGGATGTTGAAAATCACGGCCTATGCAGAACGCCTGCTTGAAGATTTGGATAAAGTGGATTGGCCTGAAAGAACCAAAGAAGGTCAAAAAAATTGGATTGGTCGCAGTGAAGGTGCGGTCGTTCGTTTTTCCCTGGAAAGCACCAAAGAAAATCTTGAGGTCTTCACCACCCGCCCTGATACCTTGTACGGCGTCAGCTTTATGGTTTTAGCGCCCGAGCATCCTTCCGTTAAAAAAATCACCACTCCTGCTCAGCAAGCCGCGGTGAATTCTTATGTTGAGCAAACCTCTCGTAAATCCGAAATTGATCGCAAAGCGAACACCGAAAAGACGGGAGTTTTTACTGGTGGCTATGCTCTTCATCCACTGACTCAGGAAAAAATTCCTGTGTGGATCGCTGATTATGTTCTGATGGACTACGGGACTGGGGCCATCATGGCTGTTCCTGGACATGACGCTCGTGATTTTGAATTCGCTCAAAAATTCAATTTGCCCATCAAGCGAGTTTTGGAAAGCACCGAGGATCTTCCCTTCGAAGGCGAAGGTAAAATGATCAACAGTGATTTTCTAAATGGGCTTTCGAAAACCGAAGCCATCAGCAAAATGAATCAGCACCTTGAAAAAAATAATTTAGGAAAAAAACAAATTCAGTACAAACTGCGAGATTGGCTTTTCAGCCGCCAACGCTATTGGGGCGAGCCTTTTCCTGTCGTGAAATTCCCAGATCAAGGTTTAAAATGCGTTCCCATGAACGAGCTTCCCGTTTTACTTCCTCAAGTCGCTGACTATGAGCCCTCGGAAAAAGGCGAAGCTCCTTTGGCTCGCGCGAAGGACTGGGTCAAATACAAAGCAGCAGATGGCAGTGAAGGTTTGCGCGAAACTGACACTATGCCGGGAGCTGCGGGCTCATCATGGTATTTTTTGCGTTACACGGATCCTCAAAATGACAAAGAAGCTTTTTCTCATGAAGCTCAAAAGTATTGGATGCCGGTCGATTTGTATGTGGGTGGTCCTGAACATACGGTGGGACATTTGCTTTACGCTCGCTTTTGGCAAAAGGTTCTTTTCGACGCCGGTTTAGTGACACACGAAGAACCTTTTAAAAAATTGGCTCATCAAGGGATGATCCTCGGTGCTGACGGCGAGAAGATGTCGAAATCTCGGGGTAATGTTGTGAATCTCGACGAGATTCACTCTCGCTATGGCTCTGATGCTCTTAGAACTTTTATTTGTTTTATGGGCCCCCTAGATAAAGACAAAGCCTGGGCCCCAACTGGCATTGACGGTGTGAAAAGATTTTTGGATCGCATCACCCGCATGATTATCAATGAAGATGGGCAAACTATTTTTGACGATGCCAACATTCCCGCCGACCTTGAAAAATTACTTCACAAGACGATCAAAAAAGTCAGCGTCGATATCGAAAATCTGAGCTTCAATACCGCTATCAGCGCCATGATGATTTTGGTTAACGAATTGTACCGACAAAATTTACGGCCCAAAAAGGTTTTGCAACCTTTGGTTCAACTGCTGATGCCTTTTGCTCCCCATATGGCGGAAGAGCTTTGGGAAAAATTGGGTGGAGAAGGTTTTGTTTCTTTGGCCAGCTGGCCTCAGTACGATCCTAAGCTTTGCACCGACGACAAAGTCACTATGGGAGTCCAAGTGAATGGCAAAATGCGTGGAACTATCGAAATTGATCTCGAGACCACGGAAGCCGAGGCCGTCGCTGAAGCTCAGAAAATTTCTACGGTTCAATCAGCCTTGGGTGGAAAAAATCCCACGAAAGTGATTTACAAAGCCGGAAAAATATTGAATCTGATAGTACAGGGATAATTGAAAATAAAATTTTTGGGAGGTTTCCATAATGTCAAATTGGAATCATGAAAAAAGCGCCGAGCTCTATGGAATTACAAATTGGGGCAGCGGGTTTTTTCATATTAATTCTCAAGGACATGTGCACGTCACTCCCGGTGGACTCAACAATGGTCCTTCACTTGATCTTTACGAATTAACCCAAGATCTGCTAGATCGCGGAATCCGCGTACCTATTATGGTTCGTTTTCCTGATATTATTAAATCTCGAGTTGAATTGCTTCACTCGTGTTTTCAAAAAGCTTTCGGCGAATACGGCTACAAAGGCCAGTACTGTGGCGTTTACCCCATCAAAGTGAATCAGCAAAAACATTTGGTTCAAGAATTGGTTCGCTTCGGAAAAGATTTAAAATTGGGGCTCGAGTGTGGCTCAAAACCAGAACTGCTGGTCGTCCTTGCCCTAATGAATTCGGAAGATGCGGTGATCATCTGCAATGGTTTCAAAGACGTCGAATACATCGAGACCGCCATCCTGTCGCAAAAACTAGGTCGTCGAACCATCATCGTCGTGGATCGCAAAGAAGAATTAAGCTTGATCATCAATGCCGCGAAGAAATTTAACACTCGTCCCAAAATTGGTTTTCGGGCGAAGCTTTCTACTCAAGGCGCCGGGAAATGGGTTGATTCTTCAGGAGCTCGCTCGAAATTTGGTTTAACAACGGTCGAGATTGTCGAAGGCATCGAGATTTTGAAAAAAGAAAATATGCTCGATTGCCTGGAGCTTCTGCATTTCCATATCGGTTCACAAGTTCCTTCTATTCAAAGCATTAAATCTTCTTTGAAAGAAGGAGCCCGTTTTTACTGCGAGCTTCACGCCATGGGCGCAGGTTTAAAATACATTGATGTCGGTGGTGGACTTGGTGTTGACTACGACGGAACTGGACAGGGCGACAGTTCGATCAATTATAATGAGCAAGAGTACGCGAATGACGTGGTTTCTACTCTGCAAGCTCTTTGCGATGAAAAAGGCATTCCACACCCCAGCATCGTGACTGAATCAGGACGAGCTCTTGTTGCTCATCACTCGGTTTTAATTTTCAATATTCTTGGAGTGAACAATCTGCACAAACCAGAACCTCCAAGACCAGCGACGAAAAAAGATCCCAACATCATGCAGGATCTGCAGTACATTTACGAAAAAATTAATAAAGACAATATCAACGAGTGCTTCAATGACTTAACTCAGGCCAAGCAAGAGACTTTGCAACTTTTTACTTACGGAGTTCTAAGCCTTGAACAAAGAGCTTGGTGTGAAAGCATGTACTTTGCGATTGCCACAAAAATGCTCTCTATCGCCAAAGCCACACCCGACACGGAAGAGATCAGCACCGTTTTACGCCAAGAACTTTGTGATACTTACTACTGTAATTTTTCTGTCTTCCAAAGTGTTCCTGATTCTTGGGCGGTCGGTCAGTTATTTCCGGTGATGCCGATTCATCGTCTCAGCGAAGAGCCCGTGCGCGAAGGAACTTTGGCCGATTTAACTTGTGATTCTGACGGTAAAATCGAAAAGTTCATTGATTCCCGCACCGGTAAATTCAAAGACACTTTGCAAATTCATGATATTCGCGAAGGAGAACAATACTACTTGGGTGTCTTCCTTACGGGAGCTTACCAAGAAATTTTGGGAGATTTGCACAATCTCTTCGGTGATACTGATGCCGTTCACGTTTCTATCAATGAAGCTGGTTACACCATCGATCACTATGTTCCTGGCGATACGGTGACCGAAGTTCTGTCCTATGTTCAGTACGGCCGTCACGAAATGGTCGACAATGTTCGCATGGCTACGGAAGATGGCATTCAGAAAAATACCATCACGAAACAAGAAGCCAAATTGTTGATCAAACATTACGAAGAAGGCTTGTCAGGTTACACTTACTTGGAAGAGCCCGAGCTGTAATATTATTGAAGTTCTTGCTTACGCTTTTTCACAAGCTCTTGGCAAAGGCCGGGCGTATTGCCGCAGCCTTTATAATTGCAAATATTGAGATACATTTGCTGAGGCTTCTGCAAAGGCATCCAGTAAACTTTATTTTGTTTACTCTTATCAGGAAAAATTTCGTTTGTATTGTCGACCTGATTTTGAAGCATGGCCATTCCACATTTAAAATTATTTGCCCCCACCGTTAACGGGCTCGTCAGTGGATTTTTTTCAGGATTTTGAGGGTCAAAATAAATTTGTCCACTGCAGTGCTTTCGGAAATCAGCTCTAATGCTGAGGTTTCGTTTTTTAAGCTCGCAATGCAATTGCAAGTAACCACAGGCGGCTCCTTCGTGAGCTTCTTCATTCTTTTTCATCTCTCCAGAAGACTCATGGTGGGCTAACTGGGTCCAAAAGTTTCTCCAAAATTTTTCCTTGTCAGCACGATTCATCACCTTAAAATTAGGACAAACCTCTTTTAATCGAGGTGTTCCCTCATCAAAAATAGGAAAATTAAAGAATCCGTAACTGTTATGGATCACGTCTAAGGTGGATTCTACGGTGACCGGAGGTGCAATCTCCTTTTGGATGGATTTTATATGATTACCGAAGCCTGAAAGCGAAGACAAAGCGTCGCACATTCTTAGCGAGCGAGCTTCGGTAAAGCTCGCACCGATAATCATCGCAAAAAAGAGCCAAACTGAGCTCAAACAAGAATTCATCTTCAGACTCAACAAGACCCGCCTTTAAAAAATCTATTCGCTTAAGACAGCTTCCCTGACAGCATCTTTTCGACAGGACGGCTCATTTGCTTAAGAATAAACTCGGGGGCAATTCGGCTCATCATCTTCAATTGGTTGCTTTGCCCGGGACGAATCTCAAAATGATCTTTTTCCATTCCCCTAAGGGCCGCCTGCACCATTTTATCGACTTTCATGATGCTCACGCCAGCCATGTCTTCACGATCGAAGCTTCCTAATAATTCAGTTTGAGTCGCTGGAGGAGCGAGTTCAAAAACCTTCACGTTGGTGCGCTGAAGTTGCGCGCGCAGTGAAAGTGTGAACGAATGAAGCCCAGCCTTTGTCGCGCAATACACAGGTGACGTCGGCAATGGAGTAAATGCTAATCCCGACGAAACATTGACGATGGCCGCGGCAGTTTGCTTTTTCAAATGAGGGAGAAACTTTTTGCACATGCGAATAGGACCTTGAAGATTGATTTCAATCTCTCGAGTCAGGTCTGACAGATCCATGTTTGAATCCTGAAGATTAAGAGTTCTCATAATGCCGGCATTATTGATTAAGATGTTCAGCTTCGGAAAATCGGCGATTACCCTTTCATAGAGGGCCTGTATAGCTTGAGGATCACTGACATCGCTTTGGAATATTTGAACTTCAGAAAATTCTTTTTTTATTTTTTCTAATTTTTTGGTGTCTCTTCCTGTAATCAGAACCGTGTTTTTTAAAGCACTGAGTTGTTTTACAAATTCAAAGCCGATTCCACTAGATCCACCCGTAATCAAAATCGTATTGCCTGTTAATTTCATTGTTTCTCCTTACTTTGGATTCTAAGTTGGATTATCAAGAAAAGACAAAGTTGATTTTTTCGTCCTAATTTTGGACTGAGACACCAAAGCTTTGACAGCTGCTGTCCAATCGCGACACCTCCCCCTTTAAATTCTCAAAATGAGACAATTTCAAAGAGGGAAAGCCTAGGACATTCAACCACTTAAAAAATTGTTTCATCGGCACGACCTTTGTACTTACAAAATGAGAGGTTAATATGAACAAGGCTTATTTAAATTTAATGCTCTTAGTGCCAGTAGCTCTGTTTTTTCAAAACTTTGCTTTCCCCGGTTTAACTAAGATTAAACTTAAAGAAGTGAATGAAGAGGCTCGCCTTCTTCACGCCAAAGAATTGTTAGGAAAATACTATAAAAAGAGTAATGTTTCTCAAACTCAAGGTTTGCCTTACATCAATGTGCATATTTTAAATAAGCTTCAGTCTTCACTTCCTAAAAAGTTTCTTAAGAAAGCGCCTAAGTTGGCTCAAGCTATTATTGCTCAAGCGCAAAAACATGATTTCGATCCAGCATTCATTTTAGCTATCATCCAAACCGAAAGTAATTTTAATCCTGCCGCAGTGGGTGGCGTTGGCGAAATCGGCTTAATGCAAATTCGCCCTGAAACTGCGGAATGGATTGCTAAAAAAGAAAATATAAAATGGAAAGGGAAGAAATCACTTTTCGACCCCGTTCAAAATATCACCATCGGTATCGCTTACGTTGCTTTCCTGCGTGATCATTTCGAAGGAAGCGCTGGTAAGTACTTATCCGCTTACAACGTTGGTCCAAATAAATTAAAACGCATCATCGGCAATGATTCTTTACCCCGCAAATATTCAACAAAGGTCATGAAGAATTACGAACTGTTTTACCAACAGTTGGCCGTATTCAACAGCCTTGGCGATTTGGCGAAAAATAATTAATCGACTTTAAGCCTGAGCATCGTAAGCATCGCGAATCGCAAGACCAATATTAATCAACAAAGTCAGCGTCACCAATAAAACCAACGACGGAGCCCACACCAACCACTCGGCGGTGGTGAAATACTTCTGCGCCTGCACCAGTAACTCTCCCCAGCTGGGAGTTGGTGGCCGCAAACCCAATCCTAAAAAGTCCAACACCGCGAGCGCACTCACATTCGCTGCGATCGTGAAAGGAGCAAAGGTCACAATCGGTGTTAAAGCATTCGGCAAAATATGTTTGAACATCACACGGGTGTGACCAGCACCAATGGCTTTTGCGGCCTCAACAAATTCGCGGCGCCGCAAACTTAAAAACTGTCCCCGCATGTAAGCTGAAATCATAGTCCAATCGAAAATAACGGTGAATCCAATCAGCATGGGTAAACTGGGTTCAAAGATGGAAATCATCGTGATCAAAATAATTAGTCGAGGCATGGTCTCGATCACTTCAATCACCCGAGAAAAAATCAAATCAAACCAGCCTCCAAAATATCCCATCAGTGAACCAATCATCACACCAATTAAATAAGTTAAAAGCCAACTGCCAATGGCGTAAGCCATGGTGTAACGAAATCCATACAGAATTCGCGCGAAGACGTCGCGGCCGCGGTCATCGGTGCCCACCCAATTGCTTCGCGAAGGAGCACTGGGATAAGACTCGACATATTTATTGCTCTCGTAGGGATTCCATTGAACCAAAGGCCAAATCGCCCAATCCTCAGGGCCTAACTCGAGCTCACGGTAATCCATCACTAGCAAATCATTGCGTCCAAACACCGTGGGATAATAGTCGAAGAAAAGAGGCGCATAGATTTTTCCCTGATACTTCACAAAGTGAGGTTTATTGTTCGCCCAAAATTCTGCGGTTAAACTGAAAAAAAAGAACAGACCCAAAAGGAAGCAGGAAACAACCGCAACTTTGTCTTTTTTAAATCTTCGATAACGTCGAAGAGCGAGATCATTTTTTATCCAAGATTCAATTGAAATACACATCTCCTGCGAATCCGATCACTTAAAATCAATGCGAGGGTCAATCCACACGTAAACCAAATCGCTAAAAACTTTACCAAACATCAGCACCAATGAACTTAAAAATGTTAATCCCATAATCACATTGTAATCCCGCGAAGTGATTGACGAGTAAGCCAACAAACCAATTCCATCGAGATTAAAAATGGTTTCAATAATCACAGAGCCCGCCAAGAAGACTCCGAAGAATCCACTTAAACCGGTAGCAATGGGAATCAGTGAATTTTTTAAAGCGTGTTTAAAGACCACAACTCGCTCGGGCAAACCTTTTGCGCGGGCTGTGCGAATGTAATCCGATTTGATCACATCCAACATGGAATTTCGCATGACCATGGTGAGCTCAGTGAATCCTCCCATCAAATAACAAATCAAAGGCAGGACAAAATGATGAGCGCGATCTAAAAATTTTCCCCACATCGTTAAGTTTTCATAATCATCTGATCTGAGCCCCCCAATGGGAAACCAACTGAAGTAATTGCTTCCCGCAAAAAACACGATCAGAAAAATTCCTAAAATCAAACTCGGAACCGAATAAGAAAAATAAAGAACCATTCCCGAAAAGCGATCAAAGCTTTTTCCAGCTCGCAGCGCTTTCCACACACCTAAAGGAATCGAAATTAAATAAGTTAAAATTAAAGACGCAATTCCGAATTGGAGAGAAACAGGAAATTTACTGAGAATCACATCGAGAGCTGGCTCTTGATAAGTAAAGCTTTCCCCAAAATCCAAGCGAGTTAAGTTTTTTAGCCAAATCCCGTAGCGAGCGATCAAAGGTTTATCGAAGCCATACTGCTTATTCAGAGCATCGATGACTTCTTGATTAACAACAGCATTCGAAGATTTCGAACCTTGGCCAAAACGAATTTTTTGAATTTGTTGTTCAACGGGGCTGCCCGGAGCCAGATTGATCAGCAAAAAAGTCGCGAGGGTAATCCCGAAAAAAGTCGGGATCATCAACACTATCCTTCGCGAAAAATAAGCTAACACAATTTTTCCTTAAGGTTTCATCCACCAAGTATCAATGCCCAAGTCATAAACGAAAGTATCACCTGGTTTTGCAATTTTGGCTGTTGTCGCATAAAATTGGTAGCGATCAGAGAATAAAAATAAATACGGCGCGTCCTCGGCAATTTTTTCGTAAGCTTTTTTCAGCAATGCAATTCGTTTAGGTTTATCCAAAGTCATTCGTCCTTCTTCAATCAGCTTGTCGACTTCGGCGTTTTTGTAGTTGATAAAGTTTGAGCCCCCTTTTACTGCCGATGAGGAATGCCAAACCTGTTTCGGATCGGGATCCACTGAACCATTTCCCCATCCCATACTCAAAGCATCAAAGCTGCCCTCATCTGTCTGTTTAATAAAAGAATTCCATTCTAGGAAATTCAGATCCATAACGATTCCGGCTTTTTTTAGATCTTCTTTGTACATGGTCCAATATTTTTCAGTCTCTTTCGAAGCATAATTCAAAGAAAATTGAAAATTCGTTTTTTTACCATCAATCACTTTATCAAGAATGCTGTCCTTATCCGTGTCAGTCCATCCAGCTTGAGTCAACAACTCACGAGCCTTAGCGGGATTGTACTCGATAGGTTTTACAGCGGGAGCGTATTCACTGCTGCTGTAAATCGGAGCGGAAACTAGATCAGACATACCGTAGCGAAATTTTTTATTCATCTCATTGCGATTTGCTAAATGCGCCAAAGCCAAACGCACATTTTTATCCTGGAACAAAGGTTTCCTTAAATTCCAACCAATGAAGCCATAACCTTTAGGAACTTTGTTTTCGACTTTAAATTTAAAAACTTTTTTCCCCCACTCGGGACCAACAGCTTTTTTAACAAAAGATTCGGGATTGGGCCAAACAATATAGTCGATATCGCCTTTTTTAATTCGTTCGATTTGCACTGTCGTATCTTTGTAAAAACGAATATTGATTTGATTAAAATTAGCAAAACCTTTCCACTCAGCTGCCGTGTTGCCAAACCACTGCGGATCTTTTTTCAAAGTTAAAATTTGTCCACGCTCGAATTTTTCGAATTTATAAGGACCTGAGCAAATAAAAGAGCGACCCAGCTTCTTTGATTTTTCGACCTCGCCATAAACATGCTTCGGCAAAATGACAGTCCCTGCCGCTATATTAAAATTATTAAAGTAAGTGTCTTTCACCGTGAAACGAATTGTCTTTGGATCAACCGCTTCGACTTTGGAAATTCCTTCGAAATAAGGTTTCCAGTGAGCCGCACCCAGTTTAGGATCAACAAAGGCTTCAAATGTAAATTTCACATCTTCTGCGGTGATTGGCTTTCCGTCATGAAAGAAAATGCCTTCTCGAAGTTTAAAGGTGTACTGTTTCCCATCCTTAGATATTTCCCATGAAGTCGCAATTCGAGGTTTGAAATCATAGGTGCTTGCATCTCTTGAAAGCAATGAATCGCAAGCTAAAGCATGGATGTCGCTCGAGTAAGCATCCGTCGACAAAATCGGATGAAGCGAAGTGGGCTCTTCTTCGTAGTTCAAATTGATCGTGCCACCCTTTGGGGCATCGGCATTCGCCGTTAGGGCCTGAGCTGAAAAGCCAGTGAATAAAAATGCCATCACAAAAAGACTTGGAAATATTTTTTGGGTCATCGCAAAAATCCTTTCAGCAGAGAAAAAAGAAGGGCTATCATTTAAGTTCGTAGAATCAGGGTTTTAAATCAACCCACTTTGTGTTACTTTCGCAATGCAATAGCCTGCAGTTAACAAGCTTCCCAAGAATAAAAAAACAGTTCATAAAATGAGCTCTTTTTTCAAAGTGAAAGGAAAACGCCATGAGTTTCAAGTTTGATCCTTCTGTCGCCATCTCTGCCGAGTTTGGAATTTTTGGCATTCCCTGCACTGAGGAGCAGGCTCGCGTGGTCATGATTCCAGTTCCCTGGGAGGTCACCACGTCCTACGGCTGGGGAGCCTCCTTTGGTCCAGCTTTAGTTCGCCAAGCCAGTGAGCAAGTGGACCTCTTCGATCTCGAGACGAAAAAGGCTTATGAAAAAGGCTATTCTCTGCGACCTATTCCTGAATTTTTAAAAAACAAGAATGATCAACTCAAAGAGCTTGCCCAAAAAGTCATTGAACTGCGAACAAACCTCAGCAAAGACGAAAAAACGATTTCCGAGTTGTGCCAAAAAGTGAATCAGGGCTGCGAGGAAATGACAAAATGGGTATTTCAACAAGCTGAAGAAATTTTAAATTCCGGAAAATTATTGGGTTTGATCGGCGGTGATCACTCGACTCCGTGGGGAGCCATCCAAGCTGTCAGTAAAAAATGGCAAGGTGATTTTGCCGTTCTCCATATCGATGCCCACGCCGATTTACGCCAGGCTTATCAAGGATTCACTCAGTCCCACGCGTCGATCATGTACAATGTTATGAATCATTTCCTGCGACCTCAAAAGTTAGTTCAAGTAGGGATTCGGGATTTTTGTGATGAAGAGTACGAAATGATTCAATCCCGAAAAGACATCAAAACATTTTTTGATTTAGATTTAAAACGTCGACTTTTCAACGGAGAAACTTGGGCAAAGATCACTCAGGATATTTTGCAAGAGCTGCCCGATAAGGTTTATATTTCTTTTGATATTGATGGCTTAGATCCCGCATTCTGTCCCCACACAGGCACGCCCGTTCCCGGTGGTCTTCATATGGATCAAGTTATCTTTCTGTTTCGCGCCCTCGCTGAATCCGGCAAAAAAATCGTCGGCTTCGATCTTAACGAAGTCTCAACAGGTGGCGTTCCTCCGGAAGAGGCTGACGAATGGGATGGCAATGTCGGAGCTCGTATTTTGTACAAGCTCTGTGGCTGGAGCGTTCTCACCAATCCATAAACTTATTGAGTCTCCTCTAAAGTTTAAAGATCAAGGCCGCACGACTGAGGGCGACTGAGGCTTGCTCCTGCAAGTCGCAGGGAGCCCGATGGAGGAGAACGCAGAGATTTAAGCTTTAGTGGAGACTCTAGCCGCGAGCGTAACGTTTGTTCATGGACTCGCGAATCTCAGCACCTTCAATGCTTAATCGCGTCCAAGGAATCGCACGCAATCTGTCGTGCTCGATAGGCTCTTCGGTTTCTTCACAATGTCCATAGCTTCCGTTTTCAATTCGACCTAAAGCACTTTCAATTTCCATTAACTGGTGCCGTAGACGATCATGCATATTCAGGAATTCAGCTTCCGCTAGAACGCGAACTGTTTGATCTGCTTCATCTCCTCCGCGATCTTCATTATCAAGATGAGAGCGTGTTTCGCGAACTCGGTTCAAAATTTCCATTTTTGCTTGCACAAGTTTCGCTCGACATTCCTTAACTAGAGCCTCTGGAATCATTGCCATTTTACCCCCTTGTAAAACGTTACGGCATAGTGCCGTTTTGGAACTGGTACATTAAGCCTTTATCATGTAAAATTTGCAAGCGAAAATCTTAAATGACCTTAAAACAGTCTAAGTTGCTGTTTTTGCTCAATTAACTGGCTTTTAGTTGCCTTGCGTAAATCGTTGAAATTAAAGGGATTTTACCGGTCTGGACCAAAATGGGATAAAGAAACTCACTTTAGGCATTTTTTGGTTCTGGCAATAAGATCAGCACTGGCTGCATTCAGTTTTTCAGCAAGGATTTGCCCTTTATCTGCGCGCAGGCGGTAGGCTTGGGATGTCTTCTTGATCCCTGCAATCGCGCCACGGGAAGGCTTTTCAGCGGATTGAAAATTCATTTCAGCAAGCAATGAATCCATATTTTCAGCAAAGCTATAGTGATTTTCCAAAAGACTGAGCATGATTTGGTGCTGAGCTTTTCTCATAGAATCGAGCTCCGCATTGAGTCCTTTGCATTCGCTCGCAAAAGTCATTCGCGCTAAAAGAAATGCCGTTGCGTAAACAAAGATGACCAACTTTCTTGTCGAAAAAAAATTCACGAATCACCTCATTCACGACGGAAATTTAAACTATCAGTGAAAATCAAAGCAAAGAAATGGCCAGATGAAAGTCGTTTTAATGAGATTGACGAGAGAATAAGAAGGAATTCAGTACGCATTAACAGAATTTTTTCAAAACTGTAACAAATTTAGACAACTTTTTTTAAAATTTTGTACAATATCCCTACAGACTTCAAGACTTGTGACCGATGAGTATAAGTGATAGCGTAAAATATATGAAAATATTTAATCGACCTAAAACATTAATAATGCTTACTATTTCTGCCGCGGTCGGAGTCCTGTACCTTGGGTCTCTGGTATTCGAAGATCACGAGCAGAATAAAGTTCAACGTCAAATTCAAAATCGTCTTGAGCAACGATTACAAATTTCAAAAGCTCTTGGCGAACCATTACGAAAAAATACTTGGCCCACAGAAGTTAAAATTGATCTCAATGATGACACTGAAGTTTTAAAAGTAAACTACACTATAGATCAGCGACTGCAAAACGAAGCCGAAAAATTATTGAAACAATATCGCCCTGATTACGGCGCTGTTGTTATGATGGATGCAAGAACCGGTAAAATTCTGAGTCTCGCTAGTTTCGAAAGAAATCCCGCTTTGCATACAAATTTGGCGTTGCGAGGAACTTATCCTGCAGCTTCGGTTTTTAAAATTGTTACTTCGGCAGCAGCTATCGATAAAGCTGGAGTAACTCCGGCTCACACCATTAATTTTAATGGAGGGAATTACACTCTTTATCGCAAAAACGTGATGTCGGATCGAATCAACCGTTGGACTCGTAAAATCACTTTGCGTGATGCTTTCGCAAGATCGATCAACACCGCTTTTGGACGTCTTAGCCTTGAGAATTTAGACCCTGCCGATTTGATGAATTACGCCAATCGCTTTATGTTCAATCAAGAAATTCCAACAGATTTTAACGTCGATATGGGATTAGCGGTTGTTCCTCATGAAAAAGGTTACGAGATGACTCAGGTAGCTTCTGGTTTTAATCGCCTGACTCGCATGAGTCCCATCCAAGGCGCCATGATTGCTGGTGCTATTGTGAATCAAGGTAAGATGGTGATTCCTTACATCGTGGATTCTTTAAAAAATGCTGATGGTGAAATTGTTTATCAAGGGGAAACGGTTGACCGCGGTCAAGTCGTCAATCCTGAATCTGCAGCGCAGTTGCAAGAGCTTATGGCACAAACTGTTCACAGCGGAACGTCTCGCCGAAGTTTCCGCCCATTGACTCGGGATCGCCGCTTTCAAGAAATTGAAGTCGGTGGCAAAACCGGTCACTTGACGGGCGACAATCCTAAAGGGCGAGTTGATTGGTTCGTGGGTTATGCTTCTGACGACGAAGATCGCAAGATTGCTGTTGCTGCGATTACCGTGAACAAAGAGTTCTGGACCGTCAAATCAGCCCACTTAGCTCAAACAATGTTTATAAAATATTTTGAACCTTTAGCGAAGAGTAAAGTCGCTGCTCGCGAACGCTCTCGTTACTAAATTATTCTTCTTTTTTTTCCGTTGAAATTTTATGCTCGACTTGCGTGGGAACGACGTCGATAACTTCACCGCTTCCGGTGACGTCGCGAACCTGATGATTGTTGAATGGACTTGAGCGCTTCCCCCCAAAGCTCGTGTGCATGCGAAAGGCTCCGTTACCAAATTGGTAGAAAGAAAAACCTTTCCTGAGCAAACGACTGAAGTACAATCTGGAAGAAAGAAAGATCAGAAACCATCGCGTTGGTGGAAATAAAAAAAGCAGTCCTAATGCTCGACTTAAGAATCCCGGAATAACCAACAAGAGAGCGCCAATCATTGGAGCTGCCGAACGCACAATATCTTTCGGCTGAGTTTTTCCATCGTGAATCAGCGACTGCATTTTCACGCCCATATCACGACCCAGAATGCTTAACAAAAAAAGTCCCAAGAAGCTGGGAAAGATGAAAAGTAAAAGTGTATATCCAACCCCGATGGCTTGGGCCAATCCAACAAAGATTGCAATTTCAAGAACAACATAAACCAAAGGCATAGGACTTCCTTATTTAAAGATCAATTTCGATGGCCACAGGACAGTGATCTGAACCTTCAACATGATCTAGAATTTGCGCCGACTTCAGACGCCCTAACAAACCTTGAGTGATGCAAATAAAATCAATTCTCCATCCCCGGTTAGAAATCCGAGCTAACTCACGATAAGACCACCACGAGTATTTATTTTTATCTTCGGGATAAAAATGTCGGAAGGTATCTATAAATCCCATCGACAAAAAGGAATCGAACCACACCCGCTCTTCAGGCAAGAATCCAGATATTTTCGAAAGCCTTACCGGATCAAAGACATCGATTTCTCGATGGGCGACATTGTAATCACCAACAACAATAATTTGTCGGCCCTTTTTTATTTTTTCGTTCAGATGTTCGTTCAGGTCTTTAAGAAATTTTTGTTTAAAGTTGTGCCGGAGATCACCTGATCCTCCGTTGGGAAAGTAGATGTTGTAGACATCGTAGTTCCCATGATCCGTGATCAAGAGTCGACCCTCGCTGTCGTACTCGTGAAGCCCCCAACCCTTTTCGACCTTCTCAGGTTTTCGATGAGTGAAAGTAGCAACTCCAGAATAACCTTTCCGCTGAGCGCTGGACCAATACGCATGTTGGAAGCCTAAATTTTTAACGGCTTCTTCGACTTGCTCGATGTGAGCTTTTGTTTCTTGAATACAAAAAATATCTGGCTTTTCGGTCTTCAAAAAATCAACTAAACCCTTTTTGGCACAGGCTCTGATTCCATTGACATTCCAACTGATCATTTTCATGATGAGCAAAGTAGTTGGAGAGCTCATCAGGTCCAAGCTCTGACGCTAAGGCTCATGAATTTTTTCGACGGAAAGGACTTCATGACAAGACGGCAACAATTCATCAATGCATTAAAGGCGAAAGGTTTGAAAAAAACGGATGATGAGTTTGCGTCTTTGGTTTCTGAAAATTTAATTTCACCCTTCACCGTCGAATTACCCCTGATCATTAAAAAGCAGGCCGAAGAACTGATCTCGGGTTTATATGAACTCCGTGAAACCCCTGACTACCTTGAGTTCTACCGGGAACAGCTTGAACGACAGGGAATTTCTGATCCTGGAAATAAATCCATAGCCATGAGCTATGATGTTCATTGGGATGCCGAACAAAAGAAAATAAAATTGATCGAGATCAACACCAATGCGGCTTTTCTATTTCTGAGTGATCCTCTTTATACGGCGGCTCAGCTGCCTTTCCCCGTTCCTGGATTTTCCGTCAAGGATCTGATTCAGTGCTTCGAAAATGAAATTCAGTTGTCGACAGCGCAGAAATCAAGAACACTGGAAAAATCGAAGCGGATTGCTGTAATTGATGAAGAGCCTGAACAGCAAAAGTTATTCATTGAATTTTTATTTGTACAAATTGTCTTGCAGTTCCATGGATGGGACTGTGAGATCTTCGACTACCGTAAAGTAGATCTTCAGAAATTTAATTTTATTTACAATCGTTACACTGATTTTTATCTAGAGCGGCCAGACGCGTCGGTTTTGCGAAATGCTTTTACCTCACATCAGACAACTTTTTCCCCAAATCCCTTCGAATATTTTCTTTTAGCCGATAAACAAAGAATGATTGATTGGCATGAAAACCGTTTTTGGGATTTTTCACCGGCTTTTCAAAAATTCAAATCCATCGTTACGGACTATGTACCAAAAGCCCAATTGTTTTCGGAGGTCGACCCCGAAGAGTTGTGGAAAGAAAGAAAACATTATTTTTTCAAACCTAGAAATTCTTACGGTTCAAAAATGTCTTACCGAGGCTCTTCGATCAGCAGAAAGCTGTTTGACAGTTTGCCGCATGCAGAACTTATTCGCCAAGAATTTGTTCCAGCACCTGAAGTCACATTCGACGCTCCCGAAGGCCCGCAAAAACTAAAATACGATCTGCGACTTTATGCCTATCGAGGCCAATTGCAAAATGTCGTTGCCCGACTGTATCAAGGACAGGTGACAAATCTACAAACCAAATTTGGTGGCTTTGCTTGCGTGAAATGGATTTGATGGTGGAAGAAAAAAAACGCTACGTCGGACTCGATATTTTAAGAGTTGTTCTGATTTTACCAACAATTATGTTGCATGTGTGGAATATTATTTTCGGCGAGACCCATGTTACTTTTTCTTCCGAACAGTCTCTTTATCCCTTCTATGAAAATGTAATTGCGAGATTGTTTGGTTATTCAGGAATTTTTATTTTTGCCCTGTCCTTTTTTCTTTACGGAATTAAACAGCACAGTCTTTTTAAACTTAAACCCATTCGCGAATATTTTAAACTGGCTTTGCTGATTGGCGCGATGGTTTCCACCCAGTTCAGTGATTCGATGAACCCCAGTGATCCTGATTTTTTTATGTGGGATATTTTTAGTTTTGTGTTGGTGGCGTACTTGATCATCAGCTTTCTGGCTTTAATCAAAAGTGAAAGAGTTTTGCAGATTATTTTGGCGGTGGGAATTTCTTTATTTTTCGTCCCCGTCACCTTCTACTCGAAAAATTTGTCAGGAATTTTTCACCAGCAGTTTGAAACGGCTCTTTTCGCTGTCAAAACTTCGGTCGATTCCAATGGTTGGTTCTTACTTCCGTGGATTGGTTTGCCTCTTATTTTTTATCCCTTGGGAAGACTTTTTGTCGTTCAAAAATCTTTTCGAAAATGGTATTGGCTTCTCCTGCTCGTCGGGGTGCTATTAGCAATTGTTGCTTCCGAAACATTTCCTCCAGCCCTTGGCTCGCTCTTTTATGAATATGTTTTTTGGCAATCGCCTGCTTACATCATAGCCCGGTTGTTGATTTTTTCAGGACTTGTCTTATGGCTTTGCCAAACAACATGGGCGCGAGGATGGAACTTCTTTTCTTATCTTCAGTGGAACAAAAATTTCTGGTTTTGCTATATTCTTCATTTCGGCTTTATCGATTTTTTAAGCGACCACCAAAGCTTCTTCGCCCAGAATTTATTTTATCTGGATTGGCTATGGCTCGGTCTCTTTTTAGGTGTCGAACTAATGGCTCAAATGTTTTTTGCGATAACAAAACTGTATATCTGGATTGGAAAATTCGTTTTTAGAATTGGTCGACGGTGGTTTCGATCAAATTGACTTTTTTTGGTAGGCGACCGATATTTAAAAATCTTTAATTAGTCATGCTTCAAAAGGCTAGTTATTATTAAATTGCAGACGACCAGAAAACATTTGGTTTCTGGACTTTTGACCTGCCATTCGTATTGGAAAAAAGCCGATAAAGTTACCATGTTGCGAGATAGTTTAAGCATCAAAGTTGCCACAGTATTTTTTTCATTTATATCATTTGCAAATGCACAAGATTTTAAACTTAAGAATACTGATTCTAAAATTTTAAATGCCTTTAAAACTCTAGGTAAGGACTTTGAGGCTCAACAATTTTTAAATTTTGAACCACAACCGAATCCACCACCTGATTGCAGCCCAAAGGATCTCAGAGAAAAAATGCCTCCGATTCGTGATCAGGATTCTGTTGGCTGGTGTTATGCATTTACTGCGGCCGATCTTGTAAGCTTTAAAATAGGAGATGAAATCTCGCCTATAGATATTGCGAATTCAACTGAACAAAATAGGGACAGCTTTACTCAAAAGATTGCCGCTCATTTTGTTCAACCAAGCTCAATAAAATTTAGAGGAGGCACAAACCCAGAACGTCCTGGAGGTAACATGCAAGAGGCTATTGATGCTGCTCAAGAAAAAGGATTTTGTCGAGAAAGTGACCTTCCAATTAAAGATAAATATTTTTCTGACTACTACGTTAACACCAAGACTTATTATAAAGTAATAAAAGACATCGAGGCATCTCAATATAATAACAAAGGTGGCCGAGAATGCAGTTTTGGTACTGATCTGCTTCGGAATATGTTCCCTAAGATTCCGACAAGTGAAATTGTTGAAATCCTAAAACATAAATCGACAGTTCCGCTAGTCGATAGGTTAATAGATGCTTCGTGTAATAGGAAAAGAATTTTCCCTGCAACAAAAATAAAAGTGCAGACAGCCTACAGTGAAGATTCCCTATATGGCCGTGCATCTGATGCGAATAAAACGATTAAAAAGGCAGTCAACAATATCTTAGACTCTGGACGTCCGGCTGGAATTGGATATGACGTTTCTGCAATATTAAAAAATCGATGCAGAAAAGAAAATTGCAATCACGGATCCTCAATTGTTGGTCGAAGATGGAATGGAGAACAATGCGAATACATCATTCGAAATAGCTGGGGCACTTCATGTTTCGATTCCCGGTATTTTGATCGTTCAAAGTGTCAAGATGGATACTTTTATGTGCCCGCTGATCGCATCTTTAAAGAAGTGAAGGATATAGTTTATGTGGAGTAAGTATTTTATTTTTGGAATTATCTTTACGGGAATTTTTTGCCACGCTGATGAACTAGTTTGTGCTAATCTTAAATATAAAATTGTTGGAGAGAAATTCCTTCGAGCGACACGTATCTGCAAAAACAAGAATAAAACAATATATTTTTCCGAAAATTGTAAATCTGGAAGCTGCGATATTATTCTCAAAATTAAATCTTTAAATAAAAAGATGGATAGAGAATACAGTCCAATGGGTTCGCCTGTTAGCCTAGCCTGTCATGATCTTGATGCACATCCCTACTTTCTCGAAGTTCACGATGGAACTAAGGTAATTATAACTAAAACTTGTTTTTCGAAAAAAGATAACTCGTTCATCGACGAAAATCTCTTTCTCCTAATGATTAATGATGTCCAATAGCACTGGGTTTTGAACTCAAAATTCTTTGAGTCACTTAGCCTTTAAAAGCAGCGACTATGTTAGTTTAATTTAAATTTCAGAAGTACCTTTATAAACAAATTCATTTGAAACCGATCCCCTAATACCCCATCGAAGTCTCGGGGGTCTTCCTCAGCACAATGGTCTGCACGACAAATTTTTCATTGCCCGCGCCGGATGCGCAATCTGATTTAAAGCGCGCTAAGCAAAAACGAAATCGGAAACAATCCACATCGGGATTTGGTGATCCTCCACCGCATCGCTGTTCGATGTAATCGTAGTTAAAATTTCCATCCATAAAATTCCGATTTACCGTAATGTTGACCGCGCTTAAATTAGCGAAGCCTGGATCCGAGGGCCCAAAGTTAGCAACCGCACTAGGCACCGTAATCAGTTCTTGAACTTGGTGCATGAAAAATGTCGCGTACATTTTTAAACTAGATTCTTCATCTTTTCGTCGCGCTAAAAAATCCTCGGGGATGGCAATGCAGATATCAGCCGTTAAATAACTTTTGTTAAGTGGTCTTTCGAAACAAAACTTATCGTCGACATTGTATATTTTAATTTCTGTGGTGTTCCCGGTGGATCTTACGGCACGAAAACGAGCAGCATTAGCGTCTTGTTTATAGGTTGCTGTCGGTACCACAGCTTCAGGAACTGGTCTTGCCTGAATATAGGCATCGCGAATCTTAACAGCGAAAGCTTCAATGGCGAACTGGGCTTCAGATAAAGTCCGCGCTCGCACCAGGCCCTTGGTAAAAAGTTGGACCTGATTCTGTAAACTGCTAGCTAAAGTCAAGGCTACGGCCGCAATCACGAAGGTGATTGCAAAGGCCGCATAACCATTTTGATTCTTTAATATCGAAGAAAAATTCTTTTTTAGTTTCATCGTTTCAGAGCTCCTACTGGAAAACGCGGCCGATGAAAATAAACTCCCTGAAAAGCTCTTTTAGATTCAGGAACAAACCACCCGGTTGAACCCAAAGGCGATTTTTTTCTTTGAGAATAGGAAGGACCAAGAACATTGTTGCGAACGTTAACATCGACAGTTTTCGTAATGTCCGTATAAAAGGATTTTGTGAGACAACTTCCACTAGTCATCTTTGCCGGAGGACACCAGCGCTGTTGAGGCACATCATTGTCCCTGAAAAATCTTTTTGTAAAGACGACGGTGAAAGAAATGACTTTCCTTCGCGGTGAAGAAACCGAATCATTTTCATAGATGACATTCAAGATTTTAAAATCGACAATGTTGGTAAATCGAAATTCAGGACTGGACCCGTTAAGACTGGTTTGGGTTGGCTCTCCGATTTGGATAGCGACTAAACCATATTTTGTTTCTGAAGGACGTTGAACAAAAACCGCCACCGGTAAAAATCGTCGAGATGCAGGCACTGTTGGCTGGTCACTGGGTTGATCATCCATAAAGAACAAAGCCACAGGATTTACATTGAGCCCCGTCCCTGAAGACCATGAACTTCCCAAGTCGTAAGAATTTAAAATTTGGCCGGTTAAATTTGAGACAGCTGTACTAACGCCAGAGTAAGCACTCAGTTCCACAGCCTGTGATAAGTAGTGTCTCAAAACGGCACTCATTTCTTCGGCTTCGGCCTCTTGATTCACTCGACCTGACATCTGCGAATAGGTTTTCTGAGTTTGAGACATAATAACGCCAACAAAGAGGGCTACAATTGAAAATAAGACCAGCCCTACGAGAAGTTCAGTGAGGGTTATTCCTTGCTGGGACTTCCGAAATAAAGTAAACTGAGAGTGTCTGGGATGATGGGGGGAAAAGCGATTCATCATAAAATGATTTTATGATGATAAGCCTACAATGAACAAGTTCAAATTAAATTCTCGTGGTATTTCTGTGATTGAAGGTTTAGCCTGTCTCGCCATTTTGGCGATCATGGTTCTATCTTTAGTCCCGATGTTTACCTCCCAAATGAGTGTTATCAAATTAGCTTCGAGCTCGGGCTTATGTCGCAGTTACCTTTCAAACATCGTTGCGCGAATTGATAAATTGAAAGTTGATCCTTCGGGAACACGTGGAATAATCAGTCCCGTTGGAAACTTTGGTTCGACCTACGCAAATCCTAGCGTACCCTTACCAATTCTGAAAATACCTTCGCTTTTATCTTCACGATTTTCCAAATACGGCGCGACGGCTTTATATGTAACAAATCCCTCGGCTTCACTTTTTGGTGGAACTTTTACGGTTACGAATAATGGAATTACAAATTACACTCCCCTGCTTTTAGATGGACCTCTTGCCTCTTTGGCTGACCTTTACAATTTCAGTGGTTATGCCGCTGAAGCTGCAGTACCGACGACACTGCACCCTTCGGGAATCCCATCAAATTATACAGCCAGCTTTCGCATGAAGCTTGAACCCTTTTCCTTAAATGATGGGAGTGCTTACTCGCCCACAGCGGGAACAAAATTTTGGCCACGTCCACGAAACTCCCTTCGCTCCGGAGTCCCGACAACAGAACCCTATACTGATGGTAATTTTTTAATTTCGCAATTTCCAGGATGGATGACGGAAGACCATGGAATACGAGTCTACTTAACGGGGACACTCACGGATGCTGTCACAGGTGCAGTTGAAACTTGTGATCACAAAAAAGAATACTCTTACGCTCAGGATCTGCACAATGCGATGGACTTCACTTCAGATTTTAAAATACTCAATTTAAATGGAATCACAAAAACTGAAAACAACATCAGACTGATTGCCGAGGGAGAGTTCCCATTAAATAATCGCACTCGTGATCTCAGCAATAAAAACAGCACTTTGTTTGCAGGCAGCTGGTCAGCAGGTCAGGGACTTCGCCCTGATTTGCGTACAATTTTTACTAATTTGGCTCACAATCAAAGCACCGGTCTTGAAGATTCTTCCGGAGCATCTGATGCTGGAAACAATGGGCGCCAACGACCTATGTGCAGCCAGAATCACACCACTCCTTATCTCAATGGATTTTATTTAAAATTCCGTGTCTATGATCTTCTCACCAAAGAGCCTGGCGCTGTTCCTCTGTGCATGGATACATCAAACCAATGGCTTCAAGGCGAAGTCGCCAATGGTGGCTGGTGCATGAACAATCATAAAGGCGATGGCGCGGGTGGAAATAGTTCCGTCAGAATTATCTATGACTGGAAACCAAGACAAACAGGTTGGGTTCCCTGTGAACAACTCAGCTTCTGTGGTGAAAAACCTGATGCTGTAAATACTGTCACCGGCAATGACGGGCGCCCCTACTTTGAATATCAATTTCAGTATGATGGCATTATCGCAAACACTAATCCTGCCGGTTCAAAACATCAAAGACTTTGGGGTTGTGAATTAAAATTTGCGATTGCCGCTGTCGATCCTGCGGGAAACTTAGTTTACCCTCCGCAAAAACAAATTTTAACTCCTACACCGGGAATTGAAAGCGTACCCCCACGAATTAAAGAAGTTGTTCCTAAAGTTTATTTTAAACCCCCGCCTTGCTACGCCTGTGATTGCAATCGCTGCCCTAAGAAAAAAGGGAAAGGTGGAATCCTAGGCAATAGCTTTTTCCGCGCTTTTACTGTGGCAATAGGTTCATACCTTCTCTACTCCACAGGGGGAGCTTTAGGGCTCATAGCCGGAAGTTTGGGAGGCGCTTGCATTAGTGGCGGTCTCGGTTGCGAATCTGGATCGACAACTTCTTATACGGCCGGCACAAGATATACATCCTGCAATGGAAAAGTCGACGATGGTTGCACCTGTGGTTACAATTGCCAGCGACGTGATCCTCCTGGTCCTAATTGGAGCGATACCCTTTCCGTCGCTGATAATGAAACGGACATCCTCAATTGCGATCCTACGACCATCCCGGTCAGCAAGGGTAGTACAACTTTTAATGTTAAGCTTGCTGGTAAAACCCTGTCAGGGACGATGGCTTCTTACGATATGAAAAGCCAGATTGCCCACGGCACCGAAGTCGCTTGGAAACAATTCTTTCCACAGACTGGAAAACTCTGCACCGCAAATTTTATTTGCATGAATGGAGTTTGGGAAGATGGAGCTCAGTTTGGTTCCTACAGTCAACCGAATGGAAAACCCCTAGGTAAGGGCGATCTCAATAATTGCTTCGAAGTCAGAACGGCTTACAAGCCCACCTGGAGTACTAACCCTGTAACTGCTGAATTTAAAAAACCAGATAAAGGTGTGCCTCAATGTTTAGAGGTCAATTTCAACAAAATTCCGTTTAATGATACCTATTACTCGACAGCACCAGATACTTTGTGGTCATCGACGGTCGCGGGTAACGACACTACGGCGAAGATTGCAGAATGTGGAGCTGTCATTGGAAACACTGGGGTGGTCAGTGCGGACTTTGCACCTTTAGCGACGCCCTTAGATCCATCGACACGGGCCTTTGGAAAAAGCGCTGGCTTTGCATATCCCGATGATTGCGCCACAGACGAAACGATCGTTATGCCTGATAAATCCACTCGCACGATTAAGATTGGCTATCCTGAAGCGATTACTGATACGAACGCAGTAATGCCACCTAAAACGGGCCCAGGTTCAACACCGACGAAGGATCCTAACGGAAACTTAATTATTCCTGATCCCATTCCGAATAGGCCCGACAATATCAAGCCTGACAGTAGCAGACCCGATCCTACCAAGCCTGACATTGGTAAAGTTGATCCCACAGCTGGCCCGGGTAAATTCAAATGCTGGAAGCGTTGTGATACTCCAGGCTTTGCACCATCTGGACCTTTGAAAGCGGACGAAGCGAAGAAAGATCCTTTTAAATCAGAATTAAAATACTACGAAAAGTATAACCCAAGTACTGATTCTGGACTTCCTTTCTGTACAATTGATACGAGTCTGTTGGATAATTAGCTCGTAGGAGGAATCCATGAAAGTGACTCGTAAGAAACTCATTATTGATCCTCAATTTCAATACCGCGTGATGGGAATTATTATTTCTGCGGGAATCTGTGTGTGTGTTATCTTTTTGATTGGTGTTTATTATTTCATGAATCGCATTTTTGATTTTTTAGAAAGTACGGATTACTTAACTCCGGATGCTAAACTGGAGCTGTTCACGCAGTGGAATAATATGATGTATATGCTCGTGGGCCTGGTTGGTTTTTCAATTTTTGCAATTTGGCTTTGGGCGCGAGTATTTACGAATAAAATTGCTGGCCCCATTTTCAATATGAGTAACAAGTTGGATGCTTATATTGCCGGCGACAAAGCTGCGCGGATCAAGCTTCGCGAAAAAGATTTTTTTTCCCATTTGGCGGAAAAAATAAATAAGGCCCTCGACAAGAACACTTTATAAATTCAGATTATTTTTAAATTTTAAAGATCTTCAATGCTATCGAACACAACACTGAGAGTGATCGTCTTTCCTTCAACTTCTTTAGTTGCTACGATTTCATATTCATCCGAGTCTCTGCGGTAATATTTTTCTTGAACACCTTGATCTTTAAAAATTTTTGCAAGCTCAAAGGATTGATTGGATCCTTTGCTGGGCAAATTCCATGATTTAATGTTTTTCTGATCAAGAAGCAGCTGAAAATTCCAGACGCTAGAGCCCACTTTTGCACTGATCGTGGTATCGATCAGCGTTGGAACTAAAATTGAAAATCTCTGAACTGAATTTTGTTTACTATGGCCACACACTAAAGCTTTAGTTCCAGGAATCAAAAAATTCTGAAGCGATTCATAGTGCAATCCTGGACCATCAACAACCATATGAACTTCTTTAGCAACCAAGACCGCTGTGGGAAGAGACTCCCAGCCTTTTGAAAGTTCTTGGCGGCGATGAGTATCATCGGAATTTTTTAAGGGACAAGTTCTGTTGGATTCTTTGAGTTTTGCTCCGTTGATGACAGAGTATTTGGCTTCACTCGCCAGAGAAGCCGATAAACAAAAAATCAATATTAGTCCGTGGTTCTTCTTCATTTAAACTCTCTTTCTTACAGCAAATTTGAGAGCAATTCCAAGGCCAAAACCCATCGGTTTTTACTTCTGCAAACCCAAATAGGGCGATCTCCTAAGTTATTGAATTAACAAGCCTCTACCAAAGTCTAAATTTCAGATGTCTCATTTAAGGACTCATTTAGCTCGACCGATAGGCTAGACAGATGACCACAAAGTTTGCAGCCCTTCGCAAAAACGCCAAGTCGGATAATTCTTACAGAGTATTCGATAGGCTTAATGGCCAACATCCCTGGATGAAACTACTTCCCGAGGGTCATGTTTCCTATCGAGTTCGGGAATTGAATCAAGGCCGCATTTGTTATTTTAATTTTATTCTCGCCAAAGAAATGGGTTTAATACCTGCGGATCATCCTCATCAAATGAACGAACAGCTCGAAGATCAACTATTAAAAACATTTTCTCTGCAGATCATTAATGAATACGACGAGCTCAATCAACGACGCATCCCTTTGCAATCCATCAAACCTCACAAGTATATGGCTACTCGTTACTTGCAATTGCAGCATGCGAGCAAAGTGGGAAAGACTTCCGGAGACGGTCGCGGAATTTGGAATGGGATGATCGAACATCGAGGAAATTTCTGGGATGTCTCGAGCCGTGGCACCGGTGTTACTTGTTTGTCACCGGGTGCGGTGGAAGCGCAAAAACCTTTGCGCACAGGAGCCACCGAATTTGGCTACGGCTGCGGCCAGGCCGAAATCGATGAACTTTTGGGAGCCGCGATTTTGGCTGAAAGTTTCCATCTTCAAGGAATTCCGACTGAGCGAGTTCTGTGCGTGATTGATTTAGGAAAAGGCGTAGGCATCGGCGTCAGGGCGGCACCGAATTTATTGCGACCAGCCCATCTCTTTCTTTATCTCAAACAAAATCGGTTTGCAGAACTTAAAGTTGCGGTCGATTATTTTATTCAACGACAAATTCAAAATGAATCCTGGGTGTTCAATTTTAAAGACGACAGAAAATACGATGAGCTTCTAGAACATTTGGAAAAATCTTACGCCAGGTTCATTGCCCAACTTGACGTTGATTACATTTTTGCTTGGTTGGACTGGGACGGAGACAATGTTTTGGCCCATGCCGGAATCATTGATTATGGCAGTGTTCGCCAATTCGGCCTTCGTCATGATAAATACCGCTACGATGATATCGAAAGATTTTCGACAAATCTAAATGAGCAGCGAAAAAAGGCTCAACTCCTGATCCAAGTGTTTGCCCAAATGGTGCAAGCATTGAAGACAGGCAAAAAAAAGCCACTTAAGGAATTTTCCAGTCATCCCATCATTAAAAAATTTGATCAGGATTTTATCCGTGAACGCAATGACCGCCTACTGTACCGTATGGGATTTTCACCGAAACAACGTCAAGAAATTTTAAAAAATCACCTGAGCACCTTTGATAGATTTCACAAAGTTTTCAGCGAACTCGAGAGAACAAAAATCAGTGGCAATGCTGCAAAAGTCGCCGATGGAGTCAATCACCCGGCTCTCTTTAATTTAAGGACGCTGCTTCGAGATCTTCCCGAATATTACTTGAAGCAAGAGACCACGGATTCCTTTATGCCCCCCGAGCAGTTTTTCCAGCTCACTCTATCCAGTTTTGCCAAAGCTCAAGATTTGCGCCTTGGCGAAAAGCAGCGCCGCAAAATCCTCGAATTTCAAAAACTCTATCGGCAGCTGATCCGTGCCCTTTCCCCTTCGCAAAATGAAAAATTAATTTTGCGATCCCTGTGGTTGCGAGCGCAGAAACTCAATGCAAGCCGCCGCATCACCGGAAACGCTCTGATTCAAATCGTCAGTGAAATATTATTAGAAAAAAAGCGCGGACTCTCGTTTCTGCAAATTCAAAAAGTCATCGACGGATTGGTGTTCAGCCATCTGGGATATCCAGAAGTCACCGTCTCTCCCCACTACAAAAAAGTTTACCAACCCTCAACGCAAACCCAACTCTTCTCACGCCTACTCTCCCTCGTCGAAGAATACCAAGAAGATATTTAAGAGCAATTAGGCCACGCAGAATATGGAACCTCTTCTGATAAGCCCGCGATCGAGGCGCGCAGGAGGAAGGCGCGGAGGCGTACGTCAGTACGCCGCACAAGCCGCCCGACTAAGCAACGAAGAGCCCGGGCTTATCAGAAGAGGTTCCTGCGAACCCATTTGCGGATGATGGGATATTCCTCTTCCACAAAAGTGTGTTTTTTATTGAGTTCAACCCAATCAATGGGAACGCCTGCATTTTTTAATTTGCGAACTCCGTAACGTGTGTCTTCAATATTTAGGATGTCATCACGGTGCCCGTGGGTCATCAGCCACGGAGTTCGACGTGCTGTCGTCTTTAAACTTTGACGCCATCTTGGAAAGAATTGAAAATATCCGCTGACTCCAACCACACCACCTAATTTCTTAGGATAATGCAAAGCTAAATCCGCGCTGATTAAACTTCCCTGTGAAAATCCAAGCAAGAATATATCTTTGCTACGCCAACCTTGATCTTCGAGTTGATTCAATAAAAGCATAAGCTTGTTTCTTATCTTTAAAACACCACCTTTTTGAAAGGGTGGTTCCCCATACCAAGAAAATCCTTTCATGAATTTCCGAGGAGCATTCACCAACAGATAATTCATTTCAGGTATGGCCAACTCTTCGTTGAATTCTCGAAAGGGGCGCAAGCTATCCCCGCGTCCATGGAAAACAATCATCAACTTCTGTGAGTTTTTGGCTGCAGGAATAAATTGTGTTTTAAAAAGATCCGTTTGAATCATGCAAGCCTTCATAGTCTGTGGTATTGGCCGAAGAACTTCCCATTGAAGCGCAAGATAAAGCTAACTGGGCTTTCAAAAGCTCGGGGTCCTCTAAGCTTCCCCCTTTATCGCCACAAGAAGCCAAATTCATTTTCTTACGCCCGTGAGAAGCCGTTGGCCGACTGGCTTGCAAAGGATAGAGAAACATTTGGGCTTCTCTCTCTTGAAAAGCGGATTTGCCTCGAATTTCAATATCAGGTTCAATGCCCACCGCTTGAGGACTATCCCCTGAAGGTAAGTAGAAAAGACCTTGGGTCTGGAATAAAGCCAAAGATGAATTTTTAAACCAAGTGTCACCTTCTTGGAAGGAGCCTTTACCAAAACTGCGTTCACCAACAATAACTCCACGATTGTAGTCGCGAAGAATTCCTGCAAAGAGCTCTGCGGAAGAAGCTGTTTCTGAATTTATCAGTACAGCAAGCGGAGCTGAAAATATTTTTTCTTGATCACCATAAAAGATTTCTTCTTCTTTATCGACTTCAAGATATTTTAAGACAAACATCTTTCTTGGACCAACGAAAAGACTTGCGGTACAAGCCGCCTCTTCCACAAGGCCTCCGGGGTTATCGCGCAGATCAACCAGCAGACCTCGAATGCCATCCTTAATCAGCGATTGCACTTTCTTTTTTGTTATCTCACAGGTCTCGTAAGTAAAACGGCTAATTGTTAACAAGCCCAGCTTTCGTTTTCCGGGAAGCACTTGCGAGGTAATAGCTTCGTTCGTATTCATTCGACGCTTCAATTGAAAGTTGATGCTTTTATCTTTACGTAAAACAGTCAGCTGAATATTTTGGCTGGGCTCACTTCGCAGAAGTTCCAGAACCTGGTTCAAACCTAAAGCGGCAACATTCTTCTCGTTAATTTTTAAAATTTTGTCTCCGCGCCTTAAGCCAGTTTCATCAGCAATCGAGCGAGGCTGAATCTTTCTTAAAAAATAGCCGTCTTTTTCGCGTCCCAAAGTGATGCCCAGGGAAAAAGTTTTCCCATCAGGCTTAGAAGTCACGTCTTGATAATATTTCATCGGTGTCAAATAGGTGTGAGGGTCCTTGAAGACGGAGAGAAATCCATTAAACCCCATGCCCACATAAAAGGGTTCATGGTTTTTATTTTTAACCCGATCTATTAGATTTCGTGCAATTCCAATAAATGAAATCTGTAAGGCTTCTTTATTGTTGTGATGCTGACGATAGAATTTTTTCCATGACGACAGCTGCAATTTTTCAGACTCATAGAGCTCGTCTTTGCCACCTAAGGGGACAATCTGCGAAGGCGGATGTATTTGTAAACTAAAGCGTTGAGCCATGCTGACAACAGCATTGGCGCAAGATAAAAAATACCTCTCCGAGCTTGAACACAATTGCGGTTGCAAGAGTTCCTCGAGCTCGGAAAGCTCTAGACCCGTCTCTTGCCAGTAGTCCTCCAAAGTTCGGGCTGTTGAAGAGCCCTCACTTTGGAAAGACCGCCAGCAAAAAAACCCCATGGCTAGCAAAATAACAAAAACCCATTTCCCCTGAGCACGTACCACCTGTGCCTCCCACCGGGTTTTCCTAAAAGCAAAAGCAGGACCATTTATTAAGCTTTTTATGAGCTTTGGTTTACCACTTGATAGATGAATTACATTGATGTCTAGGAAATGGACGCCGCGCTGGGGAAACCCCCCTCAAGAATTAACTAGAGCTTGAGTCGCAGAATGAGTTCCTCTATTGTAATTTTTACTATGATTATAGTTACAGGTGCGAACGGTTTCATTGGCAGTGTGATGGTTTGGGAACTCAATAAAAAGGGTATCCAAGATATTGTTGCCGTTGATTCTGAAGATTTAAATCAAAGAAATTTACTTAAAAATTTTAAGACAGAGCGTTTTCTGAAACACACTGAACTGTGGGATTTTTTAAAAACCCCAGAAGCTAAATCCCAAGTGACTTGGGTTATCCATATGGGAGCTTGCTCTTCGACCACAGAAACAAATTGGGACTTTTTAAAAGAAAATAACTTGGTTTACTCGCAGAAAATATTCCAGTGGTGCACCGAGAATAAGAAAAATCTTATTTACGCCAGCAGTGCCGCAACCTATGGCGCCGGAGAACAGGGATTTGATGACGAAACTGATCCCGATGACTTGAAACCTCTCAATCTTTACGGTGAATCCAAAGTGGAATTCGATCGCTGGATCCAAGAGCAAAAACGCACTCCACCCCATTGGTACGGCTTGAAATTTTTTAATGTCTTTGGCCCTATGGAAGATCACAAGGGCCCAATGTCCAGCGTTGCCTTTAAGGCTTATCACCAAATCCTAAAGACGGGGCAGCTCACACTTTTTAAATCTCATAATCCAGAATATAAAGATGGCGAGCAGTTGCGGGATTTCGTTTACGTCAAGGATGTCACTCGGTGGATGAGCGAGTTAATGGAAAAGAAACCCCGCAGTGACATTTACAATATGGGGTTTGGAAAAGCTCGATCATGGCTCGATTTGGCTAAGGCTGTCTTTGCGGCTCTCGATAAACCTTTGCAAATTCAGTGGATCGATATCCCTGAAAATATTCGCGACCAATACCAATACTTCACGGAAGCGCGAATGGAAAAATGGCAGTCGCAAAATCTATCGGCGCCTCAGTGGCCATTGGAAAAAGCTGTTCAAGATTACGTCACTCAGTATTTAAGTCGCGAACCGCGGGGTTTATTTTTAAGTTGAGGTTTCAATATGATGTCTTTGCCTTCGCATCTGAAAAAATACATCGTTGAGCAAGACAATCAAAAGTACACTCCCGTGGATCATGCGGTATGGCGCTACGTTTTACGACAACTGCGAAATTTTTTAAAAGTCCATGCTCATGAAAGTTATCTCGAGGGTCTTGAAAAAACCGGCATCGAAATCGAACAGATTCCGAAAATTTCAGACATTAGTAAGAAGCTCGAAAAATTTGGTTGGAGAGCTTTGCCCGTCAGTGGATTTATTCCTCCGGCAGCTTTTATGGAATTGCAATCCTTGGGAGTCCTCCCCATCGCTTCGGATATGCGAAGCATCGATCATCTGACCTACACGCCAGCACCTGACATTGTTCACGAAGCTGCAGGACACGCTCCCATTCTGGTGCACTCTGAATTTGCGGATTATCTTCGTCAGTACGCCCAAGTTGCCAGTAAAGCCATTATCAATCGCGAAGACCTAGAACTTTACGAAGCCATTCGTATTCTTTCTGACGTCAAAGAGAATCCTGAATCAACACCTGAAGAAATTAAATCTGCCGAGGAAGATCTAGCTATTAAATCCAAAAATATTAAAAATATTTCTGAGGCGACCCTGCTCGGTCGCATGAATTGGTGGACAGCGGAATATGGATTGATTGGCGACATGAAGAATCCGAAGATTTTTGGTGCTGGCTTGCTGTCCTCTGTAGGCGAGTCTCGCTTCTGCCTCAGTGATCGTGTTAAAAAAATTCCTCTGAGTATTGAGTGTATCGATCAGTCCTACGATATCACCGAACCTCAGCCTCAACTTTTTGTCGCCCCCGACTTTCAAACTCTTTACCGCGTCCTGGATGAATTTGCTTCGCAGATGGCCTTTCGGCAAGGCGGAATTCTTGGCTTAGAAAAAATCAAAATCGCACGCACTGTAAATACGGTCGAACTGAATTCAGGATTGCAAATCAGCGGTGAACTGAAAGACTACATTAAGGACCCCCAAGGTCAGATGGCCTATCTTCAATTTCAGGGTCCTTCTCAGTTGTCTTATAAAAATCAAGAGCTGCAAGGACACGATAAATCTTATCACGCCCAAGGATTCGGAACTCCTGTTGGTTTTTTAAAAACGTTTCCAAATCACTGCCCCTCTGAACTGAGCAATGAACAATGGCAGCAACTAGGATTATCAACGGGACAAAAGGTTGAACTCGTTTTTACCAGTGGAGTTCAAATCCAAGGCAGTTACATCAGCCGCGTGGTTAAAGATAATAAAACATTAATTCTGTCTCTGAAAGAAGCGAAAGCCACTTATCAGTCTCGTGTTTTGTTTGAGCCCAGCTGGGGAACTTTCGACATTGTCTTGGGCTCATCAATCCCCAGTGTCTATGGGGGCCCTGCTGATCGAAAAGCTTTCGGTGACGTCGAAGATTTTGCAATCAAAAAAGTAAAAGCTCCGACCATCACTCAAAAGCAAAAAGAACTCCATCAACTTTATCAAGAGGCTCGCTACCTTCGTGAAAACAAAATTTCTGGTCCGGCTCTGATCACAGGTTTAGAAAAAATCCTGAAGCTGCAAAATGAAAAATTTCCAGATCAATGGCTCCTTAAACTTGAACTTTATGAATTAAGCTTAATCCATCCAGAAACTCATAGCCTTGCCTCGGAAATTCTTGCTGAGCTTGAGCAACTCCAGAAACAAAACGAAAAATTCAAAACTTTAATCGATGATGGTCTGCAGTTGGCTCGCGAATTATGAATTCCACCTCTGATATTCAAATTCAACGCCCTATTGATTTACGCATTGTTTTAGTTCGACCTATTTACGAAAGAAATGTGGGAGCTTGTTCCCGCGCCATGAGCAATATGGGTTTAGAAAAACTCATTCTTATCCAACCTCAGTGCGAATTCACAATCGAGGCTCAGAAAGCGGCAGCGACAGGGCAAAAAGCTTTGCAACAAAAAACGATTTACAATTCGTGGGATGACTTTTTCAAACAAGAGCCTGATGGAATACGTATCTCAACCAGTGCTCGAGATGGGCGAGGTCGACAATCACGGGATCTCCAGGAAACCCTAAGAAATCTTCCGCAGACATCCCCTCAATTCAAAGAAACGACCGCCGAACCTTTGCCCATTCATCTATTTTTTGGTCCCGAAGATTGGGGCCTTTCGGCAGAGGATTTAAAGTACAGTCACATTTGCTGTTCGATTCCCACTTACGGAGAAAACTCCAGTTTAAATTTGGCTCAAGCCGTTCTGCTGAGTTTATTTATTTTCAGACAAACTTGGGGTGGAGAACAAACAAAATTGGATGGCCAAGTTGAAAATCGCCGTGATTCCCAAGGTCCCCCCGTGTTTCCCGATGAAACTTTAAAAACATGGCTTACCGAAATGGGTTTTGATCTTTCGAAACCGAAAACCAATGTGCACACGGTCTTACGTCGCATGCTTTTACAAAATACTCCCACCCAAAAAGAACTGGGTGTGCTCGAGATTGTATTGCAGCAGAGCCTCAGAAAACTGAGGCTCTACAACAAATTTAAAAAAACAAAATGAATTTGAATTTAAAAGAAAAACCTAAGAAACGCCCTTGACCAGACTCTCTTGCATTTTTTTTGCTTGAAGCATTCGATTTTGCAAAGAATCCATTTGGATATTCAAATTTTCTTCCACTTGAAAAAGCTCTTTGAGCCTTTTGCGAATTTCCAGCGCTTCCTGGCTTTGTCGATTTTCTTGAGAAAGCCTTAACGCTAGTTCTTCAATTTCTTTGTGGATGTTTTCCATTTCTACATCCAAAAGTTTTTTGTGCAGACTGAGTGACTGCGACATATCAGTCACTTTTTCTAACTGAACTTGTGCTGTACTTACAGCTTCAGAAACGTCAGTTTCGACGAAGTGTCCCCAGAAAAGGGACCAATCTTTATTTAAATTTTTAAAACCGTGGTCGCTACGACTACCGTCATCGCCCATACTTAATATCTATCTCCCGGCCTGAGCCTCGTTCTTCGGTATCAGGAGGTAACCTACGACGTAGATGAACAACCCTCCGATGACCGCAGATAACAAAGTGAAGAAAACAAAAGCCGCACGGACTATGCCGACCTCCACTCCATACCTTAGAGATATTCTAGCACAAACGCCGAGCAGCTTGGAATCATGAGCATGGTCCAGTTGATCGGCTCGCGGCAGCGAAAGTGCCAAAACCACATAAAACAGCAATCCACTCCCAAACCAGAGCAACGCAATTAGCCATATTATGCGAAGCATCACGACATTCATCCCCAGACCTTCGGCTAAGCCTTTACAGACACCGAAAAGAGCTCCATCAGGTGAGCGAACAAATTTATATTCCTTGGGATTATTTTGCAGTCCTACCATTGTCATTGAAGACTCCTGTTAATAAAAAATCATCGGCCGAAGGAGCAACCTTTAAATTCTTGAGAGCTAACATCCCATCGAGCGAAGAAATATTTAAATCCTTGGTCCAAGATTGTCCTGCCAAACTGCCAAGCAATCGCGGTGCTTGAAAAAGATAGAGTCTTTGCACCAATTGATGTTTTAAAAAATTCGAAAGGATCTGTGCTCCGCCCTCGACCAAAAGAGATCGCAGTCCTAACTTCCAAAGTTCTTGAAGTACCTGCTCCAAATTTTCTGTCGATTCCACTTCCACCAGCTGGCCTTGGTAAGAATGGCTGTAGCCTTTATTAACAACCCAAATTAGATTCTCTTTGTCATGGGTCGAAAAAATTTTGAGATCCTGCTGACGTTGAAGTCCCCGACCTTTGCTATCTAAGACCACCACTCTATTTATTTTTTCAAACCGCGGATGTCGAATACTCAGACTGGGATTGTCTTGCAAAACCGTATTAACGCCCACCAAAGTTGCGTCGTAAGTTCCCCGCAATTCGTGAGCCCAATAACGGGAATGCTCACCGGTAATCCACTGACTTTCCCCTGTTTTAAGAGCCAAGCAACCATCCAAGGTGGTCGCCACTTTAGCGGCGACAAAAATCTTTTGTTGGCGCTGATTCCACAAAAAAGCCTCGCAAATTTCCGAGAGCTCCTGCTTCAATTCAGGATATTCCTCGACCTGAATCCCGGCGTCGCGAATGATTTGCGCTCCTTTTCCGGCAACTAACGGATTTGGATCCACCAATCCATAAGTGACTTTCGACAAGGGAAGCTCCGCAATTTTTTTAGCGCAAGAAGGAGTTTTTCCCTGATGAGCACAGGGCTCTAAAGTGACAATTAGGTGGGCCCCCAAAAGTTGATCTTCGCGAAGACCTTTCAAGGCCTGAACTTCAGCATGGCCTTCACCAAATTTTTCGTGAAAACCTTTCGAAAGAAAACGACCTTCGCGATCCAGAATCACGCAACCCACGAGAGGGTTCGGGCTTGTCGTCGCAAACCCCCGCGAGGCTTCAACCAACGCCTGAATCATCGCTTCACGAACCGACATTTCACTGCCCGTCGCGACAATTCTATCGATATCCGATTGAGATAAAGTTTCGTGAGTGCCTAGATTGAGCAAAGCTGGAAGTCGCGGTACAAATTCACCTAATCCCCGCGACCATAATTTTACTTCATCCATGACTTCCAATAGTCTTTCAATTCTACTTTTTCCAAGGAAGGATCCACATTGAGATTCTGCCAAGTATCGACCATCACAGCAACTTCATCGGTATGAGTCTTGTTGCCAATGTTTTTCACGGCTTTAGGATGGGGCCCATGAGGAAATCCTGCCGGATGAAAAGTGATCATTCCTGCATGGAGATTGTCGCGGCTGAAGAAATTACCGTCGTGGTAAAAGAGAACTTCATCGTAATCAATGTTTTGATGATAAAAAGGAACTTTTAAAGCATCAGCATCAGATTCCAAAGGCCGTGGCAAGAAAGTGCAAACGACAAAACCGTTGGCCGCAAAAGTTGTGTGCGCCGAAGGTGGCAGGTGAACTCTCGCACTCATCAAAGGCATCAAGTCGCTAATATGCAAAGTAACAGGGAAAAAATCGCCCTTCCATCCTACAGTGTCGTAAACATTTTCATTGTAAGTAAAGCGCGTGATTTCTTTGTTTCGCTTAATTTGAATTTCCAGCGCCGAGAAACCAATTTCCTTCATGCGCGCATGCATTTCATCCAATGACGGTTTACCAAAAGAGGTTGGATCGTAAAAAGCGTTTCTTCCCACCATTCCCCGCTCGGGTTCACGGTAAAAACTGGTGTGAGACTCGATCACTAAGAATTGACACTCTTCAGATGGAAGCAAAGTGTGAGTCACGCACTTAGGAATATTGATGTAAGTTCCCGTTTTATACTTGAGCAATCCAAACTCAGTAAAGATTTCTCCGCTGCCTTTGTGAACAAAGTAAAGGGTATCGCCGTCAGCATTGCGAAAAGCTTTCGCGTGAGTCGGATCACTAGGTTTCAACCAGTAATTCGAAATTGTGACGTCAGAGTTAAATAAAATTCTTTGCCACTGACCATGACTCTTCGCCATTTCAACAAGATCATACAAATGAGGCCGCAGCGGGCCTTCAATATTATTCCACCGTGTGCTGGGTTGGGGTTTGATCAAGTGAGATACAGGACCAAAAAAGCCTTTGCGCCCTTGCTCTTCTTCAAAGTGACCTTCAGGAATTCCTTTATGCCCTTGAGTGGTGAATTTTCCCTGAGAATACTGATGCATTATAAATACCCGCGTTCTTTCTGATCTCTTTCAATCGCATCAAACAAGGCTTGGAAATTTCCTTCACCGAAACCAAAGTGATTTTCCCGTTGAATAATTTCATAGAAGATAGGTCCAATGACATTCTTAGTAAAAATTTGCAGCAAATAACCATCGTGATCTCCATCCGCAAGGATCGCATGGCTTTCTAACTGATTCACGTCTTCCACTAATGTCGGTAAGCGATCGCGAAGCATGGCGTAGTAGGTTTTTGGCGGAGGAGTTAAAAACTGCACCTCGCTGGATTTCATGGCTTCTAAAGTTTTAATGATATTCTCAGTGGACAAAGCCAAATGTTGAATTCCCGAGCCTTTGTACTCTTCGATGTATTCTTGAATCTGAGATTTTTTATCTGACGGCTCATTGATGGGAACAGAAAATTTTCCACAAGGAGAGCGCATCACTTTTGAAATCAAACCTGTTTGTTTACCTTTAATGTCAAAGTATCTGGCTTCACGAAAGTTAAAAACTTTCTCGTAAAAATCACACCACTTTTGCATTTCACCCACAGGCACATTGTTCGTGAAGTGATCAACAAGGCTTAGACCTAAACCGACAGGGGCTTGGTCCTCGGGTTTAATTTTAAAAGTTTCGCCATAAAGTTTTTGTGAATTTTTATCATCGATAAAATAAATTAAAGAATCGCCGATTCCATAAATCGCAGGAAAAGGAGTTGCCCCTTTCAATTCCACCGATCCTTCGTAGGCTCGACCGCCCCGAGAAATAGCCGTGCGAAATGCTGTTTCTGCATCTTTCACACGAAAGCCTGTGGAACAGATCGAAGGACCATGAAGCGAAGCAAACTGTGTCGCGAAAGTATTGGGTTCGGTGTTTAAAATAAAATTAATATCACCTTGACGGTAGAGTTTTATTTTTTTTGTGGGATGGGTAGAAACAAGCTTGAATCCTAAACGAGGAAATAAACTTTCAAAGTGTTGAGCGTCTTTCCCTGTGTATTCAATAAAATCAACTCCGTTAAGTCCGACAGGATTATTCGGTGTTGTTTGACCTGGGCTGGTGTTTTCTGAGTTCGACATGAGGCCTCCATTCCTCAACAGATTTAGTCCTAACAAAGTTAAAATTCAAGCGACAAGGACTGATAAAATCTTTCGACGGCAGGATCGACTAAAACAGATCGAGGGTTCCAACGCAAAAGATGCAAACCTTCACTGTGACGAAGGCGACTCAGGGCTACGTAGGCTTGTCCAGGCTCCCACAAAGCTCCTAAATCACACCAAATTTCATCAAGAGTAGCTCCCTGGCTTTTATGAATGGTCGTTGCGTAAGCCAAGGTCAAAGGGAACTGCACCATCGAAGCTGCAATTTGACCTTCAGCATCGAGTAGCGAAAACTGCACTTTTTCGACTTGAACTTCACGGCCCCCAGTCTTGCGCACTTTAATTTTATCAGTTTCAATATCAACCACTTTACCACGTGTTCCATTAACCCAACGCTTCTGCGGATCATTTTGTAAAAAAAGAACTTCGCAGCCCAATTTAATTTTTAAAATCTCAGGGACTGGGGAACTTCGCGCTAACATTTCTCGCTGCTTTTCAGTTCCAAAATAGATTGTCGGAATCTGTATTTCATCTTCCTGGATTTCATCTAATTTTTTTTGATTGTAAGCTTCAGCCTGCAGACGTCGCGGAAATAAGCGCGTTCCTGGAGCATCTTCGTCGTGATCTTTCAATTTTTCATTCAGGAAATCTCTGACCATTGGTGGAACTTGTCCTTTGCGGATGTAATTCAAAACTTCAAGGAAATGGTTCTCTTGAACTCGTTGATTGTAATGCAGGGAAGCCACTTGAAATCCTGACTTCAACCAAGAGGGGCTGCGGAAACACCAATCTTTTTGAGCACTCGAACTGACCGGGGGAAGCTGAGCAAAGTCACCAACGGCAATAACTCTAAGACCACCCCAAGGAAGTTCGGACTCACGAGCAAAGCGAGCAATCATTTCTGCCGTTTCAAAGGCCATCCCCGAAATCATCGAGATTTCATCAATGATGACGCCCTCGGCGTCTTTAAGACGCTTCAGTAATTTTTTGTTTTTACTGGCTCGTTCAAAGGCAAGCCTAGGACCGCCTTCTAAAATTCCCAATCCAAAGAAGCTGTGAAAAGTGCGTCCACCCAACAACACAGCAGCGACGCCCGTCGAAGCTAAAATAGGTAAACTTTGGGAGTCCACCTCTTTGCGATATTCACGAATCAGATAACTTTTCCCACTGCCCGCCCCGCCGGTTAAAAAAACATTTTCACCCGAGCGCAGCCAATTCAGGGCTTTCTGTTGATCCGCCGATAATGAGTGCGTTTCTAAACTGTGATTTGGATTCAAATTGGCCTCTCTGGTAGGTTTAAGCGACTTTCTGTCGAAAAACACTTGATTCTCTCTCGGACGCAGGGCGATGATTCCTTGCAAGAAGTTAAAAATTTTAGATATGATGGAACACTATGTTTAAAACAAAAAATCCCAATCCTATGTTCGAAAATGTTAGTGATGTTATGCCCCAGGAGCTGAATGAACTTATGCAGTCTGGTGCAAAAATAAAATTAGTGGATGTTCGTCAACCCGAAGAATTCACCGGAGAACTTGGACACATTGATGGTGCTGAGCTCTTAGTCTTAGATCAACTGAGTGAAAAATTTCAAAAATTAAATCCTGCAGAGGATATCGTCCTGATTTGTAAAAGTGGTGGACGTTCAGCTAAAGCGGCTTCCTTTCTGTCAGATCAAGGTTTCAAAAAAGTTTTTAACATGAAGGGGGGAATGCTGGCGTGGAATGATCTCGGTTTTCCCACCACTCATTCTTGAGGTGAAATGTGCCCGGTCGAGTTTACGTTAACCGAACCTTGAATTTAAAAAAAATTAAATACATCGGCGTGGATATGGATCACACCTTGATCCGTTACAACACTGAAAATTTTGAACGCTTATCCCATTCAAAAATTATCGACAAGTTAATCACCCGCAAAGGTTACCCAGAAAAAGTTCGCAAGCTGCAATTCAATCATAACCTCGCTGTGCGTGGATTAGTGATCGATCGTCAACGCGGGAATTTATTGAAGCTCAATCGCTATGCCGCGATTCGCTCTTCTTACCACGGCCTGCAGCCCCTAGATTTCAAAACTCATCAAAAACTTTATCGCAGCACTTACATTGATTTGAGCGATGGTGAGTATATGGCAGTAGATACTTTCTTTTCTTATTCACTGGCCGTGCTTTTTTCACAAATGGTGGACTTGAAAGACAGCGATACCGCTTCAGAGTATCCCGAATATTCTCAAATCGCTGATGATATTTTGGACGCTCTTGACGAGGCTCATCGGGATGGCACTTTGAAAGAAGAAGTGAAAAAAAATCTCGATCATTACATCATTAAAGAACCTGATGTGGTTCATGGACTCGAGAAATTCAAAAAACATGGAAAAAAAATCTTTGTTCTAACGAATTCAGATTACCACTACACGAAATTGCTTTTGGATTATGCGATCACTCCTTTTCTGCAAGAACATCGCTCTTGGATTGATCTTTTTGAAATCGTGATCACCTTTGCGCATAAACCTAAATTCTTCTACGAGAATCATCGCTATCTGAAAGTGAATCCCGACGATGGAAGTATGCAAAATATCGAAACACCGCTGACCGCAGGTTTATTTCAAGGCGGAAATGCGAAGCAGTTCACTCGGGATTTGGGTCTCGAAGGGGACGATATTCTTTACATCGGTGATCATATTTACGGCGATATCCTGCGCCTGAAAAAAGATTGCAACTGGCGTACAGCCATGGTGCTGGAAGAGCTCGAGGGCGAGTTGTCCAATAACCGTAAAGCACTTCCTATCGTCAGTGAAATTGAAAATCTGATGCACACCAAAGAACCTCTCGAAGACGAGCTGACTTCGCTGTTAACCGATCGAACGGAAAAACGGCCGATCGATGAAAGTAAAATCGATTCTCTTCAGAAGACTATCACTGAAATTGATTCCCAAATCAGCCAGCTCATTAAAAAGCAGCAGGGCCTGTATAATCCTCAATGGGGACAATTGATGCGAGCTGGGAATGAAGAAAGTTATTTGGCTTATCAAATTGAACGTTATGCCTGTGTTTATATGACCAAACTGGGTGATCTGCTCGAATTGTCGCCACGAACTTATTTCCGGGCTCATCGACGACCATTATCTCACGAAGTTATATAGAAAACTTTTGCGGATTAAAAAGAACCAAATATTCTTGTGAACCGATTTGATCGACAGCACCAGGATATTTATTAATTACTTTTTTCTTACGATAAGTCAGCCGCGCTGATTTAATAATGAAACATCCCAATAGGCCAGCTCCACTGCGATCTTGGTCATTCAGCACACAGGGAATTTCCATATCTTTTTCTTGATTCGCAGTTAAAGGGAAAGTTGATGTTGAAAAACTAACTGCCTTAATATTATTTTCGCTCTTCAATCGGTCCGCAATATTTCCTTTAAGAATTCCAGAAATGTAAATACTGGGCGCAATGACAACGATTCTTTTTTTCTCGGCTTGAGCTTTTTTCAGACCTTCGGCTAGCTGCTCGTACTCGGATTTTAAATCCATGCTTTGCACAGGAACTGAAGCCTCTTTAAAAAGATCAGCGTGGGGCAAATTCTTTTCGACAACAATAATATCGTATTTCCACTGGGGTTCGTTCGCCTGTTTCAGCAGCTCTTGCCATATCTGGTAATGAGCTTTCTGCTCGGGACTAACTCCAAGAAATAAAACAGGTGCACTCTGAATTTCTAAACGCAATCTCTTCAGAATGGCCTGACCCATTTCTTCGGGGGCTTCAAAACCACTGAGACTAATTTTAGGAACAGCCTTAGGCTGAACTCCAAAGTAAACGGATATGCCAATTCCTGCTAATAAAACTGCAGCCATTAAAGACCAATAAATCCATTTCATAACTATGAGATGCCTTAAATGTTGCGACCAATCAAGACTTCTTGTCTTTTTGGAACAAACTGCTATCTTGCAAAGGATACAGGACTTGATCCGAGGTTTTATGGGACAGGTACCAACACATCACTATTTGCTCATTGGCTCTGGCGCTTTAGCTAAGCACTTCCATTTTTATTTATCGTCAACACTGACCCCCAATAAATTGTCCACCTGGAACCGCCGTGATGACTCGATCGAAGATCTGAAATCGAAATTGAGTGCAGCCACTCATGTCCTATTGGCAATCTCTGATCGCTCTCTTGAAGACTTTTATAAAAAGTATTCGGCTTGGGCAACCCAGTCCCGATGGGTGCATTTTTCAGGAGCTCTTCACATTGAAGGTTTAATTTCGGCTCATCCGCTGATGAGTTTCGGGCCGGATCTCTACTCTTTGGATCACTATCAAAATCTTCATTTCGCTTTAACAGGGGCGGGCTCATTGAAAGAAGTTTTTCCGATGTGGATAAACTCATTCACTGTTTTGGCGGCAGAAAAAAAAGCTCTCTATCACAGCCTTTGTGTTCTCGGCGGCACCTTGCCTATTCTGCTGTGGGAAAAAATGTCTTCGGGACTGGTCGAAATGGGATTGCCTCGAAACGCTGGCGATATCTACCTGCAAACCATTCTGGAAAATTATCTCTCTCACCGTGGACAAGCTTTGACGGGCCCTTTGCCTAGAAAAGATTTGATCACCATTCGAAAAAATTTAGCTTCGCTTGAAAATGATTCCTTTCAAAAAATTTATTCTGCATTTGCAGAATCACAAAACATAGATCTGGGGGAAGTATGACCATACTTGATTTCATCGAACGCAAACGAGCTCACAAAAAGATTTCAATGGTCACCTGTTACGACTCCACTTTTGCACGGATTTTAAATCAGACTGACATTGATTGCCTTTTAGTGGGTGATTCCTTAGCGATGGTCATGCATGGCTTCACCAGCACGCTGAATGCCTCTGTCGATATGATGGCCTTGCATACGGCTGCTGTTGTTCGCGGAGCTTCGGCAAAGTTTATTGTCGCCGACTTACCCTTTCTTTCTTACCGCAAAGACTTAACTGAAAATATCAATGCCGTCGAGAAGCTGATGCAGGCTGGGGCTCACGCCGTTAAGCTGGAAGGTGCTGAAGGGCATTTGGATTTAGTCCATCATATTGTGCAATCCGGAGTTCCCGTCATGGGTCACTTGGGACTGACTCCCCAATCGATTCATATGTTGGGAGGCTTTCGTGTTCAGGGAAGAAAAAAATCAGCACAGGAAAAAATTAAACAGCAAGCCTTAGAATTACAACAAGCAGGATGTTTCTCTTTGGTGCTTGAATGTGTGCCTTCGACTTTGGCTGCAGAAATTACGAAGTCTTTAGAAATCCCTGTCATTGGCATTGGCGCTGGCCCCGATGTCGACGGACAAGTTTTAGTTCTGCAAGATCTCTTAGGTATGAATTCTGGGTTTTCTCCTAAATTTTTGAAAAAATATTTGGACGGAATGGAGCTCGTGCGCGATGCCGTTAACGAATATCACAATGAAGTTCTGCAAAAAGAATTTCCTACGGCTCAACACTCTTATGATGAGGGACTGAAGCTATGAGCACGCCGCAACTAATAACGACTACCAAAGAGCTGCAAAATTGGCGACGAAATTTGAAAGTAGCCCGCGTTGGCTTTGTTCCCACAATGGGAGCTCTTCACGAAGGTCATGCTCGATTGCTCGAGCAATCTCGTCAAGAGAACGAAATATCGGTTCTAAGCATTTACGTGAATCCAACCCAATTTAATAATCCTGAAGATTTACAGAAATACCCCAAGACTTGGGAACAAGACTGTAAGCTTGCGGCCGATAAAGGCGTCGACGTTATTTTTGCTCCGGAATTTTCCGACATTTACTTTGATAACTACCGTTACAAAATTCAAGAAAATAAAGACAGCCAAGTTCTTTGCGGAGCCCATCGACCCGGACACTTTGACGGAGTTTTAACCATCGTCATGAAATTATTCCAGTTGGTTAAACCCCATCGCGCTTATTTTGGAGAAAAAGATTTCCAACAATTGCGACTGATTCAAGGAATGGTTCAAAGTTTTTTCATGGATATCGAGATTGTTCCCGTAAGGACTGTGCGCGAAGAAAGTGGCCTGGCCATGAGCTCGCGCAATCAGCGGCTTAGCGACGAGCAAAGAAAATTAGCTTCGGTCATTTATGAAAATTTGCAAAAAAATCTAAGCGCCGAAGAGATCAAGAAAAATCTTTCCCAAAAAGGCTTGCAAGTTGATTACGTGGAAGATCATTGGAATCGTCGTTTCATTGCGGCTCATTTAGGACCTGTGCGTTTAATTGATAACGCTGAAGTCATTGAAGGCTTTCACAATGAAAACTAAACAAACTCAAGTTTTGTTCATCATGACCGGATCCATCGCTTGTTACAAAGCGGCTCAGGTCATTTCCCGCTTGGTGCAAAAAAATATTTCTGTGCAAGTGGTGGCCACCGAATCGGCCCTTAAATTTGTGGGCGAAGCCACCCTGGAAGGCTTATCAGGAAAACCTGTGCTGAGCGATATCTATGCCCGAGGGCAGATGATGGATCATATTCATTTGGTTCGCGAAGCTGATCTGATCCTGGTTGCGCCAGCAACGGCAAATTACATTAACAAAATAGCTTCTGGCCTTGGTGAAGATTTAGCTTCTACTTTGTTCTTGGCCCATGACTTTAAAAAGCCCTTAGTGATTGCTCCGGCGATGAACAGTCAAATGTATTTGCATCCTGTGACTCAAGCTTCATTGAAGAAACTTAAGGTTTTTCCGAATGTGAGTGTGCTCGAAACCGCCGAGGGAATTTTGGCCTGCGGGGAAGAGGGCGCCGGAAAATTGTTAGATCCAGATTTGATTTTAAATAAAGTTCTTCAAAAAGTTTCAGAACACCAACCCGAAAGTGCAAGCGAAACGATTCCTCTTTCACCTGGAAAAAAATCAAAGATTCTTGTCACCGCCGGAGGAACCCAAGAGAAAATTGATCAAGTGCGTGTCATCACGAATTTAAGTTCAGGCCAAACCGGCATCGAAATTTCTAAAAATTTATCTCTCTTAGGAGCTGAAGTTCATTTGCTGATCGCTGCTCACAGCCCTTCGCTAAAAGAGCTTCAGCAAGAGCTGCCTCACTTTCCTTCACTGCAAATTAAAACTTTTACCGATTATCAAAGTTTAAAAAATCTTCTCTACAGCGAAGTTAAGGATCATCATTACGACGCCCTCATTCACGGAGCCGCAGTCAGCGATTATTCTGTTGAAAAGATTGAAACGACCGAAGGATCCGAGCTTGTGAGTGAAAAAATATCTGGGCCCGAGGAAATCCTGCTTCGACTTAAAAAGAACCCTAAGCTTATCGATCAAGTGAAAGAAATTTCTAAGAATAAAAATATTTCTTTGGTTGGCTTTAAGCTCACCTCCCACGCTTCCGAAGAAGAAATCTACGAAAAGGTGGATCGTTTATTTTCTTTGTCGAATTGCGATTTTGTTGTTCATAACGACACCGCGCAGATTGATAAACTGAAAAATGAACACAAGTTCAACTTTTGCACTGTAGGCTTAAGCGAAAAAATTGACTTTAAGGAATGTAATGATATTGACCAACTGAATTTTGAAATTTCAAAAGCGATTTTAAGTGAGGCGGACATATGATTCTCTGTTTAGACGTCGGTAACAGTCAAATTTACGGTGGACTCTTTGATCGAGACCAAATGAAGCTGGGGTTCCGTCGTAACTCGAAGCAAGGCTCATCCTCTGATGAAATTGGCGTCTTCCTACGCACTGTCCTTCGAGAAAATTCCATCGATCCTGCTTTTATTCGGAAAATTGTTATTTGTTCGGTTGTTCCTGATGTTGTCTATTCCTTGCGTGGAGCCTGCCAAAAGTATTTCAATATCGATCCCTTCTTTTTACAAGCTGGAGTGAAAACAGGTTTACAAATCAAATACCGCAATCCTATCGAAGTTGGCGCGGATCGTATTGCTAACGCGATTGCGGCCACTCATCTTTATCCTGATAAAAATTTAGTGATTGTTGATTTGGGAACAGCCACCACTTTTTGTGCGATCACTAAGAAGAAAGAATATCTCGGCGGAGTCATCGTCGCAGGCTTGCGGATTTCCATGGAATCTTTGGAAAGTAAAACGGCTAAACTTCCTGCAGTAGAAATTCTCGCCAAAGAAGAAATTCTTGGCCGCTCGACTGTCGAAAGCATTCAATCCGGTCTTTACTATGGCCATCTGGGAACCATTCGCGAAATTTCGGAACGCCTTCAACGTGAATGTTTCTCTGACGAAAAAGCTGTCATCATCGGTACAGGGGGATTTTCTCATCTGTTTGAAAAAGAAAAGATCTTTAATGCGATTATTCCAGACTTAGTTTTAAAAGGTTTACTCATTTCACTGCAGATGAATCAGTAGGGAGGTCTTTATGACAATTACAATGATGAAATCCAAAATTCACCGCGCCACTGTCACCCAAGCTGATCTCAGTTACGAAGGCTCAGTATCTATTGATCCAAAATTGATCGAAGCCGCTGGTTTGTTCTTGAATGAAAAAGTCGACATCTTGAATTGCAATAACGGAGAACGCTTTTCCACTTACGTGATCGAAGGACGCTCCGGAGAAGTTTGCCTGAACGGTGCTGCCGCTCGCTTGGTTCAACCGGGCGACATCGTGATTATTGTCTCTTATCTCAGTTGCGAAGTCGCCGAGGCTCGCAAACACAAGCCTCAGGTGGTTTTTGTTGACGGTAAAAATCGAATTCGCGAAATGCGGGCGGAAGATCATTATAACAATGTAGCTCGACTTCCCATTGATGGAGATTCTCAAGTCTCAAATTAAGACACTTTAACTATTTGAATAGATGCCTCTATATATCATTGCTATCATTAGAAATGACCATTCCTGTGGTTAAGGGGTTAATTTGAATAAAAGATATGGTTTTTTAATACTGATTTTACTGTCCGGTTTATTCATTTCAACTTCCTATAATGCTTGTGGAAAATTCCAAGTTATGGAAGATCAGTCCAATTCTAATTTCATTCAATCAGCTTCGGATTCAGAAAATCAGTCCTCCGGTTCAACCCTCTCCGGCTCCCACACCCATGGGACAAAATCCTCCAGTTAGCCCTATGCCAAATCCGATGCCTTTGCCCACTCCTGGTGGACAGACTCTCCCTATAACTATTAATCCAGCTAAACCTTGGACCAATGAACCTTCTGGATTCGCGGTGCTTTTTGATTGCGGATTTGATGATGCCACTTGTGGTGGAAAGCTTGATGACACCTACAAATCTAAAGGAAGCACCTTGAATGTTGTTCAGGATCCAACCGCGCCCCTTTCTAAATCCAATGTGATGAGATCCAGTTTATTTTATCCTAATAAAACCGGAGGAACCCAGTTGGGCTACTATCCCAGCCAACCTGTAAAACAAATTTATGTAGGAATGTTTTGGCGCACGAATCTTGAATTCAGTGGAAATAAAGTTGAAATGAATAAAATGTTTTTTATGAGAGGACCTTCATCGAATGGCTTTTTCGGTCAATTAAATTACGGTATGCCAGGATTTTTCAAAATCGGTTTTAGCCATAACAGTGGGACTCTTAATAACGATCACACTTGCGCTGCAGATCTTGGTCTTACCTGTTATCCAAATGTAGGATCGGGAATTGTGAGCACCGGGCAGTGGCACCAACTCGAGTTTTACATGAAAGGAAGTACAACGACGACCTCCCGAGATGGAATTTTAAGATGGTGGGTCGATGGAGTACTGACTGGCAATTACACCAATTTCAACTATGGGCCTTCCTTCAATGAATTGATTTGGTCAGAAACTTGGGATGGTTTTGGCAACGGCACCGGCTTTAAAGCTGATGCCCACCACTTCATCGATCACATTCATATCAGCGCGCCTTAATAAGTTTTTTATAAATTTTCCTTTTCTTAATATTTAATAGCAATAAAAGGTCATTTTAATTTTCTTATCGGAACTGAACAAACGGTTACTGCATTCACCGTAGCTCGCATGAGTCCATCCATTGTTAAAACCTTCTTCAAAACAAACCTGCGAAGCTTTGGATTGAGCATTGGTTGTTGCCCAACTGCAGATTGTAGATTCATAGGCAAATCCGGTATCTTCAGCAGTACCTGTGACTGAATATCTCTCTCGCTTTTCTGCATGAGAGAAAAGTGCTGCCAATGTGGCAGTGATTAGAATTAAAAATTTGATCTTCATAAATTTTCCTTTCGTTAATTTTATTAATGACAGTAGAAAGTCACTTCGACTTTCTTTACCGTCATTCCATCTATCAGGTTCGCTCTGAGCTCAGCAGGGAACTTTTCTAAGTGTCCTGTAGCATTAAAATGATCCATGAGCTTTTCAGCAGGCATGTTCTTCCAACTATCAATAGTTGTCGATATTTCCTGCGGTAAAGTTTCACATTTCCACTTTACGCACACTAAAGCAGCCCGCGCTTGTGCTTCCTCAAAAGTTTTACCATAGCCAATTAATGGGATTTTTTCTGGATCAGGCTGTCGAGTTACCACTTGAGACAAGACCTGCACTTTGCAATCCCCTGCACCTCTCAGCTCTTCAAAACTTGCCCGCGAAGCTAGTGGGACCATGTCTTCACCACGAGTAAGAGCCTGCGAAGCTAACTCTTTGGAATGCGCAGAAACTACGAAAGTGAAATTTAAAAAGGCTAGCGCCAGTAAAATCTTTATTCTCACAATGAGCCTTTAAAATTTCTTTTTGAACAGTATTTCTTTATAACGTCGGAAAAAGAACCATACTGTGGCAAGGCTTCAGCCTGCTTCTCTTTATTATTTAAAATGAAACTAAGGTACATGCTCAGTGTAGGCCGAGGTTTACAAAGCATTGTGATAGCGGTTGCTTTTTGAAGTACAGAATCATCAAAATAGAATTCACTGGGTTGACCATTTCGAATTTGGAAGTGTCTTAAACCTTCGTGAACCAACAGGCCCGATTGACTCAATAGTCCTAATTCATTCCAAGTTTTTGCTGAGAGCGAAATGAGATAAATGCGCTTATTCTCTGAAGTATTCTTCGAATCCAAGTAGTAAGCACTCAGCTTAGGATCTGTTAAATTTAAATCTTTTAAACTTTCCACAGAAGCGATAGGACCCTGAATGTTTTTATTAGTGATCAGCCAAGTTACAGGATGAAACAAGCCGACGTAAGCGTTATCCGTCGAAACGTTGAGCAGATTATCGTCGTTCCATTCTTTAAAAATCTGTAAAGCTAGTTGAAACGGGTCAGATATGAAAAAATCAGACGACTCAGTAAGTTTAGATAGAGTAATCCCGTTGTCGAAATCTATTAGTTTCGAGCTAAAAGTTTGATCTTCAACTTTACGAAGAAATTCTTCAGGAAAAATAAGCTGCTTATAATGACCGAACTGGTTTATATCCCTAAACTCCGGATCCAGCACTAGGTAATCCAAAAGCACTCGCTGACCATCCTTCACCACGGTCGTACCACCGCCACCGCTTTCGGTGCCACGGGCGTTTGCAGCCTGATAAGCTAAAAGGCCAAAAAGAATGTATAAGATGAGCTGTTGAATTGTTAAACGCATGACTAAAACCAATCCTTTTTATCTTGTCTAAACCATTTAAAACGCCGCTATCTCTCAATACGACGCCAGCTAGTTTTAACTTAATTTAAAGCAACGCCCGTGCCTATAAGCCAAAAAAATCCATGGTGATCGCATAAACTCTCTCTTCTTTCGAAGGACGAATCACTTTCCTCGCTTCTTCGATCGCCTGAACAAAGATTTCCTTAATTGCCGGGAAATCCTTTTTAGCAATAGCGATCACGCTGGAAAAATGCAGATCCTCTCTCAAGTTTTTTTCAGCCGATTGCAAGGCCTGACTGCGCCAGTTGATATGGTGACGCTGAATGAAGACAGATTCTTGTTCCAGATGTAATCTTTTTTTAGTTAACTCGAAGGATCCATTTCTATTGATAATAAGACCCGAGCTCTCGAGGAAATTAATAACTTCAATCACGAGTTCAAGCGGTAAATTAAAATGCTGCGCAATTTTTTGTGGATCCTGAAATTCCTTGATCGACAAAATCACGTGAATCGCGGAATAAAACCAGGCGCTGTAATACTTGTGTTGATTTTCAAGACTGACTTCTTCTGTGTCTTTAAGCCTCTTCTTTAAACTATTTCGACTCTTCTGAACTTCGCTAATTTCTTCACTAAAGAACTCGCGAAGGTCTTTGGTTCCTGCGCGGTGATGCTCGAGCAGTAAAATAAAGTACTTTGATTCCAGTTTATCATGATGAAAAAATTGATTGAGTAAAACCGCTTGCTCTAAAGTGAAATTAGGTTTCCCATTAAGAACTTGAGAAAGATAAGAAGGCTGACATCGCAAGTATTTAGCCAGCTGTCCCCGCAGCCCTTTGACGGTAAGAGCGTCTTTATTAATTTTCTCACGAAGATATTTTTTGTAATCGGAATACGTAAATATATCTAATTTCATGCGGGTTCCATTTGTGGCGTACGAGCTTTATTTTAAAATAAATTAGTTATTACATGTTTTATAATCAAATCCAAACAGAATCCAATCCATTTTGGCACTGGGCGAGGTCTCAAATTTGAACTGCCCAATGGGCCCGAAACTGAAATTCTTTTAGAGAAAACTGATGGCCTATGCTTAACTCGTAAGACCAACCAAGGAGCGTTTATGAAATTGTTAGTGATATTGCTGACGACTTTATCCATTTTTGCAGCAAAGGCCCAAACAAAAATGAAGATGAATTTTAACAATGAAGAGCTTCCAAAAGTTATCGAAGCTTATTCGAAAGCTTCGGGACAAAAATTTGTTGTCGACCCAAGCGTGCGTGGCAAGGCAACTATTATTGTTCAAGACTCGGTTTCTTTAGAAGAAGCCTTTGATCACTTGTCTTCGGCTTTAGCACTGAATGGTTTTGCCATAAGTAAACAAGGTGACACGATGGTTATCAAATCAGCCCGCAATATCCAAAGAGATTTAATTGAAGTCAGTACAGCACTCCCTTTATTAAAACCTGAACGCATGGTCACTTGGATTTACACCGCAAAGAATGTTCCTGTAGTGAATATAAATCGCGAATTAAGAATTTTTCCTTCAAAAGATGGAGAAATGAGTGTCAGCTCGGCAACAAACCAGATTATCATTTCAGATTGGGCTTCGAATATCCACCGTATCAACGCCATACTTAAAGAAGTGGATAAGAAACTTGACCCATCAATAACAAAGTTAGTTGAACTTTCAAAAAAAGAAGCACCGATGAAACCTAAGCTTAAAGTTTCGAAGGAAGTCGAAAAAGATCAATAGCATCCACATAAGCCCGTGGAGAAAAGGCCTTAAGCTCTTTTCTCCACTCGACCTGTTTCCAACCTAAGCTCTGTTTCAACATCACGTCGCCGCCATCCTGACCCAGCAATTCAAAAATATCTTTCGATGAATTTAACTCTGAAGCTTTCAAGGCCAATGAAGGCAAATGAAAGTGCACAAAGGCTGAAGTTAAATCTTGGCTCGCGAAACCAGCAACTCCCATCTGATAGTAGTTCTGCAAGGAATGGCTTTCGTTCTGACCACAGGAACGAATGAGTAAAAGTTTCTTCGTAACCCCCCCAAAGGAACTCACTTGATTAAAATTAATATTTGCACAACTTTGATAAACCAAGTGCCGCGTGTTCCAAGATTTTAAAAGCTTCTTCGATAAAAAAGTTCCTGATGGAAGTAAAAAAACCTTTTCGGTGTCCATGATGGCAATACGAAGGTTTTCATACTTTTGTGAAAACTCTTGGATTGATTTTTTAAGGACACTTTCATTTTCAAGGGACTGATCTAATGCATAAACCAGATCGAACTCAGGTCTTTCCACAGCTTGATCCACACCGTGCTTTTCCAACCGACTCGCAAGCGCTATCAGAAAGCGCGTCCCATAGGTTGTCTTTTGTACTCCCTCGGGACTCAATTCAGAAATGGCTTTCAAAAATAAAAACTGTTCAGACAACTTGAGACCGTAAAAAGACTCCATCCAACTTTTGATAAAGTAAGGCCTGATATCCTGCACTTGAGGTTTCAAATCTTGTGACAGACAAAAGGAAATGTTATCGGAAAATTTCTTAAGGTAACGACAGTCTGAAGAAGAAACCCTCAAAGTTTGCGGCCATACATAGCTGGTGACTAAATTTACACTCTTAGAACCGATGCCCGTGCTGAGCAATCCTTTTGAAACGATCAAAATATTTTCAACCAAAGCCTGAACAACCAGAGGATTTTGCGAAAATAAATTCCCGTTTTTTTCCCGCAGCCAAAATTGAACAAGTTCCTTTTCGAGCCAGCCTTCCTCGGACAGCAGATCTTCGGAGATATAGATTTTGGAATTTCGAGTGTAAATAACATTTCGACTGTCAGCAAGAATCACAACTCGTGGCGCTCGAGGAGAAATCATTCCCAGACGATCAAGTGTGATTTCCAAATTGTAAAGTCTCGAAGAAAGACTGCGAGCTGTCCGTGACCAAAAGGTACTGAAACGCACGGCTTTATTCATGTCACAACGGTAAGCTTCCTCAAGCCGATCGCCTTGAACTCTGTCGATCTTTTCGACAAGCTTAGAATCAATACAAATCGGCTTTCGAGTGACGAAGATAATAAACAAAATAAGCAGTCCAAAAGAGACCACCGAAAAGATCGACCACAAACGCATCAACATAGTGAATTTTTACAGCAAGAGACGAACCAAGTGAATGGGTTTTTTATTGGTCGAGTTTTAGATCGAAATTATTGTAAGCTTTATAGGGATCACCTGCCTTACCAAGATGGTAGGCTCCCCAAAGGTATCCGTTTTGTTGAGCTATTTTCTTGCGTTCAGAGTAAGCGGTATCCCTTTTTAATCCGATCGAACAACGATGAATAACTGCTACAACCCGAGGGTCTGTGGCCATACTTTCCCAATTGATTGAATTTCTCTCGTAGGCGTCGATGACAATCGAAGTCTCTGTGCTTATCCAAGGAGCATTGAATTCTGAAGGAGATTGATTTGCAGGAAATGAATGTTGTGGGGAGAGGATAAGCAGAAGACTAATTAGAAATGACATGCTTAAAGATTAAAGAAAAAAGTTAACTTCTACAAGAATTTTATTGACGTGATTTTTTAAGTTTTATTTTGAGCCTGGTTGCGTGAGTTTTATCTCTAATTTTAAAAACATGATTTTGTTTATGATCATTGAGTGTTGACCTATTGTGTACGTTTAAAAATGTTTTGAGACTGGCCTTTCAATTGCTACTCATTTACCTCTGAAAAACCTATGATATAAGTTTTTTCACTAGGAGGTGAAGTGATGAATCTACACGAAGAAACAGTGTTCTTTGTTAAAGAAGAAAGCCGGTTTACAAGTCTTGTAATAAATAACCTGCAAAAGAACTTTGATACAGGGCTTTATCTTGAAATGGGTTATGCAAATCTTTATCAGTACTGTATAAAAGCTCTTGGCTATTCAGAGCACTGTGCTTACCGAAGACTTGCTGTGGTGGAAATGGCAAAAGAGCTTCCCGAAATCAAAGAAAAGCTTGATAGCGGAAGCTTAAATTTAACGACACTCTCTATGGCGCATAGCTTAATCTCCAGCGCAACTCCCACTGCTGTCCGGTAGATTTTAGATAAAAAACAAGTAGTTGCATGGCCCCGAAGGGCCTTATCCTAGGTTTGCGACAACTGTAGGAGATGCAACTATGAAAAAGTTTAACGTGCACCAAGACCTTTCACAACTTATTCCGGTAGAAATTTTAAATAGGCTCATTAAAAAATGGGGTGTAGATAAAAATATTCGACGCCTTTCAACAACGAAACTCATTAAGATTTTACTGCAGTCATTTATTTTACGTCTTCATTCACTACGTGAGATGCAAGATGTTTTTGATGTGCCAAAATCAACTCTAGCTGATGCTTTAAAGAAAAGATCGGCAGGATTTTTTGAAGAACTTGTTCACGAAGTTGCTAAAAAAGTTTTAACGGAGTCTAAAAATTCAAGATTAAAAAAGCTTCTAAAGCCTTTAGTTGCAATTGATTCAACCGAGGCCCGGGTTCATGGGCATTTGTTAAATTTTAAAGGCTGGAAGAAATCAAAAAACAAATGTGCCTCACTTAAACTCCATGTCGCCTGGAATATTGAAGGTGAGTGGATTGAAGATTTTCGAACAACTTATGGGAATGCCTCTGATTTAACCACGGCAAAGAGTTTTGAACTTTCTCCAGGGAAAATCTATGTTGGAGACCGTGCTTATGTGGATTTAAAATTTTGGTTAATTATTCAAAAAGCTCAGGCTGACTTTGTCATTAGAGCTAAAAAAACTTTACGCCTTAGTGCGATTCACGCTCAAGTTCTTAACGAAGATGATTTAAAAAAAGACGGTGTCATTATGGAAAGAAAGTGGCTCGCATCAGAAGCCACGTGTTACCGTGCAAACATTAAACCCAAAAACCAAGTCTGCTTTCGTCATATTATTTACCGAGATCCAGTTTCAAAAAAGCTCTTTGATTTTCTCACATCAGATTGGAAAAGACCGGCTCAAGAGATTGCAGATATCTATAAAAGACGCTGGTCTGTTGAGCTTTTGTTTCGTTGGTTAAAAGGTCACCTGCATCTCAGAGTGCTTGATTTAAGAAATCCAAATACAGTGAAAATCCATGCCGCGATGCTTGTTTTAACTCAACTTCTTCTGCAGCTTGAAAAAATCCTTACTCAATTTAACGGAACCCTTTGGGAGTTTCTAAGAAAGCTCAGAACAACGATGTATCATCAAATCATTGCTCCGATTGGATTTCCTGGCAGCGACAACTCCAAACACCCACCCTCGGCCCTTTTCACTCAGTAACACAACCCCTAAGCCAACCGGACAGCAGTGCGCAACTCCTGAAAAGAAAAAAGAAGTTCTTAAAGAAATGGAAAATTGCTCTAAACGAGAAGTGAAAGAGATATTAGCCACGCATTTTCCAAATAAAATTAAACCAAAAGAATCCCTCAGATTTACTTCAAGCGAAGAAGCCGCGCTTCACGTGAACCTTTCAAAAGATACCTTAAAAAAACTCGATCAAATTAAAAGCCTAAGAGCTCATAAAAACCCAAGATATATCTCAGCTCAGCTTAAGCAAAGAATTTTTAAGCGGGATAACTATCAATGCACTTATACACACTTACAAACAAAACACCGATGCGAATCCAAGCACTTACTCCAGATTGATCACCGAGTTCCAATTTCAAAAGGCGGGAAAACCACCGAAGAAAATCTCAGACTTCTCTGTCAACAACATCACAGGTATGTGGATCAGTGGGTTTAATTGCAAAGAAATACGAATTTAAGTAACAGGACCGCGGGCTTGCAACCGCCCCACATTGCCAACTCTTGAAGGCAAAGTTTTACCCATCACTCCCGACAACCATTTATGAGTTTCAATAAGTTGATCTAAATTAATTCCTGTTTTCACACCCATACCTTCAAACATATAAAGCACGTCCTCGGTAGCCACATTCCCCGAAGCGCCGGGGGCGTAAGGACAGCCACCCAGGCCACCAATGCTTGTGTCGAAAATGCGAATACCCAACTGATAGGCAGCCAAAATATTAACCAAAGCCATCCCGCGAGTGTCGTGAAAATGTCCCGCAATTTTGCGTGCAGGCACAACTCGCTTCAGTTTTTGGATCAAAGATTTAATTTGACCTGGAGTCGCAACTCCAATGGTGTCACCAATGGAAATTTCATAAACGCCGAGCTTATGAAAACGCTTTACCAGTTCGACCACTCGCTTTTCAGGGACTGCGCCCTCGTAGGGGCAACCAAAGCACACACTCAAGTAGGCTCGCACTTTGATTTTATTTTTCTTCGCAAGGGGCAAGACAGGCATAAATCTCTGAAAGCTTTCCTTGATACTGCAATTGATATTTTTTTGTGAAAACGATTCCGTCGCTGAAGCAAAGATCGCAATTTCGCGAACTCCAGCCGCCAAAGCTGATTGCATTCCCTTTTCATTGGGCACCAACACAGAAAATTCAGTTTTTGCAGAAATATTTTTTTGCTGCACCAACTGCTGAACTTTTTGAATAACTTCTGCTGTACCCGCCATTTGCGGAATTTTATCGGGACGAACAAAGGCTCCGATTTCGATGCGATTCATTCCTGCGCGGGATAAACGCAAAGCTAATTCCGCTCGCTGATCAGCACTCAAAATAACTTTTTCATTTTGAAGTCCATCGCGCAAACCCATTTCAACAATTTGGACTTTGGAACTAGCCATTTTTTCCCTCGCTTGCGGGCACCAACACAAATTCAATTAAAGTTTGACCAAGGCTAACTTGGTCTCCAGCTTTCACAGAGATACTTTTAATTTTCCCATTCACTTCGGCTTTCAAAGTGTATTCCATTTTCATGGCTTCCATCACCAAGACGACTTGGCCAACTTTAACTTCGTCACTCACTGAAGATAAAACTTTTGTGATTTTCCCAGGCATAGGAGCCAACACTTGGTTTGCGCCAGCAGCTGAAGCCCCCGATTTTCGGCGTGATTGTTTTTTATCATTCAAAGGAACAGCGTAAGTTCTTCCTTGAAAGTGAATCCAAATTTGATCACCAATTTTTTGAGCCAAGGCCACGTGCTCTTGATTGCCAAAGCGAAATTTGAACGTTTGAGCTGAGGTCATAATAACCTCCACGGTCGATTCCATGGAGAGACTGCACTTTCCGGTGAGCGAGACGAACTCAATGTCACTGCAGGTCCCCCTCGACGTGCGCTTTCAATCAGTGATTGTTCGAGTTCGCTCGGTTTAGCAGCCTTCAATCCCTCGGCGAAATTATTTTCGATAAATCGCGTGGTCATTGTGCCGTTGATAAACTCAGGATGTTTTAAAATTTCGATAAGGTAAGGAATATTGGTGTGCACTCCAAAAATCACTGAATCTTGCAGGACTTTGATCATTTTTTGAATGGCGCGAGAGCGCGATTCATCCCAGACAATCACTTTTGCAATCATGGGATCATAAAAAGAAGTGATTTCATCGCCAGCTTCAAAGCCATATTCGAAACGGCGTCCAGGGCCTTCGGGAAAAAACACGTGACCCAACAGCCCCGTGCTAGGAATTCCACCTTGATAAGAATTTTCAGCGTAAACTCGCCCTTCGATGGCATGCCCGCGAGGCGAGAAACTAGGAGCACTAAATAAAAAATCCCCTTGCGCTGTTAAGATTTGCGCTTTCACCAGATCGACACCTAAGACCATTTCAGTCACGGGATGTTCAACTTGCAATCGTGTGTTCACTTCCAGAAGATAAAATTTTCCATCCTGCAAAAGAAACTCGACCGTTCCTGCCCCTTTGTATTTTCCCAAAGTTGCGATGGCCACGGCAGATTCACCCATCTGTTGTCGCAGTTCCGGAGTCAAGGCCGCTGACACGGCCTCTTCGATGATTTTTTGATGACGTCTTTGCACAGAACATTCGCGATCAAAAAAATGCACCACACGTCCACTGGAATCACCAAAAATTTGAAACTCAATGTGCTTCGCCCGATCCAAATATTTTTCCAAGAAAACTTGAGACGAACCAAAAGCCGACAAAGATTCCCGCTGAGCCGACTCAATCAATTCTTTGGCTTCGGCTGAATTTTTTATTAATTTCATCCCTCGGCCACCGCCACCGGCAGCAGCTTTCACAATGACTGGATAACCAATCTTTTCAGCTTCTGAAATTAAACGAGTTAAACTTTGGTCCTCGCCTTTGTAGCCTGGCACTAAAGGTAATCCCGCTTTTTCTGCAAGCTTTTTGCAATTAATTTTATCTCCTAAGGCTCGAATCGCCTCGGCAGAAGGTCCAACAAAAATTAGTCCAGCTTTAATGACTGCTTCAGCGAAATCCGCATTTTCTGAAAGAAAGCCAAAGCCCGGGTGAATCGCGTCTGCACCCCCGGCAATAGCTCCTTGAACATTCGCCGTGATGTTCAAATAACTTTGAGCCACTGGTGCACCACCGATGCAGATTCTTTTTGTAGCCATCCGATAAGCTCGGGATAGAATGTCAGCCTCGGAATGCAAAAGAACAGTCTCTATGCCCAGCTCTTCACAAGCCTTGATGATTCGCACGGCCACTTCACCGCGATTGGCGATGGCCAAACGATTTATTTTTTTTAACTTGTCCATTCAGGTTTTTTTCCATCCAGAAAGCTTCGCAAACCATCTTGACCCTCGCGACTGATTCGACGTTCCGAAATCACTTTACAGGATCTTTCTTTGTACTCTTCCCAAGAAGATAAATAAAATTGATTCATGAGCTTTTTTGTTTCACGAACAGCTTCTGGACCGCCATCGAGATATTTATGCAAAAGTTTTTGCACTTCTTTGTGACCTTCTCCATCGGGAACGCGATGATGAACAATTCTTGCTTCCAAAGCCATATCAATATTAAAAACTTGTCCCGACAATATTAGTGGACGCACATGAAAGAGTGAAGACTTCAAAAAAACAAAACTGCTAATCACCGCAGGAGCCAGTCCCAGCTTAACTTCACTGAAACAAAATTTTGTTGATTCTTCCGCAATGACTTCATCACAGACGGCCAGCAAACCCAAAGCACCACCAAAGGCGGCGCCATGAACTTGTCCAATGACGGGAATGGGACAATTCAAAATGCATTCAAACATTTCAAACAGAGCCACAGCATCTTGTTTATTCTGATCAAAAGTGAAATTGATCATAGACTGCATCCATTGCAAATCGGCACCAGCACAAAAAACTTTACCTTCGCCCAATAAAACAACAGCACGCAGGTCTTTACGCTTTTCAAAGGATGAAAAACTTTCTTTCAACTGTTTGATCATTTCGGGTGTAAAAGCATTGCGAACATCAGGACGATGCAGTTTTACATAAGCGACATTGTTAATTTCAGAGACAATCACTTCAGCCATAAAGCACCACCCTAAATTTACATTCGAAAGACGCCCTGACGACGCTTTCCCCAAGCTTTATTCAGTGAAGCCGAAATTCCTAAGGCCAACACTTGCCGCGTATCAACGGGATCGATAATTCCATCATCCCAAATTCTTGCGGTTGAAAAATAAGCCGAGCTTTCCATTTCGTATTTTTTCAAAATAGGTTTTTTGAATTCATTACCTTCAGCTTCGCTCATGCTGCGGCCTGAAGCTGACATTTGATCAAGCTTTACTGTTAACAAAACATTTGCGGCTTGTTCACCACCCATGACGCTGATACGGGCATTGGGCCACATCCACAATTGACGAGGTTGAAAAGCGCGACCACACATCCCGTAATTACCGGCTCCATAAGAACCGCCCATCACGACGGTAAATTTAGGAACATGGGCATTACTGACCGCCATCACCAATTTTGCTCCGTGTTTGGCGATCCCTTCGTTCTCGTATTTTTTACCCACCATAAAACCAGTGATATTCTGAAGAAAAATAAGCGGGATTTGTCGCTGTTCACAAAGTTCGATAAAGTGCGCGCCCTTCAAAGCGCTTTCACTAAACAAAACTCCATTATTTGCTACAATTCCCACGGGCATTCCCCAAATATGAGCAAAGCCAGTGACCAAAGTTTTTCCATAGAGAGGTTTAAATTCATGAAAGCGACTGCCATCGACGATGCGAGCAATGATCTCGCGCACATCAAAAGGGATCCGCGAATCTTTCGGTAAAATTCCGTAGATCTCTGAGGCCTTAAATAACGGCTCTTCGACAGCCTGAATTTTCATCGAAACTTGTTTACGATGGTTCAGTTGAGCAACAATGGACCGAGCGATTTCGATGGCGTGCTCGTCATCCTCGGCAAAGTGATCTGTCACTCCACTCAGTTCGCAGTGAACTTTAGCTCCACCTAAATCTTGAGCATTCACTTCTTCACCCGTAGCTGCTTTCACTAGAGGTGGACCACCTAAAAAGATAGTTCCGTTATCTTTCACGATAACATTTTCATCGCTCATCGCAGGAACATAGGCTCCGCCCGCGGTACATGAACCCATCACCACAGAAATTTGGGGAATACCATCGGCAGACATCCGCGCTTGATTGTAAAAGATTCGACCAAAGTGATCGCGATCAGGGAAAACTTCCGACTGCAAGGGAAGAAATGCTCCCCCACTGTCGACTAAATAAATGCAGGGCAATCCATTTTCCATGGCGATCTCTTGCGCCCGCAAATGTTTTTTTACTGTCATCGGGAAATAGGTGCCACCTTTTACTGTGGCATCATTCGCAACGATCATGCATTCCGTGCCATGAATGACCCCAATCCCAGTGATAACTCCTGCTGATGGCGCTTGATTGTCATACATTTCCCAGGCCGCTAATGTTGAAAATTCTAAAAAAGAAGTTTGTGGATCAACCAAAGTTTCGATGCGTTCACGCGCCGTTAATTTTCCACGAGATTTGTGTTTCTTTGTCGCCTCATCACCGCCGCCCTGCTGAATTTGTAAAACGCGGGATTTCCATTCTTCAACCAGAGTTTTCATAGCCGTGGCGTTGGCCAAAAATGATTCATCTAAAGAATTCACTCGCGTTTCCAAAATCATTTTTTACTCATTTCGTCCCGACGAAGAGGACCCCAACAAAGAGGTTGTCGAAACTTGAAGACGAAGTTGAAGTTCAGCAATCAATTGATCACCTTCTTCAAAAAATTGGATGTGATTTTCAATCGAGGCCTGATTCATGACTCTGAGTTGTCCTAAAACACTTTGTCTTAAAGTTTCCGGAGCTTCCATACGCATGCGCACTTCTTGAGTGCTATTTTTAATATTTTTGAAACTGAACTCTTCGATACGAATGTGAAAATCACCCAGGGGCGCATGTCGCAACCATAGAGTTTTTGCCCCTTCGATCCCGGCAGCGAGCAGGACAGATTCATGAACAGATCCTTCTTCGCTTTTGTTTTTAGATCGGGCAGGAATGATCACTTCAATTTTTTCGTCACTCAAACGAGAAATACGAAAACCCATTCCCATAACAACGGGACGTAGGAAATTAAGAACGTAACTCAAGGCGTCTCTTGATGTTTTGGGAGCCCAATGTTCAACGAAACTTGCAAAATCAACAGCGCTTAAACGCAAGCCTCGAGCGGCCAATTGTCTCTCGATCTTTTTATTCAGCTGTTGATTGAGCGAGAGACCTTTTGACATTAAAGTTGTCTTCCAATCAGAATTCATGAGATATCTCGTATCATACACATGAGGAATTAATCTATGAAGAAAATCATCAGCTTAATAGTCTTTACCGCTGCACTTATTTGGTCTTGGAATGTCATTCACAGTTCCTCGGCCGTCGGCTTCGAGACGCACTCCGCCATTCAGCAGAAATTTGCCGAACTGATTCAAAATACGATCAAGAGTAAAAAACCAGCAGCCTCGACCGTCGAAATTTTAAAATTATGGACTGAAAATATCGGTGAACGAAAAGTGAAAGCTATTTTTTCCTACAAATTCACTGAACCTGCCTCAGAAACAAACAAAGAATCCTTCGAAACGGTTATCGAAGGGGAAGCGGTGCTCTATCGCGATCTCTCCGAGGACCCAACTATTGATAAATGGACACTGCAGAGCTTAAAAACTACAGGCGATAACGTAAATTACATTGACGGTTCGCTCATCACACCGGACAACGCTGGGGATGACGACAAGGACCCAAGCTCACCCTGATTCTTTTATTGCGATCGACGAAGAAGGTTTTTTTCTTCAAGGCGAAACGCGCCTGACTGAACCGATAACAGGTTTCAATCTTCTCAAAAATTTATCTAAAGCGGAAAATGGATCCTTCATTTCGCATTTTAATAACCGCCATTTTTTTGTTGAAGCTTTTGATCAGCCTTTAGTTGCCCAACGGGTTTTCTGGGAAAAAAATCAATGGCACATTGTCTGCCCCTACGACACCCGCTTTTCTTTTTCTCTTGAGACTTTAACTGCCGACGAGTGGGATCGCTTTCATGGCCGAACCATTGAAAATTTGCCTTTTGTTTTTTCTCGTAAAGCTCAAGCCCAGTTTTTTAATGAACTCGAAGAGTTTGATGATGATTCCATCTCTTGGAAAGGGATTCGCTACCCCGTAGATCCTTTTCTCAAAGCACAACCTGCAGTTGATCAAGAAAAATGGTGGAGTGACATTTACGTTAATGAAGTGAATCCTCGGTGGAATTTAGAAGAGCCAGCCGAAGCCCTTAAGGACATGCTACCTCGGCTCAAGCTCCCAAAATCTCGCATTTTGGTGCTTGGCTGCGGTGAAGGTCATGATGCTGCATTTTTTGCACAGAACGGCCACGTAGTGACGGGAATTGATGTCTCCCCGGAAGCCATTACAAGGGCTAAGAAAAATTACAAAGATCTAAGTACTCTCAATTTCGAGGAAAAGGATATTTTTTCCTTGGGGGTTGAATATCACCAACGTTTTGATTATGTGTTTGAACACACTTGTTACTGCGCCATCAATCCGGCTCGACGACATGAGCTCGTTCAAGTTTGGAATCGAGTGCTCGTTCCGGGCGGTCACCTGATGGGTGTATTTTTCTGTTGGGATAGACCCGAGGGCCCTCCGTTCGGAGGAACTGAATGGGAACTTCGGCAGAGATTAAATAAGAATTACGAATTTATCTTTTGGGGACGATGGCGAAAATCTTTACCCCGACGAATGGGACGAGAACTTTTCGTTCTAACTAAAAAGAAGAGTGATATTTTTAAATAAATTAATAAGGAGGACAATATGAAATCAGGACTGCTTTTTTTAGCTTTGCAGATGGGCTTAGCGACTCTCAGTTCAATAGCTCTGGCTCACGGGAGACACCACGATCATGGTCACCATCATCACGGTCATCACCATCACCAACATCCTTATAAATTGGTTTGTGGAACCCAAGGGACTAATTATCAACCTTATGACCAAAATAATGACGTATTCGTTGGTAAATATGGTTTTGGGTATGCACAGCCTGAAGATTGTTACCAAGCTCTTTATGCAACGGCTGATTCCCATGAGCCTGTCGTCTGCAATTGGAATGGTGTTAATTTTCAGCCCTATCATATCTATGAAAATCATGCCGTTGGCTTTTCAGGCTTTGGATACGCAACAGGAGCGGATTGTAACTATGCTGTACGCCATGCTGACAGAAATTTAATCTGCAGCTGGAATGGAACTGGATTCCAACTTTTCAGCGTGAATAAAAATCGAGGTATTGGACGCGCTAGCGTTGCAACACTTCAAGAATGTATACAATTAATTCACCGATAGGCTAGTATCACGAACTCATATGAGTTACGTGATACAAACTAAAAATTTATCCCGCATTTACCAGACCTATAAAAAACCCGAGGGAGTGATCAACTCCCTTAAGGGCTTTTGGCAACGCCAGTATATCGAGCGAGCGGCTCTCAAAAGCATCAACCTTGAAATCGAACCTGGAAAAATTATTGGCCTTATCGGCGCAAATGGTGCCGGCAAAACCACCCTTCTTAAAATTTTATCAGGCTTGATTGCCCCCTCTGCAGGTTCCGTGAATGTCTTAGGCTATAATCCCTGGGAACGAAATTATAAGTATCTCCGCAGGATCAGCTTATTGTTGGGTCAAAAAAATCAGCTGTGGTGGGACATCTCTCCGCTCGACAGTTTTTCTTTACTCGCTCGCATTTACGATTTGGATTTGCAAGTCTCTGCGGCCCGAGTGCAGGAGCTTGCAAAACTTTTAAAATGTTCGCATGTATTAGAAACTCAGTTGCGCCGTTTAAGTTTGGGTGAACGCATGAAGATGGAGTTGATTGGCGCCCTTCTGCATGATCCCGAAGTTTTATTTCTGGATGAACCAACCATCGGCTTGGACATTGTCGCTCAATCCACCATTCGCGAATTTTTAGCAAGCTATGTAAAACAAAAACGCACAACAGTGATTTTGACCAGTCACTACATGGATGACATTGCGAAATTGGCCGATCAATTGCTTTTAATCAGTCACGGAGAAATTGTTTACAACGGAACTGTTAAGCATTTTATAAATAAAACTTCAATCAAGCAGCAGCTGGTGGTTGTGCTTGAAGAAGCACCCACGCGCGCTATTGGCTTGTCGATTGGAAAGTCGTTAATCCCAGGTCAAAAAGAGCATTCCTTTGAAATTGAAAATAAAGAATTACCCCAACTGATTGCGGAAATTTCTACTCACGGAAAGATCCAAGATCTTAAAATTGTCGAGACCAACTTTGAAGATGTTATTCGCCACTTTCTGGAAACGGAATCTCGCGTTTTTTAAACTCGCGATGCTTTCGAATCTGGAATACAGACTTAACTTTTTCGTGGATGCCGTGGTGCAACCCACTTTATCGACCATTGTCGAAATTCTCTTGTGGACTTCCATCTTTGCCCGGTCCGGTCTAATGACGATCGGTGGCTTCACTCAAGAATACTACGTGGCTTACGCCCTGTGTGCGACATTTCTTTCGCGAATTTCCAGCAGCTGGATGTATGAGTTTCGCATGATCAATGAAATTGAATCGGGTACAGTCAACAGTTTGATCGTACGACCACTGAGCTTTTACGAATATTATCTCAGCCAACTCTTGGGTTACAAATTTATCACTACGATTTTTTCTTTGATCATACCTTTGACGGCAGTGTTGATTTACAAGCTTCCCTTTCACTGGGATCGCCTACCGATTTCATTATTGCTCGTGTTCTATTATTTAATCTTAGTGCACTCGATGAGCTTTGTCGTTTCTTGCTTTGCTTTTTTTCTGAATCGCATTCAAGGTATCACCACCGCAAAAAATTTAGGTCTGTGGCTACTTTCCGGCGAACTTTTCCCTTTGGACTTACTGCCGGAGCCGCTGAAAACAATTATGATACAGTTGCCTTTTGCCAACGCAGTTTATGTTCCTACGGGCTACCTGACAGGACGAATTGATTTTAGCTATGTGCAAAGAGGATTCGTGTCGGTCACCTGCGGAATTATCATCGTCAATATCATTGGTTATTTTTTCTGGCGCCGTGGTTTACGAGCCTATGTCGGGACAGGCGCATGATCGAGACGCTCAGAAAATACTTCTTTCTTTTCTGCGCCTTCGCCCGAGCCAGTTTCATTGCGGATCTTGAATACCGCGCTAATTTTTTACTTCGCGTCCTCACCGATATCTTTTGGTATGCCGCTCAGATTCTGACATTTGAAGTTCTTTACAGACACACGAATATTATTGGCAATTGGACCCTAGAGCAAACTCGCGTCTTTCTGGGAGTTCTCTTCGTCGTTGATTCTTTCTATATGATTTTTCTTCAAGACAATTTAGATCGATTTTCTGACAAAGTTACTAAAGGTGATCTGGATTTGCTTTTGGTGAAACCGGTAGACTCTCAATTTATGGCGAGCTTTCAACGTATAGGCACAGCGAATATCGGAAACCTACTTATGGCTGTAGCGTGGTTAGTGTGGAGTATAGCTCAGCTTCCTGATTTCTCGATGGCGCGATTGTGGTGGCTGATCATCATGATTCCCAATGGATTTTTTGTTTTCTATGCTTTCCGTTTTAGCTTTGCGGCGACCTCAGTGATCTTTACAAAATCTGAAAATCTGCAATTCATTTGGTACAACATTTATAAATTGGGAACACGACCCGATTCGATTTATTTCCCTTGGATGAAGTATTTGATTCTCACACTTATTCCTGTAGGGCTGATCGCTAGCGTCCCCGCAAGATCCATCTTGGATCCGCCAAATTTTGGAATATTTGCCTGGGCCTTGTTTTTCGGGCCCTTCTTGGTGTTTCTCACAACGAAGTACTGGAAATTTTGTTTGAAGTACTACACTTCGGCGAGCAGTTGAGATTATTTTGCTTCGCTCCAGCTCAATAGATCGAAATTCATCTGGTAAATTTCTTCTTCTTCGTTGGATTGAACAGCTTTCTGAGTTTCTTTGAGGAAAGCCATGAAACGCTCTTGGATGTTAACCCGAACACTAGGGACCGAAGAGAAAACAACGGAAAAGCTGTAGTTGGAACTTTCGTTTTCATTCAATTTCTCAAGGGCTTTTAAGCGCATCTGGGATCGATAAACTTTATAGAGGACATTGAGCTTAGACAAATGGGTGTTGTCTTTAAGAACTTGAACTGAGCCATTCATTTTTCTAAGAACACCTATTTTACAGAGGTCATCTATGACTTCTAATATACGCTTTTGCGATAAATTTAAGTGCTCTCCAATAAGACTTGGATTTTTAGCAAAACGTTCGACTGTGCAGAACATATGAACCAATATAAAATTTGGATCTGCATAGTAGTTTGTTAAATCTTGGGTGGAACTCACAGTTTGTGTTTCAACCTCAATATGGCTTTCCGTAGCCTCATACTTACTCTTATAAAACTGAATCTTTTGGTGAATTTTCTTTTTTCTGGATTCCACCTGAGTGTTTTCGTACTCATAAACTAAAAAAATATAATCGATCTCTTCCTCGCTAAAACGGAGGAACTCGCAGGCGCGAAAAAGCTGATCTGAATTTAAATTCCCATCATGATTCAAAATTTTTGACAGATAAGTTTTCTGGACACGGCAAGCTCGAGAAAGCGCTTCAAAAGTAAAGCGCCCCTGCCTCACTTCTTTTAATTCTTTAATCTTAGCTTTCAGAATGGTCTTGTAATTTAAGTATCTAAATATATTCATATTAATATTGTATTTTTAATTAACTAAATATCAATAATTAATTAACAATTAATTAACTTATAGTCAAATGTAAGGGATGTTTGTATAGCGTACGCAGAGAAATAAAAGTAATTTAATAACCTACAAAGGAATTGAAATGGTTAATCGTCTCGTCTTAATAATTTTATTTGTTTTAGGTTTTAACTCCCTCGCAGCAGCGGGCTGGGTTAGTGGTGGCGGCGAACTTATCGAAGATGCACAAAACCCATGGTTTTTTTCGAATACGGCCGAAGTTAAATATTGTGTGTTAATCGATGAAGCTAATTTTGGCCAGGATATTGAATCGGTTCGGCAGCGTATTCGCATTGCCTTTGATTATTGGAAGTATCAGTTTAAAGACGTAATTACATATGATGAAAGTTTAAAGCTTGCGACTCAGAATTTTGTTGAAATCTCTTGCGATAAAAATCCTGATATCAAATTTCAATTTGGCGTCTTAACTGGAGCACAACTTGAAAGGATCAGAAATCCAACTCAATATGTTGGGCTCACGGTTCGCACTGAATACGACAAGATAAATTTAAAAGGAAAAGGCTTTGTCTATTTTTCACCGCAAAGTGGTCCGTTGAAATTTGAACTTCTCAATAGTGAAAACATCGCGAGCAATTGGAAACCTTGGACGGCTGCTTCGGGGACCTATTTACTTCCCGTACTTATCCACGAGGTGGGTCATTTATTTGGCTTGTCTCACGACGACGATATTTTTTTGATGGGCGAAAGGGAAATTGAAACTACACTAGCCAGAGCCGGAAACCCGAATAGCGCCATCATGGAACAATCATTCTGGGAACAAGTTGAAAAAGACAAATTGTATTATCGCTGGAATGTTTTTCTCCCAGGACGTAATAATTTAGCTGATGCCTTATTACTTTGTGTTTCATTGTCACAAACCCCACCAGCTCCCGGTGTTACACCATCACTTCAGAATTCATCAAAAGACCTGTCCCAAACAGTCTTTCAGAAATTTTTCAAGTTTTCGTCCGATGAAGTCTGTACAAACCATAGTTTTAATAATGACATTTTAACCATAAAAGCTTCAACTGACGGGGGAGTGCCCCGAATTGTTGGAAATGCAAAAATGATATCTCAACCTACAAATTTTAACACCAAAAGTATGGTTAGAGCTTGGTTAACTAAGGAACAAAGAGTCTTCCAAGAAATAGGTAATTTGCAGCCATTACCAATTGCTTATATGGAAAAACTTCGCATATACAAGGGCACTTTTAATTTCACTGATGGGTCGGCATCTCGAAAAATATTTATGACAGCGTACTCAGGTCCCAGGCAATTGATTATCGGTGGCGAGCTCGATGGAGATTTGTACGTTGACCTCAACAGTGGTTTTTAATAAAGCGTGATAGTATCATTTGATACTATCACGCAGTTTGCGTCGGGGTTCTTGATTAACTTAAAAGACAACGCAGATATCAACTTACGGTATCGGTCACATGATAAAACGGCAAAGACTTGATTTTGAACAGACACTTTGGAAGTTTCATTACTCTTAAGATTTCATCGACACAAAAAATGGCGGGATTAGGCGAGCCTTTTTAGCTCGTCGTTTTGAAATTGCATTTCGAGTGGAAATCTCCCTGTAGTTTCTGGTGGGAGGAACAACAGCGACAACGGAACAAACGATTGCAATCTCACACACCCCACAGATTTGGTGAATCAGTAGACGGAATCTTTGAAGTTTAAAAATCAAGGTGGTGGACTAGTAAATTTCTTTGGAAATCTCGAAAGTGTTTACCGGCTTTAAATTAAATTTAGATTTATCCCAAGCAAGTTGCCCAATCAGTGCGCAGGGAGAATTATTAATATAAATCCCCTCTTCGCGACAAACTTTAAGATCAATGGTTGTTCCCTTTAAAGGTAAGCGAATCAATTTAAAATAATTCCATTCTTTCTCAGAATTTTTGAATTCTTCTTTTAGTTTCATTTTCTCAATTTGACTGGCATAGAGCTTTTCCATTTTTTGAATTGGAAATACTTGAGAAAGCGTGGTCTTTTTCATTTTATTACTTGTGAAAATATAAGGATTAATTTCATAGCCAAAAGTAAAATCTTTGCCTTCTGCTAGCCCTTCCCTACTTATTTGTTCAAGAACTAAATCACGATCTTTTCCTCTAAATAAAAACAACTCGATAAGATAACCATCATAAGGACCTTCGCCATACGCATATCCATCGCTAAGCCAAAAAGTATTAATACTATAACCAGGTTCTTTATGATCGGGTCGGATCAGGTAAGCGTAATCTAGGAATTTTCCTTTTAAAGGTTCAACTTTGTTCGGAAGTTTAGCTTTAAGCTTTTCAATTGGTTTAGTTTGTTTGTCCTGAGATTTTGCCGGCATTTCAGAAATAGAGTTCTTTTGCGCAGATGTACAATTCGTTAAAAATACCATCCATAAAATGATTTTGATCAATTTCATAAATAACCTCGTTTTCACGATAATAATATTAAAGAAATCGAACTATCAAATCATACTCTTGCTAACGGCTCATAAAAAACAGGGGGCTGACCTTTAGAGCCAACCCCCTCACAACATCAAGACTTTGCAGTCTTGCTGGGATTTTCGGTTTCGCTTTAAGCCGGATTCTGTCCCGTTCACCAAGTCCCAAAAGTCGCTTGATAAACTTAGATGACCATTTCTCTGGGAGTGAGGTCACCCTCACCCTCTAGCGATCTGACCCGAAAGCCAAAGTGTGGGCCACACTTAAACGCTCTCCTATTTGATCTTGCTTCACGCAGAGTTTAGCTGTTTTCACTCCAGCGGCTCCCCTAAAAACTCCCGTTCCCGTTTTTAGGATCGTAGCCCTGGACATTCTCTCTGTTCCACTGTTCCTAGCATTACTACCGAGGGGCGTTACCCCTTGCGCTGCCCGATGAAGTCCGGACTTTCCTCTTTAATCCTTTTTGCAAAGTTTTAAAGCAGTCATCCACGAAACCGCCTCCAGTCCTAACACCGAAGGCCAAAAAACACAAGACAGGGAGTTAGCCTTTTGGAAAAGCGCCGAAAAAATGGTACCTTAAGCTTTAAATTTCTATTAATTTGAGAGAGCAATTTTAAGAAAATCACCGAGGTTTAATTTATGAAAATTTTAGTTAGCATTCTCGTCTTTACCTTATTCACTGTTGTTTCCATGCAATCCTTGGCCAAAGAAGGTCATCGCGATAATGGAGCCTTGTTTCCACCCAAGCCCCATAATAAAGCTTTGGCGACACCCCCAGAGACTCCAAGCCTTTCAGAGCCCGCTTTCATGAATAAAATTTCCGGAAGTGAAGTGACTTTGAAATGGACTCCTGTTGAAGGGGTTCAAACCTATCACGTGCAAGTGGCCACCGATCCCGTTTACAAATGGCTTGCCGTGGATGAGAAGCTTTACAACGGAACCAGCTTCCAATTGAAAGGTTTGCAAACAGGAAAACACTATTACTGGAGAGTCGCCGCCGTTAAACCCGAAAACATGAGAGGCACCATCAAAGGCAATTACGCCAAATCCATGTTTGAAACTGCGGAAAAGTAATTCTTGTTCAAAAACGAAGACATTCTTAAACAATTGAACTGGCGTTATGCGGTGAAACGCTTCGACGCCAGTAAAAAAATTTCCGCGGCAGATTGGGAAGTGCTCGAGCAAAGTTTGTTGCTTGCACCTTCTTCCTACGGTCTTCAACCCTGGAAATTCTTTATCGTGCAAAATCCCGAAGTCCGCAAAAAATTGCGTGAGGCTTCGTGGCGACAAAGCCAAGTGGAAGATTGTTCTCATTTTGTGGTCTTCACCACTCGCACGGACATTATTGAAAAAGATATCGAAAGGTTTCTTGAAAGGATTTCCCAAGTGCGTTCGGTCACTATGGAATCTCTGGCTGGCTTCAAGAAAAGTATTATGGGTGACGTGATTCATGGACCACGCCGTGAAGTCATCAAATGGTGGACTCACCGCCAAGCTTATATCGCGATGGGTTTCTTGATGGAAACCGCAGCTCTGATGAGTATTGATACCTGTCCATTAGAGGGAATTGAGCCCAACACTTACGATCAGATATTGAATTTGCAGGATTCTGGTTACGAGACGATTGCCGCCGTTGCCTTAGGTTATCGAAGTGCTGAAGATAAATCGCAGGGAAATAAAAAAGTTCGCTTTGATAAGAATGATGTAATTCAGTTCGTCTGATTTTAGCTGATGCCATCCTGGCAGTGGTTTCCCACTGCCATTCATTAAAGTTTACTTAACAATTACCTTCACCGTCGAACTTAGCTTCTCACCGAATGACCGATGAGCTCCATCGGCCAATTGCAAAGTCAGCGAGTGAGTCCCCGGTTTAAGTTTGAGAACTGCGTCCGTTTGGGCCTGCCCAAAATGCAAATGATCGCTGTCTGCAGGGATAATTTCCCCTTCGGCGACCGGGCCTTTGTTGATAATCACATGGTGATGTCCTGATTTCTTATCATTCACATTTTCACCCGCTTTTTTCAAAGCCATGCCTTCAACACCAAACTGCACTTTGTATTCCGTCGGAATAGTTTGGCCATCTTTCAAGTTAGCAAAAAATACTTTTGCACTGGGTGGAGTATCTGCTGCCTTGGGTGCGCTTGGTTCTTTCGCAAATGCACTGAAGGTCAAAGATAAAATTCCAACAACTATAAATTTTTTCATTTTTATTCTTCCTACTTTTCTTTTGGAACTTTAGATTCATCAACAGTCACTTCAATTTCAACGCGGCGGTTTTGTTGACGTCCTTCTTTCGAAGAGTTGTCAGCAACAGGTTGAGCAGGTCCTAAACCAACAGTGGACATTGCTGTGCTTGGCAATCCTGAAGCAACCAATTGAGATTTAACCGCTTCGGCTCTTCGTTGTGATAAGGTTTCATTGATCGTCGCTGAACCTGTGTTGTCGGTGTGACCTTTGACCGTCAAAACATTTTCAGGGTATTTTTTCATGATATCAGCCATTTTTTTCAAATTCTCGCGAGCTCCTGGTTTTAATTCGGCTTTTCCAGTGTCGAAAAGAATATCGCTTTTTAATTTAGTCACTAACCCTTGTTCAGTTCTTTTTGTCTCAGCAATTCTTTCAAGTTCTTTGGCCTGTTGATCCATACGACGACCAGCGTATCCACCGATACCAGCCCCGACAGCGGCACCGATCAATGCGCCTTCATTTCGTTTACCAGTTTGATGACCAATCACCGCTCCAAGTAATCCCCCAGCGGCAGCACCAATCCCTGCACCTTTTGTGGTGTTTTTATTTTCAGATGCACAACCCGAAAAAACGAGTACTGCTGACAATGTTGTTAAAATTATTTTTTTCATGTGATTTTCCTCCAATTAATTCGAAAACTTTTCGTTCATACAGTGCGTAAGATGAACATAACTTCAAGTATTGAGCAAGTTTTTGCTCGCAAAGACATCGAGCACAGTCCAACGAGATCGACATCCCGTGACGTTGTTTAAATAACGCAGTTGAATCTTGGCCGAGTCTTCACAAGCATCAAAAATCATTCCGGCACACATTTTACAGGGTTTATGAGTCACATAAATGGAAAAGCCTTGGGGAATTTTTCCTTTTTGAGACTCATAAACACCTTGGATTAAATTGACCTCAGCATGAAGGGACTTATTTTTACTGCTTGAATTTACGCACCACCATTCAGGTTGCCCTTGCGGGTTAACAAGTACGGCGGCAATGGGTCTGTCGTAATCATGAAGGACCGACCCCCTAGCTTGCGAGAGAGTCAACTTCACCAGTTCATTTTCAATCTGCTCTTCACCATAGATCATAGACGGATCTCTGGGAATAAGTTCACTTCTAAATCGGCTTGAACAAATAATCTCCTCATCGGCAGCCACTGAAACAAAATGAAAGTGATGAAGAACGTCATTGGCTTCGGGGAGATGAACAGCTTGCAGACCAAAGTGAACCTTTTTAGCAAGCACTTTGACCATTCCATGATCTTGATAAGAAAACTCGGACGTGGTGTAAATTTTATTCCTTAAAATAAAAAAACTGAGATCCATTTTAATCTCAAAAATATTTTGCAAAAGTTTGATGACGGCGCTGGATGGTGCTTTCGCATTTTGTGGAAAACGAGTGTAATAAACAGCTTCACGGTGACGAACGAAAGCAAGCTCAAAGCCTGGTCGCCTCAACTCATAAGCGACAGCTGCAATGATGTCTGGATCTTCGAAAGAAAATGTATTTTCTAGCAACATCACTATTCTTCTAGCATTTTCAGACTTCATTGTCTAAATAGGATGCTCCATGAGCATGATTAAAAACCGCATCGAAAAAAATCACCGTAAACTGAAAAGCTGGGCCGAGAAACATCAAATTGAAGCTTATCGACTTTATGACCGAGATATTCCCGAATTTCCTGTTATTGTTGATCGCTATCGCGATTTCTTCGTTGTTCATGATAAAAGTGACCAGGTGATTGATGCTGGAAAAAATCAAATTTCCCAGACTCAAGAAGCTCTCATTGAAATTTTTAAGTCACCTCCTGAAAAGATCATCTTGAAAAGACGTCAGCGCCAAGAACGCACACAGAAATATGAAAAGCTCGATGAAAAAAATGATTTTTTTTCCGTTCAAGAAACTCAGGCTAAATTTTTGGTCAATCTTTATGATTATTTAGATACGGGCTTATTTCTGGATCATCGCCCTCTGCGCCAAGTGATTTTTAAAAGAAAGGCTCAAAAGTTCTTAAATCTTTTTTGCTACACCGGAGCTTTTAGTGTTTTTGCAGCTTTAAGCGGAGCAACGACAACAAATGTAGATCTGTCAGCAAATTACTTGGAGTGGGCTCAAAAGAATTTTCGACTGAATGACTTAAGTCCCGAATCGCATTCCTTCGTGAATGAAAACGCAATAACCTATCTTGAAAAGCATCAAGGTTCGCATTCTTTCGATACAATCTTTTTAGATCCTCCCACTTTTTCGAATTCAAAAAAAATGGTGGGTGATTTTGACGTTGAACGCGATCAAACCGCGCTCATAGATTTAACTATGAGCTGTTTAGCTCCCGGTGGAATCTTGTACTTTTCCTGCAACAAAAGAAAATTTAAACTCGAAGATTCGATTAAAAACAAATATCAGGTCAAAGACATCACCGAAAAAACCATCCCCATTGATTTTCACGATAAAAAAATCCACCAGTGCTTTGAGCTTACTGGTGGATGAAAGAAGAGATTCGAGCTTTGGGGTAACTTTCAGTAAGGTTGATGTAGGTCTAAATTATTTCCCAATTCCATCGCCAAAGAAATCGCTAATTTGGTGAAAGCCAATGAATGTTTAAAATTCATCTCGGGAGTCACGATGTCTTTCTCAGTATGAAGTCGTGTGTTCATCGTGTTCATCGTGTTCATCGTGGCCTCAAATGGCATTAATGTTGGATAACCTTGGCGATACCAAGACGCGTGGTCGGAGCATCCATATCCACAGCGATCATTAACGATTTTCAGATTTAAATAATGTTGATTCAGCTCAACTAAAAGTTCACGCATCCAAGCGCTGGTGAAATCAGTCATGCTAGCAATAACCATCTCTCCACTCCCAGGAAACATGGTCATATCCAATTGCAAAACTCCAATGACATTACGTTGTTGTTTTTTGTAAGCCGCTGCGATTTCGGCAGAACCGAGAAGACCTGATTCTTCGCCTGCGTACCAGAAAAATTCAATGGTTCTTGCTGGCTGACCTTGAGCTAATAAAATTCGCAGAGCTTCAATCAAATTTGAAGATCCCGATGCATTATCATCGGCCCCAGGAGCGCGTGATCCTGAAGAAATAGAATCTAGGTGACCTCCTAAGATAACGCTTTCCTGTGGACGAGTCTTTCCTTGAATCACAACATGAATTGTTTTTTGTCGAGTGCTTGTATGGTCGATCAATTCCACCGCTGCCGCAACACCTCGAGATCGAGCCGCACCAATTATTTTTTCAAGCTCAGCTTTTAACTGAACGACGTGATTGTTAGGATTTGCATCTTTATTATAACGATTCGGAAAAGCGCTCAGCCAATTCACCCAATTGAGAATATTTTTCTCTTCGGCCAAAGCAACCGCTTTAACAATTTCAGGGCGTTGAGGAATTGCTCGGACCCGCACTGGTGTCCGTGCGTACTGAGCATCTTTAAAGAGATGTTGTTTCAAAAACTGAAAGCTGGCTCCCACGTGACGAGTGTCCTTAGTTTGCACATCCTGAACAACCTCGTAACCACCACACTTGCGAGCTTTATGAGCAAGAATGCTCAGTTGGTTTTGAGCCGCAGGAGTTAAGTGAGCAAATCCTAAATTGATTTGAGGATCCTGAAGGATAATTGGTACCCCGACTTGCTTTAACATATTTAAATCTGCAATCGCTGGAACAGTGGTTGGCGCTACACTTTGTGGTGCATGAGCAAACGCGACTTGTGAAACAACTAAAAGACCTAAGCTAATTAAAATTCGAACAACATTCATGGATAACCCCCTCTTAAATTGCGTTTAAGGGTCTCATAGCCTGGACTTTGGGCAAGTTGATTTTAAAATTGGGGCAAAAAAACCAGCGATGACCGACTTAGGTCTAGTTTATTTTCGCCTCAGACAACACATCGCACTATTATCTAATTGCGCCAAAGTCACTGCGTCGTTATACAGAACCATGAATAAAGACATCCTTTTGTGCACTCTCAACTCAACTTACCAGCACACAGCTTTTGGACTTCGCTATCTTTTTGCCCAAATGGAAGAGCTTCAAGAGCGGACCGAAATCCTTGAATTCACCATCAATCAAAATACAAAAGATATCGTCGAAATTCTTTTAAAGAAAAAGCCAAAGGTCATTGGTTTCGGAATTTACATCTGGAATATCGAAGAAACTTTTCGCCTTCTTACTCTCCTTAAAAGCATAGCCCCAGAAATTAAAATCGTCGTGGGTGGACCCGAAGTCAGTCATGAAACAGAATCACAAAAAGTCATTCCTTGGGTTGATCATGTTGTGAAGGGCGAAGCCGATTTTCTTTTTGCTCAACTCTGCCGAGATCTTCTGAACGGAAATTCAGGCCTTCCAAAAATTATTTCTGGCGAATTGCCGGAAGTGAAAAAAATTAAATCCCCCTATTCCTTGTACAGCGATCACGACATCGCAACGAGAATCATTTACGTCGAGGCCTCACGAGGTTGCCCTTATAAATGTGAATACTGCCTTTCCTCTTTAGACAAAGCGGTAAGAAACTTCGAACTGACTTCATTTTTGTTAGACATGGAAAATCTTATTCAACGAGGAGCCCGACAATTTAAATTTGTTGACCGCACTTTTAATCTCAGCCCCAGTATTTCCTGTCAAATTTTAAAATTTTTTCTGGACCGTGTTCATCTAGGATTATTTCTGCATTTTGAAATGGTTCCTGATCGTCTCCCTGATGAATTGAAAGAATTGATCGAAAAGTTCCCTTCAGGTTCGTTGCAATTTGAAATTGGTATCCAAACTTTTAGCACGGTTGTCGCAGCCCATGTCAGCCGTCGCCAAGATTACAAAAAAATTCGTGAAAATTTTCATTATTTGAAAGAAAAAACTCTGGTTCACACCCATGCCGACCTTATTGTTGGTCTTCCCGGTGAAACCTTGGAAAGCTTCGAAGTTGGATTTAACACTCTCGTTGAATTCGGCCCTGATGAAATTCAAGTGGGAATTCTGAAACGTCTTAAAGGCTTTCCCTTGGCTCGACATGATCAAGCCTTCCAAATGAAATATGATTTACATCCTCCGTTTCAAATTCTTCAGAATAAAGAAATGAGCTTCGAAGAGATTCAAGTTATGCAACGTTTCGCTAAAACTTGGGATCAAGTTGCAAATAGCGGGAACTTTCCCCGATTGATGGCCGCATGGAAAACTTATCTAACAAGTTCGGGCAAATCGCTTTTTAAAGAAATCTTGGCGCTAAGTTCATTCCTGCACCAACGTCATTCCCAAAATTATGGGATTTCGCTTTTAAATCTCGTTGAATCTTTATGGGTTTATTTTCAAAACACGGCTGTGTTTCCCATAACAGAACTGGCCGAAGTTTTAGGTATGGATTATGCCTATCAAAAACGTCGAGACCTTCCCTATTTTTTAAGAACTCAACTGAATGCCGAATTTGTTGATAAAATTAAGAACTCAAATCGCACTGGAGCTTATGCCCTAAATAGCGCTCCGGACAGACAGCAGCGACATTTGGCCCAAACTCCCGCTCCTCGGACATCTTAAAATTTATTTTCTTCATCACTGGCTCGTTTTTTTTGCAAGGCCTGGCTTTGAAAGCGAGGTCCTATGAAAACGAAATCCCTTTTAATCTGTTTCTTTCCTTTAGTTTTAGTTTCGTGCATGAAAGTCAAAAATAAAGGTGCAATGGAGCCACCGCCCGAAGCCAAGGCTCAAAAAATTTCCAACACTCAAGAGCTTCCCTACGAAATTCTCGGTGGCGAAAATCCTGACAGCTATTCCTACAAATTTTTTCTTGGCCTGCCCCGCGCCCAACTTTTTGTGAACCGCACCAGTGGCGAAAGCAGCGCCATCGAAAATATTCAAACAGATACCAATGGAGATTGGCTCGAAGAAAAAATTCCTGCAGGCCCAGAAACAAATTATCAATTTGGGTATTTTCAAAATAATGAATTTAAAGCCTTCAAGACCATTTCCATTTCTCGACCCAAAGACTTGGTGATCAGTGGGACTATGAAATGGTCACAAATCAAAGACAACTTTGTTTCCGATTCTTTGAATCGATTGCGTCTTGAAAAATTTCATCGCCTTTATTTCAAGGAAGGCTCGGTCTTAGTGACTGAAGGACAAAATTTAAATCTCTCGGTTAAAGAATTTTACTCGAAGAATTCAGAACTTCAAACTTGGCCCGAAGGACAAAAAGCAGCTGCAGGCCAGATTGGTCGCAATGGAGGACAAATCTTCATCAGTGCCGAAAAAGCCTACGGGAAAATCACCATTAAACTTCGAGGTGAAAATGGCGGTGATGGAATCGCAGGAAAAGGTGACCCAACATTGAATGGAGCACCAGGGATGGCAGGATTACCTCACAAATTCACTTCGCAAACTGACCGCTCGAGTTGTCTGGGCGAAATATGCATAACTCATCATACCTGCCTGAACGCCGCCACTAGCGGTGGACAAGGCGGCCCCGGAAGGAAAGGTTTTAAAGGGGGCACAGGGTTTCGTGGAGGAAATTCTGGTTTCATTCAATTTAAAATTTCCTCGGCCTCGGATCTTGTTTGGAATCCTGATGTAATTCCTGGACTTGGTGGAGAGGGTGGAAGTGGAGGTCCCGGCGGAGAAGGCGGACCTGGTGGGCCTTCCGGCGAGTGGCAACTTCAATCTTACTATAACCCAAACGTAAAACTTGCGGGTCCTTGCCCCAAACCATTGGACAGTTTGAAAGGGCCTCCTGGGGAATTTGGGGACAAGGGTGATTTAGGAACCCCAGGTGTTAAAGAAATCTCTTGTATTGCAGAAGGGGCAACCACACACGTTTGTCTGTAGTGGTCTTGACAATTTCCTGACAAAACTCCGACAATATCCAATGCCTGTGCAGAGCTGGAGGGATTGTTGGAGCAGGAAGTTGAACCTCGTGAAACGGCCAAAATAAAATTATCGCGTCACGATAATCACAATGTGGAACTTAAATCTTCCTTTTATTTTCTAGATAAAAAGATCAAGGCCGATCTTGATCTTTTTTTATTTGTTCCACAAACCGTTCATTTAAGTTCTTGGAGCAAGTCTGAAATCACATCCGATTTCTTTTCGCGCCAACGCCTTTCCGTTCCTCAGAGCGAGGATCTGAAAAAGGAAGATGGGCTTTTAAAAATCCATCACTTAAGAGAAACCATCGCAAATTTACCTCTCTGTAAAAACTCAGTTGAAAGTACGATTCTGACCAATGAGCTCTTAGTACTCTGTCGTTCATTAGGGGCCTACCTGGGTGAAAATATTAAATTTAGCTTGCGACGAATTTCTAAAGAACTGCTTGTGCTGCACTCTCGCATTCAAAAAACGCCCACTTTCGAGTCTGGCTACAATCACCTTTTTGAAAAGTTAGAAAAAATCAAAGTCCTCGTCGAAGAACTCAGAGGCGTTACGAATTCGGATGCAGCACTTAAGATTCCCGTTGTGCAATTGCTTGAGCAGTACATCCACCATTTATTTGTGGAGTCCCTGGCGAAACTCAAAGAAGATCACGAACGACTGAAAATTTCATTTCCGCAATTTTCTTCTTTAAAATTCCGTATCGATCGGGATGCCTTCGGGGAAAAAATTAAGTCTCTGTTACGCGAAGAAGCCTATTACCAAAAAAAGCATCACTCTTCTGAACCCCTGACCGAAAAATCCCAAACTGAACTCTTGATTGTGCGTTTGGGGCAAATGAAAAAGTTTTTTCAGTCAGAGATGTTCATCAATGTTTCCAAACGGCAAACCTTAGCTCGCTTTGTCGAGCCTGCCTCGGCCCTGGCTGCTGCTTTTGCTGCCCTCATTTATGGAGTTGCCCAGTATTATTCACAACCAGGCGCTTTGGGTTATAGTTTAGGAGGAATGTACCTGATTCTGATTTGGGTCGCTCTCTATGTGATTCGCGATCGTCTCAAGGATCACGGTAAAGCTTACCTTACGGAAAAGATTTCTGGTTTTTTACCTGATGCTGAAGAAAATTTAGATGCAGAAAATCACAACATCGGGAAAATCAAAGAATGGTTTCGCATTTTCCCTGACACTCAGGTCTCTGAAAAGATCCAACAGATTAGAGAATCGGCATGTGTCTCGGAAGCCGAACACTTTTTGCCTGAAGACGTCATTCACTTTAAAAGATCTTTTACTTTGTGGGGATTGGACTCGGTCGGTGGCGCACGACTGAGCCTGCAGGAAAATTTAAGAATTAATTTAGAACGATACTTGAAATTTTTAGATGATCCTCAAAAAGAAATTTGCGTTTTGAATGACCAAGGTGAATTTTCGCGAATTACGTCTAATAAAGTTTATTATTTTTACCTTGTCGTTAACCTGAGTTTCGGCAACGACCCGGAAAAAGATAAAAGCGAAATTTACCGCATCATTTTAAATAAGCATGGAATTCAAAAAGTGCTATTGGCAAATCATTCTCGAGGATTAACAGCTCACATGAGTTTGTTGAGCGAAGAAGAAGTGAAATTGGTTCAGGAAGAAAATCAAAGATCTCTGGCGCACCCTTAAGACTTTAAGGGCCGTTCTTCAACGGCCCTTAAGTTTATTACTTCTTAGCAACCAGTTTTAAATCCAGTTCGAATTCGTTATTGATAATTTTGTCACCAGTCAATTCTTTGAAAAAATCGCCAGATCCATATTTCAATCCCCATTTCGTACGATCCACTTTTACTTTTGCATCGCCTTTCAGAACATCCTTTTCCTTTGTGATCGTCGCGGGAAATTCAATAGGTTGGGTATTCCCAATCATCGTTAAATCACCTTTAATCACGTAGTCTTTGTCTGATTTCTTTTGCACTTGAGTAATTTTAAAAGTCGCCTCGGGATATTTTTCAACGTGGAAAAAATCGGCAGACTTTAAATGAGTTTCCAATTTCTTTTGATTTTCGGGACTTTTCGCTAAATCAACATCGTTCAATGTTGTCATATCGACTTTAAAATTGCCCCCAGTCAGGTCTCCCTTTTTCAACTCAACTTGCCCTTCTTTAAAGGACACGCCGCCTGTGTGGGCTGATCCAATTTTTTTTGTTCCGGTCCAAGTGAGTTTACTTTCCTTAGTATCAATTTTATAAGTTTCGTTTCCTGCGGGTGCTGCTTTCGGTTTTTGTGCGTTCACACTCAATGAAGAAAGCAAAGCCATACCAACAACTGTCATTTTCAGTCCTAAATTCATAATATCTCCTTGTTTAATTTTAGTCTTTAGCTTTGAGACGGCTGTCGTTTTCCTGAATGAATTGCTTAATTTCATCAGCAATACCAAGAAGCTTAAGCCATTGCTCTTTGTAAAGAGTCACTGGAAATCGGCCCATACCATAAATTGATAGAGCTCCTTTTTCGCTGACCTTCATGGATAAACTACCACCGGCTGGTTTTTTATTTTTTAAAGCTTCGTTTTCTGCTTTGAGCCGAGCTAATTCGGCTTTTAGATCTTCTGACATTGATCACCTCATCCTTGATTTTTTCAATCATGGCTTGAGTCCAATTGCAGGTCAATTCGAAGTTGTTCGTGCTCGGTTCCAACTTGCAACCATTCGTCTTCCAAAACTGTGATCTTCTTTTGAGTCTCTGCAAGTTCCACGGTCAGTTTTTCCCGGTCTTGCGCAGAGCCTTGATAGATTCCTTCGTTGAGCTGACTTAATTTTTGCTGAAGGGCTTTAAGCTCTTCGTCCAGTTGAGCCATTCTTTTCTCAACTTTACGCAACTGCTTTTCAAGATTCTTTTTAACCTCGCGCGCAAGAGGTGGAGCTGGCCGCTGCGTTTCCTGTTTGGAGCTATGGACTTGTTCAAACGGATTTTCACTTTGACGGTCAGACAAGGCCCCTTTTTCTAAACTCCAAACATATTCGTCATAAGTTCCTGGATAAAGTTGCACTTGGCCCTGATCCACTTCGAGAATTTTTGTACCAACTCGACCAATGAAGCTTCGATCATGGCTGACAACAACAACGGTTCCTTCGTATTCCATTAAAGCCTGGGTCAGTGCTTCGACCGTTTGAAAATCCAAATGATTTGTTGGTTCATCCAAAATTAAACAAGGATTTTTTTGAAGAAGAATTTGTCCTAGGGCCACACGGGATCGCTCGCCCCCGGAAAGAACCGAAATCTTTTTCTTGGTGTCATCACCTGCGAATAAAAGAGAGCCCGCCATATTCAAGGCGTCTTGGCGACTGACTTCGGGATGGGCGTACTTGGTCATCTCATCAATGACGGTGCTGTTCGAATGAATGCTTTCAGCAACGTGTTGGGCGTAATAACCAATCTTCACCCCAAAGCCGAGTTCAATCTTTCCAGTTAAGGAAGTTAGGTTCTGTGCGAGAGCTTTCAAAAAAGTGGACTTGCCTGCTCCGTTCAAACCAACAACGGCAACATGATCACCATTCAAAAACTGTAAACTGATATTTTTTAGAACAGTTTTTTCACCGTAACCTAAATTGACGTTCTCCATGCTTAAAATTTGTTTTCCAGTCCGCATCGGTGCTGGAATTTTTATTCTTGCAGAGATGGGCAAAGGTTTAATTTCAACTTTTTCCATTCGCTCGAGACTTTTCATTCGCGACTGAGCTTGCTTTGCTTTCGAAGCCTTAGCCCCGAACCGAGAAACGAAGTCTAAAATATTTTGTCTTTTTTCAGCCACGGACATGGCCCGGGCTTGCAACTGAGTTCTCAACAATTCTTTCTGTTCAAAATAATCATCCAGATTTCCATTGTACTTGGTGATCTCTCCCTGTTCGACTTCCAAAACATGGTCAGTGGTTCGGCGTAAAAATTCACGATCATGAGATATTAATAAGAAAGCTCCCCTATAAGACTGAAGAAATTTTTCTAACACCAAGGTTGTTTCGAGATCTAAATAATTGGTCGGCTCATCCAAAAGCATCAGATTTGGATCTTGGCCGACTAATGATAAAAGCTTGCATCTCATGCGGTATCCACCGCTTAGGGAAAGAATGGGCTTTTGGTAGATTTCTTCCTTAAGGCCAAGCCTCTTACCTAAAGACTTCAATTCCCAAATAGGCAGTCGCGAGGTTTGGGTTAAGTACTGTTCTATCGTCAGATCGTTGGGCCAATCATCGTGCTGAGCCAGATAGCCTAATCGCAGGGACTTGGATTTCACCAGCAGGCCCGAATCCAATTGGTCTTGGCCTGTAAGGATGCGAAAAAGCGTCGTTTTTCCCGCACCGTTGGGACCGATAACGCCAACGTGTTCACCCTCGTTCAAGGCGAATTGGGCCTCGACAAATATCTTTTTGGCACCAAAAGTCTTAAATCCACTCTGCAATTGTAATAAATTCGACATTATCCTTTGCTGCCAGAAGCAGTGAATCTTTGCAAGGGTTACTAAATTTTACAGGGAAAAGATCTTTCGTGATGAATCATCAACCTTTTTGTCGAGTTTTGTGTTAATTTAGCGCACACGAAAAGAGTAACCGATGAAATCATTTAGTGAATTGCCCCTCAGTCCTGAATTAGCAAAAGCCATCAAAGATGTTGGCTACGAAACTCCCAGTGAGATTCAAGCTCAAGCCCTTCCCATTCTTTTAGCTGAACCCACAGACTTTATTGGTCTTGCAGCAACGGGAACTGGTAAAACAGCTGCTTTTTCTATTCCCATGCTGGAACAAATCGACTCTGAACTGCGCAAAGTTCAGTGTTTAATTTTATGCCCAACTCGTGAATTAGCCTTACAAGTTTCAGGACAAATTAATCTTTTAGGAAAATACAAAAACATTCAGGCTCTTCCTGTCTATGGTGGCGCGAGCTACCGCGATCAACTTGATGGTCTCCGCAAAGGGACTCCCGTGGTTGTTGGAACTCCAGGACGCGTTGTCGATCACATCGAACGCGGAACCTTGAAATTAGAAAATGTAACTCACATTATATTAGACGAAGCCGACGAAATGATTTCCATGGGTTTCAAAGAAGATATGGAAACAATCTTGGCAGCGATGCCCAAGGACAAAACCAGAACTTGGTTGTTTTCTGCAACAATGAGCCGAGAAGTGCGACGAGTTGCTGATGAATATTTGAAAAAACCAAAACAAGTTCAGATCAATAAAACTGAAATGTTAGCTGCAACGGTCACGCAACTTTACTACATGACTCGAGAAGGAAATAAACCTGAAGTCCTTTGCAAAATGATCGATGTCGCCGAAGATTTCTACGGAATTATTTTTTGCCAAACGAAACAATTGGTTGCTGATTTAACGACTTACCTGAATCAACGTGGATATAAAGTCGATTGTCTTCATGGCGATAAAGACCAAAAATCCCGTGAACGCACCATGCAAGCTTTCCGTGATCACAAAGTTAAAATCTTAGTTTGTACCGACGTGGCTTCGCGTGGTCTTGATGTTAAAGACATTACTCACGTAATCAATTACTCATTACCTCGAGAATTAGACAGTTACGTTCATCGTATTGGACGAACTGCACGCAGTGGAAAACAAGGTTTTGCGATGAGTCTTGTTACTCCTGCACAAAAGACTTTAGTTTTCCGCATCGAAAAAATGACTCGCAGTCGTATGCAAGAAGGTCTTATTCCTACGCGAAAAGAAGTGGGACGCAAACGCTTGTCGATGGTTCTTCCTCAGTTTCAAAATGAAATGAATTCTAAATTTGCCCAAGAAATTTTGGATGACACTTGGAAAGAAGCTCTTGAAGGTTTAAGCAAAGAAGAAATCGCAGCGCGATTTTTAGCGATGATGAACCCGGCTTTATTTTCTGATATCGATAATAAACCAAAAATGCCAGGGCCTCCTGTGCGTGATGATGACAATCGACGTGAATCTTCGCCAAGATCTTATCGAGATAATCGTTCACGATCTGGATCTTCTGATCGCCCTGAACGAGATTATCGCAGCAGCGATCGCGGAGATCGCGAGCGCGGCGATAGCAAAGAGCGACCATCACGCTATCGTGATCAAAGAAGTTCAGGTTCAGCCAGTGAAGGTGTTCGCTATGCTCGACCTAAAAAGACTTTCCGCCGTGAAGAAGGATCTTCTTCAGGAAAATCTCACTCTCGTCACGAAAGATAGATTTTGAACCTAGCCATCCTCTATCAAGATACAGGATGGCTAGCGGTCGATAAGCCCGCTGGCATTTCTATTCACAATGTTGAAGATTCAGAAAATTTAATCAGCCTTTTGCAGAAACAATTAAATAGCCCGCGGATTTTTCCAATTCACCGCCTCGATAAAGAAACCAGCGGAGTCCAACTGCTGGCGACCAATGAAAAGCAAGCGCAAATCTACGCCACAGAATTTCAGGATCGCAAAGTTGAAAAAATTTATGAGGCTGTCCTTCGCGGAAATTTAAGCGAAGATTTGGGAACCTGGTCGATGGCTTTATCTGATAAAGCGGAAGGACGAAAGAATCCCGCAGGCCTAGCTGATGATCGTGTTCCCTGTGAAACTCGATTTAAAGTCATCAAACGAAATAAATATTTTACTCACTGCGAATTCCAACTGATTACAGGACGTCAGCATCAGATCCGCAAGCACGCCGCTTTAATGAAGCATGCTTTAGTCGGAGACCCTCGTTACGGAGATCCTCAGTATAATAAAAAAATTGCTGAAATTTACAAAACAAATCGCATGCTCCTTCACTGCTCAAGAGTGAAAATTTTAGGTGAAACATTGATAAGTCCATGCCCCTTTAATTCCTTTGTGGAATAAGCTCTTGACCCTAAAGGAACGAGCATGGGAAAAAACTTTTTATAAATAGGATCCACTTTGGCTTTACTAAAGGTTCATTTAAAACGAAATTTACGTCGAACAATCCTCAGAGGACATCCTTGGGTGTATCGAGAAGCTTTAACAAAAGCCCCTGAAGCTTCAAAAGCCCAGCTGACTCAAGTCTCAGATGGCAAAAATGAATTTTTAGCTTGGGCCATTTATGATCCACATTCGCCTTTAAGCTTACGCATTCTCAGCGTCGAAAAAAAAGCTCCTGATCTTTCTTTTTTTAGAGATCGATTTTCTTTAGCCTTAAAACTTCGTCGAAACTCGATAAACTCATCCACCAATTGCTACCGACTTTTTAACGGCGAAGGAGACTTACTTCCCGGATTGATTTGCGATGTCTATGATCGCTTAGCCGTTTTGCAATTTGATGGTCAAGGCCCTAGCGAATTTTGGGATAAAAACCAAATTGCGCAGTGGTTGTTGGAAACAAAAGTTGTGGACTCTGTGGTGGAAAAGTTCCGTCGTCACACTCAGGGGGGATTGGAGCTTTTAGCTGGTCAAACTTTAGATCCTGTTATGACGGTGTTGGAAAACGGCGTGAAGTTTAAAGTGGATGTTGAGCACGGGCAAAAGACAGGATTTTTTATCGATCAGCGGGAAAATCGCAATTACCTGCGTTCAACCAGCAAGGATTTATCTGTTCTTAACCTTTTCAGTTACACCGGTGGTTTTTCGGTGAACGCAGGTATGGGGAAAGCAAAAAAAGTTGTCAGTGTTGACATTGCCCAAGGAGCTATTGATCTGGCTTGCGAAAATTGGAAAATGAATGGATTAGAGTCCAGCCTTCATGAAGGATTGGCGGTTGATGTGTTCGACTACCTTAAAAATTCCAACGAGCTTTGGGATCATATCGTGGTTGATCCCCCTTCGATGGGGCACTCTGAAGAGCACAAAACTCGAGCTCAAAATAAATACATCGAGCTATTCACCATCGCGATGAAAAAGGTGAAGTCCGAAGGACAAATTTCTTTGAGCTCCTGCTCGAGCCACATTTCTTTTGAAGATTTTTACGAAATCACCACTGAGTCTTTGTCTCAATCACGACGTCGCGGAAGACTCTTACGGGTTTCAGGACAAGGTCCCGATCACCCTTTTCCCAATAGCGCCAGGGAACTTCAGTATCTTAAATTTTTTCACTTAGTTCTGAACTGAGAAGATATTCCCGTCGCTCGCCACATTCTTTTTGAATAAGATCCATCTTTCACTTTGGTCGCTGATATGTCGACATCCACAACAGCATTGCAATTGGATTGCACGGCCATAAAGGCGAGCCGTAAAACAGCTTCATCAGGATCCGTGCAATTTTCAACGACCACACGATTTTCTGGGCGTCGCTTCATCAAGCGAGTTTCTTTTCCCTGAGTTTTATCAAAAATATGAACAGCCTTGGCCAGTTCCATAGTTTGGTTATAGGATTCTAAATCGGCGGCAATGTGTTGATCGAAACAATTGTTGCAATAAATATCATGAATTAATTTTTTAGGGCGTTGGGGTAAAAATGAAAATGTACCTTCATCTAAAATTTGGGCGCAGTTCTTACACACAGGAGATTCACAAGAGCCACATCGAAGTTGAGTTTTAGCAGTTTGACAAGAAACACAAATCATTTTTTCCATGCACGCATTTTAGCACAGCTTAGAATTAACATCGACGGTTGACTTTAACCCTGAAAATATTGCTAAAAAGCTTATTAAATCGAAGTGTTGAGCTGACCGCAGGCCGCCATGATTTCATCGCCCTTTGTGGTTCTTACTGTGATAGGCACCTGGAACTTTTCAAGCCAGCACTTAAATTCCATGACCTTTTCAAAAGCGGGACGGCCATAATGGCTTCCCGGAAAAGGATTAAAAGGAATTAAATTGATATAGGCTTTCTTTCCTTGAAGGAGTTGTCCTAAAGCCTGGGCATCTTCAAAACCATCGTTAAAATCTTTGATTAAGAGATACTCATAAGTGATGAAGCGGTTCTTTCCCTGGGGGATATTTTCAACGAATTCCATAACCTTTTCTAAAGGGAAACGTCGATTGATCGGAATCAGTTCATTGCGTTTCTCGTTGAAGGCTGAATGTAAAGACAAGGCTAAGTTGACGTTAGGCATTTCATTCTTCCAGCGCTCAATCCCTGGTAAAAATCCCGAAGTTGAAATGGTAATTTTGGCTTCGCCCAGGCTGGTTCCGTGTTGGGATAGAAAAATTTCCACTGATTTTTTAACCGCATCAAAGTTATGCAGTGGTTCGCCTTGGCCCATGTAAACAATATTTAGTATACGATCGTCATCAGGACGATGGGTGCTTAACCATTCTTGGGCTAATAAAAATTGGCCAACAATTTCATTGGTCATCAAATGACGTTGAAATCCTTGCCGTCCGGTGTGGCAAAAAGAACAATTCATGGCGCAACCCACTTGAGAAGATAAACAAATCGTGTATTTTCCCTGAAAGGGAATCAGCACGGTTTCTACCTTTTGCTCGTCATCGAGACGAATCAAAAATTTTACGGTTTTGTCAGCGGATTCATGGACCTGGTGAATCACTGGTAAACTGAAGTTCAAGCCCTGGTCGACAAAAAATCTCGCGCTTTTTGATAAGTTGTGATGAGAGCATAGAGCTCGTTGGTTTTTTTTGTAATGCCAATTGAAAAGCATGGATGCAGTTGCTTTTGGTAAAGCCTGTTCATCCGTCAACTCGCCCAATTCAGAAAATGAAAGTTCATAGAAGTTTTTTTTCAAAGGGCTTTGAATCCTCGCTCGCTAACAGCCGCAGCCAATCGGCTTTTGCCATTGCCTATCACATTTTCTCCGTGAGTGAGAATGATATTATCAAAATCATAAGTAAAAATTTGCTGAATCGATTTTTGAAACTCAGCCCGATCCGTGATGGCCCCAGCGAATAACTTGCTGATGGCAAAACGATGGTAGGTGCCAAAGAGATGAAGAATAATCCAAGCTCCTAGGCCCGATACCCGAGTCATATTAAAACACAGATCGCAAATGATCAGCGAATTCGAAGCGGGATGGATAAAGACCACTTCATTCAGTCGCGG
>JAKFYD010000004.1 GCA_021731025.1 Pseudobdellovibrionaceae bacterium | reverse complement strand
ATTCCGATTGGTCCCCGAGTCAAACATCAAATCGAAGTTAAAGGTGTCGTTATCTGCGATGAAGAGATGCCCAACTTTAAGTCTTTGCAAGTTGAACTTTGGGACAACGGAAGATTTTCGACAGTTATCCCGATTGATCAAAACGGAATTTTTGAATCCATCCGACAAAGCTTTCCTGGCAAACATGAACTTCGCCTGACTAAAAAACGAAACAACAGTAAAATCTTAGACAGGTCTGAATTCCAGTCCGACGAGAAGAATGATCGCTTCATGATTAATTTGAAAGCCTGCTAGCAGATCACAATTCACAAATGTGATGAATCTAATGATACGATTCATTTTCGTCTCAGTCTGAGAATTTTGTGAATGAAATTTGACCAAACTGAGAAATTTTAGGTTAGAATAAAAATTCAGGGGGAAACCACGGATGAAAAAGATTTTTCTTTTTGTTTTATTGTCTTGCAACTTCGCCTTCGCCGAAAACTCTTCAGAGTCTTCTAAAAATCAATCTAATAAAGATGCCTGCCGGGGTCCTGCTTTCGATCAATTAAAAGCTTTCGGAGTAAATCCAAACATTAAACGCACAGAAAAAAAGGATTACAGCGGGTACGAAAAAAATATTAAAAAACATCAAGAGGACTTTCAAGACGCTCATAATCGTACCCAAGCAATTGGAAGGATGTTGAAAAGATATCCATCGGATACGGCACAATTACCCATTTTAAAAGAAAAGATGCGAACAGCCGAGGCTGGGTTTAAAGCAGAGATTCAAAAATTTTGTGCCGTCGATGCTTTTTTGTGTAAAAGTAAACAACTTAAAAAACGAGATGTTCAAGAGAATATATATATTGTCGGTTACGAAAAGTTTGAAGATCTTCAAACTAAAAATGCAGAAGTGAAAGAAGAGAGACGTCTCGCTAGTGTTACTGCTCCTGTAATAAGTGACGATTTTAAAGGAATAAAGTCTCAGCAAGAAACTATTATTCGTCATTACCAGAAGGTCTTAGACGGGCTTAACTATTCTCGAGAAGAAAAACAGGAAGCTAAAATAGCTATTGCCAATGCTCAATCTCTATTGGCTGCAGGTTATAAAAATAAAAACACTCCGGCAGCTTCGGAAAAAGTTACAAAAAATTCAAATTTTAGACGTGTAAAAATTTATACTGGCAAAAATGGAAGAGTTGATTTTTACGCAGTTAGCGAAAACGAAAACAGTGATAACCCAGATTTACTTGTTTCGCTTAAAGATGATTGTTCATTGAGAAGTGTTAGTATTGGAGAAGGAAAAACAGCTACGGAGTTAAATGTCGACACTTGTAAGCTTGATAGCCCTCCTTTCGGATCGCACTACAAAGCCACTGCTTGTCGAATGCTGAAAGATCAGGGGTCTTTAACAGAAAGAGCCCCCAGCAGCAGCGGATTGCCTGAAGATTTCATTCCCGATGCTGTTCAGCCAAATTCGTCCGATGGCACCAGATAGTTTTTTTCACTAAGCTTTTTTAACGAAGATCGATTTCAAATTGATTGCGCCAATGCCTTCGATCTTGCACGCGATATCATGACCATCACCACCATCAACAAGTTTAATATTTTTAACTTTTGTTCCAACCTTAACCACTGACGATGCGCCTTTAATTTTTAATTCTTTGATGACAGTAACAGAATCCCCATCATTCAAAAGATTTCCATTGGCATCACGAATACCATCTTCCTGAGATGGAGCCTCTTCGGAAGAAGCTTCACCTTGAACAAGAGTGCTCCACTCGTGAAAGCATTCGGGACAGATCCAAAGGTTTCCATCAGGATAGATATTTTCTGAATTACATTGGGGACAGTTTGTTGGCTGAGTCATAGTAAGATAAACTCATACCAAGTAGGTCATTAAATTGCATATTCTTTTTATAGGTAAGATTAAAACTATTCGATTAAACGCATGTAGATTGTCTACTGTTTAGACGACCGTTGACTTATTTCAATTTGAGGTTAAAAAAATGGGGCAAGACACCTACAACAGTCTTGTAAAAGAACTTGAAGATAATATCAGCAGTCGAAAACAGCCTCGATCCGCAGCAACTTTAGAAGCTTAATGAAACTGAGCTCTCGCTTTTTGATGCTTGTGCAAACGGAGATTTTTTTCTTTCAAGTTGGTCTTCCTGTTAGAATTCCGCTCTGCGCGCCCGAAAATGGAAAATCGAAAATAGAGGAATTTTGCTGCGCAAAATTGGCGGAGAGAGCGGGATTTGAACCCGCGATAGACCTTTTGAGTCTATGAGCGTTTAGCAAACGCTTGGTTTCAGCCACTCACCCACCTCTCCGCAAGGCGCTAAAACACTGCTGAAGGGTCAAAAATGCCATAGGCCACCTCTCAAATCAAGGGCTGGGGGGCTTAAATTTGGTAAAAAACCCATAGCTTAGGACTCTTTTATTGATTTTCTAGCGCTTTAGTAATATTCCAACTCTTCATGTCTAGAGGTGTGCGGTCGTAGCTCAGCTGGATAGAGTACCTGACTACGAATCAGGTGGTCGGAGGTTCGAATCCTCCCGTCCGCACCAATTGTCAAACTGTTCGAACTAGTGACAAGTGAATTTTCTGATCTATATTTTAATAGGGGTTTAGAAGAAGGCCTGGTGAGATCCACCAGACCTTTATTTGATTTGGAAATGTGCTTTGGGTCTTCTATAAGGGGCGTCAGGATCTTTTCTCTGACCTTCATATTACCCCCTAATTCTCTTAAATAATGAGTCTGGCCTACAAAATAATGAATTATGAATCCTTCTGGGGTGACTTCGATTCGTTCGACGAGTTTTCGGATAATACTGGCATGGTCATTGGGATCATTACACTTTTTCATGAGAGACTTTAAATCAATCGTAAATTTCATAAAATCCTCAAAGTCGATGGGGTCTTCCTGGTTTGCTTTGTTGGAGTTTAGCTTTTGAAGTTGTTCTTCAAAGGCTTTTTTATGATCTTGAAGCTTTAAAATTTGGTCGTAAAAAGATTTAGCATCGATTCCCTTAGGAAGTTCAGCGATTCTCTCAGTGACGGCTTCTATTTGGTTTCTTAAGCTGGCAACTTTCCCTTTAACTTTCTCAATTTCTTTAAGATATGTATCTCGTCCAGCATATTTAGCACTAGCTTCGTCAAAAATAATTTGCGCGTAAGAAGCACTTTGAAGGAACTGTTTCACATCGCTCCAAACAACAGGTTCGATTTTTTTTGCTAAAATTCGATTTGGATTGCAGTTGAAAACCTTTTTTGACAAGCCACTTTGAGCTCTAGTGCTCCAAGCATGCTCATAGTAAGCAATTTTTCCTCCTGTTCCATTCGCAGATTTTCCACAAAGACGATCCCCACAAGTTTTGCAATAGATGACTCCTGAAAGCGAATACGGATATCGCGACATCGTTGGTGGTTTCTTTCTTTTGAAGTTTTGTTTAAGAATTTTTTGAACGCGATCAAACTGGATGGGATCAATAATATTTTCCCATGCACCCTGAGCCTCCTTGAAACCATCTTTAGTGTTGAAAACTTTGATGCCAATATAGGCTTTATTTTTTAAAATGCCATGAGTGTTATCGATTCTAAACAAATCTGCTCTCACGGAACTACCGTTTCTCATTTTCCTAGGAAGCTTAACCCTTTTTTCTTCATTGAGACATTTTGCTGTTTGAGCGATAGTTTCTTTTTCTAAAAAAGTGCTAAAAACTGTTTTGATCTGGCCCCGATTTGATGGACACGAAGTTATGTGGTATAAGCCTACGGGCAGAAGGAAAATCACATGGCAAAACGAAGGTTCACAACTGAATTTAAGATACAAGCTTTGGAGCTAGCAAGAGAACTAGGTTCCTACAGTGAAGCTGCAAGGCAGCTTGGGATAGTTGATAGCGCTCTTCATAATTGGAAGAAGAAATACAAGATTTCCGTTGAGGCAGCCGCTAAGTCGGTGACTGATAGTGTTACTGACGCCGAAGAAATCAAGCGACTTCGTAGAGAGAACGAAGAGCTTAAGAAAACAAATTACATTTTAAAAAGGGCTGCCGCTTTTTTCTCGCAGGACCATCTGAAGTAAAATTTAAGATGGTCGAAGAATTAGCGTTTGAGTTATTTGACGTTTGTCATTTGTGCAAAGTGCTTAGCGTAAGTACGAGTGGGTTTTATGCGTGGTTAAAAAGACCACTGTCAAAGCGTAAGACTGAAGATGAACGTCTGTGGCAAAAGATTAAAAAGCATTGGGAGATGAGCCGTAAAACTTACGGACGTCGTCGCATAGCTAAATCATTAAATAATGAAGGTGAAGTGATTGGTAAAAACCGTGTTGCTCGGATTATGAAAGAAAATAGTATCCAAGGTATAGGTAAGAAAAAATTTAAGCCACAAACAACAACATCGGATCATGAGTTACCGGTTGCAGAAAGGGTTTTTAAAACCGAAGTTGCAAGTGATCAAGTGACAAAACCGAATCAGTACTGGGGTGGTGATATTACTTACGTGGCGACAGAAGAGGGCTGGCTTTATTTAGCCATCGTGATTGATTTATTTACAAGAAAAGTGGTTGGCCATTCAATGAGTGAATCGATGCCGTGTGAGCTTGTGATTAACGCACTAGATATGGGTTTAAAGCGACAGGGATTAGCTGTAGCAGAAGATTTAGTTGCGCACACAGATCGAGGCAGTCAGTATGCGGCCGAAGATTACCTTGATAAGTTGAGTAAATATAAAATCATACGCAGCATGTCTCGCAAGGGAAACTGTTATGACAATGCGTTTGTGGAAAGTTTTTTTAGAACGTTAAAAGTTGAATTAGTAAACCGAGAAAAATTTAAAACCCGACAGGAGGCAAAACAAAAAATATTTGAATTTATTGAAGTGTGGTACAACCAACAAAGGTTGCACTCCTCACTTGACTACATGACACCAGAACAATATGAATCCAAACAAATAACCGCCGCATAAAAAAGTGTCCACTAAACTGGGGCCAGTTCAAATAGGGCAGAAAGAAGTGTTATTGGAGTGAATTATCTAACAGAGTTTGGAGAACTGGCAGCTGATGAACTTCGATCAGCTGCAGATTCAAGAGACGAAACGGTTCGACATCTCACAACTGATTCGTCATAAATAGAGCGAGTATAGAACACCCCAGGTAAAGCGTCTCTAGCTTGTGCGAACTCTTTAAAGGTAGACTTTGGAGTTGCAGCAACCTTCTTTCGTGCCCCACCACAGGCATCAAACCATGGATTAATGTAAATACCACTGGCTGCACAGTAACAACCTTGTGTAGAGTTTGCTCCTTGTTCATCGCATCGAAATTTAAACTCGTTTGGATCTTCATCGGTCAATTGATTCTTAATCGAATCCAATTTTGATAAATCATGGCAATAATTTTTAGTATAATAACTATAAGATATTGACGACCAGTCACTTCCCTTTTGTTTATCAATAAAAACAACTTTTTTTATTGCACAAGAATTGTTTTCGTATTCAACCAAAATGGGATGATCGCCATCTTTGCGAATCTCATAGGCTTGTACTTGATTATCTCCTAAAAAGGCACGGAAAGCTTCATTCTCACCCGAAACTATAGTGTCGAAACTTCGATTACCATTAATTAGTAGATCAAATCCATCACCTTCATGAATTCCGAATTTTTTTCTAAACTCTTTTAGGTCATTAGCCAATTTTTGAGTTTCAGGAGGCGGTGAGTATTTACCTGTGACTGCCCCTTTCGCTGAGTTATAAACATTTTTAGCAAGTGTGACCACATTACTAAAAAACTTACCAATTTTTTCTTTGAATGAGAGCGTTTTTTGGTCATTTGCGGCAGGATTCTCTGAAGAACTATTGTAATAACCTAACTTCTTTAACTGCTCATATTCAGCCTTCGTTACATATCTTTCACCTAAAGATTCGCGAAATGCTAACTCAATTGCTAATTTTTTTCCTTCTGTTGGGAGTCCATTGCTATTTGCATGACTTGCCAATATTTTAAATTCTTCAAAAAGTTTAAGTCTTTTTTGTTTATACTCCTCGGAGCTGACTTCCTGGCTTTTTGCAATTGATGAGCTTACGCCCTGCTTTTTTAGTGCCTCATTCATTTCTTTCTGGCAAATTGGAGCAGCGTAAATGTTTTGAGCTGCAGAAATCAATAAAACGAATAAGATTACAGTTCTTCTCATAGAAATTCCTCTTAACTATTAGTTTGGCTCAAACCATAATCAATCGCTATGAAAACCTCTTATTTTTAGACAAAGGTGTAGCGGTATAAAAGGTAATCGTTCTTAAGCCCTTGCGGTCTATAAAGCTAGGTAAGGATAGTGCTCTTTTGAATTGAATTAAAATGCATACATTTTAAAACTCAAAAAAACCACATTGGACCTCGCCACTACCGAACAGGGTCAGTGAGTTGTCTGGTGAAACGTGACAATGAGGGTGTAGGGCGTTTTAAAGCCTCGATGGTCTCTTTTTGAAGCTGATTATGAAGTGCGTGAACCCCTTTCACACCAACAAAACCGATGATTCCAGAGAGTACTATTACTTCGATGGCGCCTATTGCTGCATCAATGATTTTCTCCATATAAATTCCTCTACTAAGCTACTTCTTAGTGTTTGGGCCTATTTTCATAATACTGAGGGCCGTTACTACAGTCGTTCTAGGAACACCTAAGAGTTCACTAATCTTTTTTCCACTCAGACCCTGCGATTTTAGTTGTGCCAGCAACGTCTTATCAAGGGTTTGCCTTTTCCAAGTCACTTTATATTCTCTCTGAATAACAAGCCCTGGTTGTTCGACCACTCTAGGGCGGTCTGCACCAATTTAATCTTCTGCGCTGCCGATTTGAATTTTGCGGATCATTCTTGCGTCAGTTGGATCATTTAAATTAATTCCACTGGCAATCTCAATGAATTCTTTTGTTAAAGTGATACGCTCAACACCTATGCCGGTGAAGTCACCAATCTTGCTCACAATGAAGCGCTGAAGACTGTCTGTGGCTTCGATTCCCTCATTGAAAAAGGGAAACCAATGCAGCCAAAATAAAAACTTTTTGCGAATTTCGCTAATACCTATCAATGAGGCTGGCAATGGTTTAACCGTTAGACTTGGCCCTGAAAGCAGATCCCCTACAAAATTTCCAAAGTTGGTAGGATCCATGTCAAAACCACGCATCATGTAAGCCGTGAAATGTGTCTTCTTAGGATCTTGATCAATATGAGCGCAGATATAAATCACATTGCGATCTCGGTTGATGGCGACACCAAAAAATGGGAGGGGAGTAATGGAATAATAGTCATCAATTTCTGGTCGGTAAAATCCTTCGACGGTTCCACGCATTTTATTTTTCGCGGCTTCTTTTGTTGGATGCCATTCTCCATAAAAATTCGAGGTGATCGTGATCGAATTCGGCAATGATTGGTTTTTACTTGCTGCCATCTTTACGAATCGGGTGCCGACTTCGTTCAATTGATTCGGCTTTAACTGACAGCCGTAATCGAGGGCCCTTGCTCCCCATGAAAAAAATAAAGCAGCTACAAAACAGAATAACTTAGCTTTCACTTTAAGTTTCCTTCCCCGATTTGTGCGCCACTGGACTTTCCTTGAGTCTGATAAGGCCGCTTAATATTCAGAAGATTGATATTGGTTCTAAAATCAAAAGTAATAATATCACCCGCCGCGTTTAGCGTGGCTTCTCGAGAAACCAAAATCTGCCCTTGATAATGCACCTGATGATTTTTGATCTCGGTGGGGTTCATTTCAAAGCTAATTTGACTGGCTTGATCTAATTTCAAGAGCATGGTGAAAACATTTTTATCTATAAAAATATCTGTTAAGCGAACACCGGGGGGAAGACTCATTTTCAGCTGCCCTAAGAAATTATGTTTGAATGAAGGCGCCTTAATTTGAGTTTCGTCTTGTTTCATACTTAACTTCATCCACCAACGAGAAAGGCCTTCGATCTGTAAGGCGAAAACCTCTTTCAAAATTCCTCGCCAGCCTTCTTCATTCCGATTCCAATCCAAGCGGACCGGAACCAACTTATTATTTTTATCTGTAACCCAGAAAAACAAAGGATCAAGCTGGCCTTCGAAATCCAGCGAAAAAACTTGATCCAACAAACAGCCTGATAAGGCCTTATAACTTTTTGTAATTTTTGTGTGCTTATCTTGATAAGAACAGGCTTCAACTTTAATTCCAGTTTCTTGCAAGGTATTATCGATATCTAAAACGACACTCTGAAAAATTCGATGATACCACGTCTCTTCGTCGGTTTGTGTTGGCATGACCGCAGGGAAATCCAAAAGCTTGGGATCTGTGTGTGCCAAATTTGAACCCGCAGACTTTTCCGCAGAACTCAACTGACTCACAAAAATAATGAGAAGAGCCGATAGCAACTTTTTCATTAGGGCAAAGCCTGCTGAGGTGCCGGTAGTTCGTTATAGCCGGCTTTTAACTTTGGACCCAATTCAAAATCATAAGTCCCTTTAACATAACAAGGTGATGCCTTCATTTCCGGCTTTCCGGTTAAGAAATTATAAATGGCTTGAGTGGATTCACAGTTCCCATCGATGTGCAAAACATTGGGATTTGTAGGATCTTCTTTCGTGTTAATGTCGATGGAAACTAAATTTAAGGTGATCAAACTTCTATTGAGTCTATTGGAAAAAATCGCTGTTAAGGGCACTCCGACGAGCTTCTGAGCCGCACGATCAATGCCGCCAAAAAAGTGCAAAGAAAATTGGCCCTTATCTGCGGATTTCACAATTTTCATATCGACCAAAAGACCCTTAGTTCTTAAAATCAGATGAGATAAAAACTTTTCTTTATCTGAGTCTTTACTTTTTTTATCCTTAGTTACGTTATCCACAAATTTTTCAACTTCGCCGGTATTTAAATTGTATCTCAGATGCGAATCAAAAAGCAGTTGGCAACCAAAGTCCATGCTTGTGATGCCAAACAAATTTTTGCTATTCATATCATATTCAACATTTTTAATTTCACAGCCAGATTTGGTTACAGATGTCAGAATGGTGTTTACAATAAGAGCGATCTTTTTTTCGCTTTCCCGATCGGCCTTCTTTTTAAGCTCTTCTTGAGTCTCAGCGTTGGCAGAAGGCAAAGCTAAAAGCCCAGCGACAGTATGAATCATGCAAAATAGTGTTAAGGCCTTCAAGATTTTCATGTGGGCTCTCCTTAAATCTTCACGATAAAAGTTCATAAGCTTGCAGGTTTAGGACCGACCTCTAAACCAGGCTATAGGAAAAGGGTTGTCTAAGACTTAGACGGGTCGCCATTTTTGTCTCAAATTGAAAATGATCGTTAAGTCTTTGCCCGGAAAAGACGATTAAAGTCGAGTATGAAAAACAAAGCCTTTTTTACTGCTATCATTTTACTTTCTTCGATTACGGCGACCGCAAAGGTCACTGAAAATTTTGAACGAGCTCGCTTTAAAAAAGCAGTCAGTCTTGCGGAAAGTCAGTTTGCTTATAATGAAAACGTTAAACAAAATTGCTATGTCTATTCCCAACATGCCGTCGTTGAAGTTATTGATCCTGGCTTGACTGGTTCAAAAATTTCGATCCGTCCGAAGGATCGCTCAGTCACTAATGATGAGATTTGTTCCGAGACCTATCAGGGTCGACAAATTTTTCTGAATAACAAAGCCACTTATTTTTGGGGCACTTACCAAAGATATATCTTTGTCAGAGCTGCTGATGATTTCAGTGATCGCGAGCGATTTGAAGTTTTCGATTCAATGACCGGAGAAAATCTTTGGAATGCTCATCGCAATAACGGGAAAAAATTTGATCTGGTCACCAAAGTGCAAAAAACTTCTCTGACTTACTATCATCACCTCAAAATCTTTTGCAATATAGCTCAGGATAAGAAAGGTCTTTGTTGGAAGCGGGTCTATCTTGACTATAAAATTCCAGAAGACGTGAAGATCAGCCCACCCAACTGTGCAGCCGTTTTAAAAGACTCTCAGCTTTCACCAACTAGCCAAGTCTATGTTTTTTTACCGGTTGTACTGAGGGATTTGGCGAAACCAAAGATTAAATATTTACCAGGCGCAGCCACCTGCTCAGTGGCTCCTTAGCCTACGGGCATATCTTCCATATAACTTTTCATTTTATATTTGCGAGCTAAAAATGAAAAGATAATCGCAACGACGGCCGACAGAATTGTATAGAAAATAAAATATTGAGTATTGCCTGTTTCAAAGAAATTAAGTTGTGCCATCCATGCGGCAAAAATATTTCCGATAAATACTGTTACTAACCAGAAGCTCATGATGGTTGATTTCATTTCGCGAGGGGCTTGGGTGTAGGCAAACTCTAGACCCGTGATTGATACCAGGACCTCGGCCATCGTTAAGAGAAGGTAGGACCAAAATTGAAAGCCAACACTAATTTGGTGACCAGCTTCGATCAAACTTTGAAAGAAAGCGACAGTGGCAAAAGAAACTGCAACGAGAAACATCCCTGCCATCATCTTTCTTAAAGGCGTAACTTTGATTCCCATTTTTTCAATTCCTGGATAAACAAAGTTAGCAAAAATGGGAATTAAAATCAGCACAAGGATGGGATTCAAAGACTGAATTTGAGCTTCGTTCCAGGTGAAGCCTAAGAAATTCAGATTCATCTTTTGAGCCTGCAATGTCCAGGTTGATCCTGTTTGATCAAAGAGTGACCAAAACACCGATATCCAAAAGTAAATCACTATAACTTGAAGAACTGCACGATAGCCTTCGACCTTATTCGCGGGAAAATATTTTTCAGGCCCGTGGAAAAAACCTTTTCCCGAAAAGCCCGACTTTAAAGAAGAAAGCATGATGGGGAAAAAACCATGAGGATTCTTTCCCGTCGGTGGAACATGAACGTATTTATCCCGTCCCATCCAAAAAATAACAGTAGCAATGAACATGAGAACACCAGGAATGCCAAAGGCCACCTTAGAACCATAGCGTTCATAGGTCCACGGCGTGATGATGGTAGCGAAGAAGGAACCAAAGTTGATCATCCAATAAAAAAGATTGTAAACCTTTTCCATTTTGCCCTTTTCACTGGGCTTAAATTGATCACCAACGTGTGCAGAGACACAGGGTTTGATTCCCCCAGCCCCAACCGAAATTAAAGCAAGTCCTAAGTACAGGCCGTTTAAAGATTCGTCCACAGCAAGTACCAGATGACCAAGACAGTAAACTATTGAAAGAAAAATGATCGTTTTGTATTTCCCCAAAAATCGATCCGATAAGTAGCCTCCGAACAAGGGCAGAAGGTAGCAAGCGGCTGTGAAAAAGTGATAAGTCGAAACGGCCTCACTTTTTTCAATCAAAAGTTGACTGGTCATAAATATGACCAAGATGGACTTCATGCCATAAAAGCTATAGCGCTCTGCTGCCTCGTTACCGACAATGTATTTGATTTGTGGAGGATAATTATTCAAAATCATAGATGATCACTAACTTTATTTTTCTTGAGAGCCAATCTAATTATTAAATTTTGATGGGCTTAAAAAATTTCGAGGACATGGATTATGACGAACCACACGCCTTTAACACCCCAAGAACAAGCGAATATTGAAAAAGAAAATGCCATCATGAAAGAAATGCTTCCCTTCTTCGCGATGGCCGCGTTTCCTATTCTGCTTACAATTTTAATTGCTTATCTTTTTGGTCCGTCAGTTTAGTTCCAGCGACGACAAAATTTCTTGGGCTCTCACTCGAATGTCTTTAGCTTGAAGAATCGATCGCCCAACCACTAAACCTCGAGCTCCTTTATTTAACGCTTCCCGAGGAGTCATCGTGCGTTTTTGATCTTCATTATCTGTTTGGAATTGCAAGCCGGGCGTAACGACAAACAAATTGCTCAAATTCAGATACTCGAGCTCGTGGGCAGAACAGACGATTCCTGTAAGACCCGCTTCCTGAGCGGATTTCACCAAAGATTGCACATGTTTCTTGATTTCCCAGTTTTGCAAATTCGGTGGTAAGCTTTGCTGATCCCAACTCGTTAAAATTGTAACAACCAAAATTTTAAAAGGACGTTCTTTATTAAGTTCTTTTTCCAGCCGAGCTAACTTTTGCATGGCCTCAACACCACTGAGCCCGTGGATAGTGACCAATGAAGCACCCGAATCAAAACTGGCTTTGATCGACGCTTCCATCGTGCTTGGAATATCAAAATGTTTATTATCTAAAAAGACAGGGGCATATTGGGCAATTTCACTGATAAACTTTTGCCCGTAGCGAAGACAAAGCCGGGGCCCTATTTTGAAGGCTCCGGCTAGATCTGATAATTCTTTTGCAATTCGAAAAGCCTCATTGTCGGTGTCTACATCCAGCGCAACAATAAGGGGGTTTCGAATAAGCTTTTCTATCGTCGTAGTCCTTTAGTGCCCATTGCATTCACAATGTATTGAATGAAGGTAACATCTTCTCCACGACATTGATCAGTCTCACACACCGTGCTTTTTTGACACTGATTTGGAGTTTGCACGAAATCATTTTCACCACGAACTAAGATACCCAAAACTTCATGAGTTTGCAGACTGAAAACAGCCGAACCGCTATTTCCCCCGTAAGTATCGGTGTTCGCCGAAAAGAAACCGTTATCAATTTTACGAACGTTGGCATTGCCCGCAGCTTTTTTAGGAAGACCTGCAGGGTGACCAATAACGTAAATAGCTTCATTAGCTGCTGGTGGCCGTTTAGCTAAAGCCAGAGGCTTATGATTCGTTACAGGGCGATCTAATTGCACTAAGGCCCAATCTTGAGCGGCTGTTAACTCTCGAGCGATGACCTTTTTACATCCGTAAACTTCTGTCTGCGGAAAAGCCAACACAGGAGTATTGTCTTTGTTCATCTGAAAGCTAAAAGCAAAAGCTGTTTGTGGGCAGCGATTGTCATCAACGCAATGGCCGGCAGTTGCGATAAGGTCAGGACCTACAAGAAATCCTGAACAAAAAGCACCAGACGGTTGGTTGAAAAAAGGCTCGTCTTGGCACAAGCGATATTGGGCACCGAAAGTGGGTGCTTGAAGATTAAAGACATTGCTCTTTTGGTTAGTCCCACGGAATTGCGCGACTCCAGTCAGTAAATTCTTTTTTTCAAACAAAGCCACTGTTGAATCAGCAACAGCTAAGATGCGTGGATCAGAGACTTGATGAATTTCAAGTCGATCATCTTGTCCATACACGACACCAGGGCCAGGCCGGCGTGGTTGAAATGTTTTTCGTGGAGCTGCCTCTGCTACTATCGAAGATAGCAATGTAAGTGCTACCAAGGTCCTATATATGAGATTTGTTTTCAAATTTTCCCCCTCGTATTTCTGAGCCAACTGTTACCCGGCCGGCGCTAATTCTGGCAAGTTTTTTCGTCAATTTTTCTGTTGAATGGGATTTAAAGCTTTAGGCGTAAGATGCGGTTTTATTTACATATTAGCGCGGAAATTGTCACCGGCAGGAGCTTCCCGCCATGGTTTTGTCGAGGCCCGTGAACCCAGCTTGTTCAATATGAATTCCGGCACAAAAGTTTTCCGAGATAATTCCTTTATAAAACCTTCTGACTTCCACTGATTATAAAGCTCACGATCGCTCAGATATGTTCGAGTTGGAACTGTCGAGTAAACAACCATTAATGAAGGACTTAGGACAATAGACATGGGAGAGACAACTAAGTTTTTGGGATTTACTTTACCAGCATCCCATTCCCAGGCTGAGCGCAGCCATCCATTGAAAGCCTTTAAATTTAAAGTGCCAACTTCTTCAATCATTCCCACTTCTCTTCCGGCATGACCATAAACGGCACGAACAAATTCAGAACAATTTAAGGACTGAGCATTCATCATCTGCGTGTGATTGTAAGGGATTTGCCGTAACACCAGCTGTTCGCTAGCAGTAACTATTTTCTGAGTCTCTTCTGAAGACAAAGGAACTTTAGCTCTTAGAATTGCGATATGTAATTTTTTTGATACAGGATTTTTTGTCGCACGACTTAGGAAAACACCCAGATCTGTTTTCTGAGCTTGGGGATCATTTTCTTCGTAAACATAGATTCCGGTGTTTTCGATGGAAACCACTCCAACATGACCAAAACGACTTCCTGTTGCAGCCTCGAAAAAGAATGTGGACCAATCATAGAACAGTTCACTGACCGCAAGAATATCCCCGGTCTGCCAGGAAAAATCTTGAAGTTCCGGAGGAAGCGCCGGCCGAGCTTGAACCCCCGAGACGACAAAAAATAATGTAAAAATAAAACTGACTAAGTTTTTCTTCATGATCTTTGCCTCCAAGTCACTGTCGATAAATACGACACTTGTAGTGACAATTTGTCAAACAGGCTTTGATTGGAAATTTGGATCCATTGCTTTTAAATCGAGGGAGCTCGCTTTCCCTAGTCAAAACAGCAAGATATTCGAGTAAGGATTATTGCCCCGATTCGGGCATTTGGCCAAGATTGTGAATTAAAAGATGGAAAGGTGACAGAATGAAATTTACAGCAAAACTCTTATCTATTTTTGTATTCTTGATCTGTAGTGGATTTTATCTTCCATTTTCATTGGCTCAAACTGAAGACAGTATGGCCTTAGCTCAAAGTGATGCCCGAGGTTATGATAGTTTTCTGAGAAGGATGGGGTTAGAGGATTTCTCGGCGCAACTGAGAGAAAGCATCGCTCAAGAAAACTTTTTGAATAAACATGTCAGCAGGCGCGTCCTTGAATATCAAAGTGAACGCTTAGAAATGTACAACAGCGTTCGTACTCTTGCCGTCGAAATATTAAATACTCTTCATACTAATAATCGCGGCCCTGAATCCCGTGATAAAATCATTGAGTTTGCTACTCGCCTATTAAATACGAAGCCCTACCGACCTACTCTGCCGAAGTATCTGGAAAATGATCCTGATGGCGCCACGAAACACATCATGGAAAGAACCCGTGAAAATATTGAAGTTCAACCCGAAGTTCTTATGGCTGACTTAATCCACGTCCTCTATGGAGAAAAGAATATCAGTTCTGTTTTGGATCAACTTGAAAGTAGCTCTTCGAGCAATCCTTTAAGTAAGGATCTTGAAACCGAAGTTGCTCGCCTAGGGCAACTTCAGAAAAAAGTAAACCATATCGTGCAATTTATGTATTTGGACAATGAAATGGGCGGCTTCTCCGTAACGGCCTTAGGGAAGGCCCTGGTTCTTGGTATGACTCGCTATCAGATCTTAAAAGACAGAGCAGGAGCAAGTTCCCTTGATCTCATCGCAAAAATGAAAGCCTCCCTTAAAAAAGTAGGAATGCATTACGAAAATTATGTCGGAACTAAATTGATCGTTGATACTGTTGATGGAAAACAATACAGCGTCGAAATTAGAAATGGCGATCACCTTTTTGAAAGGTCTTTTGGTCAGCAGGCCAATGAAATCACGGCGGGTGGACGCCCCTCTGGAATTCGCAATTGGATATATGCTGCGCGATTGGGTCTATTGGGCTCAATCATTGGAAGAAATTTTCATAACGAAAATGATGAAGTTACTGCAAAGCCTGGTTTTTGGGAGCGGGTAAAGAAAAAGCTTCGTGAATCAGCGATGTTTACCAACGGAGTTTCTCATGCCGGAATTGCCGAAGTTTTAATAGACCCTGAAACAGGAATAAGAACAACCCGCAGTATTGATTCCTATGTTGATGATAAAGAAGGTGGACTTCGTTTCACTGATATTCTTCATCAGTTTGCTCGAAAATCAGAGTATCTCCGTTTAATCGTCGCACGTCCTGACAGTAAGAAGCTTGCTAAATACGCTCAAGATTTTGTAAAAAAAGTTGGGTATCAAGAGGTAGTTTGGATGGGTGATCGAGAAAATAAAGATGGCACTATTCACAGTAAAGAATCAGTTCCATGGACGCCTAACATTTCACGAGAAGACTTTGAAAAATTACATGCCTTAGCTGCTAAAAATCCAACAGCCTATTCGGAAGAAATAGCTCGACGAGTTGTTCATGGAATGAAAGATTTGTTCTATAAAGGAGCCTCTTTCGCAGCAAAATTCAATAATTCTTACGGTCGAGTCTATTGTACATTTGCCATGTTCATTTCTTATTTACGAGAAACTGGTCTAGATCCCCAACCTATTCGTGATCGGTGGAATTATATTGTTCAAGTCGCAAAAAAAATGAACCTACCTCAGTTGGAGAAATTTAATATGGCTATCCGACTGATTTCTCCAGTAGGAATGCTTGCACAAAAAGACCTGTACGAACTTAATGATATTCAAGTGGTAAACTATGGGAACGCACAACTTAAAACGATGATCGAAGAAGGGTTTTCAGAGCCTGCTACCGCAATGGATCCTAATCTCCATCGTCGCTTAAGAACATATGGAAGATTTGTTAAAGGGACTCAAGTTGGTGCTAAGCATGCTGCCGAAGAAACTCTACTTGTTGGCAGAATTGAAAATGGAATCACCATTAATAGAGATTATGAAAATGGCAAATTGGATGAGAATAGTCAGCGTGGCCGGGCTCAGAGCAGCTATTTACAACAAGCACGTGCAATAATCGATCGGACACAACATTCAACGGGCGCAACACCAAATCAAACTCCGGCATTGAAGCAATACAAGAAAAGCACTCCCCAAGTGCACCAACCAGAACTGTCTTGCAAGCAAGTTTTTAAAAAATAATTCAGTATGCTGGAATTCTGTTCTGTATTCGTGAATTCAAGAATTCGCGAATACCTGAATCTTGAGCCTTCGCTAGAAGGCGAAGATGGTGGCCAGGGACGGAATTGAACCGCCGACACAAGGATTTTCAGTCCTCTGCTCTACCGACTGAGCTACCTGGCCAGGTCTTTTTCGGAAGGCTTTAGTTACCTTTCACGCGACTGAGTGTCAACTTTTCACTTGGTCAAAAGCAAATTTAAGATCGTTCATTAAGTCTTCAAGATCTTCGACACCGACGGAAAGTCTTATCAAACTGTCATCAATTCCTAAGGTCTTGCGAGTTTCTACAGGAACGCTAGCGTGCGTCATAATGGCAGGATGCTCGACAAGAGATTCGACGCCGCCAAGACTCTCGGCCAAAGAAAAGACGTTTACATTTTCCAAAAAACTTCGCGCTGCTGAAATTCCGCCTTTAATGTAAAAGGTGATCATTCCCCCCATTCCTGACATTTGTTCTTTCGCTAAAGAATGTTGAGGATGAGATTTCAAACCAGGATAGATCACTTTTTCAACTTTGCTGTGACTCTCTAGAAACTCGGCAATCGCTGAAGCGTTTTGTTGGTGAGCTTTCATACGCAAAGGTAAGGTTTTTAAACTTCGAAGAGCTAAAAAGGAATCAAAGGGTCCTGCAATTCCACCCATTGAATTACTTAAAAAAGCTAAACGTTCGGCAAGATCATCACGATCCGTAGCGATGATTCCACCCACCAAATCGCTGTGGCCACCAATGTACTTTGTTGCCGAGTGCACAACCATATCTGCACCCAGCTCAATAGGTCTTTGAAAGTAAGGACTCATAAATGTGTTATCAACGACAATCAAAATTCCACGGGCCTTCGCCATTGCAGAAATTTTACGAATATCAACTAATTTCAATGTCGGATTGGTTGGAGTCTCTAACCAAACTAATTTAGTGTTGCTTTTGATAGCGTTCTGAAAATTTTCAGGTTTGGTTAAATCGATAAAGCTGAATTCGAAACCATCATTTCTTAAAACTTTATCGAACAATCGAAAAGTGCCGCCGTACATATCATCGCCAGCAATGACATGATCGCCTTGTTTTAACAGATGTAAGATAGTGGTTGTTGCTGCACAACCCGAAGCCATAGCAAAACCATGTTTTGCACCTTCTAAATTTGCTAAGCAATTTTCATAGGCCCTGCGAGTAGGATTGTGAGTGCGTGAATACTCCCAGCCCTGATGGACTCCTGGAGAACTCTGCACATAGGTTGATGTGAGATACACCGGGGTCATGATCGCACCCGTTGAGGGATCTGGCTGTTGTCCTGCATGAATGGCGCGAGTTGAAAATCCTAAATTTGGTTTCATTTTTTTCATAAAATTCCCTAAGTCTTATTCAAACTTTAAGCCTTCGCTTTTGTAATATTCATCAGAAGAAACAACCATCGCGAAGCCCGAAGACAATTCACGAGATTCATAAAGGCTATTTTCGATCAACCACTGATCATTGAAAGCTTTGCTTAAGTACGCTCGACCACTGTCTGGAAACATAACTAAAATTTTTGAAGGTGTTTTTAATTTTTTAGAGAACTTAATCGCACCCGCAAGAGCCATTCCGCTGGAGGGTCCAACACAAATAGCTTCTTCAGCAATCAACCGACGAGTCAATTTAAAGGCCTCTTGATCACTGACTTGCTCAAATCCATCCATAACATCGAGATGAACATTTTCTGGCAGCATATCTTCACCAACCCCTTCAACTTTATAAGGCTTAGGTGGATCAACAATCTTCTTATGATAGTAGAGATCGTATAAAATACTTCCAATAGGATCCGCGCAGATAATTTTAATATTTTTGTTTTGTTCTTTGAGATATTTGCCGACTCCCGAAATCGTTCCACCGGTGCCAGCTCCGCCCACAAAGACATCAAGCTGACCATCCATCTGTTTCCAAATTTCAGGACCTGTCGTTTTATAATGGCGTTGAGGATTATCTGGATTGTGATACTGATTCGCATAAAAACAATTGGGAATGCTCTGAGCGATTTTTTTTGAAACACTTAAATAACTTCTTGGATCTTCGGGTTCGACAGCTGTGGGTGTAATAACAACCTTTGCTCCATAAGCACGAAGAATGGCTCGTTTTTCCTCGCTGATTTTATCAGGCATGATGAAAATGCATTTGTAACCCTTAATAGCAGATACAAAGGCTAAACCTAGGCCGGTATTCCCTGAGGTCGCCTCGACTATGGTTCCGCCGGGTTTGAGCTCACCCCGTTTTTCAGCTTCTTCAATCATTGCAACAGCAATACGATCTTTAACACTGCCGCCGGGATTAAAGGATTCGATCTTAGCGTAGAATTCATGAGGAGAATCGTCGATAACCTGATTCAATCGAACAATGGGAGTTTCCCCAATTGTTTCTAACAGCGAATTATAAATTTTATTTTTCATCTAATTTTCCATTTCAGAATTTTTATTCAATCGACTTAAGGTCGAACCGTACATGCGGTGGACTTCTTCCAGCACCGTGCCCATTTGGGTGACTAAATCGCCTGAATAAGGAAGACCTAACTTTGAGCTCAATTGTTGAACTAAGCTGGCGCTCGGTTTGTCTTTCATAAGCTCTTCGACCAACGCTTCCAAATCCTCGGCACTGCCTGCGTTCATGACTCCTCCTTGATTCGATTTTTAAAGATTTAACTCGAGATTGCTGTCTCTTCAACTCAATTCATATTTTCTACAAGTTGAAACAAGAATGGCCCTAGCAGCAACAAAAGAAATGCAGGAAATTGAAAAAAGAGAAGTGGAATCATGACTTGGTAAGGCAAATCCGTTAATTTTTTTTGTATTTCTTCTTCACAGGCTTCCTGAATTTCAGACTCCATCAAAATCAAAACAGAGCCCACCGGTTCTCTTTTTAAGCCACGCTCTAGAATTTCTAACAATTGGCGACGATACGTTGACTGAATTTGATTTAAAACAGATTCGGTTGTTTGGCCCTGTTCGATTAAAGAAATCCACTTAAGCACCTGCAATGAAAATGGATCCGCCTCATTTTGAATAAAACCTTTGATGGCGAGACTCAATGGACGACCTTGCTCGATGGAACGTCGACAACGCAATAAAAGGTTTAAACAGGGATTCAGACCTTCCATTTTATGCGTCTACCAGCCACAAAAGTGAGGATGAGACCAAAGACAAATAAGACCATCGAGAAGAAAAGCAGTCGTTTGTATCGAAATAGATCGATCTGCGAAGAAATAAAAAAGATGAAGCCAATGTAAAGAAAAGTTAAAACCAGGGACTGAATTTGTAGATTTCGAAGAACTTGTCCCGACTTACGTCGAAAGTTAATCTCAATTTTAAGAATTCTCCGCAATATTTTTAATTGTTCATTCATTTTTTGCCCGGAACGATCAATTTGCATTAATTCTTGCTTAAAATCGCTCAAAAAACTGGAAGTTTGGGGCATTATTTTGTCCGAAGTGACCAAACTTTGCGCGAGATTTTTAAATTGAATTGCACACCAATCATTTCTTTGGATAAAAACCTTTTGCATGCTGTTTCGGAAGGAATTTCCGACTGAAGTAGATAGGCAACATTGATCAATAAATTCTAAAGCTGTCTCCTTCAAACGCCTTTCCATCAAGGACTTTAAGGTCAACATAAAAAATTCGCTCGCCATCCAAAACAAAAAAGTGGTGATCCACAGAACGAGTGGCTTCTGATGAAGAAAATGAAAACAAAAAGCAAAGAAAGAACCGATTAATGTGTGAAAAAAAAGTTTTTTGGAGGTTAAGAATGGAAAAAACTTAGACAGTTGTTGATGAAACCGACTGACGAAATAAAATCCGCAGCTTGTTGTCAGTAATGAGAGAATCATCGGGCACCTCCAGACCAAAAAACGTATCAAAATTAATGCAAGTGAAATTTTTTGTTGACGGCCGTGGTCGTTATGTGAAGACTTGTAAGTAAGAGATTGTTCAAAGGAACGAAATAACATTAACGCATCCGAGGAGGAGCAATGGCTAAGAAAAAAGCTACGAAAAAAGCAGCTAAGAAAAAAACGACTAGAAAAAAAGCTTCTAAAAAGAAGTAGTTTTTCTTCCGTACTGATTTAAGTACAGTGACCCTCGGGGAATAACCGAGGGTTTTTTATTTGAGGCGCGCGGAAGGAAGACGCGGAGGCGTACTTTACGTACGCCGCACAAGTCGACCGACCTTGCGCCACGAAGGGCCCAGGCTTAGTAGAAAGTTTCCTTAGAAATAATAGATGGCGCCGACACTGCCAGCAGGAACTAAAACAGATTTGTTTAATGATCCTAAAACCATGAACTCAAAATAAAAGCTAGCGCCGACCCAGTCCCCTTCAAGTTCGTTGTACTGAAGTCCTGCCGATCCCACTAAGAAATCAGCATTGAAGGTTCCTTTCTTGAGTGTCTCGTTATCTAAAACAGCTCTAAGAACATAAGAAGAATCTAGGAGGTTTCGATCTTGAGTTCCGTACCATCGCGAATAGCCGCCTGAGATATAAGGTGTGAAGTACTGCCCTTCAAAAGAGTGTTTCCATTGAAGATGAACGGTGTTGTAGCCATCACCGTAACCAAGGCCCATTAAAGCAGCGTTAGCGTCTTCCATGTTAAGTTCCAGGTTCAAACCTGTAAAACCTAAGGCTCCACCAACACCGATTCCAACACCGACTCGTCGATCATCACGCATGGCTAAATTGTTTGCGTAAATGCTTTGCCCTTCAACTTGAGCGCGAGGAACACTAGAAACACTGACCTCAGGAACCTCAACTGAACTTTGAGCCCAGGTTTCAAATCCTACCAAACTAAAAACAATCAAAAATACCAATTTTTTCATAAAGTCTCCTTAACCATCAGAAAATTTTTGCGCGAATGCCTTCTTCTTGAAAAAACTTTTTAATTCTTGGCCCATCGACTGGTTCTAAACGAAAGAGCAAACGATGAACTAAGTCATAAGTTTCTTCAGCTTTGCGCGAGCGCAGATTTCCCGTCAAATAAGCGATATCGTCACTCATTTTAACCGTGTTTTTTAACAAGCGGGAAACCTCTGCGTTTTGCGTGGTTTTGTCCAACAAAACAAGTGTTTTATTAAAATTTGTCGTGAGTTTATCCAGCTGAGTAATCATGTTGCTGACCGAGCCCTCGTTTTTATTAACTAATTCAATAATTTTGCCAGCCAAACCGTAGCCCTGTGAAATCAATTGATCAATACGAGGCGGATCTTCACCACGTACAAAATCTCCTGATTTAAGTTCCATTTTGTCCCCAGAACCGGGTGAAATTTCTAAAAACTTTTCACCGATAACTCCGGCTAAATTAATAAAGAAGTGCGAGTCTTGGCGAATGGAGGACCAAGCCTTTTTATCGACACTAATAACAATCTTAAGTTTCACTTCTTCACCAGATGGAGCTTTGTAGGTCGGATCAAAGACAATTTTTTTTACTTTGCCGACTTTGATCCCCATTACTCTCACTGGCGATCCTTCTTCAATACCACCCGCATAGTTGTACATCACATTGATTTCGTTAGAATTAGAAAAGGGCGAGACCATTCCCATCATCCAAGCAAAAACCAAAACAAGAAGAACTGAGGACAGTGCAAGTAAGCCAACTTTGGTTTCAACTTTCATACAAAAACTCCTAATAGAAGAATGAAAACGTATAAGACAGAATGAAATCAAGCACAATGATAGCAATCGACGAAAATACTACGCTTTGGGTAGTGGCTTTTCCCACACCGTCAGCTCCGGGTTTGCAAAAGAATCCAAAGTAACAACTCGTCAAAGGAATGACGGCACCAAACACGGCGCCCTTGATCATTGCAAAAATAAGATCATGGAAATTGACGAATCGTCTCATCGAGGTCAGAAACATTTGCGTGCTGTAACCGAGGGAACTTTCACTGACCAGCATGGCACAGTACAAACAAGTTAAATTCGCAATAACCGTAAGAAACACAGATCCCAAGACACAGGCAATGAGCCGAGGCGAAACTAGATACTGAATAGGATCTATCCCTAACATTTTAAGAGCGTCAATTTGCTCGGTCACTTGCATTGAACCGACTTCGGCCGCAAAGCCAGCTCCTACTCGCGAGGTCAGTAATAAGGCCGTAACCACAACACCAAGTTCTCGCAATATAAGAAGAGCGGCGAAACCAGGAACCATAGAGTCATTTTGAATAACAAGTTTCATGTGAAATGAAGATTCAAGGATCGTCACCATCGCTGCAAAACAAACACAAAAAATAATGATAACTAAGCTTCCATTGGCTACAAAGTAGAGCTGTTGAATAATCTCCTTTGAACGAAATGGCTTTTGAAAAAGTCCTAAAATGGCCGCGAAGGACATCCTCAGAAAAAAGATCACGAGGCCTCCTGAATAATGCGAAGGAGGACTTCAGAAAGATGACTGGTTAACCAATCAAACACAACAATACAGACCATGGTGCTGACTGCAGTTGAAACGACAGAACGGCCAACTCCTTTGGCGCCTCCCGTAGTGGTGTAGCCTTTGTAAGTGCAAATTGTTGCTAGAAGAGCAGCGAAACAAAAGCATTTGACTAAACCCCCGACCACGGACGGCCAGGCTAAAATTGTTGGCACATGCCGAAGATATTCTTCGGGGTTAACTCCGGCAAACACCGATCCCAAAAACATCCCGCCGAAAACTGACATCAAAAGACCTGCCGCTAATAAGAAAAAGGCCGAAATGACGATTCCTAAAAATCGCGGTAAAATAATTTCTTGAATGGGATTTGCGCCTAAACATCTTATGGCATCGATCTGTTCGGTCACTCGCATGGTGCCCAATTCGGCCGAGGTAAAAGCTCCAACTTTTCCACTGAGCATAAAAGCAATCAGCAAAGGGCCAACTTCACGAATTGTTCCGCTGGTGGCCAGACCACCTAAATAACCTAAAGCACCGAATTCATTCATTTGCATGGTGAACTGAATAGTCATGATGGCGCCAACGAAAAAACCGGCCATTGCTGTCGTTGGAAGACTTTCCATCGTAACATCCCAAATCTGTTCATAAACAAGACGAGGTTGACAGGGTGTTTTAATCAGAGTTTTTAAAATTTCTTTAAGAAAAAGAACTTCTGCTCCCAATTCATTAATGATAGCCATCAATTTTTTAAACATCAATGGACCTCAAGTAAAAAATCTTTCACTAAAGGCACTTCTGACTTTTTGATTTCATCGGGTGTGCCCAAAGCTACAATTTGGCCCTGATCCAAAACAACGATACGATCCGCAACCGTCAAGGCACTGTGCATGTCATGACTGACGACCATTGAGGTTGTTTTTAATTTTTGAGACAAATTTTTGATCAGTAAGTTAACCGCTGAAGTGGTTACCGGATCTAAGCCTGTTGTGGGTTCGTCAAATAATAATATTTGAGGATCCAGGGCGACGGTTCGCGCAAGACTCACCCGTTTTTGCATGCCGTAAGAGATCTGCGCGGGAAAAAGTTTTTCAACGTCATTTAAGTTCACCAGACTGAGAGCTAAGTTTACTTTTTCTTTAATTTGATTTTCATCGTAGTTAAAATGTTTCCTTAAACCAAAGGCAACATTTTCAAAAAGAGTTAACGAGTCGAAAAGCGCTGGATGTTGAAAAACCATTCCGCATTTTTTACGAATTTTTTGCAACTGTTCTTCAGAGAAGCCAGAGATTTCTTCACCATCGATCCAGATTTCACCTTCATCTGGCTTCAACAAGCCAACTGTATTTTTTAAGAGCACTGACTTTCCGGTCCCAGAAGTTCCAAGAATAAAAAGAATTTCCCCACGCATAACCTTTAAAGATAAACCTTTAAGAATTGTACGATCACCAAATTTTTTAATAAGGTTTTTATACTCAATCATCTTTATCCCAAGGCCGTTAAAGGCCCTTCCGCCAAACCACGAATAAATTGTTGCACCCGAGGATCTGAATGATTTTTTGTTTCTTCCGGAGATCCTGTAATGACAAGTTGCTGATCAACGACAAAACCAATTCGGTCGGCCAATTGGAAGGCTCGATTCATGTCATTGGTGACTGTCACTACCGTCGAATTTAATTCTTTTTTAAGAGTAGCAATCATCTGAATGATTTTTCGAGAGGTGATTGGATCCAAGCCAGCTGTAGGATCATCGTAGAATATGACCCGAGGACTTAGAGCCAGGGCCCGAGCAATCCCGAGACGCTTTTGCATTCCCCCGCTGATTTCATCGGGAAAAAGATTTTTAACATGACCAAGGCCCACTTCGGTTAAGAAATGTTCCGCTATTTTTTGGATTTCAATCTCTGATTTATCTGTAGTTTCTCTAAGGGGAAATCCTATATTTTCGATGCAGCTTAAAGAATCAAAGAGAGCGTTTTTCTGAAATAACATTCCCAAATGTTTGAGCACGCCCAAACGCTCTGCGCCACGCAAGGATTGCCAATCTTTTCCAAGAACCAAAGCTTTTCCTGAAGTGACATTTTGTAATCCGGCTAAAACTTTTAAGAGAGCCGTTTTTCCATGTCCACTGGGACCAACTAAGACGAAAGATTCTCCGTTCAAAATTTGTAAATTGATGTTTTTAAGGACAACTTTTGTCGAGAATTGAAGGCTGGCCTCTTTAAGTTCAAGAATAACTTCCGTTTTATTCATCCTCTGAAATATGACTCGCCTCAATCGGACTTGTCACTCATTATGATTTAAGATTGAATAACACCGTCATCAATCAAAAAATCAGGAGAATTTCATGGCTCATAAAAGAAAAAAAATCACCGTTATCGGTGCGGGATTTGTAGGTTCAACCGCGGCCCATTGGGCGGCTCAAAAAGAACTTGGGGACGTTGTTTTATTAGACATCAATGATGGTGTGGCTAAGGGAAAAGCTTTAGATTTGTACGAGTCCTCACCCGTTGAACAATTTGACTCTCGAGTAACCGGAACCTCTGATTATAAAGACATTGCTGATTCAGACATCGTGATTTTAACGGCAGGACTTCCTCGAAAACCTGGAATGAGCCGTGATGATTTATTAGCAACCAATGCAAAAATTGTTAAAGCTTGCTCTGAAGGAATTAAACAGTACGCTCCTAATTCGGTTGTTATCGTTGTTTCAAATCCTCTGGATGCGATGGCTTATGTTTGTAAACAAGTGACTGGTTTTCCACGCGAACGTGTTATTGGAATGGCTGGAGTCCTTGATGGCGCTCGCTTTCGAACTTTCATTGCAGAAGCTTGCAATGTTTCAGTTAAAGATATTCAAGGTTTTACTCTCGGTGGTCACGGCGACACCATGGTTCCGATGCCTCGCCATTGTTCCGTTGGTGGAGTTCCACTTATGGAAATGCTTCCCCAAGCAAAAATTGATGAACTTGTTAATCGCGCCGTCAATGGTGGAGCTGAAATTGTGAAGCTCTTGCAAACGGGTTCTGCTTATTATGCTCCTTCCGCTTCAGCTGTTCAAATGGCAGAAGCTATCTTGAAAGATCAAAAACGCATTTTACCTTGTGCTGTGGAATTGAATGGCGAATACGGAATGAAAGGGCTTTTCATTGGAGTTCTCTGTAAATTAGGTGGCCAAGGAATGGAAAGCGTTATCGAATTGAAGTTAAACGACACGGAAAGAGCTGGTTTGGAAAAATCAGGAAAAGCTGTACGCGAACTTGTCGATGCTTTAGGAAAACTTTCTTACTAAGGAAAATTATGAATATTCATGAGTATCAGGCTAAAGAAGTCCTCAGAAAATTTGGTGTCATCACTTTGCAAGGCCGAGTGGCTCATTCTCCTGAAGAAGCCATGGCTGTGGCCAAAGAAATCGGCGGATCAGTTTGGGTGGTTAAAGCTCAAATCCACGCCGGAGGCCGAGGCAAAGGCGGCGGAGTTAAGATCGCAAAATCAACCAGCGAAGTTCAAGATCTGACTAAAAAAATGATCGGGATGACTTTGGTGACCCACCAAACGGGACCCGAAGGGAAACGTGTTGAAAAAGTTTTCATTGAACAAGGTTGTAATATCGAAAAAGAATATTACGTTGCTTGTTTGGTCGACCGTGGCACTGGCCGAGTCACCATGATGGCCAGCTCTGAAGGGGGCATGGACATCGAGGAAGTTGCCGAAAAACATCCTGATGCTATTAAAAAAATAGATATCAATCCCGCGGTAGGCTTAATGCCTTTTCAAGCTCGCATGTTGGCTTTTGAAATTGGAATGAAACCCGAGGTAGTGAATAAAGCAGTTAAATTCTTTATGGGATTATATGCCGCTTTTATTGCTGAAGATTGTTCCATTGCAGAAATCAATCCTTTGGTTGTCACTAAAGAAGGGGACATTATCGCTTTGGACGCGAAAATGAATTTTGATTCAAACGCCTTGTTCCGTCATCCCGAAATTGTTGAACTTCGTGATTTGAACGAAGAAGAGCCAACCGAAATTGAAGCTTCTAAATACGATTTAGCTTTTATCAAGTTGGATGGAAGCATCGGTTGCTTGGTCAACGGTGCAGGTCTAGCGATGGCCACTTTAGATATTATCAAATTACACGGTGGAACGCCGGCGAATTTCTTGGATGTAGGTGGTGGCGCAAATAAAGAAAAGGTCACTGCTGCTTTCAAAATCATTCTCAAGGATCCGAATGTTAAAGCCATCATGGTAAATATTTTCGGTGGAATCATGAAGTGTGACGTGATCGCTGAAGGTGTGATCGCTGCTTCTAAAGAGGTTGGCTTAAAGGTTCCCTTGATCGTTCGCCTTGAAGGAACCAACGTTGATCTGGGGAAAAAACTTCTGAAAGAGAGCGGGCTGAACATTATTCCTGCCGATGACTTAACGGATGCTGCGAAAAAAGCTGTAACCGCAGCGAAAGGTTAGAAATATGTCAATACTGATAGATAAAAACACCAAAGTGATTTGCCAAGGTTTTACTGGCGCTCAGGGAACTTTCCACTCGGAACAGTGTCTCGCTTATGGAACGAAAATGGTTGGTGGAGTAACGCCTGGAAAAGGTGGAACGAAACACATCAATTTGCCTGTATTCAATACAGTTCATGAAGCAAAGAAATCCACAGGATGTAATGTTTCGATGATTTTTGTGCCTCCACCTTTTGCTGCAGATTCCATCATGGAAGCCGTTGATGCTGATTTGGATCTCGTCGTCTGCATCACCGAAGGAATTCCTGTTTTGGACATGATTAAAGTGAAAAAATTTATGGAAGGTCGCCGCACTCGATTGGTTGGCCCTAACTGCCCTGGAGTCATCACTCCGGGTCAATGCAAAATTGGAATTATGCCCGGTCATATCCACAAACCAGGAAAAATTGGCGTGCTGTCTCGGTCAGGAACCTTAACTTACGAGGCCGTTCATCAGTTGACTCAGCTTGGATTAGGTCAATCCAGCTGTGTCGGAATTGGTGGAGATCCCGTCAATGGAACAAACTTCATTGATGTTTTAAGGCTTTTTAACGCTGATCCTGGCACTGAAGCTGTCATCATGATCGGCGAAATCGGTGGCGATGCTGAAGAAGAGGCCGCAGCTTACATCAAAAAAGAATTCAAAAAACCAGTGGCTGCTTTCATTGCGGGAGCCTCGGCCCCCAAAGGAAAGCGCATGGGTCATGCGGGAGCTATTATCAGCGGCGGAAAAGGCACAGCTGAAGCAAAATTTGCAGCTCTTGAATCTGCTGGTTGCAAAATTGCCAGAAGTCCGGCAGATCTTGGGACGACACTAAAATCACTGCTTAAGTAAGGAGATAACTATGGCTATGGAACAAACCTTTTCGATCATTAAACCCAATGCGATGAAAAAAAATTGTATCGGTGATATTTTAAGTATTTTCGAAGCAAACGGTTTAAAAATTGCGGCAGCAAAATTAACTGTCATTTCTAAAGATAAATGTGAAGAGTTCTATGCAGAACACAAAGCTCGCCCTTTCTTTGGCGAACTTGTTAGCTTCATGACTTCAGGTCCAGTGATGCTGCTTTGTCTTCAAGGTGAAGGCGCAGTGATGAAAAACCGTGATATTATGGGCGCAACTGATCCTAAAAAAGCTGCTGCTGGAACAATCCGTGCTAAATTTGGTGACAACGTTGGTGAAAATGCGGTTCACGGTTCTGACAGCCCAACTTCCGCTCAACGTGAATTAGCTTTATTTTTCGAAAAGCGCGAAATCTGTAACGTCTAACCTCATTGAAAATTTCTGTTGGTGATGTACTCGAAATAAAAATTGAAAAAATGGTGGCGGGGGGCTCTGGTCTTTCCCGTCATCAAAATGCCGTCATTTTTGTACCTAAATCTGCCCCTGGCGATACTCTCAAAGTCGAAATCACTGAAGCAAAAAAAAACTTTTATTTTGCCCGCATTTTAGAAATCTTGCAGCCCTCGGCTGAGCGTCGTGTAGCGCCCTGCCCCTACTATTCAGAGTGTGGCGGCTGCGACTGGCAACATCTCGAAGAGACATCTCAGTTGCGGATTAAACAGCAATTGATCCGTGAGACTTTTTCAAAGTTTCTGCCCGGTGAATTTTTACCCGAGTTTGAAATTAGACCCAGTCCTAAAAGCTTTCGCTATCGAAATCGCATTCAGCCCAAAAATCAAAATTCACATTTTGGATTCTATGCTCAGGGCACACACAATTTGATCGAAATTGAAGACTGTCTTATCACTGAAGAAAAGTTAATGTCAGCTTGGCCACAGTTTAAAAAGGAAATCCTCGATAAAAAAATTCCTCGAGGTCGTTACGAATTTTACCTGGATGAAAACGAAGAGCCTCGCTGGTATGAACTGGGTGAAGAAAAAGATTCGCAGGGTTTTTCTCAGGTGAATCGCTTTCAAAATGATAATCTGATCCTTGAGCTTTTAAATTACAGCCAAGATTTCCCCCAAAAGCCTTCACGCATCATTGATCTGTATGCCGGCGCAGGAAATTTAAGCTTTCCACTTTCAGAAGCCTTTAAAAAAACTTCGGTCATCGCTGTCGAGAAACATTTGGGATTAGCCCAACTTGCACGAAAGCGCGCTGAAATGCTTAAGCTCTCACCTAAACAATTTGAAGTTTTTTGCGCCGATGTTAGCCTCTTTATGAAAAGATTTTTACTTCAGAAAAATGATCTGGTGATTCTTGATCCACCGCGAATCGGGACTGAAGGCTTGGTCATGAAGGCTCTCGCCGCGGCCGAAATTCCGCGTTTTATTTACGTCAGTTGCAATCCGGTGACTTGGGCCAGAGACCTTAAACTATTTTATGATCAAGCGCAGCTACAGGGTCTTAAACCACGGGTCGAAAAGCTTTTAGCTTTGGATATGTTCCCGCAAACCAGTCATGTAGAGCTATTGAGCGAAGTCAGGATTGACTCTTAAATCGACAATGATAGCTTGTTAGGATGAGACTTTTTTTAGCTCTTATTCTATTAGCCAGTGTGGGTTGCGCCAGCTTTTCAGAAAAAAAGGAAAAATCAGCGTTACATATGCAGTTGGGCGTTTCTTATTTTGAGTCCAACAATTACCCTATGGCCCTTGCCGAATTTTTAAAAGCTGAAGAGCTCAGCCCTAATGACCCAGCTATTCAAAATAATCTCGGTCTCACCTATTTCATGCGCGAAAAATATGACTTCTCGGAGAAGCACTTTCGTCGAGCTCTTTCTCTTGAGCCTAAATTTACTGATGCTCGAAATAATCTGGCTCGATTGCTGATCGAAAAAAATCGTCACGCCGAAGCCGAAAAAGAACTGAAAACAGTTTTAAATGATTTGACATACACTGGTGTTGAAAAAGCTTACATCAATCTTGGCTTAAGCCAATTCAACCAGAAAAAATTCGATCTCGCTAAAAAAAGTTTTCTAAAGGCCGCGGAACAACAGCGAGAAAGTTGTGTCGCGAATAATTATTACGGTCGATCCTTATTTGAGCTTCAGGATTATAAAAGAGCTTTGCCAGCTTTGGAACGTGCTATTTCATTTTGCCAAAAATCATCCTTTGATGAGCCCCACTACTTCAGCGCATTGACGATTTTTCGCATGGGGGAAAAGGATAAAGCTATAACACGCCTTCAGGAAGTCATTAAGCTTTACCCTCAAGGTCGATACCAGGATCGCTCTCGAGCGATGATTGAAATAATTCGGAAGGTTCAGTAATGAAAAAGACAGGCGAAATACTTAAAAAAGCTCGAGAAGAAAAACAACTTTCAATCCACGAAATTGGCTTGTCGCTTAAAATTAACAGTAAAATCTTAAAAGCTATAGAGGATGGGGACATTGACGCTCTTCCTGCAAAAACTTTTTTGCGTGGTTTTGTCCAAAGCTATGCTCAGTATTTAAAATTGAATGTTGATGATGTTTTAAGACTGTTTACTTCGGAAATGGGAACGACTAAACCTCACTCAATCTCTTTGCACTTGGGCACTGATAAAGTTCCTCCAGTGACTGTAAATCCGGCGCCACCGACGTCAGCGCCAACTGCTGATGCTCCCCAAAATTTTTCAGCCCCCGCGCGGGAACCTGCTCCTTCGGCCCACGAACCAAAACCTGTGACAATCACTTCGGAAAAACGTTTCCGAAACATGACTCTCATTGCTTCAGTAATTGTTTTGATAACATTGATTCTTATTACGAAACGAGTGATTGATCGTTATCAAAATGAAGCTGTCACGCCTGAGCCCGAAACCATCGCAGTCACTCCAGCTGTAACTCCCCAACCGTCGACTCCTCCGGTAGAGTCAGCTCCAGTTTCTTCTGATCCTGCTGTTGCCCAACAACAAGCCGTACCTCCTGAAAGTGCTCCCTCCACTGAAACTACAGCGCCAAAAGAAGGCTCAACTTTAGCAGCACCGACATCTCCTTTTGTTAATCCCGCAACGACCGGCCCTGCTCCTCGATCCGCACTGACAACTCCTCCAACCCCACCGCCGATGTCGACGGCCGCTCCGCCAACAACATCACCAACACCTTCTTCGCCGTCCACCTCAACGACAGCCTTACCGGCAGAACCAGCTAAACCTACAGTCACGGAAAAACCAGAAGTTAAGCCGACTGAAACACCTGCAGTCGCTGCCGAAGTAAAACCCGCCATCAAAAATATTGAGTTGATCATTGAAGCTTTAGATAATGTCGATGTTGAATATTCGACAGCCAGTGGAAAAAACGAAAAATTTCATCTTGAACCCGAACAACTTCACACCATCAAAACTCGCTCTGGAGTTAAACTTAATGTGAGTAACGGTGGCGCTATTAGCATCATCGTTAATGGAAAAGAAATTGGCATCCCGGGAGTTCTCGGTAAACCTATAAAACTCACTTACTGACGTGAATACCTATTTCAAGGCATGGTCTTTAACACTTTTTTTAAAACTCGCGCTGGCGAGTGCCTTGCCCTTAATTGCTGATGAAGCTTATTACTGGGTGTGGTCGCTTTTCCCTCAGTTCAGTTACTTTGATCACCCTCCAATGACAGCATGGCTTTTGTATCTTGGACATTTCCTAGATTGGGGCCAATCGCTGGTTCGATGGCCAGGTGTTATTCTTGGTCATAGTTTATGGCTGATTTGGTTTTTTATATTCCAACAACTTAAAATTGAAATGGAAACTTATAAAGTCTGGTTTTATCTTACACTTATTTCTCCTTTTTTGGGGTTTGGTACTCTTCTTTTAACGCCTGATCTTCCACTGTTAGTTTTTTGGAGCTTGTCTCTTCTTTTTTATCTTAAATACCTTGAACGCCCATCCGTAAAATATGCCCTTGGTCTTGGGGTTTCATTAGGCTTAGGCTTCTTGTCGAAATATTTAATCGTTCTATTTCTACCTTTGACCCTCTATTCGATGTGGAGAAATAAAGTTCTTCATCGCTTTCCCTGGAAGCATTTACATATCATCGGTATTAGTGGTTTTATTTTTTGTCTGCCCGTTCTTTACTGGAACTCTAAAAATCAATGGAGTTCTTTTCATTTTCAATTCAATCATGGTCTGAAGCAGGCTGGGTTTAGTTGGCAGTGGCCGGTCGAATATTTTTTTGGACAAGTGCTTATCTTGTTTCCTTTGGTCGTCTGGGCAGCTGTTAAAAATAAAGATCCGCGGATGAAAATTTTAAAGTCATTCGCATGGGGACCTCTTATTTTCTTTTTTCTGACCAGTTTTCGCGCTCCCGTAGAGGGCAATTGGCCCATCATGGCTTATCCGACGGTCTATGCTTTGGCTCTGACAGGAAGTTGGTCTTGGCGCAAACATTTCTTAGTGCTCGGCTTTTGGCTTTCACTGTATTTCACTTTAGGATTTGCCATGATTTTTTCGGCTCACCAATTTGTCCACGGAAAAGTCAGTGAGCCTTTTTTATATAGATCTTTTAGTCCTCTTGTCGAAGTCTATCGTCCACTTTATGCCATTAACTACCAGCTAGCATCGTCACTGTGGTTTAATTCTCGTAAACCCGTTTACAAATTAAAAGACGGCAGTCGGTATGATTTTTTTGATACTCTTGATCATGGTTACCCTTCAGAAAATTCTTTCTTTCTTATTAAACAAAGGCATCACGATCTGCCGGAGTGGATCTTGAAAGAAGGCTGGAAAATCAAAGAAGTAGAAAATTTGCCTCATGACTATCTTATACTTGAGGTGAAAAAATGATTCGCACATTAATATTTTTTTCCGGCTTACTGATTTGCTATTTTGTCTATGGATTTTATATTTCGCAGATCAACGTGAATGTCATTCCGCTAAAACTAAAAAAAGAAAACACTATCGAGTTTTTCGACTATAAAGGCGTCGTGAATGTTCACTCAGAATTGAGCTTAGGTTCCAGCAGCTACAGTCAAATCATTGCTTCGGCTCGGACTGCAGGACTCGATTTTATTTTCTTTACTGATTTGAATCTGTTCGACATTCCCTACACCAACGAAGGTTATCACGGAAATACATTGGTTTTCACCGGGGGAAAATACAGCTATTTGGATTCACGACTTATTTTCTATTCCAATCGCGGTGATGATCTAGGAACAACGCTAGGAGATTCTCAGATACGACTTGCCGATTACCTCTCGCAAAAAAAATTCTTCAATAAAGATACTTTGTTGGTGTTAGCGCATCCTCACAAATTAGGTTTCACCTGGTCCGGAGAAATCCCCATCGGAATGGATGGGCTAGAGTTGGTCAATTTAAAAGGAATTTCGACTCGAGCCTGGGAAAAATCAAAACTTTCTGTGTTCTGGAGTTTTCTGATGTATCCCTTTAACGCTAAACTTGCTCTGGTCAGGCTTTTCAATGAGCCCACCGAAGAGATTGCCCTCTTTGATGGAGTTTCTTCAAAATTTCATTTTAATCTCTTTGCCGGCGCAGAAGCTTCTGCCCGCGCTATTCCTATCGCCAATTACTTAATTAAATTTCCCAGTTATCAAAAGAGCTTCGAGATTTTTTCAAATCACGTTCTGCTGAAATCTGAGCTGACCGGCCAAGTTGCCAGCGATAAACAAAAAATTTTCCAGGCTTTGAAAAATGGAAATTTCTATATCGCTTTCGACTTATTGGGCGATACCAAAGGCTTCCAAGCGACCATCGAAGATAAAAATAAAACTTATCTTATGGGTTCAAATATTAAGTTTAATAAAAATCTGATCTTGCGTGCCGAGGTCCCTGTCGAGCCATCTGATTTTTATGAAATTGTGGTTTACCGAAATGGACTTCGCTACGCGACCGGAAATAGTTCCAACATTAATTTACAAATCACCGAGCCTGGAGTGTATCGTATCCAAGTCAGGGTTAGTCCCTTTCTACCTATTCCCGATGGAAAAAAATGGCTCACTTGGATTTACACAAATCCTTTTTATGTCGAATAAGGCTGCATCCTTAGAGTTTTTTTTCACGCAGTTTTACAATCAAGCCCTCGTGAGCATAATTCTGACAAGCTAGTCTCTCATGGGAATCAAAGGGTAATTCATTTCTAAGCTCAGCTTCAACTTCATTGGGCGGTGGCAGGGAATCGAATCCGCTTTCGATATGAACCCTGCAAGTCCCGCAAGTCCCGTTTCCACCGCAGCTGTGATCGATGTCAATGCCAGCTTCTAACAAAGCTTCAAGAAGAGTTTGGTTTTGACTCGCATTGATAAGGCAGGAAAGAGGTTCTAGCAAAAACTGGACATTTTTTTTCATTTCTTTGATTGAAACCCGGGAGCTCCTTATGTATCAATATTTTTATGAACTTTATTGCTTTCGATCTTGAAACAACAGGAACAGTTCCCGGTGTTGACCAAATTTGTGAAATTGGGGCCATCAAATATGTCAATGGCCAACCGGAAGCTATTTTTTCAACTCTTGTTGATCCTCTGAAACCAATTCCTCCGGGAGCGTCTGCGGTCAATAAAATCACTGACGATATGGTTAAAGGAAAGCCCCGCATTTTTGAATTATTACCTTCCTTCGCCGAATTCTGTGGCGACGATCCTTTGGTTGCGCACAATGCTCCTTTTGACACTCAATTTTTAACCAATGATATTAAGAAACATGAAACGCCTGCACCACGCGGAATTGTCTTAGATACTTTAGGCATTTCACGAAAGGTTTTTCCTGGTCTGCCCAATTACAAACTGGTCACCCTCGTTCAGCATTTAAAAATCCCAACTGGAAATTTTCACCGAGCTGAAGAAGATGCCAGCTACTGTGGTCTACTTTTCCTAGAGATGATGAAACGAATTTCTGTCGGTGGACAAGCACCAAAGATCGATAATCTGATTGCCTTGACTGGAAAATTGGAAGTGCGCTTTCCCCAAATTCAGAGACAACCCAAGCAGCTCGATCTCCTTGGCCTGTAATAAACTTTAAAAATCTTTGAAGGCTTGCTGAGCCAAAGGATACCGCCGGCCGCGGCCAAAGGCGTGAGCCGAAACTTTTAAAATCGGGGCAGCTTGCCAGCGTTTAAATTCAGTTTGTACTAATTTTTTAAGCAACCATTTTTCAACAGGTTTGTTTGCAGTTTTGCAGACCTCAACTAAGTCCTGAACGGCTTTGTCCAAAATGTTATAGGCTGGAAGACTGTCTTGATCTTTTTGATTGGGCCGCAGTTCTGCGGTGGGTGGCCGGGTGATTATATTGGCAGGAATTAACTCTTGCTCTTGATTGTAATATTCTGCGAGCTCATACACCTGATGTTTCAGCAAATCTCCCAGCGGAGCTAGGCCACCACACATATCCCCATACAGAGTGGCATAGCCTGTGGCGTATTCGCTTTTATTTCCTGTGGTCAGCAAAAGCGAATTTGTTTTATTGGCATAAGCCATTAAAAATAAACCACGAAGCCGCGATTGAACATTTTCATGAACAACAGAAATTTTTTCTTCTAAATCTAAAACGGGAGATAAGGTCTGAACGATGCTTTCGTAAGCTTCATTGATTGGTGCTTTCAAAAATTTAACCTGAAGATTTTGAGCTAACTTTTCCGCAAGATCAAAACTCATTTCCGCCGAAAATGGTCCCGGCATAGCCAATAAGGTGACGTTCTGTGGTCCGAGAGCATCCACAGCTAAACAAGCAACGATCGCCGAATCGATTCCCCCACTGATTCCCAGATGGACTTTTTGCAAGCCTAGCTTATTAACGAAGTCACGTATCCCCATCACTAAAGAACGATGAAGAAGATCGACCTCATGCAAAGGCTGTGGTTTTGACCAAGCTTCGTAGGAATCTGTATCAATCACGTTCAAATCTTCTTCAAAGGCCTGACACTCTAAAAGTTTTTTACCTTTGGTATCGATGACAAAACTTCGACCATCAAAAATGATTTCATCCTGGGCGCCCACAAGATTTACATAAATCAATGGAGCCTTAAAATGTTTAGCCGTCTGTAAAGCCATGTAGTGGCGTAACTTATCTTTGCCTAAAAAGAACGGGCTAGCACTCATGTTGATCACGAAATCGATTTTCTTTCGTTTCACATCATCAAGAGGATTTCGTGAATACGGGGAAGTTTTGTCTGGCATAGGCCATGCCCACATATCTTCACAGATTGTCAGGAAAAATTTGCAGTCCCCGCAATTGAAATAATTTTTTTCAAGATCGCCAGGCTCGATAAAGCGCGCTTCATCAAAAACATCTCCCGTCGGCAAAAGTTCCTTATTGAAAAAACGGGGTTTACGACCCTTTTGAATAAGAACTGCAGAATTGAAATAGGGTTTTCCACGTGATGACTTGTTCTTTTGGATAACTCCTAAAAGAACATTAATGCTCGTGGGAACAGCCTTCATAATCTTTTGCAAATATTTATTTTGCCGCTGAATGAATTCAGGGCGCTCGAGCAGGTCGTAGGGATGATATCCAAGAAGAGCAGCTTCAGGAAAAATAATTAAATTACATTTTCGGTCTCGGGCGCTCTTGATATTTTTTAAGATTTTTTCGGCATTAGTTTCAAAGTCACCCAGAGCGGGATTGATTTGCGCGATTCCGATTCTCATAGTTCAAGGCCTACATCCACAACTTCTTGAAGTTCTAAAGGTTGTCGTCCTGAAAAACCATCTTGGTATCCATGCCAGAAGGCAATTTTTGTTTCTGGAAATTTCCAACAAAAGTAACCTTTGCCGTTGTCGAAATCGGCAAGCCACAAACCTTTGGGAACAACGCCCAGCTTTTCCAGTTTGTTTTGCCATTTTTCGATAATTTCATTGATGTTTTTTTCGATGTCGGAAGCACGTAAGCTTTTTTTGTCGGGCAAGGCTTCAATGTGTTTCATAAGCGACTTAACACTACGACTGGATTCATCAGTCAAACGATAGAGTAAGGGCAACAGTGATTCTGCTTCCTCGATGCTGAAAATCTTTTTTCCGTAAATACCAAAAATGTTGCTCACTGAGTTCTGTATTCAATATTGACTGAAATGTTTCAAGACAATTCGGATGCTTTTAGAAAGTCTTTAATCGCCTTGTATAAATTTTAGGACGCAGTGCGGGTTACTTTTCCCAGCTTTTCGAGAGCTGCAAAGCCTGACCGCCAACCAGTAAAACTAACAAAATGATAATCGCTACTATGAAGAAAATTCTCAGAAGGTTCCCTACACTGAAAGGTTGATCATCGTTTTCTAAAAAAACTTTTTTCGGAGGGGGTTTAACAATAAATTTTTGTTTCACTTTTGAAAAGTTTTCCCCAGAAGCCACAATTCTAGGCACTTTTGGATCTTGTTTTTTCAGTTTTTTTCTTTCGTCATCGCTCATGTCTGAAATACTCACAACACGACGGCCTGTCCTCGAGGACATATTGCTACCCACAGTCTGGGCAAGCCGAAAAAATTGATCGGCACCGCCATTCTCCAAGGCTATAACGACAGATCTTCGACCGTCACTGCCGCCTTCTGCTGAACCTGCATTTCTTCGGGAAGAATTAAAAAACGGACTTTGACGACTCTGAGAGCCTGCATAGAAGCCGGCATTGGATCCATTCGAGTCCTGGCTTGAGCTTTTCCCACCCGCACTGTTCGTGGCGCTATTCTGACTTTCTGACGAGAGTCCAGCAGACTGCCGAGCCTTTCGCCAATTCGCCGTGCATGAATCATCTCTTATTTTATTTGTTCCCCCTAATGGCGGAAGCTCACCTGTATCCAGAAGGCATTGGACATAAGTTCCCATAAAATCTTTAAGAAAATATTGCAGAGGTGAAAATACTTGTGTGGCAACCAGTAAAACTAGACCTAAACTCACAACCAGAATGAGAACGTACTCAACGACAGCCTGGCCTTGTGAATTTGTGACTAAGTCTTTGAATTCTCTGGACTTCCTTTTTTTCATTCCAAATCGTCCTTAGATTTGAGACATTAGAGTAAGTGTATCATACGTCGTCGGGTCAAAACCCAATTTCCTTTACCCTCTGGGGTAAAAGCAGGTCAGAAAAAAGCAGCTTTCCGAAAGCTTTCTCATTTTGGAACAAGGCTTTTGGAGTCGTTTTTTTCATCCTGCTTGCAGGTGCCGTTAAGGCGCAGGGGCAAGCTAGTCCTAAGCCCAAAGAAATGACAACGGTTCACAGGCTAGAACTCCAAGTTAAAAATAATCCTAAGAGTTTGAAGGCTATCAAAAATCTTGCTCAAGAGTATTTTACTCAAGGGGACATCGACAACTGCACTCGGCTGCTGTGGAAATCGATTGATAGTCTCGATCGAAGCTCTATGATTTTGTTGGCTAAAGCTCACTTAAAAAAGAAAGAGCATGCCGAAACTATTCGTGTGGCTCAGATTCTTATTTCGAAAGATGAAAAAGACGAAGAAGCTCACACTCTGATGGGACAAGCTCACTTCCAAGCAGGTCGTGAAAAGGATGCTTTGACCAGTTTCAAGCGGGCCACCGAAATCAATGGCATCTATCAACCTGCGTATGAAGGCTTAATCTCCATCTACCAAAAACGTGATAATCTTTATGAGCTCAGAATTCTTTACCAAGATATGATCGAGAAGTTGGGATCTAAACCCGAATATCTGACTCGTCTTTGCGACATCAATACTCGAGATTCTTTGAATGACCACGCTTTAGAATTTTGTCGTAAAGCTATTCAAAAAGCGGATCAAGTTCCCGAAAATCATGTTAATTTAGCTTTAGTTTATAAAAATCAAGATGAGTTACCCAAAGCCCAGCAGATGCTAAAAAGCACGGCTGAACGTTTTCCTCGATCAATCTATGCTCAAGTCACTTACGCTAAGTTTATGGCTGAAAAATCGGATTTCATTGAAGCCTTCCGCTACTATTCGAATTGTCTAAAAATCGAACCTGAAAACGAAGCTTGCTTGCTTGGGCACGGCCTCTCGGGTCCCCAGATTCAAAAATTCGAGGAATCTCTGCAAAGCTTAAAGAAAGCCTGCTTTAAGGATCGTAAGCACGCCGTCACCGTCAGAAAAGTCATTCAGCTCTTGAAGGCTTCGAAGAATAAAGAATGGCAGCAGAAGTTCGAGTCCCTCAGTGACAAATGCATGCTTCAATAAGGATAAATCTCAAAATATTTTTTAACTTCGTCTGTCGGTTGCATTAACAATTGGGACGAAAAATTTTCGTGCTCTACAGAAAAAGTCTTGGCTTTATTTTCATCAGATCCTGTTAAAATCAAATGCGTCACCGAAGTGCTGCTGCGAATGAACCGAAGCTCAACAATTTTAAAACCCTGCGACTCGGCTTGCTGAGCGATCCGAAGCGCATCACCTAAAAATGGAAACTGCAAAAACATAAGGAAATTTTCACACTTAGAATTTTCTAAACTGAGATAAGATTTAATCACATTTTCAGAGAGATTGTTCAGAAAAGCATGGCGATCCAGGTGAAGACCATGCTGATTGAGCCACTGTCTTTGATCATTTTCCGAAATACTTTCTTTGCAATCAACAATCAGCAAACCTTGCTTTCCCAAAGCCGCAATTTCCAAACTTCTTGAACCTTGTTTTGCGAATTGATCGGCTAAGATAAAAGCGCTGCCATAGTGTTTGGTAAGTCCAACGAACCAATGGGATTTCGTTATGGGCTTAAGATCCATGAGTAGCTGATTCCTCTTCAAGCATTTCACCAATCAGATCGTATTCCATACTGTCTGTGACTTGAACACGAACCATGTCGCCCACGTTAGCTGTTCCCGAATTGATCAAGACGATCCCGTCTATTTCAGGAGCTTGTTGGGAAGTTCTTCCTTGCAGCAGAAGATCGGTTTCTTCACTGTAACCTTCAACCAGAACCTCGACAGTTTTGCCAATAAAATTACGATGTTTTTCTCGGGAAATATTCTGTTGAACTTCCATCACCGATGCAAATCGATCTTCTTTTGTCTCTTCATCGACTTGTTCGGTCATTTTTGCTCCGGGCGTGCTTTCTTCGGGAGAGTATTTAAAACAACCCACGCGATCAAACTTTTGTTCGGCAATAAATTTTAATAATTCTTCGTGGTGTTCCGCGGTTTCCCCAGGAAAACCCACAATAAATTGGGTGCGAATAACAGCGTCAGGAATTTGTTCGCGAATATTCTGCAGTACGGTTTCGATTTCATCGCGAGTCATTTTGCGATTCATCTTTTTCAACATATCGTCATTGATGTGTTGCAAAGGCATATCAAAATACTTAACCAATTTATTGTTGGTTTTCATGAGCTCGAGCATTTCAGGAGTAATTCCATCGGGATAAAGATAAAGAAGACGAATCCACTGAATTCCTTCAACCTCAACCAAAGCCCGCAACAATTCCACGGGCGATTCCTTGGCCTGTGGATTTTTACGTCGTAAATCCCAACCATAATCGGTGAAATCATGACTGATAATGATGAGTTCTTTAACTCCGGAAGCCGCCAAACTTTTTGCTTCACTGACAATATTAGGAATAGTTCGTGATTGCAGGTTTCCGCGAATTAAAGGAATCGCGCAGAAAGAACAACGCTTCATACAACCTTCAGAAATTTTCAAGTAGGCGCGGTGGCGGGGTTGCGAGTTCACCCGCGGTGTATTTTCCTGCTGCAGATAAGTTGGTAAGTTAAAGTAGGTTTTCTGAGCATCGCCTTCATTATTCTTCTTCAAAATTTGGGCAATGTTTTGGAATTCCCCAGATCCTACAAAAAGATCAGCTTCGGGCAAGCCCGACACAAGATCATCTTTATAGCGCTGGGTTAAGCAACCCGCGACCACTAGTTTTTTAAGGCTTCCCTTTTCTTTCAGGGCTGACATTTCTAAAATCTTTTGAATGGATTCCTTTTTTGAATCTTCGATAAATCCACAGGTATTGATGATAACCGTTTCCGCTTGGCTCTCGTCATTGACGATTTGGTAGCCCTCTTTCATCAGAGACCCAGCCATAATTTCTGAATCCACCAGATTTTTAGGACAGCCTAAGCTGACAAAGTGAACTTTTGAATTTGGATTTGTTTGTTCTTGCTTCATAAATTGGTCACCTGCGCGCCTTTTGGAGGAACATAATCAAAAAGTTTATTTTGCGACTTTTTTGAAAATTCAATGTCGTCAAATTTCAAACTGGTTTGATTGCCAACATCGTCTTTATAATTAATCTCGATGATGCTTTTTTTATTATTTGTTTTAATTTTAAGTTGAGTAATTCCTAAATCTTTTCCTTTAGGCTCAAGTTCATACAGAGTCTCTGCATTTTGAACCTTAGTGCTTTTCACTTTAAAATTTTCATCAATTCCATTTGCTGATAACAAAGTCGAAATTAAAATTTGTTTCTTGGTGTTTTTATCAACTTTTGATTTCGCAATCTGAAGTGGTCCAGGTAACTCTTTTGGAGGAAACTGAATGTTCCAAATCGTCGATCCATTAAAAATAAGTTGAGTTTTTTCGGGCACGTCATTGTCCCAACGAAATTTTCCTCGGGACAAAAACATTTGCCCCTTGTACTGAGTTTCTTTACCGAGAAGATCGGATTTAACGATCTTGGTGACTTGCATTTTCACAAAGTTCGAGTTGCGATATTTTTTAACCACTTCCGCCAGACTCGATTGATGATTAACAGGTTCTTGATTCGACTTTTTTTTCGAATCTACTTTCGAATTGGTTTTTGCATTTTTTGGAGCATCAGTCTTTTTAGCAAATATTTGCAAGGATCCAAAAAATAGGACCAGAAACAGAAATAAATTTAAAAAGCTTTGTCGATTTCGCTTCATGAGTTCCTTGAAGAGTAAGACCTTAAATCTACCAAATTGGCGAATCCTTCGCAACCGCCCTGCGCCCCAAGCTAATAACCATGAAATTTTTAGGCTGTTTTAAAGCAAGATAAGCCTGTGCTGCTGTCGCTCCTGTCGTTATGACATCATCCGCAAAGATGAAATTCTTCTCGGTCCTAGCCTCTTCCAGTAAATCGGATATAAAACTCGGTTTAACCGTAAATTTTACATCTTCTCCCTCGGGAAAATCGAGACGCTCGGCTCGTCGTTTAAAACGCTGCTTTACTAAAGGGCTCGAATTCCACTGAAAACAAGGCCAATACTCCCAGTTCATCTCACGTGCTAAAGCTAGCCCCCACTGTTCACCGTGGTCAGGTTTTAACGATTTTGAGGGACAGGGAATCAGCAGTGTTTTGCCATGACCAAACAGAGGTTTTCGCAAAAGAATATTTTCTTTTAAGAAAAGCCTAGCTAAATATCCCCATACCTTTTTCTGCCGAATGCCTTTAAGCTTTAAAAAAAATCGGGAGAGATGGTCGCTTTCACTGGGAATCCATTCAATAAGGCTAGCAAAGGGCAATTGAAGTTTTTTCTCGGCAATAGAAATTCGTCCCCTCTGGTACTTTATCTTTTCGCTAATTTTATGACAACAGACAGAACAAAGTTCATGTTCGAAGATTTGATAGGATCCGCAAATAAGACAGGATTTCATCGCTAAATAGGCCCAAGAACCAAAATTCCACTTCATTCGAAAGCAGAATTCAATTTTGGTTCCAATTAAGCATTGTGGTAGGGCAAATGATTTAAAATGGTAAACGCGCGATAGATCTGCTCAACAGCAACAACCTGAGCCACAAGATGGTTCATCGTTAGGGAGGAAAGGCTCATCTTCAGTTGCGCTCTCTCTTGCAGCTGTGCAGACACCCCGTAAGAACCACCGATAACAAAAACAATGCGTTTTTTCCCCGAATTCAATACCTGCTGCAAATTTTTCGAGAAGCCCAGCGAACTAAAAACTTTTCCGTTTTCATCAAAAAGAATCACGAAATCATCATTCGTTAGCTCCTTCAAAATCAAAAGCGAGTCCTGCTCCCTTTTTTTCTCTGAATTATCACGAGAGTTTTTAGGAGACTTTAAATTTTTAATTTCGAATTTGTGAAAATGATTGAGCTTTTCGACGTAAAGATTCTCAGCCAAGTCCGACCATTTTTCATGAGCCGTCTCAACTTTAAGTAAAATCATTTTCATAGAGAAACCAAGTTAGGATAAGGCTTTTGAAGTGAAGGGATCTTTAAGATTCATATCCTTTCCTTCGTTCCAAAGCTTTTCTAAAGAGTATTCCTGACGGACAAAATCATAGAACAGATGAACAATCAGTGAGCCATAATCAATAACGACCCAGCGTCCTTCATCGACACCTTCAAGGCTCTGTGGATGCACGTTGTATTCTTCCTTCACCGCAAGAATAAGATTCTCTGCCAATGAAGCTGCATGCCGAGTGCTGGTGCCTGAAGCAATTAAGGTGTATTCGGATGGCGCCGTAATGTGGGTAAGATCAAAAGCGCGAACTTGGATGGCCTTTTTTTCGAACAGATGATTGGCGCAAAATCCCGTAAATTTTTTGAAATCGCCAATGCGATCTCCCATGGGGCGGTAGAGATTATTATCCTTAATGAATCTTTCCACACCTAAAGGTAGAAATTGATCAACAGGTTTTCCCAGACGAAGTTTTTTTCGAATTTCGCTGGAAGATGTTTCTACATCCTTCAAGGTTAAAAACTGAATATTTCTTCCGGTCGTTAATTCAATAAAATTAAAATCGAAATCAGCCACAAGATCCTTGATGAAAGCCGGAAGCTCATCCTGATCAGCGGGAAGGTCAAATCCCGGTCGAGTGGTTACAATTAAATTGGTTTCTGACAAAATCTTCTTATAATCTTTCCACTCGTTCAGGGATTCGAAATTATCCACACCCATAATCAAGTAAAGATCTTCAGCTGCTGTTTTTTTACGGAAGTTCATGATGGTGTCGATGGTGTAACTTAAGCCACCACGTTTAATTTCCTGATCATCAGCCACGAAATGTTGACTGTAGCTTTCCAAGGACTTCTTTACCATTTCAAGTCTTTGTTCCGGAGTGGGTCCTTCGACAGGAAGCTTTAAAGGATTCTGCACGGCTGGCATAACGTGAATTTTGTCTAAGCCGGCTTTCTTTAAAACAGTGTTTAAACTGTTAATATGTCCCATATGGGGTGGATTAAAACTTCCCCCAAAAATCCCGATCTTCATAGCGTTTCCTCATTTGAAAAAACCATTTTGGTCATAATTTGCACAAGCTCTTTAATATTTTTTCCGGTCACTGCCGAAATAACCAAAGGTTCACTGCCGATTTTTTTCTTAAATTCATTTTTAATTTTTTTCAGATTTTCTTCACTAACTGTATCGATTTTATTCAGAACAATGATTTGGGGCCGAGTAGATAAAGGGAAGAATCCCTCTTTACCTTGATTGGCCTCGTCATATTTTGAAAGCTCTTCGTTGATGTCCTGATAATCGCTAAAAGGATCTCGTCCTGACATTCCCGAAGCATCCACCAAATGTATAAAAAATTTAGTTCTTTCGATGTGCTTCAGAAATTGCATTCCTAAACCCACACCCTGTGAGGCCCCTTTGATCAGTCCCGGAATATCGGCGACCAGAAAGGATTTTTCTTCAGCCGCTTTAACGACACCAAGGTGAGGTGTTAAAGTGGTGAAGGGATAATCAGCAATTTTTGGTTTTGCTGCGGAAATTCGCGAAATCAAGGTCGACTTTCCCGCATTGGGAAAACCGATAATACCAACATCAGCAATCAATTTAAGCTCGAGTATGATATCCATACTTGATCCATCTTCGCCGGGTTGAGCTTTTTCGGGAGCCTGGTTCACACTTGTTTTGAAAAAAGTATTTCCTTTACCGCCGCGACCACCTTTGAGAAGCAAATGCTCCATCTCGTCGGCCAGATCAATAAGGATTTCCCCTTCGGAGGAGCGCACGATTGTTCCCACTGGAACTAACAAAATAAGATCTTTTCCATCGGCGCCCGTGCAATTTTTTGCGGCTCCAGCCTGGCCATCTTCAGCGAAAAATTTTTTTTGCGAACGGTAGTCCATCAGCGAATTAAGATGACGAGTCGTTTTAAGAATGACATTTCCGCCGCGACCGCCGTCGCCCCCATCAGGCCCTCCGCGAGGATAAAAAGATTCTCGGCGGAAACTGATAGAACCTGGGCCACCGTGGCCTGAAGCAACGGTTATACTGACTTCATCGATAAACTTCATATAAAAAAAAAGGGAGCCTAAAGACTCCCTGTCCCTTAGCGATTAATTTTTAAAACTACGCTGATTTTGGATAAACACTGATGCGGAATTTAGTTTTAGATTGTCTTTCAAATTTAACCAAACCTTCGATCACAGAATAAATTGTGTGATCTCGTCCCATCTTAACGTTGTTACCCAAATGAAATTGAGTTCCACGTTGTCGGACAATAATTGTTCCAGGAAGAACATTTTCACCGCCAAAGCGTTTCACGCCCAAGCGTTTACTCTGTGAATCCCGTCCGTTCTTGGTACTACCACCTGCTTTTTTCGATGCCATGACTTAATCCTTGTTCAGTTAACGTTTAAGCTTTTTTACTTGGTTTTTTTGCGGCCTTTTTAGTGCCAGCTTTTTTTGTTTTCTTAGCTGAAGATTTTTTCGCTCCGCTGGCTTTTTTAGGAGCAGCTTTCTTCTTAGGAGCTGCCTTCTTAGTTACCTTTTTTTCGACCTCTTCAGTAGAGCTTTCACTTCGATTATCTAGGCGAGCCCGTTTGGCGTCAATTTTAGCCTGGATTTTTGCTGCGCGAATTTCAACCATATCCATAACTCTTGGCTGTTCGTCAGTTTTTGCAACTTGTCCGTCCATTGAAATGGATTTTATGAAAAGTGCAGTAAAAGGTTGGCGATGAGTTTTAAATTTTCTGTAAGATTGACGACGTTTCTTTTTGAAAACGATCACTTTACGATTTTTTGCTTGTTTTGTAACCACGACAGTCACTTTTGCGTTTTTCACCAATGGAGCACCAATGTGCGTTTTTTCTCCACCGACTAATAAAACGTCGCTGATGTCGAATTCGGATCCCAGTTGATTATCAAGTTTTTCAACATGAACGATGTCGCCAGGTTTTACGGTGTATTGTTTTCCACCAGTACGGATGATCGCGTACATGAGTACCTCCAGATGTTTCGCGAATAAGCCTTTGGTAAATGCCACCTTGCACCAGCGCTTGTCAATCTCTAATGCTAAGATTCTGAGCTCTCGCTCTTTTCCGAAGGAGAGATTTGGTTTTTCTCGACAAAGGTCTAAAGACTATTCTTAAAGACCAGGCAAAAAATTGGGTTTTTTCCAAGGACCAATCTGAAGTTAAACCGTTGAAATAGCTTAATTTTAAAGCACGCTGGAATGGCGATCGCGACTTTCTCGCGACGAGCGAGTAATCCCCTCTTTTCGAGCAGGTGATTGAGCTTTTATTTTAACGGAATTATCGTTTTTACAAGTGTAAGAGCTCACTTTTTTTGAATTGGTCCCCGTCATGGGATAACAGCGCGAACTGCTGAGAAGAGCTGAATAATCCTTTGTATTAGAGCTAGCGACTGCCGTTGAAATAAAAAGCACCGGTAAGATTGAAAACCAGCATGTTATTTTAAAATCCATAAGCGCCTCAGTTTCTTTCTTAGTTCATTGTCCCCCTGAAAAGTTTCCTTAACAACTGACCAAAGAGCCTGGTTTTTGAAGCAGCCGCTTTTTAAACAAAGAAAATCTCGTATTGTTCCAGATGGTAATTAGGTTCAATTTTAAATGCAACCGAGCGCCCAATTTTTTTCTCGGTGTGCTCTAAACTTTCCCCTTCCACTTCGTAAATCCAGTCGACCACTTGAGCGTGGCAATGGATGACGATATTGGTTTTTTTATTTTCAATTAATCCTGCGTCTCGTTCCAGTTCGCGGAAAATTTCATTACAAACGGTGGATTTTCTTTTGATGTAACCTTTTCCTTCGCAATAACTGCAAGGCTCACACAGAGTTTTAATCAGGCTAGGTCGAATTCGTTTCCGAGTCATTTCAACTAAACCCAAAGTGGACATCGACATCACATTGGTGCGAGCACGATCCTTTTCAACTTCTTCTTTCAAAGCGTCCAGAACTTTTTCCCGATGAGTTTCTTTTTCCATGTCGATAAAATCAATAATGATAATGCCTCCGCAGTTACGGATTCGCAACTGATGAGCAATTTCCCGAACAGCTTCGAGATTGGTTTTCAAAATGGTGTCTTCTAAATCTTTTTTTCCAACAAATCTTCCCGTATTGACGTCGACGACAACCAGGGCTTCGGCCTCATCAATGACGATATATCCCCCTGATTTCAGCCAAATCTTTCGATCCATGGAACGGGAAATCTCCATGTCGATATCGTACAAATCAAAAAGCGGTTTTTTCTCTTCATAGTAAATAATATTGTGTTTATACTTCGGCATCAGCTGTGAGACGAATTTAACAATTTTTTTATGAACATCGTAATCGTCGACCCAAACGGCTGACACATTTTCGTTCATCATATCTCGCAGAGCGCGCAGTTCGACGTCTAACTCGGAATGCACAAGCCCGGGGCTTTTTCTTTTTTCATAATTTTTAAAAATTTCTTTTCCTAAGCGGTCTAAATATTCAATGTCAGCGTTTAAACTTTCCGCTGAAGCGCCCTCACCCGCTGTGCGAACGATGACTCCTCCGGTGGGATTGATTTTTTGAACAAGTTGTCGAAGTCTTTCTCGCTCTTTTTCGTTTTCGATCCTTCGTGAAATTCCCAAATGACGAACGGTTGGCAGATACACCACGAAACGACCTGGCAATGAAATGTGAGTTGTCAGTCGGGCGCCCTTGGTTCCTAAAGGATCTTTAGAAACTTGAACCATGATGGATTGACCTTCTTTGAGCAGATCTTGAATGGGCGTTTTATTCGAGGAGCTCGAGCCCGAGATTTTATCTTCTTCAGGATCTTCGGTTAAAGGCTCGTCACGTTCCTCTCCTAAAACGTAAGCGTTCGAGTCGAGATCTTCGCGAATATCTCCAACATAAAGGAAGGCGGCCTTTTCCAGACCAATATCCACAAAGGCAGCTTGCATTCCCGGCAGGACCCGGATGACAGTGCCGCGATGAATCGTACCGACCAGAGTCGGTGAAGTTTTTCTTTCATTTTTGAAATCGGTCAGGACTCCGGCTTCAACATAGGCTACCCGTGTTTCCTGAGGTTTGACGTTAATCAAAATTTCCGCGGCCATGGGAGCTCCTTACAGCTGAATTCAAGCTTTTTAAACTGAAGTCTAAAGGCCAGTTTTTCCTAGACAAAGAAAAGTCAGCTTATCCTTCAGTTATTTCAACCGAAAAGAACCCATACCACAGGAGTGTTCATGGCAGCAATTGATGAGCTGTTCAAAATCATGGTCGAACAGGGTGCATCAGACTTGCACATCACGAGCGGTGCTCCGCCGTTTTTGCGTTTGCATGGAAATATGGCGGCTTTGAACTACAAAGAACTTTCAAGCCAAGACGTCCAAGGATTAATTTTTGAAATTCTCAGCGAAAAGCAAAAAAAGATTTTCGTCGAGAAATGGGAGTTGGATTGCGCCTACACCCTGCAGGGGATTGGGCGCTTTCGTTGTAATGTTTTTATGCAGCGTAAAGGCCTTGGCGGAGTTTTTCGTATTATTCCCGAAAAGATTCGTTCGGCTAAAGAATTAAATTTACCAGCTTACGTCACTGACCTTATTGACGTGGATCGTGGACTGATTTTGGTCACGGGACCGACGGGCTCAGGAAAGTCGACGACCTTGGCTTCTCTTATTCATCACATCAATATGACTCGTGAAGCTCATATCATCACGATTGAAGATCCCATCGAGTTCATTCATCAAAACGTAAAATCTTTGGTGAATCAGCGCGAGGTTGGTAGTCATACAAAATCTTTTTCGAACGCACTGAAAGCCGCCTTACGGGAAGATCCCGATATTCTTCTGGTGGGAGAGTTGCGAGATTTAGAAACTATCTCGTTGGCTTTAACCGCAGCCGAAACAGGTCACGTGGTTTTCGGTACTCTTCATACGAACAGCGCAGCTAAAACGATCGATCGTATCATTGACGTTTTCCCCTCGGGACAACAATCGCAAATTCGAACGATGTTGGCCGAAAGTTTACGTGGTGTCATTGCACAAACTTTGTTTACCCGTGCTGATGGACAAGGGCGAGTCGCTGCTTTTGAAATTTTAAAAAATACAAAAGCTATTGCAAATTTGATCCGCGAAGGAAAAATCCATCAGATCACTTCAGCGATGCAAACGGGATCTGGAAGTGGAATGATTCTTTTCGAAAAATACATTGATGATTTAGTGAAAAAAGGAAAAGTATCTCCTGGCGATGCAAAAACCTTTTTGGGCAAAGCTGGTGACAGTAATGCAAAAGAGCACACATCCACCTCAATTATGGGTGGTAACACAAATATTGGTGGCTCCGGCGGCGCGGGTGGCATGGGCGGCGGAAACCGCACCGGCTAACTTAATTCTTAATAAAATGAATTAAAATTTAAAATTCGCTAAGAAGACTGGAATTGAAATTTCAGTCTTTGTGTTTATTTGGGGTGTTGAAGACTCAGGAATCCAAGGAGATTGCACCTCTTGGGTTTGTGTGTCTGCCACATCGGAAAAAATGTACACGAGGCCTGCCACTAAACCAATCGCGACTCCGGTTGTGATATTGTCGGTGTGCTCTTGAGGTCTACCGTAGAAACTTAAGGTGCTTAAACCAAGGACTCCGCCCCCAAGGCTGGCAAAAATAACGGCCGCTGCGTTTCTTTTGAAACTCTTTTGGGATTGATTCACTTGGGCCTGCACACAGAAAGGAACTGCGAGCACAAAACTTAAAATAAAGATTTTAATTTTTCTTTTTAAGCTGAACATAGGCACCCCACTTCTTTTGACCTTAACACAGAACGAACAAGCTGCCAGTTCATTTTGACATTAGGGGACCGGCCCTTTACCTTGAGTTTATGTCTAAATACACGGCGAAAGATTTAGCCCAATCCATTGATCACACTTTGCTTAAACCTGAAGCTACAGCTCAACAGATTCAGAAGTTATGCGAAGAAGCTTTGGCTCACCAATTTTTTGGAGTCTGTGTCAACAGCTCGTATGTCTCTCTGTGCTCGCAAATTCTGAAGGGAAGTTCTGTGCATGTCGTCAGCGTGGTGGGCTTCCCCCTGGGAAGTATGGAAACTTCGGTGAAGGCCTTTGAAACTTCGATGGCTGTAAAATCAGGGGCACAAGAAATTGATATGGTCATTCATTTGGGACTGATTAAGGAAAGAAACTTTAAAAAATCCACAGAAGATATTCGTCAAGTGGTCAAAGCTGCTGAAGGAAAAACAGTTAAAGTGATTCTGGAAACTTGTTTATTGACCGATGAAGAAAAAATCGCCGCTTGCAACTGTAGCAAAGACGCTGGGGCTCACTTTGTTAAAACCAGCACGGGATTTTCCACGGGTGGCGCAACAATGGCTGATGTGTTGTTGATGAAAAAAACCGTTGGTGATCTTTTGCAAGTGAAAGCCAGTGGTGGAATTAAAAATACTCAACAAGCTTTTGAATATCTGCAGGCCGGGGTGACCCGTTTGGGAACAAGCTCGGGAATTGCACTCCTACAAAATATCAATCCCAGTGGGGGCTATTGATGATTTTTCTTCCCATGGAAATCATCAAGAAGAAGCGCAATGGTTTTCCCTTAACTTCAGAAGAAATTAATTTTTTTATACAGTCCTATACGAAATCACAAATTCCCGATTATCAAATGTCAGCTTTACTGATGGCCATTTATTTTCGCGGTATGAATAACGAAGAAACTTTGGCTTTGACGAAGTCCATGCTTCATTCAGGGATCACAGTGGATTTATCATCTGTTCCGGGATTTAAAGTGGATAAGCACAGCACCGGTGGCGTTGGCGATAAAACCAGCTTAATTTTAGGACCCATTGTGGCGGCGGCTGGTCTTCCTGTGCCCATGATTTCGGGACGCGGCCTTGGCCATACCGGTGGAACACTGGACAAGCTGGAAAGCATTCCCGGATTTAACACTCAACTTTCGCTGGAAGATTTTCGCAAAAATGTCCTCGAGAAAAAGATTTGTTTTATTGGACAGACTCAAGAGATTTGTCCTGCTGATAAAAAAATCTACGCTCTTCGCGATGTCACTGCGACAATTGAAAGTTTGCCCTTAATCTGTGCCAGCATTATTTCTAAAAAAATGGCGGAAGGCATTGATGGCTTGGTGCTCGACGTGAAGTTTGGCTCTGGAGCGTTTATGAAGGAGCTCAGTGATGCTGAATCCCTCGCCCAAAACTTGATGTCCATTGCGCGGGGTTATGGAAAAAAAGTTGTCGCCTTACTGACCAATATGAATCAGCCCTTAGGGCGATTTGCGGGTAATTCTTTAGAGGTGGAAGAGTGCGTCTCGATTTTAAAAAATGAGACGTCGCAAGATCCTGTGGAAGCTCGAATGGTGAATGAAACTCGAGAGCTCAGTTTAATTTTATCAGCGCACATGATTCATCTTAGTGGTCAGACGTCCTCGATTGATGAAGCATACTCTCGCGCCGAAAAAGTTTTAATCTCGGGCAAGGCTTACGAAAAATTTCTGGAGCTCTGCCAAATTCACAGTGGAAATTTAAGCTTATTACCCCGTCCCGAACATCAATTGGCCGTAGTCAGTTCGCAAAAAGGCTATATCAATTCAATGAATACCGAAGCTATTGGTGTTGCAGGTTTACTGTTGAAAGCTGGCCGCGCTAAAGCCAGTGATGTGATTGAACCCACGGCCGGAGTTGAGTTTCATAAAAAGGTCGGAGACAGTGTTTCCATCGGAGAAAAAATATTCACAATTTATGGAAAAGACCCGGGACTGTTTGCGTCCGCCCAAGTTAAACTCTTAGAGTCACTCAGTATTTCCTTGCAAAAAACAGCTGCAGAGCCTTTGATTAAAAAAATTCTCTCGTAGGAAGGATCGAATGCAGTTCGTCTTAGATAAACTTACCGAAACCGTTAGTTTTATTCGTTCTAAAACGACGATAAAACCAAAAGTAGGAGTTATTCTTGGTTCAGGACTGGGCGCCTTCGTCAACGAAGTTCAAGTTGAAGCCAAATTAGCCTTTCAGGATATTCCCCATTTTAATCCACCAACTGTTGATGGCCATCAAGGAAATTTACTTTTTGGTAAAGTTGAAAACCAGTCGGTAGCGATTCTTCAAGGAAGAAATCATTACTACGAAGGTCACACCATGGAGAACGTGGTTTTTCCCACGCGAACCTTGGCTCTATTGGGAATTGAAATTTTAGTTCTTACAAATTCAGCCGGAGGTTTTGGCGAAACCATGCAAGCTGGTGATTTGATGATCGTTGAGGATCACATCAATTTGATGGGAATCAATCCATTGATGGGCCCGAATATTAAAGAGCTGGGACCTCGTTTCCCTGATATGACAGAAGCCTATGATCGAAAATTGATTGCGCAAATGGAAGCCATTCTGCAGAAGCATGAAACTCGTTATCATAAAGGTGTTTACTGCGGTGTCAGTGGGCCTACTTATGAAACACCGGCGGAAGTGCGCTATTTAAAAATGATCGGTGGTAAAGCCGTGGGTATGAGCACAGTCCCCGAAGCCATCGCTGCTAATCACTTGGGCTTGAGGGTCGCCGCCCTCAGTTGCATTACGAATTTAGCGGCTGGTTTTTCTCGCCAAAAATTATCTCACACTGAAGTGACCGATACGGCGAAAAAAGTGGAGCAAAAATTCACTCAGTTTCTTAAAGAATTTATTGTAAATATTGAATAGATTCGCAATTCCATTTTTTAGTTTCAACAATCCCCGTCCAATGAGTAAAAAGAATATTGCCTTCATTACCTACGAAATAGGTCGCAATCTGGCCCTGATTGTTGGGTAAATAAACTGCAATTTTAAAGCCCATCGTTTTGCGATTGCGAGCTTCGTAGTGGTGAGTTGTGATCATGATGGGATTTGGTTGCCCGTGCTTCACCAAGCTTGTTTGCGCTTCCTTCAGAAAGCGGCTGATAGCTCGTTGTTCAGCCGTCGTTAACTTAAGAATATTTTTATGAGTCACTTCAAAATTTCTTCGCAGATTCCGCATCGAGGAGTAGTTCATGAGTTTCACGTTCTCTTGACAGTCCATCATGGCTTTTCTGTCATTGGGTTCGGCAACAACTTGGCCAACTGAACTGAATGAAACTAAATAAAATAAGATAGTTCCTGTCGTGAAAAAGAAGATCAGTTTTTTGAAAAATAAAGTCGCAATCATACCATCCCCAAATCTTTTACTTGTGCTTAAAGCCTCGAAAAGCCGGGGGTGACTCAATTTTTGTCAGACCAGGAAATTAATACAAGATCGGCGGTCTCAACTGAATTAAGGCACCACGAAAGTTACTTTTCTTGGCTCGCGCCAATGTAAAGCAATGGCAGTGCCAGAACTATTTCCCAATATGCTTAGCTAAAAACTTCTCCATGGTTTCATAAAACTCGAAGCGATTTTCTTCGTTACGGAAACCGTGGCCTTCGTTTTCTTTAACCAGGTAGGGGACTTCAACTCCTCGCTTTCGCAGGGCTTCGACCATTTGATCGGATTCAGCTTTATTCACTCGAGGATCTTTCGCCCCTTGAACTACTAGCAGGGGGGCTTTAATGCGATGAGCTTGCAACGCCGGAGAGGTCGCCATGAGTTGTTCTTTGTCCTTCTCGGGATCTCCGACCATTTCATAAAGTTTTTCGAGTTCAGTGGTCCAATAAGGAGGAATCGTTTTCATAAATGTCAGTAAGTTTGAAACGCCGACATAGTCAATGCCACAGGCATAGATTTCCGGAGTAAAAGCCAAAGCTGCTAAGGTTTTGTATCCTCCATAACTGCCGCCATAAATGCAAATGCGCTTTTTATCGACAAGATCTTTTTCGATGAGCCAATTTACTCCATCGGTCACATCATCCAACATTTTTTTGCCCCACTGTTTGTAGGAGGCCTCGAGAAATTTTTTGCCGTAACCGGTAGAACCGCGAAAATTCATTTGGAAAACGGCATAGCCTCGATTAGCCAGGAATTGAACTTGCGAGTTGAATCGCCAGTTGTCCCGCGCCCAGGGACCCCCATGGGGATTTACGACAAGGGGCCATTTTTTGTTTTTCTCTCCCTTGGGCAAGGTCAAATATCCGTTTATCGTTAAACCATCGCGAGATTTATACTCGACAGGTTTCGTTTCAGCGAGCTGGTCTTCCGGCAGCCAGGGCGCCAGTTCAGCTATTTTTTTTAATTCATCTTTTTTTGAGTCGTAAAAATAAATGCGTCCCATGCTGCGGTCCGAATAGCTGCGAACGACAAACTTTTCTTCGAGCTTGTCGGAATTGATCGTGTAAATGTCCTGGTCTTTGATTTGTTCAGCGACGCGGTTGTGCACTTTCTCTAAAGCATTATCGAAGAAAACTTTTTCCATTTTCCAAGTCATCAGTTGCGCATGAGTTAAAATCTTTCTTTTCTTGGATATCACGAGAGCATCTGTATCCACCTCGGGATGTTGGTAAATAATTTTTTGTTCACGACGAGTTTGGGGGTTGTACTCGACGATGGAATTTTTATCTCGGCCCAGATTCGATAGCGCCAAGATATTGCGGTTATCCGAAGTGAAACTCACTGGCTCGAAATTATCTTTAAAACCAAAACTCAAAAGCTTACGAAATTTTTGAGCTTCATTGTCTCGGTAGAGAAAATTGGTGTTAGTTCCTTCAGCTTCCAGGGCTCCTCGGATTTTGCCTTTGTGATCAACCAGCCAGGTTGTAAATTGCCCGGGATTTTGCACAACCAGTGCAGAAGCTCCCGTTAAAACATTGATGCGGTAAACATCAAAAACTTTGGGATCACGATGATTGTGCCGAACAAGAATTTCGTTTTCAGAAACGTCGTCGAGATCATGCAGCAATAGGGCCTTTGTTTTTTCAAAGGGCGTAAGATCAATAATTTTTCCGGTCTTTAAATTAGCAGAGAATAAATGATCATTTTCATCTCCTCCAAAATCGCGACTGAACACCAAGATATTATTTCCTTTCCAGAAAAATTTGGAAATATCACGGTCTTTCAGCTCGGTGATTTGTTTGTCCGATGAAGTGACATCGTTTTTTAGCGAACGCAAAAAAAGATTCATTCGCGCTTCCCAAGGTTTTAATAAAGCCAGCTGCGTGCCGTCGGGAGAAATTAAATGTCCAGCCTCTTGGGGGTTTTTAAAAAAATCCCGCAGTGGAATCTGTGGGACTGTTGGCTTTGCAGCGAAGACGGTATTAAGTCCTAAAAATAAACTCAAAAATAAAAACGAAATAATACCAAAGTTTTGCTTCATAAGTTTTCCTCATTAATTTAAGAACTTTACAGTAAAAACTAGACTGAAATCATCCCTACTTTCGTCCAGTTTTCTGCTCCAGACTCGGGAAATCAGATTTAATCGCCGAAAAGTTGACCAGAACGTTCGCCAGGAAAGTCTTCACTGATGAGGCTTTCAGAACCACTACTGGAGCTTACATGGATGTGAAATACGGCTTAGGTTTATCCGCGGTTATTTTTCTTCTTACCGCTTGTGGTCAACCAAAAACGACAGAAAATGTTTTTAAAGAAGCTTCGGCTTCTGAATGCCCCGGTGAGTCTCGCGACAATCGTTACATTGTCGAATGGGAAAACGGAGAAACTACCGTTGAAAACACAACCAATCGAGACGATTTTAAAAAAGATTTCGTCACTCCTAATCTGGACCAAATACGCAATATCTATCCCGACCGCCAAGTCCAACTGATGGAGCATTTCCAATCTGCAGATACAGTTAAGGATACAGCGGTAACAACTCCGGGGATGACTTGGGGTCAAGAAATCATAAACAGCCAAGCGGTCTGGAATGAAAAAGCAATGGGCGAAGGTGTTATGGTTGGAGTTGTGGACTCTTTTGTTGATGTGACTCACGTGCAATTAAAATCTCGCATTGCTTATAACCAAAAAGAAATTCCAGGAAATGGTAAAGATGATGATGGAAATGGGTTCGTCGATGACTACACGGGTATGAGCTTTATTCCAAAGTCAGCCGCAGAAGCTAAAGTCAGTCCTCATGGCACTCATGTTAGCGGTATTATTGCCGCTGATCCAACAACAGGCACAATGAAAGGCACCGCTCCTAAGGCTTTGATCATTCCTGCACCTTTTATTTCGAACGATGGTTCCGGCTCATTGGCTGACGCAGTCCAGGCCCTGAACTATGTAGCTGCTCGAGGAGCGAAAGTTATCAATGCGAGCTGGGGTGGAAGTAAATGTGTCGTGGCCGCTTTACGAAGTACTTTCGAAAAACTAAATTCACAGGGAGTTCTGTTGGTTGTCGCTGCCGGCAATGATGGCGCTGATCTTGATCAACGCGCTGATTATCCAGCCTCATTCAATATGCCAACACAAATCACTGTTGCCGCATCGACTCCCACAGATTATATGGCCTGGTGGTCCAATAGCAGTTTCAATTATGTCCACATCGCTGCCCCTGGAGATCATATTTACAGCACCATCCCGGGAGATAAGTATGAATACTTTCAAGGAACCAGCATGGCCGCGCCCTTCGTGAGCGGAGCTGCCGCTTTGTTATTTAGTGCTGTGCCTGAAGCAACTGCCCTTCAAGTGAAAGAAGCTCTTTTAAAATCAGTGGATATTATTCCTCAGCATGAATTTCGCGTCAGCAGCCGAGGAAGATTGAATGTGAAAAAGGCCGTGGATTATTTGCGGGGACAAAGGTGATTATTTTGTCCCAATGGTTGGGCGTTGAGCTTTTCTTGTTGAGGAACTTGAAGAAGCTGCCAAGGCACTTTTTTCTTTTCTCAGTTTAGCCGAAAACCTGTTTAGAATGAGCGTCTGATTTCTAATAAGATTTGCTGCATTCGTTTCGCCACTATATTTCAGTAGATTTTCATGAAAATCCTTGGAAGCTTGATTCAATGCGTACCAAAGATCATCCTTTCGGACCTGGGATAATTCAGAGTCGAAAAGTTTTGCGGCCCTAGCTCGTAGTTTGTTGAATACTTGAACTTCACGATTAGCAGCAAGAGGACCGGTGATTTTTATGGTGCTAAATATAGGGTTATTAAAAAAATTAGAAGCTACCTTCGAAACTGTTTTACCACCTTTGACAATGGCGCCTCCAGGCACTCCCTGACTGTTTATCGCCGTTAAAAAAATTGGTAAGACCAAAATAGACAGTTTAAATAAATTTTTCATAAATATCCTTACTTCGCTTTTATATCTTTAAAAACTCGACACAACTTTCAGTATTCCAAAAAGCATGCCTGGTGCAGGTCTTATGCTTTTAAAGCAATCCATGATTTATCACTGATTTAATTCTCAAAATGAAACACTTTCGAAGTGTAAGACTCTAAAAATCAGAGCTTTGCCGTTTAAAAAACCTTCTACATTTGAACAAAGAATTTCACTCTTTGCCAAAAAATGTCCTGATTCTGTTTCAAGATGAGACATATGCAAAAATGGTGTGCTCAGTATTGAGACTTTTTTACCGATACTTACTTGTGTCGCAAGAATTTAAAATCAGCTTAATCATTCTGTGCATTACTCAATTATTATTTTCGAATCCTCAAAAAGCATTCGCGGAAAATGATATTTTAATTGAAAATTACAACGGCTTAACAAAGGGTCGTGTGTGTTGGCGCGTTGATGAAAAAGAATTAGCTAATTTTGAAAAGATACGTTGTCATTATCCCTCGTCTTCGGATCTCCTTTACACCTCCAACAATAATATTTTTGAATGGTCTGTGTTTCAAAAAAGCGCGGATCTTCAAGTGAAAAAAAACAACTGTCTTCGACAAAAAATTAGCGCCATTGTTAACGACGACAAGCTCTTGGAACAATGGACCATGGATTTAAAAGAGTCATGGCTAGCAATGAAAAAAGCGGAGCTCGCTTTAAATAAATGTGAAGTTTATAATCAGAAGGCAGATATGTTACCCCGAGCCCTTCATTTTCCCAGTTTTAATTCCCGCAACGGCTTAGATCCCAAATGGATAAAACTATGCAGTGATAAGGAGTACTTAAATTTACTTACTGCCTCGAAAGACCTTTTTGGCGCCTCAATGCCTATCGTTAGCGACCAAGAATTCTTCGACCTCATCGGAGAAGAAAGAAGCGGTATTATTAATAAAAAAACAGGAAGACCCTTAAATGACCAGGAAATCCTGAATTTAGATTTACAGGATACTTCGAATATTGAATTCAACAAAAAATCTTTGGGCCTTTTCACACAAAAAATTAAAAAGAAATTCAGAGAACTTTCTTACGAAAGAAAAACTCTTAATGAAAGTCTGCTTTCGAAGAGAACTAGGGATACAAAAGTTTATGCCTTGGATACGGCGACAAAAGATTTTTTATTTGAAGACAACACAGTTTATGAAACCTTAGGTAAACTCAAATTACTGGACACAACAGAAGTATCCCCTGGAAAAACCCCGTTACCCATGGGAGTAAAGTGCTTAATGAACCACTACGAATCGAATGACAATGCGGAACTCGCTGAGTTTATTCTTTTTACCTCGGTTTCTTATGTCGGACTTTTTAAAATTCTTAACCTCGCAAAACTATCCAAACTGAGTACCTTAAAAAGAGGCTTTTTGTCTTCAAGTGTTGGCGGTCACACGAAAGCAGTCATGAATTCTATTCAAGTCTGTTCATCTGACCTATATCAGAAAAAAAGAACCGATGGTCGAGCGAATAAAGAAGCTCCTGATTTTGACCTAGAACCTCTTGAAAAAGAGGCCTCCTTCAAGTTTCATGATCTGGAAATCCCCGACAAACTCACGCCCGCCTGCAAAGGGATCGAAACCGACGTCGTTGTGAATGATTTTAGGCGCTCCAGTTGTTTAATGAACGCCCTGAAGAAACAAATTCTATCATTTTAAAAGCCCTCATTTCGCTTTGCAGCACAATAAAATCGCGTGAATCCGCACTCTTTCGTGGTAAAAAACCTCTTTGTTCGAGAGAGGATTTTATGCGCAGTTATATCTCTGACCTTAAAGACAAGGTCGGCCAAAAAATCACGTTAAAGGGTTGGGTTTATCAAACCCGTTCCTCAGGCAAAGTTAAATTTTTAGAGCTCCGCGATGGAACAGGAATTGTTCCGTGCATTCTCTTTAAAGGTGAATGCACGGATGCGGCTTTAGAAAGCTTTGAAAAATTGACTCAAGAAACTTCGGTCCAAGTTCTGGGTTCAGTCAGAAAACATCCTAAACATGAGAATGTTTATGAGATTGGTGTTGAAACTTTAGAAGTTTTAGCTCCCTCTGAAAATTATCCCATCAGCCCCAAAGATCACGGCACTGATTTTTTAATGGAGAATCGCCATCTGTGGATTCGCTCGAAACGTCAACATGCAATCTTGCGCGTTCGTCATGAAATCATTTCCGCAATTCGCGATTTCTTTGATGGTCGCGGATTCACTCTGACCGATGCTCCAATTTTTACTCCGAGTGCTTGTGAAGGAACTTCGAATCTTTTTGAAACTAAATATTTTGATGAGAAAATGTATTTGTCCCAGTCAGGACAACTGTACATGGAAGCCACGGCAGCAGCTTTAGGAAAAGTTTACTGCTTTGGACCCACTTTCCGTGCCGAAAAATCAAAAACTCGTCGCCACTTGATTGAGTTTTGGATGGTTGAGCCCGAAGTGGCCTTCAACGACATGTACGACAACATGGATTTAGCTGAGCAATTCGTCGAATACATTGTTCAACGTACCTTAAAAAATCGCACTGAAGAGTTAAAAGTTCTCGAACGGGATCTCAGCAAATTGGAAGTGATTAAAGGTCCTTTCCCTCGCCTTCATTACAAAGAAGCTGCGGAAATGATTAAAAAAGAGAATCCTGAATTCAATATTGGCGATGATTTTGGTGCTCCTGACGAAACTATTGTCAGTTCGAAATATGATAAACCTGTTTTTGTTCATCACTATCCTCAAGCTATTAAAGCTTTCTACATGAAAGAAGATCCTAATGAGCCCGGCTACGCGATGGGATGTGATCTCTTGGCGACGGAAGGTTACGGAGAAATCATCGGTGGTGGACAACGGGAAGAAAGCATTGCCAAACTTTTAGAAAAAATTAAAGAACACAAACTGAATGAAAAAGATTTCCAATGGTATTTGGATGTTCGTCGTTTTGGTTCTTTTCCGCACAGTGGTTTTGGTTTAGGCATCGAAAGAACGGTGGCTTGGATTTGCGGATTGCCTCACGTGCGTGAAACCATTCCTTTCCCAAGACTTTACGGTCGCAGTTATCCTTAAGGAGAATCCATGGAAATCGAAAACGCCAATCAAGCTCGCCTCCAAGATTTGGATAAAAGAAATGAGCAGGCCATGCAGGGTGGTGGCACGGCTCGCGTTGCTAAACACAAAGAAGGTGGAAGACTTACGGCTCGTGAGCGCTTAGATGTGCTTTTAGATCCTGGAAGTTTTGTCGAGATGGATCGTTTTGTTACCCATCGCTGCGTGAATTTTGAAATGGATAAACAAGTTGTTCCTGGTGACGGTGTCGTTACCGGTTATGGTCGCGTGAATGGAAAATTAGTTTACGTTGCCAGTCAAGATTTCACTGTTATTGGTGGATCAATGTCACGCACACAAGCAAATAAAATTTGTAAAGTGATGGATCTAGCTTTGAAAAATGGGGCGCCTGTGATTTGCCTGAACGATTCCGGTGGAGCTCGTATCCAAGAAGGAATCGAATCTTTGGGCGGGTATGCTGATATTTTCACTCGCAATGTTTTAGCTTCAGGAGTTGTTCCCCAAATCACGGCGATCCTTGGTCCTTGCGCTGGTGGAGCTGTGTACAGTCCTAGCATCACAGATTTTGTTTTCATGGTGAAAGAAACCAGTTATATGTTTGTGACAGGACCTGATGTTATTAAAACGGTCACGCACGAAGATATAACTAAGGAAGAATTGGGTGGAGCCGCGACTCACTCGCAAAAATCAGGCGTCGCACACTTTGCGACCGAAGATGATAAACACTGTTTGTTGATGATTCGCGAATTGTTAAATTTTCTACCGGCAAACAATTTAGATGATGCTCCGATTTTGCCGACGGAAGACAAACCGGATCGCATTGTCGAAGCTCTTAATAAAATTATTCCAGACAATCCAAAGAAACCTTACGACATGTTGAATGTAGTCACTGAGTGTGTGGATGAAGGTTACTTTTTGGAAGTTCACAAATATTATGCTCAAAATATTATTGTCGGGTTTGCTCGCTTTAATGGTCGCCCCGTTGGGATCGTTGCGAATCAACCGAATGTGCTTGCAGGTTGTTTGAACATCGAAGCTTCTCGAAAAGCGGCCCGCTTTATTCGCTTCTGTGATTCTTTCAATATTCCTATTGTTAGCTTTGTTGACGTTCCTGGATTCCTTCCGGGGAAAGATCAAGAGTGGAATGGCATTATCACTCACGGAGCGAAATTGCTTTACGCCTATGCGGAAGCCACTGTTCCAAAAATCACGGTGATTACTCGTAAAGCGTACGGTGGCGCCTACATCGTCATGGGATCTAAACTTCTTCGCAGTGATGTTAATCTGGCTTACCCTTCTGCCGAGATCGCGGTTATGGGTGCTGAAGGTGCCGTGAATATTGTCTTCCGAGAACAAATTAAAAAAGCAAAAGATCCTGTCGCGGAAAAAGCGAAATTGATTGCTGATTATGAAAAGAAATTTAGCAATCCTTACGTTTCTGCAGAACTGGGATATACCGATGAAGTTATCGAACCGGCGATGACTCGTAAACGCATCATCGATTCCTTAGAAATGCTGAAGCACAAACGCGATATCACTCCGCCTAAAAAACATGGAAACATTCCGCTTTAAAAAGGATTGATCATGACAAAGGAACTTCCCTTTAAAAGAATTTTGATTGCGAACCGCGGTGAAATTGCCATTCGAATCACCCGAGCCTGCCGTGAGCTGGGAATTTCTTCCATCGCGGTTTTTAGCGATGCGGATCGCGATAGTTTGCACGTGTTTTTGGCTGATCAAGCTTACAATATTGGTCCGGCTCCCTCGAAGGAGAGCTACCTTAATTATCGCAAGATCATTGCTGTCGCTAAAGAAGCCAAAGTCGATGCGATTCATCCTGGCTATGGTTTTCTCTCTGAAAATACGACTTTTGCCCGCGCTTGTGCTGAAGCGGGAATTGTTTTCATTGGGCCTACTCCGGAAAATATCGATGCTATGGGAGATAAACTTTCAGCAAAGGCTTTAATGAAAAAAGCCAATGTGCCCTGTGTTCCTGGAAGTGATGGTGGAGTTGAAACTTTAGAAGACGGCCGCGAGATCGCTAAAAAAGTCGGCTACCCTATTATCATTAAAGCAACGGCTGGTGGTGGTGGAAAAGGCATGCGCGTGGTTCGCCAAGAAAGCGAATTTGACAGTGCTTTTCGGGCTTGTCGCTCGGAAGGACAAAATTATTTCGCGAATCCGACAGTCTACATTGAAAAGTTCATCAACGATCCGAAACACATCGAGATTCAAGTCTTTGGTGATACTCACGGAAATGTTTGTCATTTGTTTGAACGGGAATGTTCAGTTCAGCGTCGTCACCAAAAGATCATCGAGGAAGCTCCAAGTCCTTCGGTCCCCCCTGCCGTTCGCAAAAAAATGGGCGAAGCTGCCGTTCGCGCCGCTAAACAAATTAATTATATTGGCGCGGGCACAATCGAATTTATTTTCGATAATCAAACCAAAGAATTTTATTTTATGGAGATGAACACTCGCTTGCAAGTGGAACATCCCGTCACTGAAGCGACAACGAATGTGGACTTGGTTAAAGAACAAATTTTTGTGGCCGCAGGATTGCCACTTAGTTTCAAACAGGAAGAGTTGGTTCAGCATGGACACGCGATTGAAGCGCGCATTTGCGCTGAAGATCCTGTGACCTACAAACCAAGTCCTGGTGTTATTCGCGCCTGCCGACACCCTCAAGGTCCCTTTATGCGTGTGGATTCTTACGCTTACCCCGGTTACGAAGTTCCTATTTACTACGATCCCATGATTGCGAAAGTGATCACTTGGGGGGAAACTCGCGAAGAAGCTATTGATCGCATGCAAAGAGCACTGACGGAATTTGTGCTCACGGGAATTAAAACAAATATTGTTCTTCACAAAACAATTTTGGATCATCCCAAGTTTCGCGATGGCAGTTACACGACTCAGTTTATTGAAAAGAATTTTGAAGTGATCGAACCTCAGCTCTTTAAAGAAGTTGAAGATCCTATGTTTTTGATTGCGGCAGCAATCACGGCTTACAACGATCGCAAATCAAAAGATGTGCGACAACTCAATTTGGTTTCTAACTGGAAGCGCATGGGCCGACGAATTGCCTTGAGAACGAATTAAAAGAGGACACTATGTATTTTGAAGCTGAATTACGAGGAAGAAAATATAAAGTGGATGTTACTGAACATCGCCACGCCTGGAAAATCTCTTTGCAACCTGAAGGGCAAGAGTGGAAAAATTACGAAATTTCAAAAAATGATTTCAAACAAGCCGAAGAGTACATCAGTTTTTTATTTGGCGGTCAGTCTTACTTGGTCGATGTGATTGGCAAAGACACCGAGTACACTGTTTTCGTACGAAATTCCCACCGCAATATCAAAATTTACAATGATGAAATGCTGTTGCATGAATCACTGAAAAAAGGTGGCGTTCTGGGCGGCAGTACTGATCTGCGTTCAGGCATGCCCGGGAAGATCATCGAAATTTTCGTGAAGCCCGGTGATGTCATCAAAGAAAATGCACCTCTGTTGATTATGGAAGCTATGAAGATGGAAAACGAAATGCGCAGTTCTCGCGAAGTGCGCATTAAAGAAGTTTGCGTGAAACAAGGTGATAGTGTCGAAGCTGGCGCTGTGCTGATTAAATTTGGCGAAGTTTAGAAATAGCGCTTACCTTTAATCTTTTTCACAAGAGATTTTAAAAACTCGATCTTCGTGGATTCCGATTACTTTTTCTTCATTTTCACCGACACTCACATAATACTGACCTAGAAAACCAACGTCTTTAAGAATTTCAGTGAGCGTCCCTTCGAAAAAGCAAGAACGTTGCGAGCAATCCATAACGCCATTGACTACGAATCTCAATTTCCCTAGATTTGCAGATCCAATTTCGAGCCCTCGGACTTCACCCTTGAGTTGATTTTTAGTATCCATTTCAACAGATCGTGGAAGAGATGAAATAAAATAAGTTCCGAAAATGCCTTTTGACCATATCGAAGTTGTGCAAGTGTATTCAAAAGCTTGAGCGAACGATGATGTCAGTATGACAAGAATTATACCGAGTGTTTTCATATGATTCTCCTTAGTTTTTCCGAAAAGAACTTCGGCCTAAAAAACAAGAGAACACAGATTTGGTCAATCAATTTGTTTTAAAACATCGTCCTAATACAGTTAGAATGCTATTCTGTTTCGTTGACAGCCGCTTTTCTGCGACCTTTCTCGATAATTCCCACAACAACCACACCGACGTAATAAAGTGCAATTAAGGGGACCAGCATAATGATCATGCTCATCACATCGGGGGGCGTGATAATAGCTGCAATCACCGCTAAAATCATAACGGCGTAGCGGCCTTTATCGATCAGAAACTTTTGTGAAACTATGCCCATCATTCCTAGGATACTAAGGATCAATGGAAGTTCGAAGGCGACTCCAAACATCAAACAGAATTGATTAAAAAATCCCAGGTACTGTTCAATGGTGATCATGGGTTTATCAACATCACCACCGAAGGTAAAAAGGAAATCGAAGGCCATGGGTAGCGCCACGAGATAAGCGAAAACAACTCCCCCTAAAAATAAAATTGATCCCGCAGAAATAAAAAGAGCCGCATATTTTTTTTCGTCACGGTACAAGCCCGGAGCAATGAATCTCCAGATTTGGTAGAGCCAAAATGGACATGAAGTCACAATTCCAAAAACAACGGCGATCTTAATATGCGCCATGAATTTATCCATGGGCCCGGTGTAGACTAAACCTCCGGTTGTTAGATATTTTGCGATGGGAAGTCGAACCAAGTTAAATAATTGTTCGCTGTAAGCATAAGCGATACCTGTTGTAACCAGTAAGCCCAACAAACTGTAAATGATACGTGTTCGCAGCTCTGTAAGATGTTCCGTTAGTCCTTGGGCTTTATCATCAGTTTCGGGAGAATCAAGACTCATGTGGGTTCATCTTTCTTGTCTTTGATTTCAATCGGATCGGCTTCGATCGTTTGCATTTCAATTTGTTGAGGTTCATCGGGAGTGGCGGTGGCTATTTCTTCTGTCCCTTTTTTTTGGCGAAGATAATCTTCAATCTCGAAATCGCCCATAGCTTGCTTTTTAATTTCATCTTTTAAGCCTTCTGTGGATCGCTTGAGATCATTGATGAAACGACCCAGTGTTCGCGCCACTTCGGGAAGTTGTTTTGGCCCAATGATGATCAAAGCCAACACACTTAAAAGAATAATTTCTGACATACCTAAGCCGAACATGATGTCACTGTAAACTGTTAGGATTGCCGGGTCAATTTAGCTTGGTCCAAAGGAAGGGTAAAAACACCCATTTCCACAAGCTTTTCCCGAGCGAGCTCGGAACCCGTGCGCAGATAGCGATCATACAGACGAAGGACACTTTGATTGCTTTGAATAAGGCTATTTTGACTGATGTAAGCAAGAACATCCATGAACTGCACAAATTTTTCCGAGAAAACACCGTAGACTTTGGCCATGGTGTCTTCCCGAGTGCAATCAGCGAGAGTTCGGTAAGCTGCTCCACCCATTTCCGCATAATAATCCACATCAATGATTTTTCGATCAAAGGAATCACCGAAAAATCCACTCATATAAAGTGACCGATCAGCTAATTTTTTGAGAAGCTCAATTTTCTTTGCGTGATCGGAAATGTTCGCCGTTAAATAAAGTTCCGCCAAAGTTTGTGGCTTTCGTTGACCAAACTCGTCAGTGGTTTCGCTATCGAAAAGATTGCGAGCATCTAAGTAGTGTTGAAGAAGTTTAATGAGGTAATTTTCAACCAAAGGATAAGTTTCAACTTTTCTTTCGGCAAAAGCCTTGCGCACGCTTTCTTTAAAAAAGTCATCTGGAGAAACGAAGAGATTTAAGCCTTGCCCCGTTTCACTGCGGTCTGTGCCCATAACGCTCTCTGTTTAGAGTTAACATCACCTTTATCATACACTTCTTATCGGCAATTCGACAGAATCCCATGAGCAACCGTGCAAAAGTCGGTGTTAGGATAATCGAGGATTTTCGGGGATATTAGAAATATTTATGTGTCTCGGAATGGGACGGGGTGGAATGATTTCGGAGTCTGAGATTTCAAGATATTAAATTTTTAGTCATTTAGCCTTAAGAAAATAAAAACTTATAGCTTCTTTACCATCACGAAAATAATGAAGATTTACCCTTACCGTCCCCGCTAAGGCCGGAAGAACCTTTGTCATAGCACTAGCTGAGTTTAAAACAACTACCTCCGATAATAGAACTTCTCCTTGCGGTTTAAAGCTAGTAAATGAAATGAGACAATCATTTTTTTGCAATTTTAAATCTTTTATCCGACTGCCTTCATCAATATGAACAATTTCAAAACATTCAATTGCATTTTCTTTTTCTCGAGGCAAGAGTCTTGCTTCTCGAAGAAGAGAAGGATTTTTCAATGCTTTTAACAAATCATCTTCAATAAGGACAACATTTCCGGTAGGTTCGGTGCTTATCGGAACCTCGACCGTAGTTTTTTCAACTTCACTTTTATTTTCATTCTGATCTGAGCTTTTAATAAGTAAAAAAGAAATAAATAGGCCAAGCCCCAATAAAAAAATAATAACAATTTTTTTCATATTGTATGAGTTAAATTGGAAAACAGAAATTGTCTACTAATCCAATTTTCCTGACATGAATGCGTTAACTTTGTTCTAAAGATTTTTCCAATCCCAATTTATATAAGGAAATTCATAGTCCAGCGTGCCCATCTTTATTGAACTTCCCGCATAAACCATCTGATTCAATAAGATTGAAAGTATTAAAGTCATCATCTACACCTTCCAACTAAACCTCAATAAACCCCTGCGGAGCGCGACTCCCCACCAAACTCGTGACTGCCTTCTGCGAAAAAATTCTCTTCGCCAGCTTCTGAATATCATCAGGTGTAATCGAGAAATATTTTTCCGTCGAATTAAAAGTCTCCAATGGATCCAATCCATAGACAGAATCAAAAAGAATCGAATTGCACACCGCTGACTTTCTTTGCAAGTCGATATCGTGTCGGCCCACGATGTAACGTTGAGCTCTTTCCAACTCATCTCGTCCCACCGGAGTTTGCATCAACTTATCGAACTCCTGATGAATCATCTGAATGGCCTTTTCCACTTTTTCGGGGGAACAACCAATGTAAGCCCCGAAATATCCAGTCTCGATTCCTTCCATTCTCATGGGGGAAACTGAATAAGCTAAGGAATTTTTATCTCGAAGCTCGACGAAGAGTCTTCCGCCTTGTCCAGATAGAATCGACTGCATCACTTGCAGTGCGAAGCGATCATTGTCTTTCAAAGTAAGACCTCGATAGCCCACCACCAAGTGAGATTGTTCTCGCTCTAGCTTTTTAAAAACTTTAATCTCTTGAGGAAGGACTTCGACGGGAAGATTTTTTTCTAGCCGTGAACCTTTTTCGATTTTCTCACTGAGCTCGGTCAATTTGTGATGCCAATATTTTTGATCGAAATCTCCGACCACACAAATCGTCATATTCGCGGCGCTGCGAATTTGACGGTAGTACTGTTGCAAGTCATGGACATCGATGTTTTTGATGGTCTCTTCATCGCCCCAAGTCTCACGGCTGTAGGGATGCTCGCCAAATAAAAATTTCATGAACTGAGCAATGGTGACCTGGGCAGGATTGTCGTGTTTCGAAACAATTTGGTGATGAAGAATTTCTCGCTCGCGGTTTAAAACCTGGTCGCCCCAATTCGGGTTCAAGAAAACATCTTCCATCAAATGGACCATTGGTTTTTCATAGTGAGATAAAAAATCCATACTTAATCCCACAGAATTTCTCCCCGAGAATGCACCTAAGGAAGCGGCCATGGAATCAATTCGGTTATTAATTTCTTGCTCGCTATGATTTTTTGTTCCGGCCAACCACGTTCGAGCCATCAGCTCACTCAATCCAGTTTTTTCTTTATCTTCAATTCGCAATCCCCCCATGAAAGCCATTCTCATGGAAACTGTGGGCGTGTCTTTTTGGTGACGAAGAATAATTTTGGTTCCCGTCGGTAAATTAAAAATTTTATTCTCAATCGGAGTTTCTTTATTCAAAGCACTTGTCTTAAGTGCTTTAACTTTGAACTGAGTGTTTTTAAGTTTAACATTTTTGGTTTTCTTTTCGATTTCTTTCAATCGATCTGTGAATCTCTTCATCTCCTGACGACAAATAACTTCTTGGCCATTGGTCGTTAATACAAAATTTAAAGTTTTAGCCGTTATGTATTTACGAGCCGCTTTAACAATATCATTTGGCTTAAGCTTATATAAACTTTTGAGATATTTTGGAAAGTATTTAGGATCCCGCATGTAGAATTCCAAATGACCAATCTTACGAGCGATACCATCCACCGTTTCTAAAGAGTAAACCTGTTCACTGGCCAAGTTCGTAATGGCCTTTTGCATTTCTTCCGATGTTGGATGCTGGGTCAGAATTTTTTCAATCTCAATGAGAAAGCCATCTAGAAGCTGCGATAAATTTTTAATTTGGAATCCCGCCGATAAAGCAAAAACTCCTTGGTCCATAGGACTGAAAGTAAAAGCGCCCACGGAATTCGCGATGGGCTCTTCAATTCTTAAACGATGAACCAATCGCGAACTGTCGCCTTGGCCCAAGATTAGCGCCAGCACATCCAAAGCTGGAATGTCTTTGTGTTTGACGCTTGGAATTTTAAAGGCAGCATACATCAAACTCTCGTTGAAATTCGCATGAAGATAAGCGTGGCGAGGAGATTTTTGCGCGACTTCTGCCGTTCTTTTAATTTTTCTAACTTTGTAATCTTTAAACCCACCGAAAAATTCTTCGACGTTTTTTTTCATTTCGGGTGATTCAAAGTCTCCACTGACAACTAAAAACATATTTCGGGGAGCATACCGGTCCTGGAAAAACTTCTTAATTTTTTTCGGTGACAATTCGCGAATGTTTTTGTCGTACCCAATAACAGGAATGCCGTAAGGATGTTTATTGTAAGCCGTACTGAATAGCAGCTGACTTGCTTTTCGATGAGGACTGTCCTCGCCTCTTTTGATTTCTTCAATGACAACTTCGCGCTCATTATCAATTTCTTGAGCATCAAAAGTGGGGTAACCCATCATTTCGGAAATTACGCTGAGTCCAGTTTTAGAAAATGTCTTCGAAACTGTGACGTAAAAAACCGTTTGATCAAAGCTGGTGTAGGCATTCAGTTCACCACCAGCACCCTCGACGGCAGAGGCAATTTCACCCAAACCATACTTTCTTGTTCCCTTGAAGACTAAATGTTCAATGAAGTGACTGATGCCTTCTTCTTTCTTTTTTTCATCGGCGCTTCCTGTGCGTACCCACATTTGAATTGAAATGACGGGAGACTTATGACTTTCAACAAAGAGCACCTTGAGTCCGTTTTTAAGTTGAAATTGTTTTAACTTCATATAATCAGTATTTCCTCATGTCTTTTGGTGTTTACTTCCACATTCCCTATTGCTTACAGCGTTGCTCTTACTGCGATTTTGCAACCTATGAAAAATCGCAAATTTTACCTCCAGAAAATTATGTCGAACTGGTGAAAAAAGAAATTCATCAAAAGCTGAATTACTTTTCCGAGCGTCAACTCGATACAATTTATTTTGGTGGCGGCACCCCCAGTTTACTAGCTCCGGAATTAATTTTATCTTTGATTGCCGAGCTTGAAAAGAAAGGTTTTTCACGGGGTCCTGAAACAGAAATTACCTTAGAGATTAATCCGGCAACTTTGACCCCCGAGAAAATGGAAAAATATCTTCGCGGCGGTTTCAACCGCTTCAGTGTTGGCGCTCAGACATTTGATGACGCCCTTTTGAAAATGGTTAAGCGGGAACATAACGCTCAACAAACTTTGGACACACTGCAGATGTTGAGAGACTTTCGCGTGAATTTTAACTTTGATATTCTTTTTGCTTTGCCGGGGCAGACAAAAGAGGGCTTGCAAAAAGACCTCGCGATTGCTCTGACCTCTGGAGCTCAGCACATCAGTCCCTATTGCTTAACGGTTCCCGAAGGTCATCCTTTATCAAAAAATCGTCCTTTGGAAGAGGATCAGGTCGAGATGTTTGAAATTCTCCGAGAGGGCTTAATCAGCGCCGATTACCAACAGTATGAGATTTCAAATTTCGCGCGGCCCGGGTTTGAGTCACGTCACAATACCCTTTACTGGACAGATCAGGAGTACTGGGGTCTAGGATTAAGTTCGCATTCATACTCGAAGCAATCCCCTTGGGGAACTCGGTTCTGGAACGTCAATTCCATCAATGAGTATGAAAAACAAATTCTTCAAAGCGAAAACCATCAGGGAACCAAACTCTGTGAAGGCCTTCCTTCAGCTCAGTATGAAACCCTTCAAGAAAACCAAGCTCTGACGGACTTTTGCCATACAGCTTTCCGCCGCAGTTTTGGTTTAGATCCTGTTATTTTCAGAAAAAAATTCTCTGAACAAGCTTGGGAAACCACGGAAAAGCGTTTAAAAAAACTGCAATCTCGAGAATTGATACAACTCGGCAAAGATCGCTGGACTTTGACCCCTCAGGGGATCGTTTTAAGCAATCAGGTCTTTTTTGAACTGACTTTTTTAGAAGGGGATTTATCCCATTAATTTCCAGCTATTAGCGGCTTATTTTATTTTTGGCCCGCATTGACATTTTCGCTGACGTAACCAATCTTACAGAAGCGCGTACAAGCACTTGAGGAGGTTTTGTGTCCGATTCTAAAGTAAATAATATTAATTCTGAAGATGAAGCTTCTTCCCTAAATGGAGAAGCGAATGATTTAAATACGGAAATTCAAAAATTCCAAGAGCAAGCTGAAAAGTTTAAAACGGACTATCTTTATTTGCGGGCTGAATTCGACAACTATCGTAAAAATGCGATAAAAGAGCAGTCCGATCTTATTAAGTATGGCGCGCGAAAGCTCGCTTTAGATCTACTATCTGTTTTGGATAATTTTGAACGAGCGAATTCGGTTCAAGTCACTGCCGAAAATTTCCATGACTATGTTAAAGGCATCGAAATGACCTCGAATGAACTGAAAAATGCCTTAGGAAAAAATGGCATCACAGAAATTCCTTGTGATGGAGTCCCTTTTGATCCCAATCAGCACGAGGCATTGAGCAGTGAAATGAGTGACTCTGTCCCTGCAGGAAATGTTCTGCGTGTTTTTAAAAAAGGTTACAAGTTGCAAGATAAAATTATCAGACCAGCTCAGGTTGTCGTTGCACGTAAACCTGAATAAGGGAGCTAACCGTGTCTAAAAAAGATTTTTATTCATTGTTAGGAGTAGCGCGCACAGCTACGCCGGAGGAAATTAAAAAGGCCTATCGAAAATTGGCTTTGCAATTTCATCCTGATAAAAATCCTGGAGATAAAAAATCTGAAGAAAAATTTAAAGAAATTTCTGAAGCCTATGACACCTTAAGCGACGAAAAAAAACGTGAAATGTATGATCAGTTTGGACACGCCGGAGCGCAAGCTGGTTTCGGTGGTGCTGGTGGACCCTTTGGTGGGGGCGGTTTTGGTGGCTTCCGAGGGGGCTTCGGTGGTGATGAACCTGGTAACCAAGATCAGTTTCAAGACGTCTTCGGCGATGTCTTTAGCGAAATTTTTGGTGGGCGAGGCGGCGCTGGACGACAACGCCGTTCACAAAAAGGCGCAGACCTTCGCTACACCCTTTCCTTGACCTTTGAAGAGGCGGCCCTTGGTTGCGAAAAGCTGATTCACTTTGTTCGCCAACGCGCTGGTAGAGAAGAAACCGCAAAGCTTTCTGTCACTGTTCCGGCTGGAGTTAAAGAAAATCAAAAACTCAAATTAGCAAATGAAGGCGACACCTCTGCGCCGAATGGTCCTGCAGGTGATCTTTACGTAATTATTAATGTTCAAGAACATCCTTTGTTTCGTCGTGATGACAATGATGTTGTGATGGATCTACCGATCTCCTATGTTCACGCTCTTTTAGGGACGCAAGTGGAAATTCCAACTTTGACGGGAAAGGCCATGATTCGCGTTCCTGCCGGCACGCATTCAGGTCAAGCTTTTCGATTAAAAGGGAAAGGCTTCCCTAAGCTCGGCGGATTTGGATCTGGCGACATGTTGGTCAAAGTTTTAGTCGATATCCCGTCCCAAATTTCTAAAGAACAAAAAGAATTGATTGAAAAATTAGCCGAGTCTTCAGACGATACTCCTATGGTCAAAACATTCAAAGAAAAGTCAGCGCAGATTTTAAGGTTACGAAAATGAAAAAAATTCTTATTGTGAGTGCGCTTGCTTGCACTTTGAGCATGCTCTCTTGTACTTCCAAAGTTAAACGACACGAGACCCGCGCGCCGAAGCCTACTCCGGTGAAAATTGGTCCACGACCCACAAAAGGAAGTGCGAAAAATACCGAGACCACTCCGACAACAGGCTTTGCGCAAAATACTTTGAATCAAACTCAGCAGGCTTTAGCCTTTGAAAAAGCAGGACAAAATTTAGATGCGCTTAAACTACTAGCTTCGATCGCAGTTTCAGCTCCAGCCAAAAAAGATCAGGATGAGGCTCGCGCACGAGCGATCGAAATCGTTGAAACGAAATTGAATGAAAGTGATTTGCATGAGGTTTCACGGAATGCAGATTACAACTTTTTAAGAGCCCATTCACTTTATCGGTTAGCAGAGATGAGTGTTGAACGCCGCGATCTTGATACCGCACGAAGATATTTTCGAAGTGTTAGCGAATTTCAACCTGGTTCTGATCTCGCTTATAAAAGTCAGGAAATCATTGATCAGTTAGAAGCTTCCAAAAGAGTTTCTCCGAAAACCATCGGTGTTGTGCTGCCCTTGTCTGGAAAAAATGCCAACATTGGCCAGCGGGCCTTGCGTGGTATTCAGATGGGCCTAGGCTTACACCAACCTTACTCTAATTTTAAACTTGCGGTGATGGATAGCGAAGGTAACGCGGATAACGCTCGTCGCGGCGTTGAGCGCTTAGTTCATGAAGACAATGTGATTGCTATTATTGGAAGCCTTCTTGGTAAGACGGCGCTTGCTGAAATTACAAAATCCAATGAATTTAATATACCGACAATCACTCTTTCACAGAAATCAGGGCTAACAGAGCTTGGTCCAAACGTTTTTCGCAATTCGTTGACTACGGAAATGCAGATTCATCATCTGGTTCGCGTCGCTATGGATGAAATGGGGATGAGACGTTTTGCAGTCATGTATCCCAATGATGCCTATGGTGTTGAAACAACAAATATGTTTTGGGATGAAGTCTTAGCGCGTGGGGGGACCATTGTTGCTGCGCAGACCTACAACCCTAAAGACACGGACTTTATACAACCCGTGCAAAGACTTGTTGGAACCTTTTATATTGAAGCCCGTCTGGACGAATATAAAAGCAAACAAAAAGAGTTCTTTTCAAACAGCAAAAATAAAAATTCTCGAGCTAATTACAATGCTGCCGATTTATTAACCCCGATCGTTGATTTTGATGGGCTCTTTATTCCTGATAGCGCCAAAACTTTAGGCCAAATTTCTGCTTTCCTTTCTTATGGCGGGGTTAGAAACGTTAAGCTTCTTGGAACAAATTTGTGGAATAGCCCTGGACTAGCAAAACGAGCCGGAAATTTTGTAAACAATATTTTGTTTGTGGATAGCTTTACTCCAGCCTCGTTAGCTTCGAATCGATTTTTGAGCGAATACAAATCAATTTACAACGAAGATCCTTCTTTAATTGAAATTCAAGCCTACGATTCGGCTTTGATTTTGCGTCAGTTGATCATGCAAGGGGCTTCCAGCCGCGAAGATCTTATCGAAAAGCTCAGTGGCTTAAAAGAGTTCCCGGGTTCTTTGGGACCTCTGCAAATGACTGCTGAGCGCGAGATTCAGCGCCCCTTGTTATCTTTAACTTTAGATCGTGGCGAAATCGTTCCCGTAAAAACCCAATAATTGCGTCCCGCAACGAAATTATACGAGATATAAAATTAATTTATTAATAATCTTTAACCCATAAGATCATTTTTTTCATCTCAACAGACACTTGTGGTCTTTGACTCAAGTAAAAGGGGGAAAAATAATGAGAAATAAATCTCTGACGCCAGACTTAATCGTGGAGTGTAAAAAAAGATTACTGACCTTGAAGCAAGAGTTGCTCAGTCGCATGCAGGCTTCAGCTCAAGGTTTCGTCATGGCTGAAAAAGGTGGAGATGAAATCGATCTCACTGTTGCAAACCTTGAAGAACATTCTTTTTTAATCAATCAGGAACGTCTTCGTCATCAAGTGATGGAGATTGAATTTGCTCTTGCGCGAATAGAACAAGGGACGTTTGGAATTTGTGAAGAGACAGAAGAAGCGATTGAAGTTGAAAGATTAATTGCAATTCCATGGACTCGTCTCAGCATTGAAGGTGCAGAACTTCGAGAAGCTTTAAGTCGAAAATTTGCTCGTGCATAAAAAATTTTCTGCAAAGATATCCACATTTTTATTTTTATGAGCGCGTTAAATTCTTTGTAGAATACTTAAGCAAATTCTTTTTTTTGATGACACATCATCTATCCTTCGTAATATGCAAACTTCTGTGATTCGACCATAATCATCAGGGGGGACAGAGATGAATTCGGGCGATATCAATTCGATGGAAGTAAATGCGATCAAGGAGTGTCTCCTTGAACAAAAGGCTGCCATCTTAAATAAGTCTGTAGAATTTAAATTAGAACAAATGAATCCTGTGCAAGCTGCTGACGAATCTGAAGTGGCGAGCCAAGATATCAATAATAATATTTCGATTCATCTTCTCGAAAGGAACCGCCGTTCCTTAATGATGATCGAAGTCGCTCTCGGTAAAATTGCTGATGGAACTTATGGTCTTTGCGAAGTGTGCGAAGATCACATTGGCTTACGACGTCTTAAAGCCCGTCCATTCACTACTTTGTGCATTGCCTGCATGGAAGAACGTGAAGACAGCCTAAAGAGCTACCAATAATAATAAATCTTGTTTTGGTCATGGACGAAGGTTTTCTGACATGGATGTCAGTCTGTATTTTCGCGAAATCCAGACTTCATCCCGTGTTTAACGGCGTCTTAAACCGAAGTTACTTCGCCTCTCCATTGAAAATCCGGACTTAGGCGAGCGATTTTTCTTTAAAGCCCCTCGAGGATAACACCGACAAGTTTTGTACAAGACAACCTGGACCCGCAAGCCACGCGGAGGGGAGCGCCATGAGCTTTGATGATAAAGTATTAGAAATTCCACAATCGTTACCAATGTTGCCCGTACGGGACATCGTTGTTTTCCCTTACATGATAATTCCATTATTTGTAGGTCGGGAATCATCGATTCGTTCTGTCGAAGAAGCTTTGGCAAAAAACAGATTAATCTTTCTGGCTTCCCAGAAAGATATCACTGAAGAAAATCCAACTCCAGAGTCTATTTATACGACTGGAACCATCGCGATGATCATGCGCATGCGCAAACTGTCTGATGGTCGAGTAAAAATTTTGATTCAAGGTGTGGCTAAAGGACAAATCAAAAACTTTGTTAAAACAACTCCCAGTTTTGAAGTTGGCGTCGAGAAAATTGAAGACGTACAAGTGGCGAATCCTTCTGAAACCGAAGCACTTATCCGTACAGCTAAAGAGCATATTGAAAAAATCATTGCTTTAGGTCGACCGCTTTCTCCTGATATTTTACTTGTTCTTGATGATGTCTCTGATCCAGGACGTGTGGCTGATCTTATTGCATCTAATTTAGGTGTAAAAGTTCAGGACGCACAAAAAGTTTTAGAAACGAACGATCCTAAAGAACGTCTTAAAATTGTGACCGAAATTTTAGCTGCTGAATTGGATGTTATGTCCATGCAACAAAAAATTCGTTCACAAGCTAAAGATGAAATGTCTAAATCTCAGCGTGAATACTTTTTACGCGAGCAGATGAAAGCGATCAAAAACGAATTGGGCGAAGCGGATTCTAAATCGGAAGAGATGGAAGAATTGCGCGAGAAAATTTTAACTTCAGGAATGCCTCAACATGTTGAAACAGAGGCTCTAAAACAATTGCACCGTCTTGAAAGAATGCATCCCGATGCTTCCGAGGCGACAATGGTTAGAACTTATCTGGATTGGATGGTTGACCTTCCTTGGGCTAAAAAGACAACAGACTCTTTAGAACTTAAACATGCTAAAGAGATTCTCGATGAAGACCATTACGAACTGACAAAAGCTAAAGATCGTATCCTTGAATTCTTAGCAGTCAGAAAATTAAAAAGTAATATGAAGGGACCTATCTTGTGTTTTGCTGGACCTCCGGGTGTGGGTAAAACCTCTTTAGGAAAATCGATTGCTCGCGCCATGGGTCGGGAATATTTCCGAATTGCTTTGGGCGGCGTAAAAGATGAGGCAGAAATTCGTGGTCATCGCCGGACTTATGTCGGTGCTATGCCCGGAAAAGTGATCCAAGCCCTTCGTCAAGCGAAGTCAAACAACCCTGTGTTTGTATTGGATGAGATCGATAAGTTGGGAAGCGATTTCCGCGGTGATCCGTCGGCAGCAATGCTCGAGGTTTTGGATCCTGAACAAAACGCGACCTTCCGAGATAACTATTTGAATGTTGATTTTGACCTTAGCAACGTGTTGTTTATTGCAACAGCCAATATGTTGGAGAACATACCCGCTGCATTACGCGACCGTATGGAGATTATAAACATACCTGGCTACACCGAGAACGATAAATTGTTGATCACGAAGAAACATCTGATTAAACGACAAATCGAAAACAACGGGATCAACGAATCTCAAGTCCAGTTCACTGATGATGGCATCCGCGCCATCATTGCCGGCTACACAAGAGAAGCTGGACTGCGTAATCTCGAGCGAGAAGTCGGCAGTGTCTGTCGAAAAGTCGCGAAGATGGTTGTGATGGGTGAAGCCACTAAAGTCGAGGTTAACGGTACGACTGTTTCTGAGATTTTAGGTCCGCCTAAATTCTTGCGCGAAGAAAAAATGATCGATTCGCAAATTGGTATCGTTCAAGGTCTAGCTTGGACTCAGGCTGGTGGTGAAGTTCTGTACATCGAAGCTTTGAAAATGAAAGGGAAAGGCCACCTTTTACTGACAGGTCAGTTGGGCGACGTGATGAAAGAATCAGCTCAAGCAGCCATGTCCTACGCAAAAGCTCACATGCATGAACTTAATATTCCAGAAGATTTCTTTGAAAAGTATGACATCCACGTGCATTTACCAGCTGGTGCTATTCCAAAAGATGGCCCATCGGCAGGGATTGCATTGACGACAGCACTTGTCAGTTTGATGTCAGACACTCCTGTTCGTCATGATTTAGCAATGACGGGCGAAGTGACTTTGCAAGGGCGAGTCTTACCGGTGGGTGGAATTCGGGAAAAATGTTTAGCGGCTCTAAATATGGGCATCAACAACATTATTATTCCGATCGCTAACCAAAAAGATCTTTCTGATATTCCTAAGGTCTTCAAAGATAAATTGAATTTTATCTTAGCTGAAAATGTCGATGAAGTTTTTGCAGTAGCTTTTGATAAAAACGCGAAACCTCAACAGAAGAAAACAGGTTCAAAACGCGATCAAAAGAAACCAAAAAATCCTGCGGCCGCAGCTTAATTAAAAATTTGTGATAATTCCATAAACGCCCAAGACAACTTGGGCGCTTTTTTTGTAGTCGAGCAAATTCGTCGTGTCTGTGGCTTTATGATAGTTTTCGTTTCTTAAAAACGAAGTGTCGGTGACCATCAGCGCCGGGTAACCTTGCTTCCAATAACTCAGATGATCAGACCAATCGATTCCTTCCATGTATTTCGTCGTGTTGATGGAATACATAGGAAGATCTGACATTTCTTGAAAAGAAGTTTTTACTTTCCGAGAAATAAACCATTCTCCAAATTCACCGACCAGAGCAATGAAATTACCTTTGTCGGGATAAATTTTATTTAAAAGCGGCACTGGATAATTTTGTGAATTGGGCTTTTCAGAAAAATAACCAATCATTTCTAGACTGAGCATTAAAGAAACATTGCGGTTTTCTTCTTTCAGCGATTTTGCGTGAATAAAAGATCCCATTTCTTCGGTATCAAAAAACGGAGGTTCTTCCAAAGTATAGGCGACGAATTCAATTCGGGAATCCAGCTTGGGATTTTGCTCTTTAACTAAACGAGTTAATTCCAAAAGACCAGCGACACCGCTGGCGTTGTCATCGGCACCCGACAAATTTGACCACACATCGTAATGGGCCCCGACCACAATTGTTTTTTGTGAAGGATCTTCCTTGTCATTGTAACTGATAACCAAATTTTTAACTTCGACGTATTCGCCCTGCTGATTCTTGACCTTGTACTTTTGCTCTTTAATTTTGTAACCCTGTTGAGTCCACTCATCAGTAATGTATTGAGCCGCTTTATTAAGAATTTCAAGGTTGTCAGCATTTCGGCCAACTAAGCTGGAAACTTTTTCGACATGAAGCTTTAAGCTTTCATCAGAAACTTTGAGATCATGCTTAACGCGAGCTGGAGTTGGTACGGGATTTTTTGTGAAAAGGACGAGCACAGCTAAAACGATGATGAATATAAAGATAACTTTAAGAATTCTTCGGATCGGACCTACGGGGATGGATGCGCTTGTTTTCACTCTCAAGCACTTTAACCAAAGTTTTCAAATCTGCAATTTCTTCTTTCAGTTGCATAATTTGTTCTTCTTTTTCGCACAGTATCTGACTGTAGGCTTTTTTGAGTTCATTTAATAATTTATTTGCTGCAGTAAGAATGGGCTCGTCTTTGCCAAGCTTTGTGGGGATGGCTAAATGAGCACCCATCATATCTACTTCGCTGTCCTGGGAGGGGCGATGTTTCTGATGGGTGCTCATCGGCTCGTCGATCAAGAAGTACTTCCCGTCTTTCAACTGAAAGTTAATGTCTTCTGTCTTGATGCGTCGTCGCAGAGTACTCACACTTACTTTATACTTATTTGAGTAATCAGTAAGTGCTAGCCATTGACCGAAAGACATTCAAACTCCTTTTGATAGTCAGCGTAGCCAACTATTCGAACCGGTACCTGAGGTGGTGACCCATGCACCGGCTGCTTACTCAACCTTATCAAAGGCATTTGGAGTGTCAAAGTTTTATGACTATCCTTTATAAAGCCTGTTCAATTCTGAACTTTGGGCTGGTTATCCAAGCTATTTTGCAAGACCATAGGCTTGATCAGGCCTTGATTCAGGGTATTCAAAGGTGTTGAATAGGTCGTATGCGCTTCAAAGATAAGAAAAAAATTGGATTGGTCTTAAGTGGTGGAGGGATTAAAGCAGCAGCTTTCCACATTGGAGTTTGTCTTGCCCTTAAAGAAAAAGGATTTAAATTTGCGGGTGGGCCTAGGGATCCTTCTTCTCGTACGAAGGATCATGATCCCCTGACTATCCAACTTTATGTGGGATCCAGTGCCGGCGCTTTTGTAAGTTCCATCTTAGCCGCAGGTTATAGCATTGAAGCTTTAATTAATGCTTTTCAACTGGGGTCTGGTGAAACTCCCCGTTTTAATAGCCGCGATGCTTCAACTTTGAAGGCTATCAGTTACCGACATATCTTCGCCGTCAACGGCGGTAGCTTTATGCGATTCATGCCTCAATCTTTTTTACAGAACTTTTTGCAAAAGTCTTTAGTCACCGGTGGGCTTGAAGCCTTCATCAAAAATGGATTTAAAATCAATGGTCTGTTTTCAACTCGGGGTCTTGAAAGATATCTGCGAAAGTACGTCTTGGTTGAAAATGATTTTTCTCGACTAAATGCCGAGCTCTACATCATCGCCACACAATTGAACCACTCCAGGAAAGTTATCTTTTCGAATTTTAAAGAGAATTTCAAAACTAACTCGACTAAGTATGTGAATTACGCGACCATTAGCCAGGCAGTTGCCTGTTCAGCCGCACTCCCGCCCATTTTTTCTCCTTACGGAGTTGAAAGACCTGATAAAAAGATGCTCTATTTTTATGACGGTGAAATTCGGGAAACACTTTCGGCCCATGTAGCGGCTGATCATGGATGTGATCTCGTTTTCTCATCCTATTCCATGCAGCCCTATCACTACACTGAAGAAATGGGCAGCCTTCACGAATATGGAATTCCGGTTATTATTAACCAGGCCTTGTACCAGGTCCTGGAACAGAAACACACCAAGCATGTCGAGTGGCAACACAACATGAAACAGACCTACAAGATGATCGACAGTTATTTTAAACAGAATAATATTTCCGATGAACACCGCGAAAAACTTTTAGAACTTTATCGCACACGATTTAACTACCGCCCCGATGTTGAATATGTGCACATCACTCCCCGGCCGCAAAATTATGAAATGTTTTTTGTGGATCACTTTAGCTTGCGTCCAAAAATTCTTGAGCGCATTGTTCGCGTCGGTTTTAAATCCGCGATCAGTGCTCTTCGTCGCCACGATATATAATTCAGATCAAGCGACTTGTTCTATTTTCTCTGATTTTTTTAAAGTTTTTGGATTGAAAAGCCCTGGCCGCAAATGATGATTTTCGTGGTAATACAAATTGAATGTTAGAAAGTTAACGATTTGATAAAAACCCTTAGATTTATTTAAAATCATGACTTTGTTGTCTTGTTTGACATGAGTCGCCCAATTGAACCAAGCATAATGCCATTTCTTAAAGACAATATTAGATCCATACAAAAACACGAAAGCCTGCGGACCTAATGCTAAAAACCAAAAGGATGACACTGTTATCTGTCGAATCATGATCGACCATGAAATCCTTTTGAGGTCTTTCACTTGTCGAGAGCCCTGACCGTGTTCTGTGAGATAATGTTTTCCAAAAGTACGTGCGATAGTTTTACCCATTCCGCTGATGTACTGAAAGAAAGCTTGGCCATTTGGAGGATGAGGGTCATTTTCATTATCATCAGCATAACGGTGGTGATAGGCGTGGATGATACTCCATTCATCTAAGCTTGAGTTATGCCACGTGCCAGTGAGCTCACCAAAGAAACGGTTAAGCCAGCGTGGTTTTATACTTTCATGTGAACAGCAGTGATAAAGGCCCGTTACGGGGAAGGTCATCAGAATCCCAGCAGCTATAAGTACAAAATCATTTGCTGATACATTAAATTGGTACCAGTGCAGAGCGAATCCGATAAACATTCCCAATGCTGTTGGTAATGTTCCCGCCATCGAAAGTAAAAAAATGGAAATACTGTAAAAGGTTATTTGTTGCCACGAGATCTCCAGCCGCATCCATAAATATAAATTTATTGATAAAAAGCATATTATTCTCAATAAATTATTTTTTAATAAATACCTTGGATCTTTTTTAAAATGAGCAAAGCCAATCATAGCGACTCCAAATGTAAACAAAATTAGTTTACATCTTCGCCACGCGCGCCCGTCACGGTTTAATTTTTAAATTTAGACTTATGTCTTTGCTTCAACTCGTCTCGACCGAGGCCTATATTAGCTTCGAAATTAATTTTATAACCGGCTTTTTCTAAAGAAAACTGCGTTCAACAGCAGTGAAGATCGGCCCCGACACAAATCCTAGCAAAGCAATGAACAAGGCCGAAGCATAGATGGTCACTGTGGTTGCTGTTAGATTGTGACCCGCAATTTGCGCATCGCCTTCTTTCATATACATTACGACGATTGGTCGTAAGTAGTAGTACACGCTGATCACTGAGTTAAGAACACCCCAAAGAGCAAGCCATAGCAAACCTTCTTTGATTGCTGCGCTAAAGAGATAAAATTTCGAAAAGAATCCCAAAGTTGGTGGCAAGCCCGCTAGAGACAACATAAAAACAGTAAAACACAAAGCAAGAACAGGACGATTTTTTGCGAGTCCAGCTAGATCATCCACCGCCGTAATCGATTCGGCAGTTTTTTCCATCATCGCTACTAAAGCAAAGGAACCTAAAGTCATGATTGAGTAAGCTAAAAGATAAAAAATAACTCCGCTGGCACCGAAAGCTCCGTCATCGGAAACACCCGCCGTAATCAGACCCATTAAAATATAACCGGAATGGGCCACGCTCGAGTAAGCTAGCATCCTCTTTAAATTGTTTTGTAAAATAGCTCCAACGTTTCCAACTAACATGGTGATGACAGCCAACCATTGAAGCACATCAAACAAATTCGCCGAACCCACCAAAGATTTGGTTGCGACCAATCTTAAAAATGCCGCGAAAGAAACCGTTTTCACTGCGGTAGCCATAAAGGCTGCATGCGGAGTTGGCGCTCCTTGATAAACATCAGGAGTCCACGCATGAAAAGGGGCGATTGAAACTTTAAAACAAAAACCCAACATCACAAAAGCAATGCCCATCAGGAACAAGCGATTCGACTGAACAAGCCCTGCGGTATCTTGAATGAAATTTAAAATGTTAGTTGAGCCCGTGGTTCCGAAAATATAAGCGGTTCCGAATAGAAAGATAGCTGATGCAAAACTTCCCAACACAAAATATTTCAGCGCAGCTTCTTTGGATAATTTTTCTTCGTGGCTCATCCCAATCATGAGATAAAGAGACAACGACATCAATTCCAGTCCGATAAACACGGTTAATAAATCCACTGCCGCAACAAGAATGAGCATACCCACAACGGAACTCATCGTTAAAAAGGTCAGCTCAGAAAACTGTTCTCCTTTTGTGGCCGGGTTTTCATACATCATCACTAATGAGGCACCTGCTGCAATGATAGCTACCGCACCCATCCACTGAGTGATGGGATCGAAAAGAAGTGCGTTGCTAAAGGCTGCCGCTCCGTCGGCGATGGAGCCAACAACAACAAGCAAACCTAATGCGATTAACAAACCCGATAAACTTTGGATTAATGTGGCCAAAGGATTTTGTTCTCGATTTCCACGCAAAACTTTAATGGTAATGGGAATAAGACTGGTTAAGAAAATCGCAATCATCGGCGTGACTAGAGTGATATCTTTCCAAGAGACATCCATTTTCATTTTTCTTCTCCTTGCCAACGAGCTTGAGCATTTTCATTGGTATTTTGCGTTTGGGTCAGATTGTAATTTGTTCGATTTTTAACCAAGTGATCAATGCTGGCTTTTGAATAATCCATGAAATGATTTGGGAATAGTCCCATCCAAAAGACCATAATCACCAAAGGAACCATGACGGCGATTTCCCTTAAACTTAAATCCGAGACAGGATGATGTTCATCTTTAAAAAGTTCTCCGGGCTCTCCAAAGAAAACTCGTTTGAACATCCACAACATATAGACAGCACCTAAGACGACGCCGGAAACTGCGAAGTAAGCATAGATTGGATAAGCTTTGAACACTCCCAAAAGAATCAAAAATTCACCGACAAAACCATTCGTCAATGGAACTGCAATCGATGAAAGTGTAATAATAAAAAATAAAATGGAATAAATAGGAGCGACGGCGGCCAAGCCTCCATATTTTGAAATCTCACGTGAGTGGGTTCGTTCGTAGATCATACCTATCAATAAGAACAAAGCTCCCGTCGAAATACCGTGATTCAACATTTGCAACAAACCACCGGTGATGCCGTACTGATTGAAGACGAACATACCAATGATGATATAGCCCATATGTGATACTGACGAATAGGCGACAAGCTTTTTGATGTCGGGCTGAACCATCGCTACTAAAGCTCCGTAAATAATTCCAACCGTTCCTAAAACTAAAAAGATCCAAGCCCAGTATTCAGCAGCTTCCGGAAAAAGAGGAATAATCCATCGTAAATAACAGTAGGTCCCCATTTTCAACATCACACCAGCCAGAATGACTGAACCGGGTGTGGGCGCTTCGACGTGGGCATCTGGCAACCAGGTGTGAACTGGAAACAGAGGGACTTTGATGGCGAAAGCTAAAGCAAAAGCAAAAAACAACATTGTCTGCAGACTGAAGATATCGTGACCAACAAAAGGAATTTTTAATTTATAGAAATCAAGAATACTGGCACTCATCGTTCCTGTCGCTTCTTGAGTCAGATACATCATGTAAATGATGGCGACCAACATCAACAGTGAACCGAACATGGTGTAGATAAAAAACTTGATGGTGGCGTAAATGCGATTCGCGCCTCCCCAAATTCCAACGATAAAGTACATGGGAATTAAAGATAATTCCCAAAAGACGTAAAAGAACACGGCATCCAACGCTAAGAATGTTCCCAACATTGCTGTTTGCAAAATGAACATCGCAACGTGAAAACCCTTCAGCCGAGTTTCAATGGATTTCCAGCTCCCTAGAATAATGATGGGAGTTAAAAAAGTTGTCAGCAAAACCAACCACAAAGAAATTCCGTCAACACCCAAATAATACTGAATACCAAACCGCGGAATCCACATGGATTTTTCAACCATTTGCAAAGCGGCCGTGCTGGGATCAAACCTTTGCAGCAAGCTTAAACTAAGGAAAAATTCAACCAAACTAAAGCCAAGAGCCAAAGGCCGTATGGTATTTTCTTTAGGCCAAACAGTTAAAATTAAAGCAAATACAATTGGTAAAAAAACTATCGCTGACAGAATCATTGCTCTACCTCATTAATATCACGGCCATCACGATCACAATTCCAAGTCCAAAATACATCGCGTACTGTTGTAAGTTACCGGTTTGTAACGAACGGACTAAAGATCCACCACCACGAACAAAATCAGCTACAACATAAGTTGTTTTATCAATTAGATTCACATCAATACGATGCCAAGCATGTCGAGAAAGCTTCACCAAAGGATTGATGATCGCGCCGAAATACAATTCATCCACAAGATATTTTTTTGAAACCAAACGGTAGATAGGGCCCAGAGCCTCAGCCAATCGCTTCGGAGTTTCGGGGCTCCGAACATAGAAATTATATGCAACAAGGGCTGAAATGATCGCGAGGAAAACAGAAGCCCCCATCATTCCCCATTCAAGGCTGGCATCTGCGTGACCCAGATTAGGAATTGGTTTCAAAGCCGGCGCTAACCAATCTGCAAAAATATTTTGAGGATGTCCCGGAAGCACTTCAGAAATAACGTGTGGAATTCCAATCCACCCGCCAACAACGCTCAAGAATCCCAACACCATCAGTGGAACTGTCATCAACCAGGGAGACTCATGAGGATGAATATTTTTAGGCACGCGACTTGGTCCCCAAAATGTAAGGCACATCAAACGAGTCATGTAAAACGCGGTCATTGTCGCGCCCAAAGCTCCTAACACCCAAAGTGCCGTGTGTCCCATGGGTGAATGAAACGACATCCACAAAATTTCGTCTTTCGAGAAAAAACCCGCAAACGGTGGTAAACCAATGATCGCGACCCAGCCCAAAAAAAACGTAAGATGGGTGATCGGCATATATTTTTTGAGCCCGCCCATTTTTCGAATGTCTTGTTCTTCGTGCATTGAATGGATGACACTTCCTGATCCCAAGAACATGAGTGCTTTAAAGAAAGCATGAGTCATCAAATGAAACATCGCGGGACCAAAAGCTCCAACCCCGACAGCTAAAAACATATAACCCAGTTGTGAAACCGTGGAGTAAGCCAGAATTTTTTTAATATCCCACTGAGTAATCCCAATGGTGGCCGCAAAAACAGCAGTCAGTGCACCAATAATAGCAATCACCATCATCGTGTTTGGAGCCATGATAAATAAAGGATTAAGTCGCACAATCATGTAAACCCCAGCGGTGACCATCGTTGCCGCATGGATCAAAGCTGATACCGGAGTTGGACCCGCCATCGCATCGGGAAGCCAAACATACAAAGGAATTTGTGCTGATTTTCCGGTAGCTCCAATGAACAAAAATAAAGTTCCTAAGGTCACGGCACCTAACCATGAGGCTTCAGCAACAGTGGGAGCCAAAGCATTGAGCTCTTGAATATTTAAAGTTCCAAAAGTCGCAAACAGAACAAACATTCCTAACAAGAAAGCCGCATCACCGATGCGATTTGTAATAAATGCTTTCATTCCTGCGGTGGCTTTTTCTTTATCAGTGAACCAAAAACCAATCAGCAAATAAGAGCACAATCCAACGCCTTCCCAGCCAACGAATAAAGTTAATAAACTGTCTCCAAGAACCAAAATCAACATGTTGAAAACAAACAAATTTAAGTAGGCAAAATATTTTGTCACACCTTTATCGTGGTGCATGTAACCAATTGAAAACATATGGATGAGAGTTCCCACACCCGTAATGACCAAAATCATGATGGCGCTGATTTGATCGACGACAAAACCCATATCAATTTTCAATTGATCAATATAAATCCAATCAAAAAATTTGATTTGAATTCTTCGTGCTTCAGGCGGCAATGCGATCAGTTCATTAACCAGTAAAATGGCGCTGATGAATGAAACGAACAAAGCCGCCGTAGCGATGCCACCGGAAAGGTTGGCCTTTTGACTTCGATAACGAAATCCATTCAGAAAAAAACCAACCAAGGGACTGAGAATTAAAATGGACATTAGCATCGAGTGATTCATGATGAACGTGCCTTTCTAGCCTTTCAGATGTTCGAAAAATCGAATGTTCACTTCTTTAAATTTTTTGAAAATAGTGACAGCGATCGATAAACCAACTGCAGCCTCGGCAGCAGCTATGGTCATGACAAAAAAGACCATGATTTGTCCGTCAATAACATTGGTAAATTTACTGAAAGCAATGAAAGTCAAGTTCACCGCATTGAGCATGATTTCAATAGACATCATAATCACAATAATATTGCGACGAAGAAGAACTCCAGCCATGCCCATAGCAAACAAAAGTGCCGAAACAACCAGGTAATGATTAAGACCAATATCTACGAACATTTCATTATTTAGCATGAGTTCCCCCTCGACTGCGGGAAAGCGCAACGGTCCCAACCGCGATCACCAAAAGCAAAACCCCTAGTGCTTCGAAACCAAAAATATGACGAGAAAATAAAGCTTCGCCCAAAGCCTTTGTAGGCGCATCCGGGCTTAACGAGGCTTCAACAACAGGTTTCATAGCGGCCGTATTGTCATTTAAAACATTGGAGCCCATTGAAATAGCGCCAACCACAAGTCCACCAAAAACCCCAACAGAAAAAATCTTTAGGGCACCCGTAAACAATCCGCGAGTAAACGCAGTCACTTCTGTTCTTAAATCGAAGAGCATGAGCACCATCACGAAGAGAACCATGACTGCGCCGGCATAAACAATAAGCTGAACACCTGCGATAAAGTGAGCTCCCAAGGTCACAAAAAATCCTGCGACGCCTACCATTGTGAATACAAGCGCCAATGCCGAGTAAATAGGATTCGTCATAAGAATAACTGCTAAGCCACCACCCAGGGTTGCTATTGTCAGTAACCAAAATAGAAATGCATCAGGCGTCACTCAATCACCTCCTACGAAACAAAATAAATAACAGCAGCAGTTCCAATTGTGTTCGCCAATGCCCATGGCAACATTGTTTTCCAGCCTAAATCCATAAGTTGATCGTAGCGGAATCGTGGCAAAGTCCAGCGAACTTGAATAAAGATCCACAGAAAAACAGCGAATTTAATATTGAAAGAAATAAAATGCATAAGTGTAGAGATAACATTCGCCGCAGTTTGGGATTCCGTCAGATTAGTTTGGATCCATCCCATTAAAGCTTCTGGCGTTACAAACGGAATTAGGTAACCACCAAAAAAGAAAGTCACCATCAAGCCCGAAGCCAACATCATATGGCCGTACTCACCGATAAAAAACATGAGCATCTTAAATCCACCGTACTCAGTGTGAAAACCAGCGACGAGCTCCGCTTCGCCTTCAGCTAAATCAAATGGTAACCGATTTGATTCAGCAAAAGCCGCTGCGAAAAAAATAACAGCGGCTAAGGGCTGATAAAAGATTCCCCAATTTGGAAGCCAATTGGATTGCACCGTGTGACCCAAAGCTATGAACTGTAAGCTGCCGATCTGGTTGTTAACCATTTCAGTAAGATTAAAAGTTCCATACAGCATAATGACGCCAACAATGGAAAGGCCTAAGGCCAATTCGTAACTGATGATTTGTGCACTGGCGCGAAGAGCGCCCAGCAAAGAAAATTTATTTCCCGAACCCCACCCTGCCATAAGGATGGTGTAAGCTGCTAAGGATGAAACACCTAAAATAAAAACGATTCCAACATTCATATCGTAGCCTTGAATGCGAAAAGTATATTCACCAATCGTCAAAGGGACTGACATCGGTACAGCACAAAAAGCCAGGGTCGCAGGAATCAAAGCAAAAACAGGTGCCGCATAAAACAAAGATTTAACAGCCTTATCCGGAGCAAAGTCTTCTTTGTTAAGAAATTTAACAGCATCAGCAAGAAGCTGCAGCAATCCCAAGGGGCCCACGCGATTAGGACCAAAGCGATTTTGAATAAAGGCAGAACCTCGACGCTCAAGCCAAACTAATATAGGCACAGCCTGCACCATCATTAGAAAAATAAGAATGAGTTTTATCCCGTTGACCGTAATTTCAAAAAGGTCTTTTCCCATTTAGTCCCACTCCAGAGCTTTTGATTTAACTTCCCAAAATAAACCAAAAATAAAAATTCCTAAAAAGATCATCATGCTAATAAAAACAGGGCCACCTGAACCCGCGCTGATAAATTCACGGAAAGTTAAGCTCCAAGGATAAAGAAAAATAATTTCAATATCGAAAAGAATAAAAAGAATGGCTGTCAGATAGAATTTAACGGAAACTTTAGTGTCTTTTTTATCTTGGCCAACCAGGCCACACTCGTAAAGGTCTCTTTTAACTGCTGAATTATTTGTACGACGGCCACCAATAAAGCGGGCCAGCAAAATAAGAATATATCCAAATATGGCGATAAAAACCGATAAAAAAATGACGCCACCCAAAGGCATACTGACTCCTTTTTGAATTCTCGTCTTGAATCATTTAGTTATACTCATCCAGAGATTGAATTCCAAGAAATATAAATGGTAAAAAACTTTGAAATGATTATGGAATCAACACACACCAGACTCGAAAGTTTAATTCAAAGAGCTTTCGAAACACGTCATCACTCTTTACACATCAGTGGAGGTTCTTCGCTGTTGTCGCTTGCCTATGTGTTGTCTCAGTTAAACTCTAAAATTATTAATAACTTGCCGCACTTGATTATTTTTTCAAGTATTGCAGAGTGCTATCAGTTTCAGCAGATATTTGAGTTCTTTGATCCCCGTCGATCCCTTGCGATTCTTCCTGAGTTCGATGTTCTCCCTTACGACGGCTTAACTCCGCGAACAAATATTCCTTTTGATCGACTTCATTTTTTAAATGCAGCGATGGGGGCTCAACCAGGGCAGATTTTTTTATCAACGCCTCAAGGTCTTGGTCAAAGAACTTTGCCTTACTCGGTGATGACAGAAAAATCTTTGGTTTTAAAAGTTGGCGAAGAGATTCCCGAAAACATTCATCGTTTCCTTGGTGAGTTGGGATATGAAGCTTCACCTTTAGTCGAAGATCGGGGTCAATTTGCTTATCGCGGAGGCATTTTAGATATTTTTTCGCCTTCAATGCTTCACCCAGTCCGCGTTGAACTTTTTGGAGAACAAATAGAAAGCCTGCGTACCTTTAGCCCCGCAGATCAGCGCAGTCTCGAAAACATACTTTCATTTTCGCTGATTCCTACTCGCGAAGTTCTTTATCTCGATAGCGAGTATGAAAACTTGGTGTCCAGATTTCGACAGTCTCTAGAGGGTCGCACCGTTGATGAGTTTGAACGCGAGGATTCTTTGCGACAAGTTGTGCAAAAATCTTATTTTCTGGGCATTGAATACCTTTTGCCTTACTTTTACAAATATCCTTCTTGGCCTATCGAGTACTTTTCAACACCATTGAACGTTTGGACTCTCGATTCCTCGCAACTTTCTCAAGCTAATGACTCCTTTTGGGCTGAGCTTAAAACGGCTTTTGAAAATTCACCTTCGGCCACATTAAGGCCCGCTGTCGAAGACTTCTTTTTACCCTACGAAAAAATTTCGTTTCCCGAAGAAGGGCGAAAAATTGAATTCACCGATCTTGAATTCATTGATGAAAAAAAAGACCCTGAATCCAGTATTCCGTATCGCACTCGACGAACAACCGACTTTTCTAACATCGCTCTGACGTCTACGGTCGGGAGCGAAAATTGGCTGCAAAGTATTAAGCACAAATTAAGTACTTGGAAGGAAGATCATCAGCGCATCTTCATTGCCATCAAGAGCAGTTCGCAAATGGAAAGACTGCGTCTTTTGCTAGAGCGAATGGAGTTTCGCTTAGCTAAGGTAGATAGCGACGACTATATGTGGGACACTTGGCTTCACGAACAGGATTCCCACGCAGATTTAATTCATCTTATTCCTCGCCATTTAGGGGAAAGTTTACGGTTAGATGAAGAGAGACTTGTTTTTCTGACTGAGTCCGATTTTTTTGGAAAAAAAGATCGCTTGCGGGAAAGAAAAGCTTCCGAAGATTTTCAAACTCAAGCTAAACGCCTTAACTTTGGCGATCTTAAGCCCGGTGACCTTGTCGTTCATATCAAGCATGGTATTGGCCAATACGAAGGCTTGAAATTGATGTCCATCAATGGGGTTGAGAGTGAATTTATTCAACTTTCTTATAAAGAGAAAGACCGACTTTACCTTCCAGTTTATCGTGTTGGACAACTTCAAAAATATTCTGGCGCTTCCGCAACCATGGCGCTGGATAAACTGGGTGGACCAGGCTGGGAGAAAACAAAAGCCAAGGTTCGTTCTCATCTGAAGGAAGTGGCTCATGACCTTTTACTTCTGTATGCGAAACGTGCGGAAATTCATCGTCCTCCTTTTCAACTTCCCAAAGATGATCTCATTAAATTCGAAAACGGTTTCCCTTACACCGAGACCGATGATCAAAATCGGGCGATTGAAGATCTGATAAAAGATTTTTCGTCGACAAAACCGATGGATCGTTTGATCTGCGGTGATGTTGGCTTCGGAAAGACAGAGGTCGCCATGCGAGCAGCCTTCATCGCGGTCCAAAATGGAAAACAGGTTGCGGTTTTAGCTCCGACAACAGTGCTTACCTTTCAACATATAGAAACATTTAAAAAACGCTTTTCTGGATGGCCAGTAACCATCGAAGTTTTAAATCGATTTGTTTCAACGGCTGATGCGAAAAAAACTGTCGAGGGTTTAAAAAATGGTCGCGTCAGTATCATCATCGGAACACACCGATTGTTATCCAAAGATGTTGTATTCAACAATTTAGGTCTCTTGATCATTGATGAAGAGCAAAAATTTGGGGTCACTCATAAAGAGAAAATAAAAAAATTAAAAACCTCCGTCGATAATCTTTCTCTATCGGCAACCCCGATTCCTCGCACCCTCAATATGAGTTTGTTCGGAGTGAGAGATCTAAGTTTGATCAACACCGCTCCTGTCGATCGATTACCGACACGAACATTTATTTGCAAGTTTGATCCTGAAACGATTCGCAAAGCTATCACCTCGGAGATTCATCGCGGTGGACAAGTTTATTTTATTCACAACCGTGTCCAATCCATTTACGGCTTAGCCGATGAAATTCGTCAGATCGTTCCCGAAGCGCGCATCAAGGTAGCCCATGGACAAATGCAGGAAGAAGAACTTGAAAAAACGATGTTGGCCTTTTTTCACCATGAAATCGACGTTCTTATTTGTACCGCTATTGTCGAATCCGGAATGGATGTGTCCCGCGCCAACACAATGTTTATCGATCAGGCTCAACTGTTCGGTGTCAGTCAACTCTACCAACTGCGGGGACGAGTTGGTCGCTCCAAACAGCGAGCTTACTGTTACCTGATTTTACCACGACAGAAAAAATTAGATAAGGATGCTTTAGAAAGATTAAAAATCATTCAAGAAAATACAGCTTTGGGAAGTGGAATCAAAATTGCGCAATACGATTTAGAACTTCGCGGAGCCGGAAATATTTTGGGCGAAGAACAGTCGGGACATATTAGCGCTGTCGGCTACGAACTTTACACCGATCTTTTAAATGAAACACTTCAGGATTTAAGAGGAGAACCCACCGAAGACTACGAGCTCGATCCTGAAATCAACTTACGCATTCCTGCTATGATACCCGAAGCCTTCATTGGCGACATTCGAATTCGGTTAAGCTATTACAAAGCTCTTGCCGAAATTAAATCCGAAGCAGATCTTGAAAAAATCGAAGACGAGCTGAAGGATCAATTTGGTCCTCTTCCTGAAGCTGTCATTAATTTAATGGGACTGATGTTGATTCGACGACAGTGTAAAGATCTTGGTGTGCGCGACGTGAGCGCTGGTGTAAAAACTGTTTCGTTGATATTTACGGAAAAAACAAAACTGAAAACAGAAACGGTGATCAAGCTCGCCATGCGAGAGAATAAAAAATATTCAATCACCCCGGATAACCGCCTTAATATACGCCTGAATACAATTACGTGGTCATCGGTTTACGAAGAATTAAATTATTTACTGAAGCTGGTTTAGAATTCTATTTTAAGACCGGCGCCCCAATTAAAGTCAGAACTGAGATTAGGATCATCTTCACCTTGGGTTTCGGTGTTTTGAATGGCAAAAATATCTAAATAAGTATTTTGAATGTGAAAATCATTGTAAGCTTCTCGCGCTGATTCCGTATCTAACCAATTCAGTTGGAACAATAGTCCGACCTTAAAAGAAAAACCAATATCCGTGGTGAGTGAGTCTTCGATTTCGCTTCCCACAGATTCTTCTTTAACATTCATGGACCAAACTTGAGCGCCGACGTAGGGCACAACATAGGGTTCCTTCATAAAGGTATCAAGATAAAAACTTAAATCGGCGTAGGGTTTAGAAAGCTCTAATCGTCTTTCATCACCAACACGATTGTCAGTGATGGATCCCATTGCATATCCTGCAGATAAGGCCATGGATCCTAAGCTGAAGTTGTATTTAAATCCCAGACCAAGTTGAAAAAACGAAAGATCCGAATCACCAAAAAGATCTTCATAATAATTATCATCCAATAGCGAAAGGTAATCTGGCATAAATAAATTTTCAGTACCAATCGAGAACACCCAGCCAAAGGTATCCCGTCGATCACGATAAGGTGTGTCTGATGAAAATCTTTGTCGAACTTCAACTAAAGGAGAATCACTTCCTTGGACTTCAACCAGATTATCCACAGGAAATTGATCTTGTTCCACAGCTGGAAGGTCTTCAGCCACAGTTTCAGATGGGGGTTCATTCTCCAAGCTAGGCTCGGCTTCCGATACCGGCGCAGCCGCTGGTTCATCCGTAGGTAGATTTAAGCTATCCCCCGATTTTTCTGTGGGGCTTGAAGCTGGCTCTTCGGCCAGAGGTAATTCCTGAAAATCATCTTCTTGAGCATACGCCGGCTTTGCGCCCACAAGTAAACCCGCAATTATTACTAGGCCTATCGCGACTCTACTAAAGTGTGACTGACAAAAGTTCAATTTCTTCTGAATGATGTGTTCTTCTGTGAGCTTTGTCGGACAACTTGTTATTCTATACATGTATGAAAAAGTTTAAACTGAGTTGGTCCTTAGGGATTAGCTTATTTTTTTGTTTAGCCCAAATTCCCAACCTTTTGACAGCCACAGAGCTCGATCTTCCTCGTCAACTTTCCCAAATGAGTCTAGAACAGAAGATAGGGCAGCTCTTTATAGTTGGCTTTCCACAAACTTACCTTGATCAAAGACTTCGCCAACACATTCAAAAAAATAAATTTGGATCATTTCTTCTTTTTAAAAGAAATATTCTAAATCCCAAACAGGTGACTGAACTTAATCTTTCTTTACATCAAATCAGTCGTCAGGAATCCGGGATTTTGCCTATTATTGCCGTCGATCAAGAGGGCGGCTTCGTTAACCGAATCCCTCTGCTTCCGAGTGTACCCCATGCCGTTTCCTTCGGAATTTCGAACTCGACCGCTATCAGCTATGCCTTCGGTGAAGAAATTGGAAAAGTTTTGCAGTCTCTTGGTTTCAATATGAACTTAGCGCCCGTCTTGGATTTAGCTTTCCCTAAAAAGAAGTCTTTCATTGGAGTTCGCTCCTTTGGGGCCGACCCAATGACCGTGGCCTCATTAGGAAAGGCTTATTCGGCCGGCTTACTTAAAAGCTATGTCATTCCCACTGCAAAACATTTTCCGGGTTTAGGCGATCAAGATCAGGATCCCCATTTAGTTTCCATCACTCGCCAAGAATCATTCAAAAATATTATCAACAAAGATCTATTTCCATTTAAAAAATATTCTGAACTTCAGGGAGAAAAGGCCATCATGTTATCGCACATGATTTATCCTCAGTTGGATGAGAATAAAGTCCCAGCGTCTTTTTCCGAAAAAATTATTCGTCATTGGCTTCGTCATGAAGTCGGATTTGACGGAGTCGTCATCACGGATGATCTTCACATGAAAGCTTCAACAGATTCAAACACCGTTCCTGAAGGAGCTTTCAAAGCGCTTTCTGCGGGGGCTGATATTATCATGTTGTCTTGGTCCTTCAGCGAACAGGAAAAGACCGTCAATTACATCACCAAGTCTTATAAAGAAGGTAAATTGCCAATTCATGAGCTTGATGAAAAGGTTCTGCGAATTTTAAAAATGAAACGCTTTGTCGAGCAAAAAAAGTTTGTTCCTCAGAATTACAAAGGGAACATCATTGCTTCTTCCACTCTGTCGAACATTGATTATCACTTGTTTAAAACGAAATTTCAGAGTGTTAAAGACGCGATCGCCTTGTCACCAGGGCAACAGGTCTGTCTTTACTCTTCACAGAAAAATTTCGTGAATCAAATGCGCACCTATTTAAAAGCCCCATTAAAAACTTTTGAGCTTCATCCCCACTTTCACTCTGATGTGTTGGTGAAGAGTTTGCGTAAGGGTTACTGTAACTTGAATATTTTTACGATTTCAAACTGGCATCAGGCCCAATTAGCCGTGCAATTGCCTGAAGAACTTAGGAAAAGTTTAGTGGTTATCAATTTAAGTTCCGCTGCATTTCTCAGAGACACGACAACTTTTCAGGCTCGCCTGGAAGTCCTGTTACCTTATATTCAAGCGGGTGGGCGGCTTGCTGAATTTTTAAATGAAAAGATCAGTACTTCTCTTCCAGTAACTCGATCCCAGCGCGGGCTCGCGCGATCTCCCGACGTTCCTGCTCAAAGTCTTCGTCATCCAAGCTCACTGAAGCCAATTTCTTCTCGCCCTCAATGATCGATTTCTTTCGCTCTTCCAAATTGATTTCTTCAGGAAGATCGATGATGTCCGCAAGAATATCTACGCCTTGAGGATGAACTTCGCAATATCCCCAACTGACAACGGCTTTAAAAGTTTTGTCCTGACCTTTTAATTTCCAGCGCATGATGCCTGTTTCTAAGGTCGTCATGAGCAAAGTGTGTCCCGGTAAAATATTTAAAGCTCCTCGATAAGCAGGAACCGTTACTTCAAGAATTTCTTGATCAACGACAAGTTTTTTTTCTGGAGTAACAAGAGTCAGTTTAAACATAATTACGCCTGAAGTTTTTTAGCTTTTTCGACCGCTTCTTCGATAGTCCCAACCATGTAGAAGGCCTGCTCTGGAAGGCTGTCGTGTTTACCGTCAAGAATTTCGCGGAATCCCTTCACGGTATCTTTAATATCGACGTATTTCCCTTCCATGCCTGTAAACTGCTGAGCCACGAAGAAAGGTTGTGATAGAAATCTTTGCATCTTACGAGCTCGTGAAACCACAAGCTTATCTTCTTCAGACAACTCATCCATTCCAAGAATGGCGATGATATCTTGAAGCTCGCGATACTTTTGTAAAACCCGTTGAACTTCTAAAGCACAGTTGTAATGGACTTCACCCACAACTTGTGGATCTAACAAACGTGAAGTTGAAGACAAAGGATGAACCGCAGGGAAGATACCCATCGCTGCAATCTCTCGATCCAAATTCGTTGTTGCATCCAAGTGAGCAAACGTAGTTGCAGGAGCTGGATCAGTGTAATCATCCGCAGGAACGTAAACAGCTTGCACGGAAGTGATCGAACCTTGTTTTGTTGAAGTGATTCGCTCTTGCAAAGAACCCATCTCTGTTCCCAATGTTGGTTGGTAACCCACTGCTGATGGGATACGACCTAACAAGGCAGAAACTTCGGCACCTGCTTGAGTAAAACGGAAAATATTATCGATAAAGAAAAGAACGTCTTGTTTGTCAACGTCACGGAAATATTCCGCAACAGTTAATCCTGTCAAAGCAACACGAGCACGTGCTCCTGGTGGCTCATTCATTTGACCGAACACAAGAGCTGTCTTCGCGATAACGCCAGACTCTTTCATTTCACGCCAAAGATCATTTCCTTCACGAGTTCTTTCGCCGACTCCAGCAAATACAGAGTAACCTCCGTGTTCAGTTGCGATATTACGAATCAGCTCTTGAATCAAAACTGTTTTACCAACACCCGCACCACCAAACAGACCGATTTTTCCCCCTTTAGCGTAAGGAGCTAAAAGATCCACGACTTTAATTCCTGTCATGAGCATTTCAGGACGAGTCGCTTGGTCTTCAAATTTAGGAGCAGACCGATGAATGGGCCAAGTTTCTTTTGATTTAACAGGACCGGCTTCATCAATTGGTTCACCAATAACGTTGATGATACGACCCAAAACTTCTTTTCCAACAGGCGCAACAATCATGTTACCTGTGTCTTGAACTTTTTCACCGCGAGTTAAACCTTCAGTTGCATCCATAGAGATGGTGCGAACGACGTTATCACCTAAGTGCTGAGCCACTTCCAAAACAAGATTGTACTCTTTATCAGAAATAGATTTGTTAGTTACTTTTAAAGCCGAGTTGATCGCTGGAAGATTTCCACCTTCAAATTCAACGTCAACAACTGGACCCATCACTTGTTTTACTTTTCCGTAAGCCATCTGGCCTCCCATTACTTCAGCGCCTCTGCGCCACTCACAATTTCGATCAATTCCGTCGTAATTTTTTCTTGTCTTAATTTATTATATGTCAGCGTTAAGCTGCTGATCATATCTCTGGCATTATTAGAGGCGTTTTCCATTGCTGTCATACGCGCTCCATGTTCCGCCGCTACACTCTCGGACATGCATCGATAAACTTGCAAATCGAAGTGTTTCACTAAAAGTTGCTCAATAATTTTTTCTGGACCTGGCTCATAAATCATTTCTTCCGAAAAATGAGTGAGGTTATTAGCACTCGTGAATGAAGAGTGCTCAATGCTGATGGGCAACAACGTTTCTGTCACAACATTTTGTGAAATCGCCGATTTAAACTCATTGTAAACCATGCGGATTTCATCGTAACGACCATCCAAATAAGCTTTTAATAAATGAGCTGCTACTTTAGCCGCTAGTTCATAAGAAATATCTTTATCCAATTTTGTCATTGATTCGACAGGTTTAATCCCACGTTTGACAAAATAGTCATTGGCTTTTCGGCCAATAAAAAAGAAATCGATTTTTTCGTAGCGAGATTTATTTTCAGAAATATAAATTTCAGCTGATTTGTTAATGTTCGCATTGAAACCGCCGCACAATCCACGATCTGAAGTCAAAACTACCAAAAGAACACGGCGAGGATTTAGCTTTGGTTCCATCAAAGGATGAGTAATGTTTTTTGCGAAGGCAATATCGGCAATAACCTTACGCAAGGTCAAAGCGTAAGGGCGAAGACCCACGATATTATTCTGGGCCTTTCTTAACTTTGCCGCAGAAACCAACTTCATAGCTTTGGTGATTTTCTGCGTATTTTTTGTGGACTCAATGCGAGCCCGAATATCCTTTAAGCTTGCCATTTTAAGCCATTATTTCTTTGAAGATGTTGGCTGAAATACCGCTTTAAACTCTTCAAGTGCCGCAACCAAAGATTTTTTAATTTCGTCAGTCATTGCTTTTTTGTCTGCTAAATCACGAACAACTTGAGCATATTTTTGTTTCAAATAATCCAGGAGTTCTTTTTCGTAACGACGAACCTCTGTTTCGGCGTAAATATCCAAGTAACCATTGGTCGCCGCAAAAATAACGATGATTTGTTCTTCAACTTTTAGAGGTTGGTACTGACCTTGTTTCAACAATTCAACCAATCGGCGACCACGCGCCAGCTGCTGTTGAGTTGCTTTATCCAGATCAGCTGCGAAAGCCGCAAAAGCCTCCATAGCACGAAACTGAGCCAGTTCCAATTTTATAGAACCCGCAACTTGTTTCATTCCCTTAACTTGAGCCGCTCCACCCACGCGCGAAACCGATTTACCAACGGAAATTGCTGGGCGCACACCTTTATAAAATAAATCAGATTCTAAAAAGATTTGTCCATCAGTGATTGAGATCACGTTCGTAGGAATGTAAGCAGAGATATCACCCGCTTGGGTTTCAATGATAGGAAGTGCCGTTAAAGAACCGCCGCCCTTGTCATCAGACAATTTTGCAGCACGCTCGAGCAAACGAGAATGGAGATAAAATACGTCTCCAGGGAAGGCTTCTCGACCCGGAGGACGTCGAAGTAACAAACTCAATTGACGGTAAGCCTGAGCTTGTTTTGTTAAATCATCATAAATAATAAGAGCATGTCTTCCAGTATCCCGGAAGTATTCCGCCATTGCTGTTCCAGAGTAAGCCGCCAAAAATTGCAACGGAGCTGCTTCAGAAGCACTCGCTGAAATAATTGTTGTGTAGTCCATAGCACCAGCAGCACGAAGTTTTTCAACAACCACGGCAATCGTTGATTGCTTTTGTCCAATCGCTACGTAGAAACACTGAACGTTTTGGCCTTTTTGATTAATAATAGTGTCGATCGCAATCGCGGTTTTTCCTGTTTGGCGATCACCAATGATCAATTCCCGTTGGCCACGACCAATTGGAATCAGGGAATCAATAGCTTTGATTCCTGTTTGCATCGGCTCAGAAACAGGCTGACGATAAACGATACCAGGGGCTTTCAACTCAACAACTCGAGAGTGCGGAGTTGAAATTGGACCACGACCGTCGATAGCATTTCCAAGGGCATCAACAACTCGGCCCAACAAGGCCTCGCCCACCGGAACTTCTACGATTTTTTTTGTTCTTTTAACCGTGTCGCCTTCTTTAATGTAACGATCTTCACCGAAGATAACGACCCCAACATGGGAATCTTCCAGATTTAAAACCATTCCGAAAATTTTATTCGGAAATTCAACCAGCTCTCCGGCCATCACATTTTCAAGACCGTAAACTCGCGCAACCCCGTCACCCACGGACAAAACACTTCCTGTTTCGCTGACTTCAATTTTTTTATTGTACTGATTAATTTGTTCTTTCAGTACCCGGCTAATTTCATCAGCGCGAATGTTTGTGGTTTCCATTTCCCTATCTCCTTATCGTGTCAGAACTTCACTGAGTTTTTTAAGATGCGTGTCGATGCTGTCATCAAATGTCCATCCACCAACTTCAGCGATCACTCCACCTAATAAACTTGGATCTTCTTTAAAAGTGAGAACAATTTTTTTCTTTAAAACTTCATTAATTTTTGCTTCTAATTCTTTTTGGTCATTCGGCTGTAAGGGCTTTGCGGCTCGAACAACTCCCGTTGTGATTCCTCGCTCGGCATCGGAAAGGGCTTCGTAAGATTTGGCCACAGCAGGCAAGTGAGCCAACCTGTTTTTCTCTGCCATCAGCAAAACCAGGCCAAAAACATCACCATTCAAACCTCTATCTGTTAAAGATTTTCGAATAACTTCCGCTTTTTGCTGGCTAGCAATTAAAGGGTTTGAAAAGTATTCGTTGATCGAAGAATCAGACTCAAAAGCTTGAGCAATAACCCGCAATTCAGCCAAACCTTTTTCTTGAGTTCCCGCTTGTTTCATCGAGGTGAATAGGGCTTTTGCGTAACGCTTGCCGATTTCAGTTTGGCTCATGGATTTACCACCTGAATATTCTTTGAAAAATCGCTTTGAAGTTTTTGATGATCAGATGTTCCAATGTCTTTAGATAAAACTGTGCGAGCCATTGCTAAGACTTCGTTAGCAACTTGTTGATGCAATTGACGTTGAGCACGCAAGGCTTCGCTTTTTGCCATCATGAAAGCTTCGTCTTTGATTCGTTGAGCTTGCATTTTAGTGTCGGTGATAATTTGTTTTTTCAACTCTTCAGCTTCGGATCGGGCTTTGACCAGGCTCATATCAACACTTGCATTAAATTGCTCGAGTCTTTTTTTAATTTCTAAATATCCCTTTTCAGCTTCAACTTGAGCGGCTTTAGACTTTTCAGCTTCAGCCAAAAACTGCGCCCGTCGTTCAACAAAGGTCGCTTTGATTTTGTCTTTCAGTAAATAAATTAATGCACCAAAAAGGATGGCGAGATTAATAAATTGCCAAATAACCACGCTAGGAATTTCATTTGAATGTGCGCCGTGAGCGCTATCGGCGGCTTTGGCCGTAAGAGCATAAAAAAATATGAAAAATCCAGAGTAACGAATCATGCTTTCCCCAAAAGTTTTTGTGTGACCGCCATGGCCAACTGGGAAGCTTGGCCATGCAGATCTTTACCGGCTTCGGCAACGAGCATTGAAATCTTCTTGTTATTTTCGTCGGTCATTTTTTGCGCTTCTTGTCTGGCCGAAGAAATGATTTTTTCTTGTTCAGCAGCGCCAGCCGTTTTGGCATCAGTGAAAATTTCGTGGATAGTTCCATTCACTTCGCGAGCCCGGCGTTGATACTCAGCTTGGAGCTCGGCTGTTTTTTGTTGGAACTCGTAAGAAAGTTGCTCGGAACCTTTCGTGCGATTTTGTCTTTGCTCTTGGGCTTTAGCGAAAGGTTTGAAAACAAGAATGTGCAAAAGAGGAAAGACGAGAATGTAGATAATAAACTGAAAGAAGACAGTACTATTTACGCCAAGTTGTTGAAGCATTTATTGGGATCCCTTTTTGTGGTGCAGATCGATTAGCATTGCCGCCAAAGTGTGGTCAAGGCAAAATCAGGGCTTGGGCATGTAGGAAGCACCCTCGAAAACAACACCTTCATCAATTCTCAAACTAGGTGATGTTACTGTGCCTTTAAAGATAGCAGGTGGGTGCATAATGACGCGACGTCTGGCAAAAATATTGCCTTCAACTTTTCCACTGATGATTATTGTGTCAGCTTCTATTTGTGCAAAAACATTTGCGTTTTCATTAACAACAAGAGTGTCTTTCGTAAAAATCTCGCCTTTAAAAGCTCCGCCAATTTGAACTGTTCCTTCAAAGCTCAGTCGACCTTCGAAAGAAGCTCCTCGATCAAGAATGGCGGTGACATGGCCGGTGGCATTTGTTTCAGTTTTTAATGGCTCTATTTCTGGCATCCTTGTTTCAGTCGATCGACAAGATTCGACAACTCCTCATCCGAGTAAAAATTGATAGCGATTTTTCCCTTACCGGAAGTGTACTCGATAGTGACCTTTGTACCCAAGCTTTTTTGAAGCTCTTCACCCAAGCCAGAAATCAGTCTTTTTGTAACATCAACATCTGTTGTGTTTGATAGCGACTTAGCTCCAACGGCATCGGGACTAGCGATCATCTTTTCAAGCTTTCGCACACTCCACTTTTCATGGGTCGTTTTTTTTGCGAATTGGATTTGTGTTTCGACATTTGGAATCGAAAGTAAAACTTTCGCATGCCCTAAACTGAGTTGATCAGTTTCAATCATCTTGCGAACTGGTTCGGGTAAAGAAAGAATTCGCAAAAGATTGGCGACGGTCGCTCGATCTTTGCCCACTCGCTCGGCCACTTGTTGTTGGGATAGGTTAAATTCTGAAACGAGGCGAGAATATGCCTGCGCTTCTTCAACGGGATTTAAATCTTCCCGTTGAATATTCTCAACAATGGCCATTTCTAAAGCTTGTTTGTCATTGAAATTCTTAATAATTATTGGAACTTCATGTAAGCCAGCGAGCTGAGCTGCTCTCCATCGCCTTTCTCCGGCGATGATTTCGAATCCCGAGTCTTGAGATTTCCTGACTATAATAGGTTGTAAAATTCCGTTCTGTTTTATGGACTGAGCAAGCTCTTCGAGGCTTTCTTTTTCGAAACTAGTTCTGGGTTGATAAATTCCCGCTTTAATTTTTTCAATGCTCACCTGCCAAACGCGGCCCTCTCCCTGTAAAGCCGGAGCAACTGCTTTACTTTCAGTTTCAATTTCAACAACCGGAGTAGGTGCTGGTTTTTGATGTGGGCGAGGCTCAAAATTTTCTTTTGGTTTGGTGGTCGTGCCTGCGGCCTCGGGGCCTCCGAACAAACTTCCCAGTCCCCGGCCTAATGCTTTCTTTTTGTTTTTGTTTTCTACTGATAAATCAGACATTTGCTTCACCGTAATTGCCATTTTGTTCAGGACTTTCTGTGTCCGTTTCAACGGAGTTTTGCTTTAGAATGATTTCTTTAGCGAGCTCCTGATACTTCAAAGCTCCGATAGATTTCCCGTCGTACTCAAAAATAGATTGTCCATGGCTTGGAGCTTCGCTGAGTCGTACGTTTCGAGGAATGATTGAGGCAAAAACTTTATCACCAAAATGATTTTTAATTTCAGTAACAACCTGATGGCTCAAGTTATTACGAGTGTCGAACATCGTTAAAACAATTCCCTCTATATGTAAGGCGGGATTCAAATTTTTCTTTACGAGGCCTGCGGTGTTCAGCAACTGGCTTAAACCTTCCAAAGCATAATATTCACACTGTAGGGGAACTAAAAAACTGTTAGCTGCAGTTAGAGCATTTAAGGTCAGCATTCCCAGCGAAGGTGGGCAGTCGATAATAACAAAATCGAATTCCTCTGCAACTGTGGCAATCGCTTGTTTCAAGCGGTATTCTCGCTGCGGCATGTCTATCATTTCGATTTCAGCGCCGACGAGATCTGGATTCGCTGTCGAGATAAAGAGTTTAGGATTCTTTGTTTTAAGTATAGTTTCCGCTAATGTTCTTTCGCCGATCAACACATGATAAATATGGCTGTCTTGATTTTCATATTTTTTTACCCCGAGTCCGCTTGAAGCATTTCCCTGAGGGTCCATGTCTATAAGTAGCACTTTTTTGTTTAGACTTGCGAGAGCAGATGCCAGATTTACAGAGGTGGTGGTTTTTCCTACGCCTCCCTTTTGATTTGCGATGCTAATAACCTTTGCCATAAAACCTCCGGGAAGGACTCTACGATGATAAATTTTTTTCAAACATTCAAGCTCAAAGATATTTCTGTTATGTTTTTTATCGATTTTGCCGAATTGTTCCACGTGGAACAGCATCGAATGGCGATTTTTTTAATATTTTCAGTGTTTCTTTTGGGCTGCGAGAAAAGAGAGCCTACTCCGGAATTAAAAGATCCCATCTATTTAGATATTAGAACTCAGCAGGGACTTGCCGAAAAAGCTGTTGCCGCTTCTAATGCGAAAATCGCCGAGCTCAAAGGTGAACTTTCAGCTGCACTTCCTCAGACGGGTCAAATAAAGCTTCTTCAGCGTCGAATTTTTCAGTTTGAAAAAGAAAGAGATATTTATCAGCAACAAGTTAAATATTGGATCATTCGGCTGGAGGATCGCGCAAAGCAGGCAAGAATTGACTACAATAAGGCTTATGTCGATAAAAAACCTTGGCCAAATCCAAAAGAGTACGAAGTTTACCTTTCAGAAAAGAAATTGCGCTTGGCCAAAATTGAGTGGGACGCAAAACAACGTTTGGAAGATTACAAATCAGACCTTAAACCCAAAAGTGGTGTTTCACAGGGTGGTCATTAAAGTTCCACGTGGAACTTTAATTCTTATCAGTTTTTAAAAGAGCAAAACGAACTTCACCCACAGGAAGCTTATATTCTTTAATTAAAGACGGGGTCCAAACCGAGCAAAGTTGAGTAGGAATTTGACTAACCTCTAATCCCCACTGCTCACCCTTCATATGATAAACAGTGCCCTTGGAGACCACACACTTTCGCGTACTCATCATTGTTTTGGATATGTTGGCAAATCCTCTGATCACTGCGTACCTAACTAGGTCAGCTTGAATACTTTCAATAGTCGCATTGACCACATCGACATTTTTAAGTTGGAGTTCATCACTGAGACCATTCAAAAATTCAATCTTTTTAGTGTCCGATTCCACCAAAGTGAACTTCACATTTGGATACAGGATAGCCGCAACGACACCTGGAAAACCAGCACCGGTTGCAAAGTCATAAAGGTGATCAATCTTAGGATTATCATTAAAAAGTAAGCGCATAGCCAAAATGCAATCCGCAAAATGGAGAACATCGGACATGATCAAAGTCTTTGATGAAACCAAGTTTAGAACACGATTGTGTTTTTGGAGCAGCGCATTAAGTAGCTTAAATTTATTGTGATTCTCAGGCTGAATATCCGGAAACCAGGTTTCAAGTCTCCAAGGGGGAGCCGCTATCACTTCTGCCTTTTCCGCCATGAACAATCTCCTGCCTATTCAACTGACTAGCCTTAGCCTTTAGAAAAATCATGATAGCCTGAATAGCCGATGGGTTAACACCGCTGATTCTTTGCGCCTGACCTAAAGTACGGGGCTTAATCTGAAATAACTTATCTCTCTCTTCGGTTGAAAGCCCGCGAATTTTACTAAAATCTGTGTTTTCTGGAATTAACATTTCTTCGTAACGTTTTTGCTGATCAATAAGTTCTTGTTGGCGTTTAATGTAACCTGAATACTTAACTTCAATTTCAACAGGCTCCGAAACATTTGGATCTTTCTCGATTTCAAAACCAAATTGAGACAAATCCAAAGCATTGATTTCAGGCCGTCGTAACAATTCGGTAAAACTGACTGATTTTAAGAGTGGCGTCGAACCTAAACGAGTCAAAGTCTGTTGAACTTCTTCCTTGGGAGTAATCCGTGTCTCATCCAAGCGTTGGTGCAAAGCTTTTCTCCGATTGCGCAGTGAAAAAAGCTTATCCAAATGGGCCTGAGACGACAAACTCAGCTCCGAAGAGATATTACTTAACCTATCGATAGTATTGTCTTCTCTCAATACAAGACGATGCTCAGCGCGAGAAGTGAACATACGGTAAGGCTCACGAGTCCCTTTAGTGATCAAATCGTCAATCAATACACCAATATAGGCCTGATCCCGCCGCAAAATAAATTCGCTTCGATTTAAAATGCTGTGGGCCGCATTGATTCCTGCAATCATTCCCTGGACAGCGGCCTCTTCGTATCCCGAAGTTCCATTGATTTGCCCTGCTAAAAATAACTGTCTAATTGTGCGGGTCTCGAGACGATGAAAAATCTGTGTGGGTTCAATAAAATCATATTCTACGGCGTAGCCCGGGCGAACAACCTTCACGTTTTCTAAACCAGGAATTGTTCTTAAAAACAAATCCTGAACATCAGCTGGTAAAGACGTCGAAATTCCCTGTAAATAAACTAAATCCGTGTCCAGACCTTCAGGCTCTAAAAAACTCTGATGACTTTCCCGATCTGCAAACCGAGTGATTTTATCTTCGATGCTTGGACAATAGCGAGGACCCGTCCCTTCGATGGCACCGCTAAAAAGAGGTGAGCGATCCAAATTTTTTCTGATAATATCGTGGGTCTCTTCTGTTGTTCTTGTTAAATAACAGGCGATTTGGGGTAAGACCGGAAAAGTTTGAGTTCTCAAACTAAAGGGATATAAATTTTCATCACCATACTGAGCTGTTGTTTTGGACCAATCAATACTTGAGTTCAATAATCTTGGCGGGGTTCCTGTTTTCAAACGACGAACTGTAAAGCCGAATTCTCTTAACTGATCAGACAATCCCACGCTAGCCTGATCTCCAACCCGCCCGCCCGCAGTTTGCTCGAGACCAATGTGCATGACTCCGTTCATAAATGTACCCGTGGTGATCACGGTTGCCCGTGAACGTACAGAAGAACCATCAGCCAAAACGACTCCCGCACAAAGATTCTCTTCTAAAAGAAGTCTTTTAACTTCTCCCTGAAGCACACTGAGATTTTCTTGAGCGTATATAATCTGAGACATTAATGCAGAATATTTTTCTTTATCGGATTGCACTCGGGTTCCCCGAACAGCGGGGCCGCGCGAAGCATTCAATCGTTTAAACTGAATACATGTTTGATCAGCGACATAAGCCATCTCACCACCGAGAACATCAAGCTCGCGAACCATATGTCCTTTAGCCAACCCTCCAATTGAAGGATTACAGCTCATGTATGCGATGCGATCCAAATTCGTTGTCACTAGTAAAGTTTTTAAATGGAGACGGGCTGACGCCAACGCGGCTTCAACTCCGGCATGACCGGCACCAACAACAATAATATCGAAATCAAATTTGGACATGTTATTTACCTAAACAAAATTCTTTAAATACACGGTCCATAATTTGATCGTCGAAAGCTTTACCCAAGATTTGCTGAATCTTGAGAACAGACTCTTTCAGATCCATCGCTATGAACTCGGCACCCATTTTATTTTGCAGATTTTTTTCTGCGCGTTCTAAATGGGTGAGCGCTAAATTTAAACCCTCAAAATGGCGAGCATGGCTGATCAAAACTTCATCGGAAGAATTATTTCCAACAATTTGGCCAAGAATCATATCAAGCACGGCACTTCGACTTTTTATATCAAGAGCACTAAGAATTCGCACCTGACGGTTAAGGAAATCATCGAACGAAGTCAGCTTTTGGAAAAATTTACTTGTTCTGATTTGCGCAACCTTAAAAATATCCTCTTTCGAGAGAGACTTCAAATCTGATTTGTTACCAAGAATAATAGTCTCTTTAGGATCAAGATCTCCCAGAATCTCCAGATCTTCAACGGTCAGCCCCTGAGTGATATCAAACACAAAGAGATTGATGTCGGCCTCGCTCATGGCTTTTTTTGAGCGGTTCATCCCAATAATTTCGATTTGATCAATGGTTTCTTTACGCAGACCCGCCGTATCCGTAAGAACGAATTTATTTCCCTCGTGCCTGGTCTCGGCCGTAACTAAATCACGGGTCGTCCCAGGAATGTTAGTGACAATAGCCCGATCAGATTCGACCAACAAATTGAACAAACTGGATTTTCCAACATTAGCGCGACCCACCAATGTTGACCAAATACCATCTTTTATCAGTCGGCCCATCTTGTAAGAGGAGATCAAACTCTTCAACTCTGCAGATATAGTACTCATCCTTGCAGAAAGTTCTTTCACTTCGACAATCTGTAGACCTTCTGTTGAAAAGTCGATGCTTGCTTCCATATGCGCCGACATCCACAGCAATTCACTTTCAATGTGATTCAGTTGCACGGACAAGGCTCCCTGCAGATGCCGTTGAGCTAATTTCGCAGCTTTCTTGGATTGGCTTTCAATGAGAGATAAAACACTTTCAGCTTGGACCAAGTCCAATTTATTATTCATGAATGCACGATAAGTGAATTCGCCTTTGTCAGCCATTCGTGCCCCAAGGCGAATTAACACAGCTAAAATAGCATCAACAACAACGGGACTTCCATGGCAGCTGATTTCCACAACTTCTTCCCCAGTGAAAGACTTCCCATTTTGAAAATAAGCTACCAGCACTTCATCTAAGACTTCAGAATTTACTGGATCCTTGATTAAACCAAAATATATTTTATGAGATTGAACTTCTTCAGGTAAAAACTTTGAGATCTGTCGAGCAAGGGCAAGGCTTTTATCGCCACTCACTCGTATGACTGAAATTCCACCCGTCCCAGGAGGCGTCGAGACCGCACAAATCGTATCTAAATCTCGGCCCACAAGGGAGGTCATATATTACTCTTGAATAACGTCTTCTTGCGAAGAGTTGTTTTTAGAAGGATAGATTTTTATTTTTTTATAGAGGCCATCACCCAGGGAACGGCTTTTGACCCGAGGGTCTTTTGCTAAATACTGGTGAACAATTTTTCGCTCTTTAGGCGGTAAAGCACGGTAATAAACAGACTTACCTTCTTCTAAGGCGATTGTTTTTAAACTTTCCGCACGTTCGATCAAAGCCGCTTCGTTTTCTTCGCGGTAACCGCCACAATCCACCGTCAAATTTGTGCGGTCTTCAGGAAGGTGATGTTGAATAACCCGCTTTAAGAAAAGCTGCATAGAATCTAAAACCTGCCCTTTGCGATCTTTAAGAATTTCTTCATCTGCACCAGAGAACTCGATGTGTAACTGTCCGCCGCCTTCACTTTCAGAGGTGTATTTAGTCTCAAATGTTAAATCTAAAGCCGATCTCTCTAAAAGACCTTCTAAAGTTTCCGAAGCCAATTTTTCAACGCCATTTGAGGCTTTTGATCCCCCACCGAAAAGTTTTCTAAAAAATCCCGCCATATTATTCCTCCTCAGCTCGCTTTCTGCCTGAGCATGATCCATTGTTGTGTGATTCCAAATAGCGCACTAACAAACATATACAAAGTTAATCCGCTGGGTAGTTGGAGCATAAAAACAGTAAAAATTAAGGGCATAAAGGCTAAGATTTTAGCCTGTGTCGGATCCATCGTCGTGGGCGTTACCTTTTGCTGAACGAACATCGTTATACCCATAAGAATAGGTAAAACGTAAAATCGATCGTGAGAGCTTAAATCCGTAATCCACAAACCAAAAGGCGATTGATAAAGTTCAATGCTGGAGCCAATAACCCGGTAAAGGGCAAAAAAGATAGGGATTTGAATCAACATCGGCAAACATCCACCTAAGGGATTTGCTTTATTAGCCTTCATCAAAGCCATCATTTCTTGATTCAACTTAAGAGGGTCGCTTTTATATCTTTCTCTGAGAGAATTAATTTGCGGTTGGATCTTTTGCATGGCCTTCATTGACCGCACAGACATCACGTTGAAAGGAAGCACCAAGAAGCGCACGAAAAGAGTTAACAAAATAATCGCAATTCCCCAGTTAGGAATCATCGAATACATCCACTTCATCGTGTACAGTAAAGGAACAGCGATCCACTCCATCCAGCCGAAATCGAAAAGTTGAGCCATGCGTGGATCAATCTTTTTAAGATTATCTATCGATTTTGGACCTGCATAGAGCACCTGTTTAATCAGAAGCTCTGGTTGAGAAACCGGCATTTGATAAGTCAGTTCCGCAATCGCGTTTTTTGTTGATAATGTTGCATGAACTGAAGCCTCAGGGCTGATCTCTGATTGATCCAGTATGGCCGAAGAAAAATATTGGGTTTCCAGAGATAAAATTGAAGCTAATTTATAGTCCTTATTAACATCTTCTTTAGCGTGGTTAAGATTGATTCTTTCTGAAGTTCCAGAATGGGCGATGTAAAAATCTTGGCGTTCGAAAGAGGGAAATAAAAACGAAGTGCTCTCGGGAGTGTGTATACGATCAGGGATATAAAAAGACAGCGATGAAACCGAAGACTTTCCGGCATTCATAATCTTCACAGTATTTTCAAAAGACGAGCTCTCTGGAAGAAATTTGAGGTCTCGTTCTATCTTCATATCTCCGATCTGAGTACGACCTACATAGTGGCCGTTACCCTGATCTTCAATTTCAAAAACGACAAGGTCTCTATTAGGTCCTGAGCGCAATTCAAAAAGTTTTTGGTTTACGCTTTCACTGAGAATAATGGGGGACTTGTCTTTATCTGTGTATCTTAGAATTTTAAAGTTGGAAATTCCCATTCCCCGATTACTGACCTGGAATTCTATGTTTTTGTTTTGGTAAGAAAATAATTTTTCTTCGATGGGAACTTCTGTTTTCTTCGGTTCAGGAGAAGCTGCAGTTGGAGTATTGGTTGGGTTCGTTGATTCTGATGGGTTCTTTGGGGTCTCATTGACAACTGCGGTGTTGTCATTGGTTTTTGTAACGCTCGGTTTAGAATTATAACCAGGATATTTTTTTGCGAGATGGTTTTGCCAGCCAAAATAAAAAACAAAGAAAATAACGACGGCAATAATAACTCGGGCATCGATAGGACTACTTTTTTGTGAAGCCATTGGCCTCCCTTAATTTAATCGGTACAGGATCATATCCACTGTCACCCCAAGGATGACATCGGCACAGTCGATTCGCGATCAAGCCGACGGCTGCGGAAACACGATGCTCTTCCAAAGCTTGAAGAGCAAATTCAGAACAAGAAGGATAAAAGCGGCACTGCCCCCCAAAAAAAGGACTGCCAATCACGCGGTATAAACTCACTAAAAATGATAAACTATCTTTCGTTTTCTTTTCGCAATTGAGCAAAAGCCAGTTTAAAGCTTTTTTCGAACTCGGAATGAAGGAGTCCTTTATAAAATCCTTGCGACATAGGTTTGAAAATAAAGTTAACATTTATCCTAATCTCACTGTTCTGGCCCGACATGATTCGCAAATTCTCTCGGGTCCAACGTTTTAACTTGTTACGAACAACGGCATCTCCCACTTTCCGGCTAACAGTAATTCCAAAATTAAAGTTGTTCGTGGGGCTTTTCATATAATTAATGAGAAGCCATTGGGAAGCCCAAAATCGTCGACCTGATTTTTTAATTTCGAGGAAATCGGCGTTTCTTTTTAAAGTCTGTGGCTGCTTATTTTCCACTTTTCTTTACGGCTAATTTTTTTCGGCCTTTAGCACGACGACGAGACAAAACTTTTTGTCCAGCTTTGGTTTTCATTCGTTTGCGAAAGCCATGGGTGCTTTTTCGGCGGCGCTTACTCGGTTGGTATGTTCTTTTCATTATTAACTCCTCACAGCTACAACGCCCTATGGCGTCACTTCCTACATATGCAGGTCATTTCTGAGATTTGCACTAAATACGTGGGGTTGAAATAAAGCACATCGCAGCAACGAGGTCAATAGTTGATCAGATCTTTGGGCCCTGTTAGACATCTCGAACTTTTAGCGCGTAAACATCATTGAATGATTACACGAACGTAAAGTAGGGGTGCGTCGCGTGGAAATAAATTCGGTCTTTTGGAATGATATAAAATCCAAGATGAAAAGCAGAAACAATAATAATAAGTTACTCGATACTTGGTTAGACCCTATCGAGTACATTAATACGTCGGGAACTCAGGAAAGACCCAAATTGGTCTTAGGTGTACCGAACGCTTTTCACCAGTATTTTGTCATCGAAAATCTGCAAGAAAAAATTTATTCCGAAATTTCAGGCAGTTACAACTCTTCCTTCGAAGTGGAGTTTGTTGTAACAGGCAATAAAGCCCCCCTTCCTCCAGAAAATCCTGGAGCTCTCGAAGAGGCTATTGCCGGGCCAAAACCTGTTGTTGTCCCTCGAAATACAGGACCACACTCTGATCCTCTGAATGTCGAACTGACCTTTTCTACCTTTGTGGTTGGAAAAAACTCAGAATTTGCCCACGCCGCTTGTTTCAATGTGGCGAAAAATCCAGGGGCTGACGACTATAATCCTCTGTATCTTTTTGGTCCTGTGGGTATGGGGAAAACCCATCTTCTGCACGCCGCCGGGAATTTTATTCGTGAAAATTTTCCATGGTCGCGGATCATCTATATCTCTGCCGAACGCTTCATGAATGAATGTATTTCTTCGATTCGCCATTCCCAAATGGAAAAGTTTCGTCAAAAGTACCGCGAGAATGCCGATATTCTCTTAGTTGATGACGTTCAATATATAGGACGAGGAGAAGCAGTTCAGGCCGAGTTCTTTCATACAATCAACAGTTTCATTGATCGAAAAAAGCAGGTCATTCTTGCCAGCGATCGCATGCCTAAAGATATTATGGATCTCGAAGATCGCAATCGCACGCGTTTAGAGCGTGGCTTGATTGCTGATATCACTATGCCTGATATCGAGACTAGGATCGCCATCCTTCGGTACAAAGCCGAGCGCTTTAATATGCGTATCCCTGAAGATGTTGTGAATTATATTGCCCGCATTTCAAAAAGATCTATTCGAGAGCTCGAAGGAAATCTTAAAAAGGTTAAGATGTTTTCTGAACTTCAGGGTTTGCAAATCGACTACGATCTGGTCAAAAGGATCCTTTCTCAACACGAAACTCAAACAGTTATTAGCGTAGAAGAAATCACCCGGATTGTCGCCGACCACTTTAAAGTGCGAGTTGCTGATCTAAAATCATCGACTCGGGCCCGCCCAATTGTTGTTCCACGTCAAATTTGTATGTATTTTATTAAAAAATTTCTCGATAAATCTCTTGTTGATATCGGAAAGTGCTTTGGCGGAAAAGACCATACTACGGTGATGAATGCCCTTGGACGGGTTCAACATCTACAACAAACAGACCCAGACTTATTTAAAGATATCGAAGAGTTAGAGCAGAGAATTCACAATATCACAGGGGTGTGAATGTGGAGGGTGTAAAAACCTGTGGAAAAGTTCAAGGATACTTTTGTGAATAACCTTATCCCCAAAAATTGACCACTTTGGCGGAGTTTTTAAAGAGTCCTTATCCACAGATCTTTGAAAGTGTTTACAAGAACTTATGACCTTTGATACTTTTTCCACGCCCCTACTACGACGACGGTATTTATATATATAGTATTAGTATGTATAAAATTATGAATTTTTGTAAACCACAGATCAGTGAGAAAAAATGAAATTAGAAATTGAAAAAAAAGAGCTTTTAAATTTAATCGGGAAGACACAGAATATTGTTGAAAAAAGAAATACAATGCCTGTACTGGTGAATGTTCTTCTTGAAACACAGGCGGAACATTTAAAAGTTTTTGCCACCGATTTGGAAGTGAGTTTAACCGATGAAGTCAAAGTCAAAGTTCATACACAAGGGAAAGTTGCGGTCAGTGCAAAAAGTCTTTTCGAAATTGCTAAAAAACTTTCTGATGGCCCAATACAACTCATCAAAAAAGATAATCATTGGCTCGAAATTAAACAGGGAAAATATCTTTCGAAAATTGTTGGAGTGAGCGCCGATGACTACCCCATTTTTCCAACCTACAACCCACAATCATTTTTAAAAATAAATGCACAAATTCTGAAGGAGATGATCGATAAAACCATTTACAGCGTTTCGAACGATGAAACACGTTACCACCTGAACGGTGTTTTTTTCGAGATGAATACCAGCTTTGGTTTTAAAATGGTGGCGACAGATGGACACCGAATGAGTTTGATCACTCGCAATCCCGGAAGTTTAAAAAACAGTTTGGGTCAAGGGGTGATCATTCCTCGCAAAGGTTTGTACGAAGTTAAAAAAATTCTCGAAGGCATTAGCGATGAAATAGAAATTGCCATTGAGGGTTCACAATTTATTTTGAAATATGAATCTACGCTGTTGATGATTCGTTTGATCGAAGGAAAATATCCCAACTATCAACAATTTATTCCTACGAAATTATCAAACAAAGTGAGTTTACGAAGAGAATCTTTCCTAATGTCCCTCGAGCGAGTTTCTCTTTTGGCGAATCAAAAATCAAAAGCTGTGTTATTAAATTTAACCAAAGGTAAGCTGGAAATTTCTTCTAACAACCCTGAGTTGGGTGATGCAAAGGAAGAAATTGAAATTGATTACGAAGGACAAGATATAAAAATTGGTTTCAATGCAAAGTACATGATGGATATTTTAACGAGCATGAATAATGAAATCATTGATCTGGAACTCAACGACCAACTATCTCCGGGATTGGTTCGTCCACAGGGAGACCAAAGCTACACCTGTGTAGTTATGCCCATGAGAATTTAATGTATTTCAAAAAATTACGACTTAAAGATTTCCGTAATTTTGATCAGATCGACGTTGAATTCTCTCCAGGAATGAATTTTTTCGTTGGTGAAAATGGCCAAGGCAAATCAAATTTATTGGAAGCCTTGAGTTTGTTTACCCAAGGAGAGTCTTTCCGCTATTGCGACAATACCAATTTAATTCAAGACACTAAAAACGAAGCAGTTCTTTTCACCGATGTCGAAAGCGCTGGTTTATTGAATGAACTCAAATTGCACATTTCAAAAAGTCGCCGACATTTTTTTATTAATGAAAAAAAAGCGACCGGTTTGGACATGAAAAAAAAATTTCATTCTGTTATTTTTAGTCCGGAAAGTTTATCAGCCATCAAAGAAAGTTCAGATTTACGCCGAGAATTGGTGGACGATTTATTGGTTTCAGTCACCGCTAGAAATGCAGAATTGATTTATGAATTTCGAAAAGCTCTGCGCACAAGAAATCGAATTTTAAAAGATGCTATTGAAAACATTCAATCTCTGAAAACCACCGAAAATTTACTTGAGAGTCTTGATCCCAGCTATTTTAAACTTGCCGTAGAATTAACAATGGCTCGGGTGAATGCGCTGAATGAAATCAAATACGAGTTTAATAATGCCATGCAATATATCTCCTCGAATAAGGCTGTGGAAATTTCGGTGGAATACCTCATCTCGAGTGTTAACGGGATGAGTTTTCTACCTGAACAAGTCCATGATTCGATGCAAAAAAGATCGTCGGAATTAAGATCTGCAGAGCTGGCTTCTGGAGTGACACTGGTTGGCCCTCACAAGCACGAAATTTTATTTCTATATGGTCAAAAAGATTCAAGATTTTACTGCTCACAAGGCCAACAAAGAGCTATCATATTATCTTTCAAAATGGCTCAGGTTGTGTATCATAGAAAGACTCACGGAGTGTACCCGGTTTTGCTTTTAGACGACGTTCTTTCCGAATTGGATTCGATAAAGAAAGAAGCTTTAATTTCATTTCTTCATGAAGTTAAAACTCAAACTTTTGTCACCACAACGGATTTGAATCTTGCTGAAAGCTTTTATCTGGAAAAACCAGCGGTTATTTCTTTGAGTGGTGGAAAAATTCGTGGATGAGGTGAGGTAGAGTGTCACAGGAAAATGTTTCGTCGAGCGATGGGGACAAAGCTTATTCAGCAGACTCAATTCAAGTTCTAGAGGGCCTAGAGGCCGTTCGAAAACGACCGGGAATGTATATCGGTGATACAGGGGTTCGAGGCTATCATCACCTTGTGTATGAAGTTGTTGATAACTCGGTTGACGAAGCTCTCGCTGGCCACTGCAAAACTATTCAGATTACGATTAACACCGATGAATCTATCACCGTCGAAGACGATGGGCGTGGGATTCCGGTAGGTTCTCATAAAAATGGAAAATCAGCTCTTGAAGTCGTCATGACTGTTTTGCACGCCGGTGGAAAGTTTGATGGATCCTCCTACAAAGTTTCTGGTGGTTTGCATGGGGTGGGCGCTTCCGTTGTTAATGCTCTTTCTTCTCGCTGTATGGTTGAAGTTTCGCGAGAAGGTTTTATTTGGCAACAAAAGTATGAAAAAGGGGTTATTAAATCCCCCGTCGAAAAATTAAGCGCTACAACCAAAAATGGAACTAAGACGGTCTTTAAACCAGATCGTGAAATTTTCAAAGATGAAGCGATCACATTCGATTTTAATACTTTAGCGGCTCGTTTTCGTGAGCTCGCTTTCTTGAATGCGGGTCTGCACATTTCTTTAAAAGATGAACGTAGTGGCAAGAAACAAGATTTTCAATATTCCAAAGGAATTGCTGAATTTGTTGGTTTTATGAACCAATCTAAAAAACCTCTTCACAGTGAAGTGATTTATTTTAAAGCTGAAAAAGAAAACGTTGAAGTTGAAATCGCCATGCAATGGAACGATTCCTACTCGGAATCGATTTTCACTTATTGCAACAACATCAACACTGTCGAAGGTGGAACTCATTTGATGGGATTCCGGTCCGCTTTAACTCGAACCACAAACAGTTACGGATCAAGTAAAAATTTAGTGAAAGATTTAAAAGCCAGCATTGAAGGGGAAGATATTCGTGAAGGTCTTGCCGCAGTCATTTCGGTTAAAGTGCGTGAACCTCAATTCGAGGGTCAAACAAAAACAAAATTAGGAAATACTGAAGTCAAAGGTATTGTCGAAACTTTACTGAATGAAAAATTGGCGGATTGGTTTGATCGTCACCCCAGTCCTGCAAAAGTCATTATCATGAAGTGTGTTGATGCCGCCCGAGCGCGAGACGCTGCTCGAAAGGCTCGTGAATTGACTCGAAGAAAAACCGCCTTAGACAGCGGCGCTTTACCTGGAAAAATGGCCGATTGCCAAGAGCGTGATCCTGCACTTTGTGAAATCTATTTGGTCGAGGGAGATTCGGCAGGTGGATCAGCGAAACAGGCCCGTGATCGTCGGACCCAGGCTGTGTTGCCTTTGAAGGGTAAAATTCTCAATGTCGAAAAAGCTCGTTTCGATAAAATGCTTTCCAATGAAGAGATCAAAATGATGGTTTCGGCTTTGGGCACAGGAATTGGGAAAGAAAACGTTCATGCGGATAAAATTCGTTACCACAAAGTTATCATCATGACGGATGCGGATATCGATGGTTCACACATTCGAACTTTATTGCTGACCTTTTTCTATCGTCAAATGCCCGAGGTCATTGAAAAAGGTTATGTGTATATTGCACAACCACCTCTTTACCGAGCTAAAAAAGGAAACACAGAAACTTATCTGAAGGATGAAGCAGCTTTAACTGAATACCTGCTTAAATCGGGACTTAATAATTTCAAAATTCCTGGAAAAAATCATTCAGAACAAGAATTGCGAAAACTCGTTTTAAGCATTCAGAAATTTAATAATCTTCTTAAGGTTTCATCGAGCAAATACGACGGCGACGTTCTTTATTTTTTACTGAGCAAAGTGAGCGATCTCGAAAAGACACTTCAAGATGAGTCATTAATGAAATCTGCAACAGATGATTTAAAGACCTGGATTGCGACTCACCCTGAGTTGGGAATTACAGAGATCAGTTCAGAAATTAAAAATGTTGATGGCAAGTTGACTCTTGATGTTCACACGACCCGTTATGCTGATCGGAAAAATACCTTAATGAATAGCGAAGGCTTAAACGCTTCTGAAATCGTCGAGCTTCGAAGTTTGTGGAGTGATATTTTAAGCGTAGCTCAGTTGCCAATAAAGATTTTGCAAGGTTCTGAAGAATTGCAATTCGAGAATTTCACACAGTTCTATGAGCACGTTATGGAAAGCACAAAAAAAGGAGTCTACATACAACGCTACAAAGGATTGGGAGAAATGAATCCAGAGCAGCTTTGGAGTACAACATTGAATCCAGAAAATCGTCATTTGTTGCAAGTTACGGTTGATGATGTCTTGGCTGCAGATGAGACATTCAGTGTGTTAATGGGTGAACTGGTAGAGCCACGAAGAAAATTTATTCACGACAATGCTTTGTTGGTTCGTGGTCTTGATGTTTAGCTTGGAAGGTTAAAGTATGGATAAACCTGTAAATGGTATAACGACAGTAGATATTAACAAAGAAATGCGGGAAGCTTACCTGCAGTACTCAATGTCGGTCATCGTTGGACGAGCATTACCCGACGTGCGTGATGGCCTGAAACCTGTTCACCGTCGTGTTCTTTTCGCCCAGCATGAAATGAACAATACCCACGATAAGCCCTATAAAAAGTCAGCTCGTATCGTCGGGGATGTGATCGGTAAATACCATCCCCACGGAGATACAGCGGTCTACGACACCATGGTCAGGATGGCTCAAGATTTTTCATTGAGATATCCTCTTGAGGATGGTCAGGGAAATTTCGGATCCATTGACGGAGATTCTCCAGCAGCGATGAGGTACACCGAAGTTCGTATGACCAGACTGGCTGAAGAAATTTTATCTGACATCGAAAAACAAACTGTACCCTTTGGTCCTAACTACGACGACAGTTTACAAATTCCACTTGTGCTTCCAGCAAAATTTCCGAACCTGCTTGTTAATGGTTCAGCTGGTATCGCGGTGGGAATGGCTACGAACATTCCTCCTCACAATTTGGGTGAAGTGATCGATGGCTGTATTCACTACATCAACAAACCTGACTGCTCGATTGAAGAATTAATTCAAAGAATTCCTGGGCCAGATTTTCCAACAGCTGGAATTATCGCGGGCAAAGAAGGCATCTTACAGGCCTATAAAAAAGGTCGCGGCGTAATTATTCTGAAAGCTGTGGTTGAAATTGTTCAAAACAAAGATCACGAAGAAATAATTGTCTCGCAAATTCCTTACCAAGTTAACAAAGCAAAATTGATCGAAAGCATCGCGGATCTGGTTCGCGATAAACAAATCGAAGGAATTTCTGATATTCGCGACGAATCTTCTCGTGAAGGCATGAGAATTCTTATTGTTCTTAAGCGCGGTGAAAATTCAGGAGTTATTTTAAATCGCCTCTATAAGTACACGCAAATGCAAGTGAGCTTTGGTATTATTATGCTGGCTCTCGATAAAAAAAATCAGCCGGTAACTTTTGATCTGAAACAAATGATCGAAGCTTTCGTTGATCACCGTCGTGATGTTGTAACGAAGCGATGTATTTTTGATCTTAAAAAAGCTCAAGAGCGCGCCCATATTTTAGAAGGTCTTAAAAAGGCTCTGGATATTATCGATCAAGTGATCGCGACTATTCGTGCATCCAGCGAAACCAGCATCGCTAAAGCTAATCTGGTCGAAAAATTCGATTTTTCAGAACGACAGGCTCAGGCCATTTTGGAAATGCGTTTGCAACGCTTAACTGGGCTCGAGCGCGAAAAAATCATTGCCGAACTCAATGAGCTGATGAAACAAATTGAATGGCTCAAGTTTGTTTTGGCTGATGTGCGCGAAATCTTCAAAATCATAATCAATGAACTTGAAGAGATTAGAGAAAGATACGCCGACAAAAGAAGAACTGAAATTACCGGTGATTTAACAAATCTTGAAGACGAAGATCTGATTGCCGACGAAAAAATGGTCGTTACCTTCACAAACACAGGCTACATCAAACGAATTCCTGTTGATGAATACCGAGTGCAAAAGCGTGGTGGTAAAGGTTTAAAGGGAATGGAAACTCGCGAAGAGGACTACGTTACCGATATTTTTACGGCCAGTACAAAAACAATGCTGTTGGTTTTCACCGATAAAGGAAAAGTCTTTTGGGTGAAAGTCCATCGAGTTCCATTGGGAACACGAATTTCTAAGGGCAAAGCGATTGCCAATGTCATTCAACTTACGAGCAATGAGAAGGTTCGCTCGATTTTACCTGTTGAAGAATTTACTGAAAATAAACATGTCGTGATGATCACTGAAAAAGGGATCATTAAGAAAACATCTTTGGATGCTTTCCAGAATCCACGAACCGCAGGGATTATCGCATTAACTACGGATCTAGATGATGCCCTTATTGATGCGAAAATCAGTGACGGCCAAAGCGATATTTTTATTGCAACCAAAGAAGGAATGTCGATTCGCTTCAATGAAGATGACGTGAGATCGATGGGACGTACTGCTCGTGGAGTTAAAGGAATTACTTTATCTAAAGACGATGTCGTTATCGGAATGGAAGTTTTCGAAAAAAACAGCAAAGACACCGTGCTGATGGTCACATCCAAAGGCTACGGAAAAAGATCTTCTATCGACGAATATCGTGTTCAAAGCCGTGGAGGCGTGGGAATCATTACGCAAAAAACCACCGATAAAGTTGGACTCGTCATCGGAACAAAACGGGTCAGCGACGGCCAGGAGCTTATTCTTTCGACCGATAATGGACAAGTTATCCGCATGAGAATCTCAGATATTTCTGTGTTAGGACGCAACACTCAAGGTGTGCGCTTAATCAACTTGGACGACAAAGAAGAAGTGGTAACAGGTTTAGCTGTCGTTGAAGATGAAGATAAAACCGGTGAGGAAACTCATTAATGTTTAAAGCGAGAGCCCTCGTGCTGATGGCTCTCTTCGGTTTAGCTTCGTGCACGAGTTATCAATCTGCTGACTATGAAAAAGCCCAAGAGGCGATCGAAAAAAAACACTATCGCATCGCCGTCAATTTTTTAGATCATGCTATCAAAAGATCACCGCAAACGGCTTTAGGAATCAAAGCCGCACGGGAAGCTGCGCGGATTTCCCTTTATGAGACGAAGGACTATAAGAAAGCGATCGAATACTATCGTCACCTCGTTCTTTATGCGAAAGACTCATCGGAAAGAATACAGGCCCAAAAAGATGTAGCCACAATTTATTTTGATCACCTGCAAAGTTATAAGGAATCCATCATCGAGTTCAGCAAACTGCTGCAAATGTCCCATTTGGATTTTGACCAGGCTAAATATAAACTCTCAATTGCGCGGGCTCACTACTACTTGAATAATTTTTTTCAGGCTGAAAGTGAGATTAACGAAATTCTGAGACTAAAGATTGATGATCAAATGCGATTTAATACGCTGATCCTCCAAGGTAATATTCTCGTTGCTCAGAAAAATTTTATTCGAGCTGCCGAAATTTTTCGAAATATAATTCGGGATTACCCAGACATGGCTAAAAAGGAAAATGTATCTTTAACTCTGGCGGTTTGTTACGAAGAGAACCAGGATTATGCGGCTGCGATCAAGATGTTAGAGGAACTGCGGGGACACTATAGTCCTGTTGAATACATTGATTTAAGGATTAAAAGACTGAAGGAAAGACAAAAAAACCAACCTGGAGCAAAAGGGTTTCGTAAATAATGAAGAAGTATCTTGTTTTTATGTCCATTGGCTTTGAACTGATCGGGGCAGTTTTAGTGGCCCTTTATTTGGCCGAATATCTTGAAGAAAAGTATCCCACGAAGGGGCTCTTAACGATGGGGCTGATTTTCGTGGTTTTGGCAGGATGGTTTGTGCACATCACCTATCTCCTTAAAAAGCTTAATAAAAAGGATGGAAATGGCACTTAAGCTTATCGGAGCGGTTGCCCTCTTCCAAGGCCTTGTCAGCCTTATCCTGGCCATCATCCTTGGGGGACAGAAGGAAGTGGTTTCCTTACTGTACGGCAGCGCGCTTTCCCTTTTTAACTTTGCCTTATTGGTCTATCTTTGGAACCTGATTTTCAATTCCAACAAAAAAAGAGTTGCTCTGGCTGTCTTTCTCATTGTAATTAAGTACGCAATTTTAGTGTGGGTTTTTGTGCAAATTCCAAAGGAAAAAACAATTGAATCCTTTGATTTTGCTTTGGGTATAATAGCGAATCCGGTTTCGGTTATCGGTGTTGGGTTTAGCTATAAATTTTTTCGAAAACGATTTTTCGAAGTGAAAAAATGAGGACAAATGTCTTTTAATTGGACTCAACTTGCAGTTGGACATGAATATGCCCACGTCGCAACTTTAGGAGTTTCAGCCGTAGTGTTGTTGGGTATGGGTTTGTATGCTCGCACTAAATTAGGAAATGGCGAAGAGGCCGTTATTCCTACAGGAAAGTTTTCTCTAAGAGGACTTTTCGAAATGAATGTCGAATTTATTTCGAAGCTTTGCTATTCGGTGATTGGTCCCAAAGCAGGACCTTATGTGCCTTTCTACTCGACGATTTTTGTTTTTGTCTTATTCAATAATTTGATTGGCATCATTCCGGGAATGACCCCTGCAACTGAAAATATCAACACCACTTTCGCTTTCGGTGTATTTTCGTTTTTAGTTTACAACATTGTTGGATTAAAGCATGGCGGACTTCACTATCTTAAGCATTTTTTAGGACCGGTTTGGTATTTGGCGCCTTTAATGCTGATCATAGAAATTATCTCTCACTTAATTCGTCCTTTAACACTGAGTTTGCGTCTTTCAAACGTGATGACGGGTGACCACACCGTTCTTTCCGTATTTCTTGGGCTTTTGAAATATCCAATTCTTTACCCGATTCCTTTTTATTTATTGGGTTTGGTGGTTTGCTTTATTCAGGCTTTCGTTTTCACTTTGCTGTCTATGGTTTATGTGGCTTTGGCTTTATCGGATGAACATTAATATTTAAAAAACTAAGGAGAAATTATGAAAAAATATGTATTGGCGATTTTGGGAACTATGATGTCAGCATCAGCAATGGCGCAAGAAGCAGCAACTCACACTGCGGCTACAACTGCAGGAACTGCTTCTTCAGGCATGATTGCTTTAGCAGCAGCTATCGCGATTTCAGTTGCGGTTTTGGGCGGAACTTTAGCTCAAGGCTTAGCGGCTCGTGCAGCTTTAGAAGGGGTTTCTCGAAATCCTGCGGCTACTGATAAAATCTTTACTCCATTCATCCTGAGCTTGGCGCTGATCGAGTCTCTGGTGATCTTGGCTTTCCTTGTTTCTTTCGTAAAAATCGGCGGCTTGCTGTAATTTGCTTAAAAAATAAAGTTTGTTTAGAAGCTCACGATAACGTCGTGGGCTTTTTTATTTTAACGAGAGGCCCGTATGTTGAGAAAAATTTTTATTTTTTCTTTTCTTTGCCTGCCAATTTTCAGCAGCAGTTTAGCTAAGAAAAAAGATCACAATGTGTTCGCCATTTACGGAACTGATGATCGCTATGAGCCCTTCGAAATCAATGAACCAAAAATAGAAGAGCTTTCCCGCGCGACAGTGGCTTTAGTGCCTTTTTTTAAGGTCCATAACTACAACGACTCTTTTCTTCAGCTCGATAAACGACCTCTTAGAAGAGTAAAAAACATTTGTGAAGAAGAAAAATTCTCATCACAACCTGCTGCTGCCTACTGCTCGGGTGTTCTAATAGACAAGGATTTAATTTTAACAGCTGGGCATTGTGTAAGGCTCGGTCGATTGGCTTGTTGGGGAATTAAAATTGTTTTTGATTATCGCCTAACTTCGTCCGAACAGGATCCCAGTCTTGTGTTTCGCGAAAATGTTTATTCCTGTTCAAAAATTTTATTTCAAAGTACTAGAAAGGGATTAGATTACGCAATACTGCGCTTGGATCGACCTGTTCCTTTTAATCGTACGCCTGTGATGGCCGAAGAAGCTCACCCATCTGTTCGGGTTTCTGATCCTTTATTGATGATAGGCAATCCTTTTGGCCTCCCTCAAAAAATTGTTAATAATGGTGTGGTCAGAGCGATTGATAAAACAAATTTTATCACCAATCTCGATGCACTTAATAATAACTCGGGCTCACCTGTGTTTTCTTCCGAAATGAAATTGGTCGGTTTACTGGTCGCTGGAGAAAAAGATTTAACTCCTGATCAAACACGGTCATGTCAGATTTTAAATCGCTGTCAAAACGATGATTGTCTGGGGGAAACAGTTCAATCGATGGAGCCTATTGTCGAAATTATTAAAAAAGTAAAAGTTCAAAATTTACTGAGATAAAAATACGCTCTCGCAAGCAAAACGAGTATAATTAATAATTAACTGTTCTTGCTGATTTTTATAATCGTCAATTTGCTTTTCAATCCGCTCGTCTAAGGCAATATCTTCTTTAATTTCAGGAGTATTAAACTCAAGAGAAATTTTAGCCTCTTTTTTTGATTCGACAAAAGAGACGCGAGAATAAGTGCTAAGACTTTGCGTATTCAAAGTTTTCGAACTGGTATTGAATTTTAAAATTGCCTTGTTGTCGAGGAGCTTAACTGAGGAAATGGAAAAGGAATTTTCTCCCAGAACTAAACTCATCTTATGGCTTCTTAGGCCGTCCAAAGAGATTTTCTTATCAAAAAAG
>JAKFYD010000007.1 GCA_021731025.1 Pseudobdellovibrionaceae bacterium | reverse complement strand
TACATTCGTAATATTGGTTTTCTTCATCTGGGTTCCTTTCTCCGTTTTTGGAGAGAATTTTGTCGTTCCAGGATCTTATCCTGGGGAACCCGACTTTCAAACCCTAACGACTAGGTGGGACAAGCCCAGATTTCAACAGTGGTTGGTGTAGAGTGAAGATAAGCCCATCGCGCACGTTCGTATCGATTTATTCTCCTGCCATCAACAGTTAACACAACATCACCTTTGCGTATGCCAAGTTTATTTAAAGGTGATGAGCTCTCCATTAAATTAATCGTCATTCCTTCAATTTCTCCATTTACGAAGTACGGAACTGTTCCAACTTCAAAATTGGCGTTAGCTGAAAACGTCGCCAATACGATTAAAATGCCAAGCGGCTTTTTCATAAGTAATCTCCTCTACCTCCTAATTATTTCGTGAAACTAAATGGTTTGCCTAATGAATTAAGGTTTTCAGATCAACGGCTAGGGAAAACTCCACCAAAGCCAAGTATGGTTGTTATAGATTTGCGGACTAGCAAAAATTACTTTTAACCGCTCGGCAAAGAAATGTTTCTGAATTTAACTCAAGCCTAAACTTACAAGCATTTTGACTAGCTAAACTTTCAAGCATTTTGACTAGCTAAACTTTCAAGCATTTTGACTAGCTAAACTTTCAAGCATTTTGACTAGCTAAACTTTCAAGCATTTTGACTAGCTAAACTTTCAAGCATTTTGACTAGCTAAACTTTTTGGCCGTAAATCTTGAGCTTTGTAGACCGCTTTAAGGGCAAACGTTTCCATTAGCTGCAGCATTGCGATTGAAGCTGACAGTGAATGAAGAATCGGCAGAGACCACTTGTTGATTTTCATCAAGAGCCTTGAGACTCACTTGCAAGTTGTAGCCACTTAAAGATTGAAACTTACAGGCATCAACATAAAGAAAAAATCGGCCCATCGAACATTTGGGGATCATCGCAGTCGAACCTAAATTGATAGCGTGAAAAGTGACCGGGTTTCCTGCTGAAGTCACTTCGATGCGATTGTCAGGATAAGTCGATGCAGAACAGCTTCCAGAAATTTCCAAGACACTGTCCCCGGCGCCCAGAAATGTCGATTTGTTGATGTCTCTTTGAATATAAACACTGTCGGAACTGGGAGTGAGATCCGCGCAGCCTGAGGTTGGACATCTTAAACTGCTGTCTCGATCACCCAACATAGAATTGTCTTTGGCGCCACCGCACGAAGAAAGCAGAGGAACTGCACACATCAGAAATATAAGACCAACCCGAAGGTTTGCGGTGTAATGAAAGGCCAAATCCCCTCCTTGCGCTTCCTCAATTAGTTTATCGGATAATTGTCAAAAAGTTTGATTTTTTGCAGTCCTTCTTAGCTTTTGTCTTATTTTGAGACTGAATCGTCTCAGATCGAGAGGATCAATATAGACAAAATAAATCGCGAGCATAACAAAGGAAAAGGACCAAAGGGACATCAAAAAAGCGATCCCCAGATGAAATGTCAGACCCGCGGCCAACCAGTAATTTTTTAATTTGGACGAAAGCATCGCTGCCGGAAAATAGATTTCAAAAACAATGGTCGAGAAAGCCATCACGGGCAAAACCCAAGCAAAATTTCTGACAAAGGTCATATCTAGCCACACCATTTGAGGATTCGCAAAGATACTCCACAGAGCCGTTCCATCCCACCAGGTTGTCCCCTTTAATTTTTCAAAACCGGTGTAGGCATAAATAATCCCCATTTGAATTTGCAACAGGCGGATCATCACACTGGAAAGAATATCAGATCGAGAATGGTCCTCCGAAAAAAAATCTTTTCCCTGGCGGAACATCGCCATATTTTTAATTTGCGCCGGAGTCTGTATCAACACCAAGTAAAATAAAAAAACAGCCGCCATCACATCTGCACCAAAAACAATCGCATAGTTTCTTTGAATAAATCCCATATGCAAAACCCAAACTAAAATTCCCAGGACCCGCCCGCCAATACCGAATACCCAAAGCAGTAAAGCTAAACAAAAAACACTGTGAACAGCTAAAGCCCATGAATCAGGCCAGAAGGTCCAAAGCCAAAGCGGTCGCATGTTTTCAGGAAGAAGCAGCATGGCTTGCCCCCGCGGCAACAAAGCTTCAGAGGTGAGTAAATTTAAATTTTCAAAACGCCCCAGATAAGTAAAAAAAAGAGTCAGCCCTAAAGCCATTCGAGCCAAAGCCGCACCAGCAAGATCCATCGGCGCAAACCAAAAATTTTGCCAACGATTTACAAACTTCATAAGTTGACCTCATCCAGATCTTGGCAATTAAAATCCTTATCCACCATTTTAAACAAGGGTCCCGCTTTTGGTGATTCATCAAAGTCTTGATAAACAGCTTCATCAATCGGTGGAATGGATTCGATCTTGTGTTCCACATGAATGTGAAAAGCTTCAGGGTGCCGACGACAAAGCCAAGGTCCCAATAGGGCATCTACCCGACGCTGATCTAAAACCATGTAGCGCATGGAATACATGAGTCGCCGTTTTGTATTTCCAAACGGGCCTTTGTTTTTTTCGGGCGGAATATAAAGAACTTCGCTCTCTTCTTCAGAGGATTGATCTTTTCGAGTCACGCTGTACTGAAAATACATGACGTGAGCTGGGTCAGGTGAAAAGAAATTCCAACTTGTATTTAATCCCAGAACATTGGCGTAAGAAAGAAAGGGCGAGCCCAGTTGGCGCAATAGAAAAGAGGTTGAATTGGGCATGATTAAGATCACGACGAGGTGATAGATAATCCAGAGGCTGATTATAAGACTGAGCCAAGTTTTAATTCTTGAACCGCCATCCTTGGGTTTCAAGAGACCTCCTGTTAGGCGCCTTCAAGCTCCTCGTCGGAAGCCAGCTCCGGTAATTCTTCGGGAACTTCTTCCTCGAACAAAGCGATTTCTTCGTCGACAGATGTTTCGGTCTCTGAATACGCTCCTGCTTCGACGGTGTTTGGTTCTTCTGCAACTTGAGTTGGTGAAGCTGCACTTCCGGCCGCTAAAGCTTCGTCATATTTTTTAAGCCAGTTCAAATCTCGGGTTCCAACAGCTTCGCCTAAGGCTAAAGCCTCACGGATATTTTGAGCTTTTTCAAAATCTCGTTTCAAGCGCTGTCTTTCTTTTTCCTCTTCAAAAAACTGGCTCGAGGTTGTGATCACTTCCAACTGCTCTTGAATTTTATTGAGTTCTTCTTCACCTTGAGAGTAGCTGGAAATCTCACCATCTTGAGACAATTTCGAAGTGATATCGCTCAATTTTAATTTCTCGATTTCACTTTCTTCGCCGATACCTTCAGGCAGCAGTTCATCGATTTGACTGAGCGTCGGTAACTCTTTCAAATTTCTAAGTCCAAATATTTCCAAAAACTTTCGAGTTGTTCCGTACTGCATGGGACGCCCGGGAAGTTCACTTTTCCCTTCAAAGCTCACCAGTCCTCGCTCCATTAAGGCGCGCAACAAATGACCGGACTCAACTCCACGAATGACATCAATTTCAGATTTAACGATAGGCTGCTTGTAGGCCACGATCGAAAGAACTTCCATGGCTGGACCTGAAAGACGAAAGCTTCGTGTTTTAATATTTCGGCGAATGAATTCCATATTGTCAGGTTTGGTCCGTAACTGGTAACCACCGGGAACTTCTTCCAGGCTGACTCCCCGTTTTGCTCCAGCGTATTCGACCGCCAACTGATCCAAGGTGCGACGAATGTGTTCCGTTTTTACGTTGGTACCCTTAAAGGCAATTTTCAAAGAGGCTAAACTGACAGGGCGGTCCGAAGCGAACAACACACTTTCAATGATGGACTCAAGACGCTCTTGTTCGACGAAAATAATATCTTCAATGCTCGCAGCTTCGAAATTTTCCAGCTCTGATCCATCGACATCAACGACGATTTCTTCAAATTCAGCGGATTCATCTTGAACAGGAGCTTGTGATTCAATGAAATCAAGCTCGGAAGTTTCAGATCCAATATTTAAAGCATCACTTTCTGTGATCTCATCAAATTGTTGATTTTCATTTTCCGTGTTTTCGACTGGTGGATTTTTTTTACGTTGCGACATTTTCCCCCTCACCTTCATCAACAGAAGTCTCAAGATCCATTTGTGACTCGGCAGCCAAAATCTCTTCGTCGGTGGCTACCTCTTCCTCAGATATAATTTCTTGCTCGCTGCTTTCTTCGGTAAACTCTTCGCTTGTATCTTCTGCAGCCAGTATTTCTGATTCATCGAATATTTTTTGAGCAATATTTTCAGTATCAACGGTTTCGTACTCTTCAACTCGCGATATCACATCGTAGTCGATAGGTCTTCGGGCTTCGATCCAGAGGGTTGAATAAGCTTCCGTTTGGTACAAAGAAATAAAACCCAATTTACCAAGTTCTAAAATTGATAAAAAGGTGATCAAAGTCTGCCGAGCTTGATCTTGCATATCGGTGATTAAATCTTGCAAACTGACTTTTTGCCCAATGATCAAGCGATCTTTGAATTCCAAAATCCGACTGGCAATGGATTGAACTTTGGCTGCAACTTTGTGCACCCGCTTTTGCGCCGTCTTCACCATGGAACGATAAGCCGAAATCAGAGAAAAAAGACCGTTATCTTCGATGATGATCTCTTCTTCTTGTTTCGATTCAAAGTTCTCGCGAATTCCCCGCAACCAAACGTCCCGTCCCACTAAGGAACGTTCGTAAAGTAACTTTGAGGCTTCTTGATATTTTTGATACTCGAGCAGTTTTTGCACCAGCTCTTTTCGTGGATCTTCAACTTCAACAATTTCCCCGTTTTCATTGTACTGAGGAAGCAGCATCTGACTTTTGATTTGAATTAAGGTCGCTGCCATCAAAATAAATTCAGCGGCAACTTCTAAATCCAATTCTTTCATCATTTTAATGTAATCAAGATACTGAGATGTGATTTCGTGGATTTTGATATCCATGATGTCCATCTCTTCTTTGCGAATGAGGTAAAGCAGCAAAGCCAGAGGGCCTTCAAATTTCGTCAGACTGATTTGTAGACTCATACCGTCACCATTTCATACATGAACGAACTATTTCAAGAGTTTTACGCGCTTCTTTACGCGCCTTTTCATTACCCACATCCATAAGTCCCTGAAGTTTTTTAGAATCAGCAAGAAGAGCTTTCTTTTGTTCTCGGGGTTCTTTCGTCAAATTTTCAATGTTCTGGGCCAAGCGCCCTTTGCAGTCGCCACAACCTATTCCCGCAGTCCGACAACCTGTTGCGGCCCACTCGACATCTTCTGCTGATGAATACAATTTGTGGTAAGAATACACAGGACAAATTTCGGGATTACCGGGATTTTCTCGGCGAGCCCGTTGAGGATCCGTCAGCATCATATTTACTTTTTTGCGCAAAGTTTTTTCATCGGGCTCGGTGAGCAAAAGTGTATTTCCATAGGACTTCGACATCTTTCGTCCATCAAGACCAGGCAGCGAAGGCACATTTGTCAGCAGAGCTTGAGGTTCAGGCAATTTCGCTTTGTAAACGTTATTGAAGCGACGAATGATCTCTCGAGAAATTTCCAAATGGGCCACTTGATCTTGACCCACGGGAACTTTTTCTCCTCGATAAATAGCAATATCTGCCGACTGCAAAACCGGATAAGCAAAGCGCCCTAAATTGTGAGTGTCATTTTGCTTGGCCTCTTCTTCGGCATCTTTCCACGTTGTCACACGTTCGAGCCAACCCATCGGAGTTAAGTTCGCAAAGATCATAAAGAGCTCAATATGCTCATGCACTTGGCTTTGCACAAAGACCGTGTTCTTTTCGGGATCTAATCCCCAAGCTAAAATTTCCGCATACATTTCCCGAGTCCACGGAGCAATTTCTTCTGATTTGCGATAAGCCGTCGTCATCCCGTGCCAGTCCATAACACCAAAATAACACTCGTAATCTTTTTGCAAGGAAAGCCAATTGCGAAAGGCTCCCCAATAATTTCCAATATGCAAAGGACCGGTGACCCGAATCCCACTCATCACACGAGGACTAGCCATTAAAAATTGCTCCGAAAAAGTTTAACAGAAAACCATAAAGAAACATCACTGGAAAAACCATAAATCTTAAGGCTCCCGAGATCATAAGGATCAGCAGTAAAATTCCCAGCTGCTGTTCGTGTTGCTCTAACTTATGATTCCAAGACACCGGTAAAAATCGCGCAAGAACTTTTCCTCCATCCAAAGGATGAATGGGAATCAAATTAAAGATCGCCAAAAATAAATTTGTTAAAATGAATTGCGACAACAGCATGGCCATCGGCCTTTGAATATCTGACATCTTCATTTGCGTCGCTACTAATGTAACAACTAATGCACCGATTGTAGCGAGAAGCATATTTGACAAGGGTCCAGCTAAAGCAATCCAAAACATATCCGATCGTGGATTTTTCAGATTTCTTTCATTCACGGGAACGGGCTTAGCCCAACCGAAAAAAATATTTAAATTCGACGCAATTGAAATCAAGGGCAAAATCACAGTGCCCAACCAATCCACATGCACCATCGGATTCAGCGAAAGCCTTCCCATAACCTGAGCGGTGTTATCCCCACGCATTTTTGCAACATAGCCGTGAGCGAACTCGTGAAAGCAGAGTGCGAATAAAAAAGGCACATAAATCAGTGCGATCTTTGCGCCGAGATCAACTATATCCATATCTAAAAATGCTAAACAACTCCTAGAACAATGTCCAGCCATCCCAAGGATTGGCCAAAGATTAACAAGTAATTAACGCAACATGTTTTGATCTCTCGAAACAAATAAGCGAATACTTGCTCATTCGAATTATCATTCATTTGAGGTGCGCATGTCTGCAACAAATCCTAATGCTCGTCCCGCTTTAACTCAATTTTCAGAAGACGAAATTGCTTTTCGTGATGCCGTTCGCGAATTTGCGGAAGCGGAAATCAAACCTCATGTGAACAGCATGGACATCGAGGCTCAGATGAAACCAGAAATCGTTTCGAAACTTTTCGAGATGGGACTGATGGGCATTGAATCTCCCGAGAAATACGGCGGAGCCGGCTCAACTTTCACCATGGCCTGTTTGGCGGTCGAAGAAATCGCTCGCGTGGATGCCAGCGTTGGCGTGCTTGTCGACGTTCAAAACACTTTAGTTACGAATGCTTTTCTTCGTTGGGGCACCGAAGCTCAAAAAGAAAAGTATCTTTCGAAAATGGCCAAAGAATGGGTGGGCGCCTATGCTCTTTCTGAAAGCTCAAGCGGCTCCGATGCTTTTGCCTTAAAACTTCGCGCTGAAGCTAAAGGCGATAAATATATTTTGAATGGCAGTAAGCTCTGGATCACCAATGGCAAAGAGGCCAATGTGTTTTTAGTCTTTGCGAACATTGACCCCAGCAAAGGTTACAAAGGCATCACTGGTTTTGTTGTTGAAAAATCATTTCCAGGATTCAAGGTTGGAAAAAAGGAAGACAAGTTGGGAATTCGCGCCAGCTCGACGACAGAATTACTTTTTGAAAACTGCGAAGTGCCTGCATCCAACGTTCTGGGCGAAGTCGGAAAAGGTTATAAAATTGCGATTGAAACATTGAATGAGGGACGCATTGGCATTGGAGCCCAAATGTTGGGAATTGCCCAAGGTGCTTTTGAGGCAACCTTGGCTTACGTCAAAAGCCGCGAACAATTTGGAAAACCCATCGCGCAAAACCAAGGAGTGCAGTTTCAATTGGCTGAAATGCGCACGGAATTGGAAGCTTCGCGACTGATGGTTTACAATGCGGCACGCTTAAAAGATCAAGGCGCCGATTTTATTGAAGCCGCAGCCATGGCTAAACTTTATTCTTCACGAGCTGCTGAAAATATCACTTCAACAGCGATCGATCTTTTTGGTGGAAATGGTTTTACCCGCGAATATCCTGTTGAAAAATTCTGGCGGGATTCTAAAATAGGACAGATCTATGAAGGAACCAGCAATATGCAACTGCAAACGATTGCTAAAATTGAACTTGATCGCTAGGGTTCGCTCACTTGTCGTTTTATTTATATTTTGTTTAGTTCCGACAATATCGCAGGTGGCCCAGTTCGCCGATAAAGTTCCTTTTCGACTGCACGTCTTGAAAGAGCCCTATGGGTTGGATCCGCAAATCTACGGGGCTACCGTTCACAGCTACCTCTTGCAAAATCTCCATCGCGGTCTTTTTAAATACGATAACGACAAGGGCCTTGTCCCCGACCTGGCTGAAAAATGCAGCCGTCGTCTTAAAAATCTTCAGCTCACTTGCACTCTCAAAAAAGATTTACGCTGGAGTGATGGCTCACCCCTTACGGCCAAAGACTTTGTTAGCGGCATCGAATTCCTGCTGACTCGACCTCAAAGCTTGGTCCATGTGTCAGGGATCACGAAATTGAAAAATGCGAACAGCTTTGCCGAGGGAAAATTTCAATTCGACAAGGTCGGCGTGAAAGCCATCAATGACCTCACCTTGCAATTTGAATTTAACGAGCCGGAACCCGAGTTTGAATACAGTCTTTGCCAAACCGCTTTAAGTCCTCGACCCTCGAGTGAAAAACAATTTAGTGGACCTTACCAATTGAAAGAGTGGAAGAAAAATCAAAGTCTTCTCTTAACAAAAAATTCTCACTACCCCGCTGGAGAAAATCTTCGACCTGATGTGGAGTTTCTTTTTATCACCGAAGACAGCAGCGCCCTGAAGTTGTACGAAAAAAAGCAGCTCGATTTTTTGCGACGGTTACCGACCGCGCTTTACAAAGAGTGGTCGAAAAAACCCGACTTTCAATCTTTTGAAATTTTGCGGTTTGATTATTTCGGTTTCAACAAAGAACTGAGCAGCCTGGAACACCGGAAACAACTGAGTGAGTCTTTAGATTACGAAGACTTACAGAAAATATTTCAATCAATAGGTCGTCCTGGCTGCGTTGCTCTTCCGGGTTCCTTTTTTAAGAAGGACCTTATACCTTGTGTGAATTATCGCAACGACAGTTTAAAAAACAAACTGACTTGGCCTAAAGACATGGTGATTGGCTACTCCTCACAAGGAGGAGATGATCATCGTCGTGTAGCAGAGTGGCTCCAATCCCAATGGAAAAAGAAATTAGGATTGAATTTCCGCATTCAAGGAATGGAAAATAAAGTTTTCCTTTCACGCATCAAAGATAGACCTCCAACCGTTTTTAGAAAGGGTGTTAGTTTAGAGCGCCCAACCTGTTTAGCGGCCGTCGAAATTTTCTCTCGTGAACATCCCGAAAATTTTTTAAAGGTTGATTCCCCCGAATTTGAAAAAATTTTGCAGGACTTGAAGCAGACCTCTGAAGGGAATCACCAAAAAGAATTATGTTCCAAAGCGGTCAATTGGCTGCTGGATCAGAATTTATTGATACCTACGGGACGCTTTGATTTTTTCACCTTACTCAATCCCAGCTACACAGGCCTAAAGCTGAATCTGATGAACCAATTGTTCCTAGAAGATTTGCGCTCGGTCTCGATCAAATAAAACCGTCGAACTTACGAACACTTTTCGACAAAACTTAAATGAGATTGTTCCATTTTGAGATCTTTCTTAATTCCTGTTAACTCGTCTTAAGGTTAGCCGACAAGTAGACATCTGAACTTTAGTCAAAAGACTTAGGTCGGCAAAAAAGGAGAGCACTCATGTCTGAAAAAAAAGAAAAACAAGTTCCAAATAACGTTATTCCACTGGCTTCTGCTCGCTGCGCCTCTGATGGCTGCAAAGCAAAACCGACTCGCGCTGGTTTTTGCGAAGAGCATTTCGAGTGGTTTAAGGCTGGGCTGATCACAAAAGAAGGACAAAGAGCTCTCGATTTTGACAAAAAGTATCAGCACTTTGCGAGCAGCAAGCGAAAATCCGCTTAATCTTCGGACTAATCGGCTGACAGACCCAGGGGGACAGGTTATGGTCCCCCTTATGAATTCAACTTTTGAAAAATCAGTGATCATTACGGGAGCAGGAACCGGAATCGGTGCCGCCACCGCAAAAATCTTTTCTGAAAAAGGCTATTTTGTTTATTTGCTGGGCCGAACCTCTTCCAAATTGGATTCGGCGGCGAAAAATTTATCTCAATACCAAACCATGGTGTGTGACCTTACAGATCCAGAACAAGTGAAAGACAGTTGTCAACGAATCATGAATTCACCTTCAGCTCCACCGGTCCAGGTGCTGGTGAACAATGCCGGAATTTTTCGTCGCCATTCTTTCGATGAAGGTTCGGATGAAGTTTGGATGACTCAGTGGTGGAGCAATATGATGGGACCGGTTCGCATCACTCGCGAATTTTTTCCTTACTTTAAAAAAAATCGCAAAGGATCTATCGTCAATGTTTCTTCAACCTTAGGTCTTCGCCCTTCATTTGAAACTTCAGCTTATTCCGCAACAAAGGCGGCGATGGTGAATTGGACTCACAGTCTTGCTTTGGAAGGCGCCCAGTTTAATATTCGCGCCAACTGCATTTGCCCCGGCTTAGTTGATACGCCCATTCATGATTTTCATTTCTTGCCTGCAGCTGAAAAAGAAAAAGTCCTTCAAAATTTAAAAAACATGCAGCCCCTAGGTCGCGTAGGCCAGCCCGAAGACATCGCCCGAAGCATTTATTTTGTGGGCGCAGAAGGATCCTCGTGGACCACAGGAGCTGTTCTTTCCGTTGATGGAGGAATTAATTTAACGTGATGGTTTCGGTCGTCTTGAAAAGTGAATTTTCCGCGGCTCATTTGTACGAACAGAAAAAATGGTCGGTCGAAAAAAATCAGCAAACTTTTGGAGCTTGCTACACAGAATATGGCCACGGCCATAATTACCGCTGGGAAGTCACCCTTCTCGTCCCGCCCCGCCTGAGCTCTTCATCCCCGGCTTTTTCAGCTTGGGTCCAGAAAAGTCAGTCCGTTTTAAATTCAATCACTGGGTCCTTGGATCATCTTCATCTCAATTTTGCTGTTCCCGAATTTCGTGAAAAAGTTCCAACGACTGAAAATATATCTGTTTATCTTAAAGAAAAACTTTTACATTCCTCACTTTCGTCAGCAAGCCTGTCTTTTCGATTGTTCGAAACGGAGACTCTATGGACTCAGGTTCAAATTCAAAATCCCAACGCCCAAGCGTGAGCTCAGATGAGCCCGTGCGGCTTTCTAAACTGATGGCGGAAAAAGGTTTATGCTCCCGCCGCGAAGCCGATCATTACATCGAAAAAGGAATGGTCTACGTTAACGGTCAAAGAATCACTGTACTAGGAACAAAAGTTGATCCACAGTCTCGCATTACTTTAGACACACGGGCTTTAGAATCTCAGAAAAACTTAGCAACGATACTGCTGAACAAACCCATTGGTTATGTTTCCGCCCAACCTGAAGACGACTATGAACCGGCCGTGCGTTTGATTAAACCCGAAACTCACTTCGGTGATCAAAAAAGAAAACTAGAAACTCGGCATTTTGACGGCTTGGCTGTCGCCGGTCGACTGGATATTGATTCACAAGGTTTACTGATCTTTACCCAGGATGGCCGCTTCGCTAAAAAGCTGGTTGGCGAAAATTCGGAAATTGAAAAAGAATATCTTGTTCGCGTTCAGGGCGTTTTGCCTCAAGAAAAACTTGAACTTCTTAGGCACGGGCTTTCACTCGATGGAAAAAAATTAAAACCCGCACAAGTGAGTTGGCAGAACGAAGACCAACTGAAAATGATTTTGAAAGAAGGCCGCAAGCGACAAATTCGCCGCATGTGCGAAGCTGTTGGCTTGAAAGTGATTGGACTTAAGCGAGTTCGCGTTGGTAAGATCAAGTTGGGAAATCTTCCCGAAGGTCAGTGGCGATTTTTAGAAGACAATGAGACGGTGGATTAAATGATGAAGTCGACAGATTTTAAAAACTTATTAAAAAAGTTAAGCACAGATCCCAGAGTGAAAGCTGCGATCGATGCCGCAAAAGAAGAAGCTACAAAGTCCAGCGAGTTTCAAGCGACCTCGGCGCTTGGTCTTATCGGTTATTTATTCAAGTACAGCGCCTCTTTTTTGGGAAGAAAGCGCGCCGGGAAACTTTCCGAACTGACAGGAAATTTAGTTTTTTTAATTACCATCAGTATGATCTTGAAAAGGAATTTATTCGATCGTCCTGAAGTGAAAGAATTCTTCGAGCAGAACTGGACCGGAGCTAAAAAACATTTTTCCCAGTTCTATACCACTTGCCAGAAATTTGTTTCTGAAAGAGTGGACCAAGTTAAGAAGAGAAGAACAGCTAAGAGCTGAGACTTAAATATTAATTCTGCGCGAGGGAGCTAAAATGCTTTCCCGCAAATCCTTGAGAGACTGAATTTCATTGTGAGTGAACCCAGCTTTGGCTCGAAGCTCATCGTTAATTTTTTCGAAGCGTTTGGGAAGTTGGAATCTCAAGCGCCCTAACCTTTCGGGAAAATCTTTTTCAGGATCTAAACCTTCTTGTTTAGAAATATTATGATACCATCGCGAGCCGAACAAAACGTGATCGACTTCTTCGGTATTGATTCTCTTCAGGACAGCTTCTGATATACCTAAGGAAACTCCATTCAAGCGGCGAAGCAGGTGATTTCCCGCATCTAAACCGCTTCCTTCAAGATAGCGATGAACAATCAGGATGCGATCCAAAAGAGAATCCTTCGCCGAGACCGCCTGCCAAAGCGTAAGATGCACGGGCCAATCTCCCCACTTAAATCCTAAAGCCTCCATTCCGTCTAAACACAATTGCAAATGTTCGGACTCAGATTTAGCCAGAGCCGCAAGTTCTTCGCGAAACAGCTTCGGTGCTTCGGGATATTCGAATAAAGTTCTGAGGGCTAGCTCGAAGGCCTGCAATTCGATGCTGGCTAAATCATGAAGCAGTCGGGCCTGGCCTTCGGCTGTGCTTAATCCTTTTTTGTCGGGGTGATACTGCGAAACCAAGACTTGCACATCCCTGCCAGGAGTTTCAGGGACTTGAATTTTTGCGTTGGAACTTAAAGCGAGATGCAGACTTGGGTCGGCCGCTTTAATCTTGGCGTGGACATTGTTAATAAAAAGGCTGTGCTGAGTTTCCATCGAACTTTGTAAATCCCACAGGCTTACTCGGAAGTCCATCCCGCCTCTCTATTGAAGTTTCCCATTTCTACGCATCGAGACAAGGCTGGGCAATTCGCTACGGCTCAATTACTTTCTGAGTTATGGGAAAATCATGGAAAAATGCCGGCAAGATGGAGAACGCCCAAAAAAAAGGGCTGATGTTTACAAAGTTCGCTCGCGAGATTCAAGTCGCAGCAAAGATGGGGGGCGCCGACCCCAATATGAATTCCCGCCTGCGCTTGGCCATTGAAGCCGCCAAGAAAAACGCCGTCCCCAACGACACCATTGATCGCGCTTTGAAAAAAGGAGCTGGCCTTTTGGGTGATGCGGCCGCGGTCGAAGAGGTTGCCTACGAAGGTTATGGACCCCACGGTGTCGGCGTCATCGTCGAGTGCCAGACCGACAATCGCAATCGCACGGCTCCTGAGGTTCGCGCTGTTTTCAAAAGTCATGGTGGGAGTATTGGTGAGCTGGGTTCGGTTGCGTGGATGTTTAAGCGCGTGGGTTTGATCGAGGCCAGCAGGAAGACCGGGGCCTTTGATCCCGAAGAAGAAGCTATTGAAGCTGGAGCTGATGAAGTCACTAAGACTGATGAAGGTTATTCTTTTTACTGCGCTTACGAATCTTTGGACACTGTTCGCAACGCTTTGATTGCACGGGGTTGGAATGTGACCGTGTGTGAGCCTTCGTACAAGGCGAATAATATCACTGAGCTTTCAGAAGCCCAGCTGAAAGAGGTCGAAGAGTTTTTGAATGAGATGGATGAGTTGGATGACAGCCATCGCGTGCATGCGACGATTTAGGTGGGCTGCATGGCTCGTCGATGTTGGTAGAGTTTTACTGCCAGGGACTGGTAGTTTTTTTTAAATTGTAATATTTTTTATAAATTTTTCTTGACGATGTTTTTGACTTCGCAGCGACCGTGTAATCAGGATTTTGTTTACACTGATCGGCGCTTCTTGTTCTGAGATCTTTGTTTCAATGGTGAGCTTTTATGAGCGTCTGAACTGCGTTTTTTAGTTGAGTTTGTTTTTCTCTTTTACTTCTAATTTCCCTCTGAAATTGGCTTTTGAAATGCATGTTATACACCTTGTGAGGTGAATATGATTTCAAAATTAAATAATAAAGAACTGGATCAGAAAATTAAATCACTAGCTAAAGCTGAGAATAGACTTTTAGCTTTAGTGATTGAACATATTAACGAGGCTGACAGAAGAAAACTTTATTTGGATTTCAATTATCCAAATCTTTATGATTATCTGGTTAAGGAATGCGGCTATCCAGGAGGCTCCGCTCAAAGAAGAATTGATGCAGCAAGGCTGCTGGCCATTGAGCCAAAGCTTAAAGCTAAAATAGAGTCTGGAGTAATTAACTTATCTCAGACCACACTTTTACAAAAAGCTTTCAGGGAAAAGGATCAAAGGGTTACCTTAGAACAAAAGCGAAGCTTAATTGCAAAGATTTGCGATAAAACCGTAAATGAATCCCAGATCCTCATAGCTAAAGAACTTGATCTTAAAATTAAAGTTAATACCAAAGCAACTCATCAAAAAGATGGAAGTGTAAGACTTGAAATGACACTGACAAAAGAGCAATGGGAGTCTTTTCAAAAAGCTCAGGGTCTTGCCTCGAATGCCACTCAAACAAATGACTTACCCACACTCATCAAATATCTTTCAGATAAATTTACTAAACAAAAGGAAGGTTCCGCTGCCACCGTGGCAGTAAAGAAGAAAGTTCTGCAAAGAGATCAGTGCTGTCAGTACAAAGACGAAAGAACAAACCAAGTCTGCGGAAGCAGATGGAATCTCCACATCGACCACATCAAACCCAAATGGGCCGGCGGTACTGATGACCTGGAAAACCTCAGGGTTCTCTGCCAGAAACACAATCTTCATGTTTACCGGCAGCAAGCCGGCATTAGAACCTTATCAAAAGCTCAGGATAATTTTTTCGGCTGAAGTTTAGTGCGCATTAAAAAGAAAAAGGGGCTTCGCTTTAACGAAACCCCTTCCCATTTTCTACAAACCAAATATCTAATTTCCTACTTAATCGCATCCGCAATATAGTTAATATTCGTAATGTCCTCACCACGGCATTTGCCGTTTTCACAGCGTTTGCTTTGACGACATTGTTTTTCAGAGCTGTATTCGAAGTCCTCTTCGCCACGGACTAGAATTCCCACCACTGACATATCGCGAGCATCAAAGACCGCCGAACCGCTGTTGCCACCGTAGGTGTCAAGATTAGCTACGAAGTAACCTCGTTCTTGTTTACGAACTTTGGCGCCGCCGGCGATTTTTGTTGGAAGACCCGCTGGGTGCCCAATCACGAAAATATCTGTTCCGACGGAAGGCGCAGACTTAGCCAAAGTTAAAACTCGGTGTCCACGCACGGGACGATCCAATTTAACTAAAGCAAAATCTTGATTGTTAGTTAAGTCATGAGCCAAAATTTCTTTACAGCGATAAACTTCGCTGGACGGAATTTCGGTGACCGCTTGATTTTCATTGTTCATTTTGAAACCGAAAACGAAGCTATTAGAACCACAAGTGCTTTCGTTGATACAATGACCAGCGGTCGCAATCATATCCTCGCCCACCAAGAAACCTGAACAGCTCGCTGCTGTTGGTTGATTGTAGTAAGGCTCACCGCTTTTACATAAGTTGTAGTCGGTTCCGAAGTTTTTTGTTTTGAGAGTGAAGATGCTGTTTCTCTCGGTCATTTTTGCTGATGGAATCATAGCTACTGTCGAATCAGCTAATTCGCGAAGATCTGACCGCTCGACTTCGTAAACATCGGCTCGGTCGTCATCGCCATAAATCACTTTTGGTGTCATGTTTGCGTGAGCCGCAAAGGACATGGCCAGAATAGTGGCCGCTAATGAAATCCCTTTCACAAGTTCCCCCTCAGAATTTCGCTTGGTGGTTATTTAAATTAAATCCTTTAATTTAAACTTAAACCGAGACAAAATCCAAAACTTCCGAGATCGTCATTGATCTCAGTTGCACACATACTATGTGCAATACTAAAATTGAATCTGAAATGCTGGGCTTTCGTCAAAGTTTATTTTTTGAATTCAACATTATTTTGAAAGCTAAAGCATAGTTGTGAATTTGTTTTAACATCGCGTTTAGGCCATTGGAGCGGCTGGGAGACAGGTGGGAACTCAGTCCCAGTGTTCTAAAAAACTCTGGTGATGTCCTAAGAATCTCGTCTGGACTAGAGTCCGAGTAGACCTCAAGAAGAAGTGCAACTAGACCTTTCACAATCAGAGCATCGCTATCACCTTGGAAAACAACGCAACCTGACGGATTGAGCTCGGCATAAAGCCAAACCTGCGACTGACAGCCTTTGATTTTGTTGTCGTCACTTCGATGAACTTCGGGAAAATCAGGCAAGCGCTTTCCCATCTCGATGATTTTTTTGTACTTTGAATCCCAGTCCTGAAGATGAGCAAAATCTTTAAGTATCTTTTCTTGTCTTTCTTTGATGTTGGACATTTTGCTCACTTTCCTTGGAGGACTTTAAAGATTGGGCTCGAAGTATCAGTTTCTTTTCCAACTTAAGCCCGAACTCCCCCATGGCCTCTTCGTAGTTTTTCCGACTAAAACTCAAAACATGGGTATAGCATTTTTGATAGAAGCCCTCAATGTCTTCGTGATGATCCGACCACAGGGATTTAAACAATTTCGGCGATAGACTCCAGGATTTCTTTAAGGCGGCAGAGGCGTCCTCTTCCGGGTCCCACTTGATGTAACGAAGAGACTCAGAAAGTTGCCGCGGAGAATAACCCAGATGAACCAAGGCATCTTCCATCAGCGCCATCTCCACGTAGGTTTGAAAATCGCTGACCTCGTTCCAAAATCGAATCCCCTTCGCCCCATAGCTGCTAAAGCAGTAAAAGCTGGTGCAGACAGCTCCACGGTATTGCCAGGCTCCACATTGGTTTAATTCCGAGTCATAGAAGGAACACAGATAGTCTTTATCACGGCCGAAGATTTTTTCTTTATTCTCAACAAACTCTGTTTGATAAGGAATTGGCGCCACCATTCCGACGGGAAGTAAAAATTCCCGCCGAGAAATTTTATCTCGCAGTGAACTTTGAGCCTTCTGGTATCGCCCCCCACTCTCTTGGAGAATCGCACCAATCGCATAATTGGGAATGTAAGGTTGAAAGGTGCAACACTTCAGATGGCTTTCGTAGAAATCGCTTTTTTTGTATTTAGCAGGAGCCTTCGCGCAATTGTCACAAGTTGCTTTCTGCTCGATGATATCAAACTCTAAAAGCTCTCGCGAAAAGAAATTATGATACAGATTTGGCCAAAGATATTTCAGTTTCAAATTGATACACCTTAAAGAAATCAGACTGTTATTTTATACACTCTTCAGCAAATTTTGTCAGTTGTCAGGTTTTTACAAGTATCACCCAAAACGACTCAAAATAACACAGACTTTTAACTGTGATTTCAATATTTTACCCCGTGTTTCATATTGAGTTAGGCCCCCAGCTTGCAAATTCATTCCATCAACAACAACCCAAGGGGGGATTTATGAAAAAGTATCTTTTAGTTATGCTCTTAATCTCGGTCTACTACTCGACGTCTTTTGCTTTTATCTCGAACACGCCGCCCGAAAAGCTTTACGCCTTTAAATACCATATTTCAGGCGAGGTTCTTGAGTTTAAACAAAAGGCCCAATCTTACGAAGATGCTATGGAAAAAGTGGCTTTAAAATGTTTTAAAGAACTTAAAGGCCAAGGCCGCATCAGTGAAGAAAAGGGTTTGGACATCATCGATATCTGCGCCAATCCTCGCAACAGCTAGAGATTGACTTTTCAGCGAGCTCCCCTAGTATAGGGACCAGAGGTGACAGTATGGGCTTGCTTAAATCGATTGGTGATTTCTTATTTGGTAAAGATCCTGATATCTTCGACGACAAAGGCAATGTTCAGCATAAACTCCCCAAGAAAAAATGGGATGCCTGGTACCAAAGAACCAAGGTCGACCCCAGCCACAATTGGCGCAGCCACACCGGCGTTTCGGGCACTTCTTCTCAGAGAAAAAAGAGCACTTAGCTATGAAAAAAATTTTCCTTTTAACATTTTTCGCCCTTTTATCAGCTTCAAGCTTTGCTCAAAACAAATCTGGCCCTCACGATGTCTTTGCCCAAGCTTTACTGTCGGCAAAAGCAAATAACCTGAATGAATTTTACAGCTACATTGGGGAATATGATTACAGTTTCCAAGGTCGTGACGGCCACGTAACCCAAGGCCGAACCCGAATGGCTAAAGAGCTGACTTTCGAGTGGATGGATTATCTTTCACAAAAAATGGTTTATGGAAAAAGCTTGAGTCTTGGACCAGCAAGAAACACCCGTGCGAACTGTCATTATTCTTACTGGATTATGGAAAACAATAAACAAAGCCCTGTCAGTATTGAGTTTGTCTGCGCCAAATCCACTTCCATGAATGAACTAGGCGATTGCAAAATCATCTCCTTCAAAAAAGGAAGATTCCCTCCTGCCGACGTTATTTGTCGTCAGGAATAAGAATTTGGCGCCCAGAGGAAAGTAGCAGAGGCGCTTCTTCGGCCAGCAATGAGGACATTTCGCCTTTACTTCCGTCAGCTAGCACCCATTCAACAATTGAATTACTCTTAATTACACTCATGAAATCTGCATAAAGTCTATTTCCACGAATTATCAATTGCGTAGGATTAGCTTCCTGAGAATTCGCATCCACCACCGAAGTTGAATTTGTGTTAGCGATTTTTTGAATTAAATAATATTGTTCTTTTCGATTTTGACTGACACCACTAACACAAATAAATCTTTCGGTTGAAAATTTATTGTCTTTAAGAGTTTCTCGTATTGTTTTTTTAACTGATAACATCAAGCACTTTTGAACCTCAACATCCATATCAACTAAAATTTGTTGAGATGACAGGCGTTCAACTTTAGCCCCTTGGATATTGTTTTCTGTTTTTTTAGACGTTATCGCTTTACCAGAAGTATAGACACTGCCTTCAAAACCATACTTGATTTTGCTGATTCCACCTTTATCGGCGAAATAATTTCCTAAATCGATCACACTTGGCTCAACTCCAACCATCATTTTACCTGTTGCACCTACTTCACTTTCAGCGGTTTTATTCACATCGAGTTTCGATGTAAATACAAATTCTTCAGGTTGCCCCACTGGGCCTGCTTTGTTAATTTCCTTTAAAGTGCTTACATATTCTCGCACTTCTGCTACTAAGACGGATGTTGGTGATTTTAAGCATTTCTTATACTCTGTATCGACATCCCCATCTGTATTACCTCTAAAAATAGATTCACATAATGATTCTAATTCTACGGCAGTTAATGAATTTATATCTTTTAAATCTCTGACAAGTTTTTCTAAATCAACGGTCACTTGCTCTTTGTTTTTTCTAGTGAAGTTTAATCTTGCTGTTCCAACCGGCCAGAACCCATCGCCTTTCAAATTATCAACTATGTTTAAATCCTTCATGGTCTTTTGCGACTTAGACGTTGCAAAATCAGAATAGACATTCCGCGCACTGGTTTCGCTGGGATTCATAACAATCTTTAAATTCTTGTTGGCTGCAACTCCACCATAGACAACTCCCTCGAAGGTTTGATCGGCGAAAAGCATTGGCTTATCCTCGGAAGTGATAGTCAATAAGACAGTCATACTGGTTGTTAAAGCTGGGATATTTTCAAAGTTTACGGTTATCTTTTCACGAATTAAGCCTAAATCACCTTGAGGATTACCAGCAAAGCGAGTCACTGCATAGATATCTTCGGGTCGCGGAGATCTTCCCGCTGATAATGTTTTCATAAAAACGAGGTGGAATAGAAAATTTCCTTTTCTCAGTTTTTCTTCTGCTACTTGATTTGAATTTTGTTTTAAAAAAGAAACACTTAAGTCTGTGTAAAAACTGTAAGGAAGACTTAGGTTTAAGTTTTGATCAACTTGAATCTGAGAATAGTCAATCATGCGATAATTCAAAACTAAGTCACTCACGGAAGTTCTACGTCCATAGGCTGATGGCGGCAAATTTTGCTTCCCTGCAGGGATCTTGGAATCGGAACCAACTTCAACGCCGGCAATGTTTACATAAACATCATATTTAATGTTTTTTCCCTCGTTCTTCGCAACACCTTGAGGTTGGTAAATAACATCAGACTTTTCACTATCTTCACTGCCTCGTTGATCCGGATAAATAACAACTTTTCCTTTAGGCTGTGATGGATTTACGGAATATTCAAAGTCCACGCCACCGACATGTTTTCCAATAGCCTCAATTCTTCGGGACATAAATACAGTCTTGTCGTTTCCAAGAGGATTAGATTGAATCAATTCCTTCCAGATAAAACATCCGTAAGAGTCAGTTGTCTTTATACTCCAAACATTTCCCGCAATAACTTTAAATTCTGATTTCGCGATTGTTTTCGTTTCAGCAATATCTTTTAAACAGAGCTTAAGTGATAAAATTTTCTTAAAGTTATATCCATTTCCACTGGGGTCATCCAACGGAGAAAACTCAACCTCAACGGATTCCTTCGGATCAATTAAAAACGAAGCACCTGATGCCGCCGAAGGCTTAGCCGAATCCTTTTCCGCACAACCGAGACCGACCAAGCTCAAGGAGTAAAGTAGAATCATTATGTTTCGAAACTTTAATGATGATTTCTTCTTATTTGAACAAGTCATAATTGACCTCCAGGCCCAAGTTGTAGACTTCACGGTCTGACAAAAAGGGAGTGCTTTCGATTTCGTTGTATTTTGCGTAGTTTCCAAAGAAACTAATTTTTTGTTTAATGAGCTCAACTTCCATAGTCCCTTTGAGGCCGCGTCGGTTGTTCATTCGATTCACAAGAATCGTAAAAGTACCGGGAGTAACGTCGGACTCAACTTCAAATAACGTGACGCCAGGAATGTATTTCACATTGCCTCGAGTCCATTCAATTTCGGCGCGACTTATACGGCCCTCATTTTGCCCCTCGAAGGCGCGATCATTCTTGATGATCCCTGTTTTCAAAATTGTTTTGAGATTTGTTGTCCATTCAGTTTCTAAAACGGCAGCCGATTCAACACCGGCAAAGCCAATGGCAAATTGCATATTTTCGCCTAAACCTGAAACAGACGACAGTGAGTTCCCTGCAGTCAGTGCTCCTGCGGCTGCAGTGGAAGGTAAGTTTCCAAAACGAAACGAAGTTGCTGCTAATTTGCCTGTGCTGCGAATGGGTTCTATCTTTCCTTCAACCATCGCTGTTGCCGATAGGAAGAATGGACTTCGATCTTGGTCAACCGATGTTTTGCTAAGGCCAGTCGAAGGCATAACTTCGCTGCCAATCAAAGACAGCTTCAAAGTTTCGGCTTCATTTTGCAGTTCTAACTTTTGCTCGGCGCCCAAGCTCGATGCCGCAGACATCGCGCTAACTAAGGGATTAATTCCATAATTAATTACACCCGCCGAGAGAGTCAGTGCCTTGAAAGGTTTAAGGTCAACACTTGTTCGATCCAGGCCAAAGGCAGTGGCCGACTTTCCTTCTTCGTTCAAATAGTTCTGTGCAGCCCCTTCGCCGAACATTCCCAAAACACTTAAACGAAATGTCAGCCAATCAAAATATTCAACAGACATACCTGCACTGATAAAAGCCCAACCGACAGTCGATTTTAAATCTTCGTCCTGAACTGATCGACCTAAAGTCGCGACTTTAACACTACCTTCATACTTCGTAGGACGATCTTCCTCTTCGACTTTAAGTGGAGCCGAAATAGTCGACGATTTCACAGTCGACATCTTCGCCAACATCACTGGCGATTTTTTCGCTAAGGAAATTGCTGGTAAAATTAAACTGAGCAGTAATATTCTTTTCACAATCCACCCGACGTAAAGTCTCTTCACTTTTCACAAAGCCTTTGACCACAGTTTGTGGAATATACGCGAAATGTCTGCGGATCTAAAGCCTGCTCTAGGATCCGAGAATATATTTCCTTGGGAAATGTAGATTTTCTCTGACTGTCAAAATGTTGTTCAGGCAATAAGGGAAGGCTTGTCTAACATTTCAACAAAGATCTTCTGTGCTTAGTGGGACTCAACAAGCTATTTCAGTTTTGTTTGCAATTCGTAAAGTTTGCTGACCACTTGAACTGGTGTCATATTGGACAAATCAAAAGCAGCGATTTCTTGCGGCCAGTTCACCCGCGACTCCAATGATTCTTCTGATTCTTCAACCAAGTCGTCGTCTTCTTGATCAAAATCAAAGCTCATCAAAGACAATTGAGGACTCACCGAAGACTTTTGCGCTTCCAGTTCCTTCAGTAGTTTTTGGGCGCGTTCGACAACGGCTTTAGGAATTCCCGCTAAACGAGCCACATGAATTCCGTAAGATTTCGTCGCGGGTCCTGATTTTAAAAGATGCAAGAAGCGAATGTCTCCGGCTTTTTCCATCACGCTCATGTGATAATTTTTTACAGCCATGCCCGAATTTTCTAACTGAGTTAACTCATGATAGTGAGTCGCAAACAGAGTGTAACATTTCTTATCGCAGACCATATGTTCTAACAAAGCTTGAGCTAAAGACAGACCATCGTAAGTGCTGGTTCCACGACCGATCTCATCAAGAATTACCAATGACTTCGAGGTGGATTCTACGAGCATCATCGCTGTTTCTTTCATCTCGACCATAAAAGTGGAAAGACCTTGGGAAAGATGATCGCTCGCCCCGATGCGAGTAAAAATAGCGTCCACCAGCGGAAGCTCAGCCTGACTTGCGGGAACATAGGAACCGATTTGAGCCATCAAGGAAATCAAAGCCACTTGCCGAAGCACTGTGCTTTTACCAGCCATGTTGGGTCCCGTAATCAATGCGGCCTGCCCCGGCTGAAGATAAAAATCATTCGGCACGAAGTCTCCGCCCACAGTTTGTTCGACGACGGGATGACGACAAGACTTCAAATTAAGCACGCCATTGTGATTGAACTGAGGACGACAGTAATTTCTTTCAAGGCTAAGCCAAGCTAATGATGCAAGCACATCCATTTCACTGCAAATTTCAGCAAGCGATAAAAAGTCACTGGCTTGAGCCAAAGCTTTTTGTCGAAGAGCTTCGAAGACTTCGTATTCAAGATCACTTCGTCGGGACTGCGCAGATAAAACTTTTCTTTCAAGCTCGATCAATTCATCGGTGTAAAATCTTTCGGCGTTGGCCAAAGTTTGTTTTCGTTTGTAGCGCTCCGGAACCTTTTCTTTATGCGTGTGAGTGATCTCGATGTAATAACCAAACACATTGTTGTAGCGAATTTTCAAACTGTTAATGCCCGTTTTTTCGCGCTCTTCCGCTTCCATTTTTTCCAAAAGCGCTTGGGAGTTCGTCGAGAGCTCAATCAATTCATCCAAAGCAGACGACACGCCTTTTTGAATCATATGGCCTTGCTTCACCGTCAGAGGCGGCTCAGAAACCAAAGTGGACTCAATTTCTAGCGCTATCTTTTCGATTTTTGCTAATCCCAAATTCATCTGACCTAAAAAATTATGCCGCTGAATCCACTCAACAACCCGAAGCGCCTGTTGCAGGGCCTGCCCGAGCGAAATCAAATCCCGCGCGTTAACTTGCGACCAAGTTAGTCGCGTCAATCGACGTTCGATATCACCAAGACCTGCAAAGACTTTGCGCAAGCTTTGCAAATCCCCAGGCTGTTGACGAAGTTGAGTGATCCGATCCAAACGCTGCTCGATCAATGACTGATCTTGCAAAGGAAAACTGAGCCAATGTCTGAACTTGCGTGCCCCCGCTGAAGTTTGAGTGCGATCAATGCCTTGAAAAAGACAGCCCTCTTCCCCGCCGAAAGAATTTTGAAAAACTTCGAGATGTTTCATCGCTAAAGTTGAAACATTTAACTTCTGTTTGAAAAATCTTTCTTTAAAAGGCTTCAGTGTTTTTAAAGTTTCTTCGGCAGAAAGAGAACGCAAATAAGAATACAATCTTCGAGCTGATACAGGTGCTTTTTCCAACTCAACTTGTTGGTCGTGAAAACTCACCGCTGACTTCAAAGACCACAGTTGCAACTTTTTAAGCCAAGGACAATTTTCATTTTTTAAAAGAATCTCTGCGATAGGGAGAACCTCGACTAAACTGCGCGCTCCGGCCTCGAAAATATTCGTAAAATAAAAAGCTTCACCCGTCGTTGTATCAACAAAGCTGATAGAGTCTTCATCCAAGCTCACAATGTAATGCGGTTTATTCGCGGCGAGAGTCTCGGTATCGTAAACCATGCCGGGAGTTAATATTCGTGTAACAGCCCGCTTAACCAGACCCTTAGCGAACTTCGCGTCCTCGATCTGATCACAGATAGCGACCTTCAATCCCCGAGCTAAAAGTTTATTGATCGGTCCAGCAATAGAATGATGAGGGACCCCGCACATCGGAGTTTCGTCCTGGGATTTTTTATTTCTCTGGGTGAGGGCAATTCCGACAATGGACGCCGCGGTGACCGCGTCTTCGTAAAACATTTCAAAAAAATCACCCATACGAAAGAGGAGAATTTTGTCGGGATGTAAACTTTTTATATCCCAATATTGCTTCATCAGCGGGGTCAAATTTTTGTTTTCTTGCATCCCTATGAGCTACCTTTTGTCTCAAAAAAAGACAAGTCTTACTTCAAGCCATCTCAGAGTGAGAAAGTGACTATTAATTCTCACAAATTTTAAAACATTTTATGAAATCGTGGTCTAATTGATCTAGACGGCCAAGGATACGGCGCAGCTATTAATTTTTTTAGGATTCAGGTCGAAGAGTTATTTTTGGGGGAAGTTGTATGAAAAAAAAATATCTATCATTGATATTGATTTCTCTAGTCGGAGGAATTGTAGCCTCTTACTCGGCCTGCTCACCTTCACATAATTTTAAAGAAATAGAAATGGCTTCGAATTCGGGACTAGGCACATTAGATGCTCCAGTTGCAGACTCGCCACCCGCGCCGACTCCTGCTCCCACGCCACCCGTTGTTACGCCGACACCCACGCCACTGCCGGCCCCTGCACCAACTCCACCTATAAGTAAACTGTGGGCCAATGAACCCACAGGATCAACTGTACTTGTCGATTGTCCAATGAATAATCGAGATTGTGATGGAAAACTTTATAACTTTTATTCGGGAGGCTTTATTACCACTTTAGGTGATGGAGCTACTGTCTATGCGACTCGGCTAGGTGCTAATCAAGCTGACGGCGACGGAGGCAATCCGGCTTATATCCCAGGCACTGCCATGCCTGAAATGTATGTCGGATTTCGCTGGAAGATGAATGCAGATTTTCAAGGAAGCTATGATGGCATCAATGCTCTATTTTATGTGCGGGCTTTTGAAAGACCAGCTGGCGGAACGCCCACCAATGGAAATTTTTTCCTTTCCGGCCCACAGTATGGTCCTTGGAAAATGAAATTCAAACCCAATGTTAATCAGGGCACCCGCTGTGCCGAAGATTCAGGGCTTATCTGCCCTGACAATGAAACCAGCATCCCCATCGAGCGCGACAAATGGTATTACATTGAAGCTTATGTTAAAGCCAGCTCTTGCGCCACCTGCACCGACGGCATTGTGCGCTGGTGGGTGAACGGGAAGCTAGCGGGAAATTATAACAATTTAAGCTACGGCACTAAAGTTGTGAATGAATTTATCCTGGCCCCTAACTGGGAAGGCGCCGCGAACACTCAGTGCACTAACAGAGATTGTACTAAAGAATGGTTTCACTATCTTGATCACCTTCGCATCAGCGCTCCCACCTGCTCTGGAAGCGGTTGCCTTGTAACTGGAAGATAAACTGATCTGACTTATCTAACGATAATTAATTAATCCCTGGTCTTTCCAAAACGGAACCAGGGATTTCCTTTTTACAGTAAAAACTTTTTAGCATTCCCTAAAATCAAAATCTGAACTATAAGCTTCTCTCTGTTTAGTCATAAGGATAGTCCTTTCGAACTCAAACAAATTTTATTTTAGGAGAATCTATGAAAATGTTCGCATTAACAGCAGTTTCAGTTTTGTCGAGCGCATTGATCGCACAAGCTGATGTTGGTTCTGGTTATGATGTTCTTCGCGAAGGTGGCAAAACCACAGCTCGCCTTGAACATTGCGGTGGCCGCGCTCAATTAGAGCAACGATACACCAATGGTAAAAAACGTCCTGTATTAGTTATCACCGGAGTTAAAGACTGTTCAAACATCCAAGTTGACGGTCAAGATCAAGGTAAATTAAATCGCAACGGCAAAACTTCTTCTGGTGAAGTTGTAATTTACGAACGCAAAGGAAGAAATGTTCACACTGTTACTCTTTCTTCAAATTCTGGAAGCACATCTGATGTGATCCGTGTAGAAACTTTCGAAAACACTTCTCAACCAAACCCTGGTCCGGGTCCTCGCGCTAATATCGTTTTTGAATTCGGTTGGTTCAGCCATGTTTTGGGAACAAGTCAATGGTCACGTTTAGGCGAATGCGGTGGAACTGTTGATGCAGTTGTTGAAGCTAACGAAGTGACTTTGAAATTCAAAGATGTAGAACGTTGTTCTAAATTTGATATTTTAGGCGCAAACGGCGAATCAGTAAACTACCCACAAAAACGTTTGAACGACGGTCGTCGTGGAACTTTCAACGGAAGCTTCACTATTCCTCAACGTTACATCCAAGTTGGTGGTAACGCAGTAAAAGTTATCCTTCGTTCTAACAGCGGTAAAAATGACGATGTTATTTTGATCCGTTTCAAAGGTTTATAATTTTTCCGAATTGAAATCTTGAGTTAAGATAAAAACCCGCATGAGAATTGCGGGTTTTTTTATTGTTTAGACTGCAAATTTAAACTTTATCCCTGACAATACCAGCCTGCCTATAAAAAATCCATGTACCAGCTGATTGGTACACTTTGTTCCAAAGATGTTTGTGAACCTAAAAAAACTAATATATTGCTTTCCCAAATGCACACTGTGAATTCTGATTTAAAACAACACTTCAAAGACTTTAGGCTTTTGCTTCAGCAAGAGTTGATCGAGCGCTGTCGTCGAAATCCAAAATATTCATTGCGTGCTTTTGCTAGGGCTTTAGGAATAGGCCCCTCGGCCTTATCCGACATGCTTAATGGAAAAAGAGCAATTACAAAAGCCAGTATCGAGCGCTTAGGTCTAGCCTTAGGGTTAAACCTTTCTGAGCTTAGTCAGTATACAAATAACATAAACAAAAATCAGTTATCAAGTTTAGCCTTCGAGCAAATCACTCTTGATACCTTTGCTATCATTTCTGACTGGTATCATTATGCCATCTTAGAGCTTATGAAGGTAAAGAATTTCAAAAATGATTTGGCATGGCTTACAAAGTCTCTCGGTATAACAAAGAGCGAAGCGAATGCCGCTGTCGAGCGATTACTTCGCGTAGGATTGATCAAAGTCGATAAAAAAGGGAAATGGATTGATTCATCGAGCGGATTCTCAACTAATATTGCCGGCAGTAGCATTACAAGTGCTGCCAACAAAAAATTGCAGAAACAGGTTTTAGAAAAATCCTTGTGGGCACTCGAGACATTGCCACCATCAGTTAGAAATCACACTTCGATGACAATGCCCATTAACCCCAACAAACTTCCAGAAGCGATCGAACGGATAAAAGAATTTCGGCGTGAAATGTGTCAGTTTTTGGAAAACGATTCGAATCTTTTAGAAGTCTACAATTTAGCAATATCCCTTTATCCAATATCAAACTGTAATTCAGGAGAAAAGTTATGAAAAACATTTTTTTTATTTCACTCTTATTTATCTCAAATTTGTCCGTCGCTGGTCGCGAAGGGGGCGGTGGTCTTTTTCTTTCATTTGAAGGATTTCAAGACTATAAAGCTCAATCGGAAAATATGCAGGTAGCAGTCAATCAAGCCATAACTCTGATTGATCAACTTAACTTACAGGCCGACGTAAATTTTCCTGAATTAAAATCTTTAAAAAAACGAAATCCAGTTTTCTAAATACATTCTTGTTCCTTATGATAAAGCTATAGCGCCAAATCGAAATCCTGGCGATTATCCAATTGGAGGATTTTTAGTCGCTTCTACTGATCTTTATCCGGGAGCACCCACTCGTATTTATCCTAAACTCATCAATGCACTCTCGCCAACACAACTTGTGCAGATGGTGATTCACGAAGCTCTTCACAGAACTCTTTCAGAGCCTATGAATCAGGATGAGCAAACTGTGGAACATATCACATCAATATTGACTCAGTATAATCCAGCGACAGTTTCTCAAGAACTCAGTCGGTATTTCTTATCCGTAAAATCCAAAAAAATTCCTTGGTTGGTAGCTTTCGGGGAAATTTATCCTGAATACCCTAAGTGGGGAGAATCCAGCAATCCAGGAGGATCCAGTCAGTCGGTTTTAAAACCATTATTAGATGACGGTACCTTGCTTCTGTCGACGGACCCTAATACTCGCATTAAGATCATTCTTTCTGTTTATAATGGAATCAATGAAGTCACCATAATCGATCGCTACCGAAACTTAAAATACACTTATGTTTTTGATGGTCCAAGACTTGGATTTTTCGCGGGCTTTTCGCCCAACGCAGCTGAAAAATATTATGCAAATAAAAATGCTACGATGACAGAGTTTATTCGAAAGACTCTCGCTCAGATTCGTGAGGATTTAAAACTGTAATCTTTATAATTATGGTACTTATATCGGCCCTAAACACGTTTCAAAATGAAATTAAATTTTAACCAGGAGTAAAAAATGAATGTCATGAAATTTGTATTTTTCTTGTCAGTTGTCTCGTTATCATTGAATGGCCGCGCAATCAGTCCAACTTATAGTCCTGCTAGAGCAAGTGATTCAAAAATAATGATCGCCATGGGCTGCGCCAATTACAATGACTCTGCAGGGACGTATCGTTACGGTGATGTTTACGCAGTTGAGTTTTCACCCGATTCGCGCACTGTGAACATCTATTCAAGCAGTGGAAATGCTCTAATTGCTGGAGATGTGCCCTATAACAAGGCCACTCGAACTGCTCGTCATAACTATAAAAGTACAAATTCCGAACTTGATGTCGTGGTTCAAGTCTCTGTTGATAAAAGAATATCACTAACATACCACTGGCATTTTAAAATGGCTGCAGGACTTCGATATGTCACAAACTGTGCCGGAATATTTTCTTTCTGAGAACTAAGATTTTTAGCTTGAAATTTTTAGAGCTACTGAACTTTTACGAACTGTAGCTTTTTATTTTAAATTATGAGTTTAAAAACCCAAAGCGTTCAAAACGCTTCTTTCGAGAGCTCCTTAAAGTCACCAAACTTGAAAAACGATTTCCTGAGTTAATATTTTGCCTGACAATTTTAACGGTACATCCAGAGAAGCTTCGTTTGAATGCGCACTTTCAAGATCCGTCGAAGAATAAGCAGTAACAGCGAAGTAATAAACTCCCGCAGATAGTCCCGTCACACGATAGTAGTTTACATTTCCAGCATCCAGTACCGTGGTGTAATTGCCTGAAGAAGTTCCATAATAAACATTATAGCCAGCAATATCAGGGTTAGCCGTTCCATCTTGATTTCTGATCGGAGCCGTCCATGTTAAAAATGCCGATCCTGTTGGCGCCGCTGTGGTTGTGAAATTAACTCCGGCCTGACCAGCATTATTAATGGAAACATTTTGTGTCACTGGGTTTACAACAGAACGCGAAGCACTTGCTAAAAGAGTGTAAGTTCCATTAGCGCCAACTTTAATTGAATAGTCACCGTTCGCATCTGCTGTGGCGACACCAGAATTTCCGACACCATTCCAAGTAACAATAGCATTGGCCCCGTTCGGGCTAATATTTCCAGAGATCGTGTAAACAGGATTGTTGTTGGCGATAATTTCCACCACGTTGAGATTCCAATGATCTGAATTTGTCGAAGTCTCGTTAACAGTAATTTGCGTTCCACCCATCGCGACGGGTGCGCTGACTTTTTGAACCCAAAATGTATTACCAGGAACACTTAAGCTTTGGTTAACAATCATTTGCTCAGCGCCTGCTGTGCGGGTAATGGATTGGTCTGTATCATTACCAACGGCAACCAAAAGAGAATTATTTCTAGTCGTGTTTATCCACGCTGTGGGTGCACCCGTGGAGCCATTTCCATGAGAGACATTACCAATCGCACTTGAGCCGTCACCGCTAGAGATATCTGTATTGATAAAACTCATGACAGTCATCGATGCCGGTGCAACTTGCGATAGCGCGGCGGTCACTGTGACATTGGTCAGTGGGGAGGGCGCGTAGGCTCGCCAAATTTCCGTCGTGCCAGGAGCTGTGTTGACTCGATTAACAAGTGTCCAAGTCAAACCCGCTCCGGAAACATTTTGAACCTGGATTTTTTCTGCTGTCGATTTTCCAGTGGCAATAAATGCCAATAGAAGTTCCTGGCCCGCATTCGTTGAAAAAATAGGGCTATCCAAAGTCTGACTCGCCGTCGAAGGATTTGCCGATACGGAAATGTCTTGAGTAATTTTATTGGTTAATGCTGAAAAATTAATAACGGCATTATTTGCATTGTTGATGGTCACTGTTTGAAAAGGGGGATTAAAAACATACCCCTCCTTAGAGGGTGTTATTGTGTAATTTCCATTGGGAAGATTTGGAAAAGAATAATTTCCCGAGGCATCAGCAACCGCAGTTGCTGATTGATCCCCGCTTAATCTCACCACGGATCCCGACCCACTTGTCGCAGGGCTAATTGAACCCGAAACGGTGTAAGTACTGACCACGGCTGCTGCGCGAATCTCTACCGCTGTAATGTTGTAAGCGTCATTCACCGGCGAAGTGTCTTTGATGATGACCTGAGTCCCCGAAGTTGGAACAGCGCCATTTAGTTTTTGAACCCAATGAGTTGAATTGTTGGACGACTGATATTGATGGACCAGACTTTGCCCTGTCACAGGAACGATCGAAACCGCTCTCGTACTGTCATTAGCAACGGCGAAAACCATAGACCCACTACGAGTAGTAATTAGTGAAGCGGTCGGTGATCCAATGGTACCGCTCTCTCCTGCAGTCGCCCCAATAGCCCCAGAGCCATTTGCTCCCGAAGTATCTACTCCAGCAAAACTGACAAGGGTTATTGAAACGGCAGCCTTATTGGCGAGTGTCACTTTGACCGTTGCCCCTGTGACTCGAGTCGCTGCCATCGCCTTCCAAATTTCTGCGGTCCCAGCTTGAACATTAACTCTCCGAACAAGATCCCACGAAAGCCCTGCACCTGAAATGCTTTGCACAGTCATGTTAGGTCCACCGCCTGTCTTACGATCAGCAGCAACCATAACTAAAATCAATTCGTTGCTGGTGGTTGTTGAAAACTGAGGACTTGTAATATTATTGGCTGATCGAGAAACTGCCGAAACCGTCGCGCCAACCGTGACTGCGGCCATCGCGCTTGAAGTGAATACGGATAAGAATGCCGACGCTATAAGGCCTAGATTTGAATACATAAAAATAAGACTCCTTCGAGTTTAAATTGATGTACCCGCCTAACACTAGTTAATCGTCAAATCCAGATCAAACATGGTTTTTGATGAAAATAATGCTAAATTTTGAGTGATAACAGCGGTCCGTGCGCGTGGCTGGATGTTAAATAAATTGCGTTTCATTTCGAGGCAACTAGTTGACTTACCCCAATAAAATCTTTCACTTCATTCTCAGATACTTTATTCTGATAAGGGGGTACTTCTGAGAATGAAAAAGGCTGCTTATTGGACCCTAATTGCTGGGTTTTGTTTTTTTCTTATCTTAGGATATTCCAATTGCAGTGAATTTAAACCCAAAACAGATCCTCAAAGTGATAGCAATTTGAATTCAGGTTTAGAGCTAGATTCCACGCCACAAGTGTTGCTAGTGACCTCTCCTATCATTGAAAATCTCCAACTGCAAATTCTTGCAAAAGATGGGTGGTATGGAGGCGCAACGGAATTTCAGCATTCGGGCCCTGTCATTGCTAATGGCAAAATATTTATTGCTTATATGGCAAATGACAATGCTGACAGATCTCATAATATCTATGCCATGATGTATGATTACATCAATGGAAAATGGACAAAAAGCCTTGTTGCAGTAGCTGCAGCTTCAGGCAATGACGGTCACAATGCACCAAGTATTTATGTCGGCCCCTCTGGTTTTGTAGAAGTTTTCTATGGCTCGCTATCGGCCTATTTACTTACTAAAAACCCAGGTCCATTTTATAAAGTGAGTACCAAACCTTACAGTATTGAATCTTGGGAGACTGAGCAAAATGTGCCCATTGCTATGAATTGTATTAATGGAGGCTACACGACAGATGGATCTCTCCATCTCATGGGAAATCTGAATCACGCAAAACGAACACCAGATGGCGTATGGACATCTACCAATCTTATTAAAGGAACAAATGGTGGGGCGCTTGGCCTTCCAGGAGCAATTCAAGATACCTTGATTCATAATGGAGTAATTTATTTTGTTTGGTCACCTTACAATGGAAATGGAGCCGGCCGAAGATTATACCTGATTAAATCCACGGATAATGGCAAGACGTGGACCAATATTAACGGTACAGCATCATTTTCTGCTGCCACAGGTCTTAATACATCAACCACTATTCTGGATCCGAACTGGCATTCGACTTTTCCTTACCCTGTCTATGATGACAAGTACGTAATTCATAAAGAAAATGAAGGTGGAAATCCTACAATTGGTGTTTTAAAGGATGGGACTGTTGTAGTTTTGGACTCAGTACTCTTTAGACTCTGGAAATGGAATGGAACCACATGGGTTTCAACACGAGTGAATTCCAACGAAAATCCTTTCGAAACCTCTCTGCACGTTGCTGCTGATGGAAAAATTGTTATTCACATCACAACTTTTGGACCGACTTATTACGAAATTGTAGAGTACACCAGCCGGGACAATGGAACTTCATGGCAACGACAGTTACTGAAAGCGATCGGTCCAGAGCAAAAAAATACAGCACTCGAAGTTGGATTTGGCGCCCCTTTTCAGGGACAGCCAGAAAGGGCCCTGTTGCAGTGGTCTGGCCGTTTTAACCAAGTACAAACGCTACCGCCATCAGAAATCATGTTTTTGGATCGCCCGATAAGTAAGTAAATCAAATCTTGGTCAAACTTCATTTTTGATGAAATATTTCTGAATCCTGAGATTAAAAGAAACCTCTTTCACGCAATACAATTAAGAACTCAGAGCGTTGAAGGGCTTGTGTGAATAACGTCAAAGTCCCATTACTTATTTGGAGGCCGTGCAGTTTAAAGAACTTCCTGTTGTATAAAATCCATCACGTTGGGAAATCCGCAAACTGTAATCTATTTCATTGTCATCAAAATTCAAAAGGTGCTCGGTGGTTTGATCAAGGTGGGTGCCCGGAACTCTGGATTCAGAAGTATTACCCACGTCCCAAAAAAGTTTATCTAACAAAGGAACAACCCCCTCTTTATTGAAGAGCATTATCGATGTTGAAAACCGGGCCTTATCATTTAATCTCAATAAACTGATTTTAGCTTTAACAAAATTTTCTTTGCTCTCAAAGATTTCAATTTCGCAAGAGTCCCATTTTGAATAAAAAAGAAAGCCTCGCGCATCGGCAACTTTTCCTTTATAGATCTCCGATGATACAGCTGTTGCGCTCACGCCAATAACCATAAAAAATGTGATCAACAATTTCATAATTTTTTTACCTGTTCGTTAGGAAGTTATGGGCCAACTTTTGAAAGTGATAAGTGTTGTACTATAATATCTTAAATTTTACAATGATAAAGCCGTGGATACCCAACTACCGACTGCTCATCGTTTTATTGAGGTTACTGTCAAAACAATTGACACCTCGTCGTCCTATTTAAATTATATTCATTGGCGCAATCTAAAGATTCTCGCTATTTATGATTTACTTTGCGCGAATTCTGAAGGCAATAAATTTGCATCATCTTGTGGAGTTATCACTAGACTCCCTACCAAGGAACTCAGTCGACAAAAGTTGCGGTTTTTATTTCGTTTTATTTTTTGCATGAACCTTATTCAGTCTGCGCAGGCTGCGAACTTGTGCAGCCAAGTATTTAATAAAGATAATTTCACTGCTTACTGATTTCACTTGGGATGACAACGATCTTACCAGATCTTTCTTCTTTTGAATTTAAAGTGCCAGTCGCTATCCCTGGGAAGAACGTGATCATATTAAAATCTTCGGAGAAATAACTGGGTTAGAAAAAAGAGATTACCGATAGCGCCTTTTACCAAAAAGGATTTGGTTTATTAACACTGCATTTTATTCTTAAAACGCTTTTAGCTGCTGAACCTTTATGAACAGCAGCTTTTTACTTTAAAATCCCAAACTCAAGAACCCAATGCACTGAGCAGCTTCTGATAAATTCCATCAAAGCCACCGTTACTCATGACTAAAACTAAATCCCCTTTTTTCGCTCGGGATTTTAAGTTAGCAACAATCTGATCCGCGGAATCAAAAGCATCGGCGACCTTGTTTTTCTTTTTCAAATCCCCGACGAGCTCTTCCGATGAAAAGCGATCTGTCTCGTCGATTTTAGATTGATCAAATGCCTTCGCCAGCAGAATTTCCTGTGCGGATTGAAAAGCCTCAGCATAATCTTTTTGAAATATTTTTCTTCGTGTCGTTGCTGACCGAGGCTCAAAGACCGCGAAGATTTTTCTTCCGGGATATTGTTTGGCAATTCCTTTTAAGGTTTCTCGCACCGCTGTGGGATGATGAGCAAAATCTTCGATCACTAAAACTCCGCCGGGTTCGCCTAAAATCTCTTGGCGGCGTTTAACTCCGGTGAAACTTCGCAGGGAAGTCTTAATGCTTTCGGTGTTCACTTGAAGAGTGTGGGCCATCAGCACGACTGCGGTCGCATTCAATAAGTTGTAATCCCCTGACATGCTGGTTACGAAAGGGCCCAGCACTTCACTGCCCTTTTTAACTTGGAAATGAGTTTCCGTGGGCGACCCCGAATGATTCAACTTTTCGATCAGGTATTGGGAATTCTTAAATCCATAGGTCATCAGATTTTTGGTATTACTTTGCTCAATCAACTCTCGAATGTTCGAGTCTTCTCCCCAACAGATCAAAGTTCCGTCCCGAGGCACCATGCGGATCAAGCGAGCAAAAGCCGCCTTTACCGCATCCAGATCTTTGTAGATATCTGCGTGGTCAAATTCGATGGAAGTCAAAATAACATGTTTGGGTTTGTAATGCACAAACTTGGGGACTTTATCAAAGTAGGCCGTGTCGTACTCGTCGCCTTCGATAGCGAAAAAATCACCCTCGGCATTGCGGAAAGATTGCGCAAAATTTTTCGGGATACCACCAATCATAAATCCCGGTTTCAGGCCGGCTTGATCCAAAACCCACGCCATTAAGGAAGTCGTTGTTGTTTTTCCGTGAGTGCCACTGACACAAACACACTGGCGATTTTCAATGATGAACTCCCCCATCGCTTTTGGCAAAGACGTGTGGGGAATTTCTAAGCGCTGCATTTCTTGAGCTTCTTCGTTGTTCGCGGAAATTACATTTCCCACAATGACAAAATCAGGACGTGGATTTAAATTTTCTTTGCGGTAAGGTTTCAAGATAGGAATATTTAATTTTTCAAGTTGGGTCGACATCGGTGGGTAAGGATTCAAATCACTTCCCGTGATGCGAAAACCTCGATCTTTCAGTAAGCCAGCCAAAGAGGCCATGGCCGTGCCACAAATTCCCATCATGTGAATGTGAGCTCCGGGTTTTAAATCCATTTATCCTCCGAATGATGATTTTCGCAATCCTTCAACGATCCAATCGTGGATCTGCGGACGCAGTTGAGAGAAGGATTTGTTATCCCTTCCGTAAACAAGTCGATTGCTTAATATAGCCACCGCTAGATCTGATTTGGGATCATACCAAACCGATGTTCCCGTAAAGCCCGTGTGCCCAATGGAATTCAGTGAAAAGTATCCTCCGCAACTGGCTGTGCCCGGAGTGGGAAGCATATATCCCAAGGCCCAATCCCCTAAACCTTCAGGGCGAGCTCGTTGAGCAAACAGCAAAGCTGTTTTTTGTTTAATGGAATAGCGGGCTATTCCTAACATCTGCGAGCGCAAGTGAAGAACGTACCAACCCAAATCATCAATGCTGCCGAAAAGCCCGGCGTGGGTTGAAACTCCACCCATGGCCCAACAGTTTTCATCGTGAACTTCGCCAATGAGTAAACGCCGGCGCCAAGGGCATTCCTCGGTCGGTGCAAATAAACTTGTTTTGTGAGTGGTCTGATTGCGAGGATGAAATTCTAAAGTTGTTCCGTTGTAAAATCGATCTTTGATATCATTCCAGATTGCCACTAAATCTTTTTGATAAAAAGCTTCCAGAACAAAACCCAAAATAATAAAACCAACATCGGAATAAACACTTTTGTCGGTTTCCAGCGGAGCCAGCTGCGAGATTTCCTGACGAAGATATTCGCGGCGCTGCTGCCAGGTCGTATTCATATCGAGCTTCTGGTAAAACGGAAGCCACCAATCATAACCGGCACTGTGAGTCAGAAGTTGGAACAAACGAATTCGTGAAGCATTTTTCATCCACGGAAGAACTTCGGTAAGTCTGGTGTCCAAATTCCATTTTTTATCTTCGAAGGCGAGCATCATCGCCTGAACGGTGTAAATCACTTTCGTCAGGCTGGCATAATCGTAATAAGCGTAAGTATCGCCGACGGAAACATTACAAATCAGCCGCCCGTTCTGATAGGCCCGAACCATCACTCCCGGAGTCACATCACGAATTTTTGGTTCTAACTGAACCATTAAGTTTTTTTCCAAAACGGAATACTTCATCCTTTAACTCCAGATTCAACAAGCAAAGAGGCCTTCTCGCCCCCCTGCAATACAGCATTAGTATTTAAAAAAAGAGGTCTCTGAACTTCGCCGTGACCCGCTTCAACTCCTGTGAAAACAGGAAGCTTAATATCTTCCGCAAATCTTTTCAAGACTTCCAGATAAAGGGGTCGACCGTCTTTTTCATTACACTGATAGAACTCACCGAACAAAACAGCCTTGGCTTTCTTCAAAAGGCCCGACTGTTGTAAATGCACAAGAACGCGATCGATGCGGTAAGCACGCTCGCCAATGTCTTCCAAGAAAAGAATTTTTCCATCGAGCTTCACTTCGTTCACGGTTCCGATCGAGCTTTGCAAAGTAACTAAGTTACCACCAACGACAACACTTTTGATTTTTTTTAATTTTTGAGCTCGAGCATTCAGAGGTTTTAGATCCAAAAACTTCGTCAAAGTTTCTTTTCCCTCGAGAAGATCCCGAGTTTCCTGTACCATAGCCGCAGGACTTTTTCGCAGCCCCAATCGATCCAAGTGAGCTCCGTGCAAACTGGGCCAACGCCAAACTTGATTTACAAAGTGATGCAAGCTGGTGATGTCACTTAATCCAATAATAATTTTTGGTTGCGAGGGTTTTTTCATTTTGCGCAGGAAGGGCCACAGACGATTGCTGCCGTAACCTCCGCGAAGACACCAAATGAAACGACTGTCTTTCGCAGTCAGGGCTTTTTTTAAAAAATGAAATCGCTGCTCATCCGAATTTGAATGAAGAAAGTGTTCAGCAATAAGACCTTCAGGCAAGCGAGGTTGATATCCCCAATCTTTCAACAATTGCACAGCACCTTCGACCTCTTCCGGGCGTGGTGCAAATCCAGGGGCTACAATGTCAACAATGTCCCCGGGGGCAAGACACTGAACTTTATTTTGGGTCATCTCACTCTACGTCGTACAATTTTGTTGGGTAACGACCATCAAAGCAGGCCGCACAGTATTTATTCTCACCTGTTTGCATCGCTTTGAAAAGCCCTTCCCGAGACAAATATCCTAAAGTGTCGGCTCCTATGAATTGCCGAATTTCCTCGACTGTATTTTGGGCGGCGATAAGCTGGGCCCGATGGGGAGTATCGACTCCGTAATAACAAGGCCCGACTGTGGGCGGGCAAGCGATCCTCATATGGACCTCTTTGGCGCCAGCCTGCCGAATGAGATTGATGATTTTTTTACTGGTTGTTCCGCGCACCAAGGAATCGTCGATCACGATGACTCTTTTGCCTTGAATGACGGCGGATTGGGGATTCAGTTTAATTTTCACTCCAAAGTCGCGAATCCCTTGAGTGGGCTGGATGAAAGTCCTTCCCACGTAGTGATTGCGAATAATACCGAACTCGAAAGGAATTTTACTTTGGTGGCTGTAACCCATCGCTGCGGGAACTCCGCTGTCGGGAACGGGAATAACGACGTCGGCCTCGACAGGGTTTTCCAAGGCTAACTGAGCTCCAAATTTTTTTCGCGATTCATACACACTTTGCCCAAAGACTTTGCTGTCAGGTCGAGAAAAATAAATATGTTCAAACACACAGTGAGCCGTTCGTGGAGCTTCTGCGAATTTTTCGGAGTGCTCGCCCTTTTCATCGATCCAAAAGATTTCTCCGGGATCGACTTCTCTTTCAAACTGAGCGCCGATCAAATCAAAGGCGCAAGTTTCCGAAGCGATCACGCGGGCCCAACTGCCATCGTCCCTGATTTTTTTCCCAAGGACTAAAGGCCGAAAGCCATAGGGATCTCTGATCGCGACCATTCTGTTATGGGATAAGACCACCATGCTGAAAGCGCCTTCAAGTCTTTGCATGGATTCTTTCAAGGCTTGGATGAGATCGCTGGAGGAATTTTTTGAAAGTAGATGAAGAACAATTTCTGTGTCATTACTTCCTTGGAAAATAGCACCTTTTCCTTGGAGTTCTTTACGTAAGACATTGTGATTAACGAAGTTTCCATTGTGAGCTATGGCCACTGGACCATTCAACAAATTAGCTGTAAGCGGTTGAGCATTGGTTAAAAGATTTTGCCCTGTCGTTGAATAACGAACATGGCCAATGGCTGCTGTTCCTTTCAGACGAAGCAACTCATTTTCTTTAAAGACGTCACCAACCAACCCGAGCCCTTTATGATTCAGATGATTTTTTTCATCTAAGGAAACAATCCCTGCGGATTCTTGCCCGCGGTGTTGCATGGCGTACAGACCTAAATAAGTTAAGCGCGCGCTTTCACTATCTCCCCAGATACCAAAAACTCCGCACTCTTCCTTCCAACTCATCTTAACTCCAAATGTTGGCTCCACGCTTTTTCATGAAGCCCTTTCAATTCGTCGACCGCGAGATCAATCTGGCTTCCCCACTTCAGGCGCTCCGGAATTGTGCGCCCCAAAAATAGCGAACTTGCTTTTAATTTCGGTTGTAACTGCTGCAAATCTTTTTCAAATTGGTTTTTATTTTCTGATCTGACCGCAACGACAACTTCATAAAAAGATTCTTGGAGAGCGGAGGACAACTCTCCATTCAGCCATTCTGGACTTTGCATTTCGAAGCCAACACCTTTTAGACACATTCGACGAATTGTCTCTAAAAGTCCTCCCTGACCAAGGGCTCGGGAAGATTGGATACTACCACGATTGGTTAAATCACACAATGATTGGATCCATTCTGCACAGAGCGAAACATCCAACTCTCCTTCGAAGAAATTATTTTCCTTCAGAGAATAAAAACCTTTCGCCATCGGAAGGCTCAGGAGATAAACCAGACACTCTGAATCAACAAAATGATCTTCGGGAATATTTTCAACTTCTTTTCGAATTCCAATCAAACCCGTAGCTGGTGTCGAAGTAATATTTTGCCCTTGAGTTTCATTATAGAAGCTCACATTTCCGGAAATGACGGGAGCATCTAAAGCTTTTGAAGCTTCGGCAATCCCTTCAACCGCGGCAACAAATTCCGACATGATGTCAACTTTTTCGGGATTACCAAAGTTTAAACAATCCGTAACTGCCAATGCTTTCGCTCCCTTAATCGCCATTTGCAAGGCGGGATAAAAGACCGAATCCAGCCCACCCAGACGAGCATCTAATCTCATCACTCCAGGGCGACAACCGAGAGTCATCGCCAAAGCACGATCGGAAGGCATTCGCAGGAAACCGACGGAATGGGAAGCATCACGTATTGTTCTTACTCCAACGCGCTGATCGTACTGACGATAGATCCATTCTCGCGAAGCGAAGTCGATGCTTTGGCTGTTCTCTTTCAGTTGCTCAGATAAGTTAATGTTCTTCTTCAAGCTTGATGTGGATTTTTTATTTCCACGAGGCCAAGGACGAAATTCCCTCTCGTAACGAGGCGCTTTATCGACGATGAGTCGTGGATCAATCGAAGTCAGCAATTCATTTCGCCAGCGAAGTTTGATCACGGGGTCCTGAGTCACTTCCCCAATTTTTTGAGCATCAAGTCCCCAGCGATGAAAAACTTTTTGCAACTGAGGATATTTTTTTGGCTCGCAAATCAGGAGCATTCTTTCTTGGCTTTCTGAGAGCAAGATTTCCTCGGGATTCATACTGGAATCACGAAGGGGAACCTGATCTAGATTCAAATCCAGACCCACTTCTCCCCGAGCCGACATTTCAAAACTGGAACTGGTTAAACCCGCCGCACCCATGTCCTGCATCGCCACAACGAGATCTTGATCCAAGACCTCTAAACAAGATTCGATGAGGAGTTTTTCGAAAAAAGGATCTCCAATTTGCACATTGGGTTTTTTCGCTTCATTATTTTCATCAAAGGATTCACTGGCCATGCTGGCTCCATGAACTCCGTCTTTCCCCGTTTTCGCTCCGACATAAACCACCCAGTTTCCTGGACCCTTTGCTGCCGAGCGCGCCATCTTTTGGCCCTCGGTGATCAGACCTACAGCCATCGCATTCACGAGAATATTGGTATTGTAGCTCGAGTGAAATTCCGTTTGCCCCGTGATTGTAGGAACACCAACGCAATTCCCGTAACCTGAAATTCCCGAGACCACACCCTTCACAAGATTTTTCATCCGTGGAGCTGTGGGTTCGCCAAAGCAAAGATAATCAGCTAGTGCAATTGGTCTTGCGCCCATGGTGAAAATGTCTCTTAAAATACCACCAACTCCCGTAGCTGCCCCTTGATAGGGCTCGATAAAGCTGGGGTGATTGTGACTTTCCATTTTAAAAGCAATTTTTTCTCCGTAGCCGATATCGATGACTCCCGCATTTTCGCCTTCACCATCCATCACCGAAGAATTTCTATAAGCAAATTTACGAAGGTGAATTTTAGAACTTTTGTAGCTGCAGTGTTCACTCCACAGAGCTGAGAACAAAGCCCACTCAACCCCTTGGGGAGGTCGCCCTAAGAGTTCGCAGATCAAGCCGTATTCTTTTTCATTCAAGCGATAATGTTTTAATTTTTCTTTCACAGAAATAGCCCTCCATCGGTGCTGCCCATCCAGGACTGAGTCGCCCGTTCAGGATGAGGCATCAGCCCGACCACATTTTTTTTCTCGTTCATCACACCGGCGATATTGTGAACTGAACCATTGGGATTTTTTGTGTAACTGAGCCACACCTGCCCGCGATCTTGAATTTTTTTAAGTTCATCGCTTAAAACAAAATAGCGTCCTTCGCCGTGAGCTATCGGCAATCGAAATTCTTTAGCTCGAGGAGCTTCTTTGGCGAAAAACGAATTTGTGTTTTCGACTCTGAGATCGACCCAATCATCGATGAATTTTACATTTTCATTTCTGAGCAGAGCTCCGGGCAAAAGACCGGCTTCGCAAAGAATTTGGAAGCCGTTGCAGATTCCCAGCACAGGGCCCCCGCGCGAAGCGAACTCAGAGACTGACTTCATCACAGGGCTTCGCGAAGCTAAAGCTCCACAGCGAAGATAGTCTCCGTAGCTAAAGCCACCGGGAATAATGACGGCCTCAACGGACTGAACATCAAAATTATCTTGGTGCCACAGCCAAATGGGCTCATGCCCTGCGTTTTCAACCATATGGTGGACGTCAAAGTCACAATTGGTTCCTGGAAATCGCGTCACGCCGACTTTCATGCTTCAAGCCTTTCAATCGTGAAAGTTTCGATCAAAGGATTGTACAAAACAAACTTCGTCATTTTTTCGATTTCTTCCCGAGCCTTGGATTCTTGAGCTTGCTCGGTCACGATTTCGACGTAACGACCAACGCGACAATGATTCAATTGAAATTGATTTTCTTTCAGCAAACTTTCTACGGCACGGCCCTGAGAATCCAACAGAACTTCCCGTGGCATGATTTTCACTCCCCACTTCATGACTGACCTCCTACGATTTTTTTCATGCGATTTAAAACTTCAGTGTACGACTCTTTAACGGACCCCAGATCTCGGCGGAAACGATCCTTGTCGAATTTTTCCTGGGTGGTCTTATCCCATAAACGACAGCAGTCCGGAGTGATCTCATCAGCCAAAAGAATTTCACCCTGATGGTTTTTTCCAAACTCCACTTTGAAATCCACCAGGGTCAGATTCATTTGATCAAAAAGTTGAATCAGTTGCTGATTAATTTGCAAAGCTAATTCTTTAAGACGAGTGATCTCACTGGGCGTAGTTAACTCCAGCATCAGCATTTGGTCTTCACTGACAAAAGGATCTGCCAATTCGTCGTTCTTCAAATAAAATTCAACAAGCGGTTTTTTAAGAACTTTCCCCTCGGGAATTCCTAATTTTTTTGCTGTAGATCCTGCTAACCAATTTCGTACGACAACTTCGAAAGGAATGATTTCGACTTGCTGAACCAACATTCCTCGATCCTCAATACGCTCGATGAAATGACTAGGAATTCCTTTTGATTTTAAGTATTGGAAAATTAAAACGGCGATATCGCGATTGATGGAACCTTTGTTTTCAAAGGAACCCTTCTTTTGCGCATTGAAAGCCGTCAGCGAATCTTTAAACTCTAAGAAGACTTTATTTTTATCTTCTGTCCACTGATAGACTTTTTTAGCTTTTCCTTCGTAAATCATTTTTCCCAGAGACATTTTCATTTCAATACCCTTTGCACGATGGATTTAATTCCCTTGCGGTGTTTTTTGCCGCTAAAGATATCCTCAAGTTCTTTGGCTTTTAAAACGTTTTTCAAAGTTTGATCTTCAAGAATTTTTTTCCGCAAATGATCATTCTTACCCAGCGAATGACACAATCTCTGCACGTGAGAGTAAGCCTCTTCCCGCGACCAACCTTTATTCACTAAGGCCAACAAAATGTGCGAGCTGAAAAGTTGCCCTTGCGAAAGATCAATATTTTCCTGCATTCGTTTTTTGTTCACATCCAGACCATTCAGCAGGATGGCCATGCGATTCACTGCATAGTCAGCAATGATAAAAGCATCAGGGAAGATAACTCGCTCGACCGAAGAATGACTGATGTCCCTTTCGTGCCACAAAGCGATGTTTTCAAAACTTGAAAAGGCGTAACCTCGCAGTAAGCGCGCCGCGCCCGTAATATTTTCAGCGCTGATGGGATTTTTTTTGTGAGGCATCGCCGAAGATCCCTTTTGCCCTCGCGTGAAGCCTTCAGTGACTTCACTCACTTCATTTCGCTGCAAATGTCGAAGTTCAATGGATAGTCTTTCCAGACCTGCTCCTAAAAGCGCCAATGACAAAATCATTTCAGCATGCCGGTCGCGGGGCACAACTTGGGTGGCAATAACTTCCGGTTTTAATCCTAATTTTTTCGCGACCTTCGTTTCAACTTCAGGAGCTTGAGCTGAATAAGTTCCCACTGCACCACTCAACTTACAGATCATCATTTGATCCAAGGCCGCTTCGACTCGACGGTGATTTCGTTGGAGCTCTGCCAAGTAGCCCGCCATCTTTAAACCAAAAGTTGTTGGCTCGGCAAACATTCCGTGAGTGCGACCTGCGCATAACGTCGCTACATGTTCGCGACATTGCTTCTTGAGAGATTTTTCCAAAAGATCAATCGATTTTAAAAGCACTTCTCCCGCTTCTTTAACTTGCAGACTGAAAGCGGTATCGAGAACATCGGAGCTGGTCATTCCGAAGTGAATAAACTTCCCATGATCTCCGACATTTTCAGCGACATTGGAAACAAAAGCGATCACGTCGTGCTTTGTTTCTCTTTCAATTTCGTTAATGCGCTTAACGTTGAATTTTCCCAATTTGCGAATGGATTTCGCGGCGGCTCGGGGAATAATTCCTAAAGTGGCTTGCACTTCGGCCACGGCCATTTCGACTTCCAGCATCTTTCCAAATTTATGGTCCAAGTCCCACAAAACTCCCATCTCTGGGCGGGTGTATCTGTCTATCACGCCGTCGCTTCCTTCCTTCGTTTCGTTTCTAACTCGACCAACCAATGCAATATGTGTTTCAAATTTTCTTCAGCAAGTTCTTGTCGATCTTCATGACTGTACAAAGCCAGTCGCTCGTGACTTTGATTAAAGAAATTGCGAACTCCATTTGTTTTCTGACGACGTCCCATCGAGTTGGCCCGGTACACAGGAAATCGTGAAGGACCCAACTGATGATAAGTGTAAGTGGATTCTTGAGGATGATTTTGAATTTCAGCATTCAACCCCATGATGCGCTCATTGATATTTTTCAGAATGCGCTCGCCAATCAAAGTTAAATAGTTTTTATTAAATCTTTGCACTGTTGGAATGCGCACCCAAGCTTCCATGAATTCATCCAAAGACGTTTTTTGCCACAGAATCATATTTTCATGAGTCCATGGCGAATCTTTGTCCTGAAAGGAACAAAAATGCAGAGGCCACAGACGAGTTTGCATATTGGGTTTGATTTTCACGCGGTAGCGGATCCAAGACCATTCGCTTTCCAGCGGGCCCAAAGGAAATATTTCTTGTCCTAAAACCGAGTTGTAAAAATAGCTTTCTTCGCTGGTCAATCCCCAAACTAAAGCTTTGCATCGAACCAATCCCGAGATCTCACCTTTTAATTCGACGCCAGTGACTTTACGACGATTTTCAAAAGACAGATCGATGATGTCCGTTTTTTCAGAGAAGGCAATGCCCCGAGACTTCAACCACTGTGCGGCTTTTTCATTGGTGTTGCGATTGGCCCATCGAACGTGAAAACTCGCTGCTAGAGGAAGCGCTTTGGGAAGGCCGACCGATTTGCGAGCACTGGAAAAGGTTGTGCTCGCTAACTGACAAGAAAAAGGAACCAGCCAGTGAGTTTCAAAATTCAAAGAATCAGCACGAAAATTTCTTTGAGCCTGAATCCCCGTTTGCCGTCCTAAAGTTTCGAAAAGTTTGGGGTCAAGTCCTGACATTCCAATTTGGTAACGAGTGAGTGGTCCCTTGAATTCCAAAGGCCCCGAATCCAACCACAAGGTGAAACCATTTTCCACTTCGTGAAAAGCATCTTCAGCCCACAGTCCTTCGAGCAAACTTCCTTTGAGAGTTTCTGTTTTAAACAGTCCAAAAGGTCCTTCGACATCTTCAGCAGGCCACACTCCTAATTTACTGCTGAGGTCAATCACTAAGACGTTCAGCTTTTGTCGGCGTAACTCTGAAGCCAGCCAATAACAATTTCTGAAAGCCGAAACTAAAACAACATCGTATTCGTTCACAAACACCGGCGCCCACTTTCTCGGACTAAGCGATGTTCAGTGAAACTCAAAGCCACTCGCTCTTTCTCGATGTCCGTATCGTCTTTGAAATTCAGTGAAGAGAAAAATTCTTTTTGGAAAATCAGTGGGCCTGCATCCATTTCGGGTATGACTTCATGAAGACTGACTCCGAGACCTTGCTTTTGTGAAAAACTTTTTTCAAAACCTTCCAGACCAGGATTCAGCGGTAAAAGCGAAGGGTGAATGTTGACTACTCTCCCCCTCCACTCTTGGCAAACTTTTTCCGGAAGGATTTTCATAAAACCAAGAAGGTAAATTAAATTGATACGGTGAGCTTTCAGCTGAGCGGTGACTTCAGACCATTCGGTTTTAGCATTCATCAGGAAGCAAGGAACACCAGCGCGTTTGGCTTTCAGTATCGCAGCGGCGTTTTTACGGTTACTGACAACAAGAGCTACCGGAAAGTCATCAGGTTGATTGAGCATCACCTGCAAATTAGAACCACGACCAGAAACAAAAACCGCAAGCCGAGAATTTTCAAAACTTCTGTGGGCTCGCGAAGTTTTCATTTTACTCCCTCCATGAACCAATCGGGGTCATTGGGCGAGGAAGTCACCTGACCCAAATCCCAGGCTTCATGATTAAATTTTTTCGCCAGTTGTTGGATTTGTTGAGCTGAACTAGCTGGAGCGACAATCACAAAGCCCAGCCCGCAATTTAAAGTCGAAAGCATTTCTTTGGAAGACATTCCTGCGCGCTTTTGAACTTCTGCAAATAATTTGGGGAAAGTCCAAGGTTTAACTTGAGCGGCTGTTTTTTCAGGTAAGACTCGCGGGATATTGTCTAGACCACCGCCTGTAATGTGAGCTGCTGCATGGATCTCGATGCCGCTCTTTTGTAATTCCATCATGATGTCGACGTAGAGTTTTGTTGGCGTCATCAGTTCATTGATGAAATTCTTCGCATCGTCCGCAAAAACTTTTCGCAGCAAAGAGTAGCCATTACTATGAAAACCTGAACTTGCCAGGCCAATCATCACGTCTCCCACTCGCACTCGATGTGGGCCGAGGGTTTTATCCTGATCTACAATTCCAACTGCGAATCCCGCGCAGTCGAAATCAGTTTCGTGATAGACTCCAGGCATCTCAGCTGTTTCACCACCGACCAAGGCCATTGAAGAATCAGCGCAGGCTTTTCTAATACTTTGAAGAAAAAGTTGCGCCGCTTTTATGTCGAGTTTTCCAGTTGCATAATAATCGAGAAACAGGAGAGGCCGTCCACCCGTACAGATCAGATCATTCACGCACATTGCGACGAGATCCTGACCAATTCCCTCGTACTTTTGAAACTGAGCAGCCCATTTCACTTTGGTTCCGACTCCATCAGTGCAAGTTACCAAACAAGGTTTTTTAATTTCAGGAAATTGCATATTGAAGACAGAAGCAAAACCGCCAATGCCCGAGAGAATTCTTTCGCTGTGTATTTGCTTTTGATTTTCGCTTTTCTGCAACCAATCCACAAGAGCGTCACCCGCTTCAACGTCGACGCCGGCCTTCTGGTACTGCGAGGAATTCGTCATGAATCTTCTCTCTTAATTGAGGGGTTCGCCAGCGATCCTAACGTAGAAAACAGAGTTTCGTCCACTAGAGAGAGAATTTAAGATGATCGACGCATCGCGCTTTTCACTCGTGAAGTGGGCCTGCCTCTATAGGCTGCTCATGATCCATCGAGATACCTCTCCATTTTGATTATTCCATAGGCTTTTATCGCTGCTCTTTGGTTGCAGGAACGACAGAGCAAGCGGAGGTTTTCTTTCGTAGAGTCACCCCCTAAGGCTTTGGGCTCGCAGTGGTCGATTTCAAGGGCATAAGTTGACCCGCAGTTTTCGCATTTGTTTTGAGCTTTACGGAAGATATTTCGGCGAATTTCAGCCTGAGAGATTTTTTTTCGCTCGGTTGAAGTTTTTCTCGGCGCCGCGAATTTTGCTTTCGCGGCGGGGTCCCAAGCTTCGATACCAAGATCACAGAGTTTATCAAATAACTCACCAATTGTGAGTGAAGGAAATTTATGCGCAAGTAAGCCCTTGAGCGTTTCAATTTTATTCTCAACTTCGCAAGTAGCCGTAAATTTAACTTCAATGCGATTTGCAGAAACCGCCTTTACTCGATCTGGTTTTATTTCAACAGGATTTGAAGCAAGAGCTAGCGTAATGCGTTCCGCATCTCTCACGGATTTTCCTGCAATCATTTCAAAAACTTCATTCTTCTGATCTGTGGTGAGTTCTTTATCAGTAAACTTTTCCTCTTGACGAAAAAAGGACTGAGCAAGACCAATGTGAGTTAAAGAAATTGCTCCGGAATTAATTTTCTCTTCGACCTCAGGAAGCTCATTTAAAAGTTTCATCGCAGCAATACGCCGGTAAGCTTGATCTTTAGGATACTTCAAATGGCGTACTGTAAAATCAAATAAGGATTTATATTTTAGAGTAGAAAATAGCCTTCGCCTTTGAACTTCACGCAAGTGATGAAGAAGTACCGTTAATGTTTCTCGCTCGGTGCGGACAAGATTTTCGGTCTTTTTAATTAATTCGCTATCAGTGATATTTTTTAAATTCATAATAAACCTCTTCTGCAAAATAGATTCCGAGATGAATTTAGCATAGGTTTAAAATCAGAGTTTTTGGTTTAGATTTGAGCTACGACGAAGAGAAATTATTTCTGCAAAACTGTTGATAGATTTTGAAAATAAACACGGGATAGACAAAGCTGACGTAAACAATACCGTATTTAAAGCTATTTTCCTCAATGAAAATCCCGAGCGAAAAAATCACTAAATAGGATGTCAAGATTTTTCTGATTAAAATAAAATTCGCGGCGCCGAGAATTTCCGTATTGATTACTTCAAATAATAATTAACATGAACATCAAGCTCAAGCTTTTCATGATAACAATCGACTCCCTTATCATTATCACCCGTAATGATAAATTTAAACGTCTGCTTCTGGCTGGAATTTGCTGTCAGGCGAATAAAAACTTCGGGCTCCCATTTGAATTGGATTTTACCGGCTTGTTCTGTGATGGGCCAAGTGCAAGCTCCTAGACCTGCTTCTTTGCCTAAACAAAAGTCGTCCACGACATTCTCGAAAGGCGCTGTTCGCAAAGACTTCCAATCGTAACTGAAAAGGTCGTAAGTCCCACCCGCTTCCATAGCGCCGACACGCATGGGAGTTAATCTTCGACGCAGGGATGATTTGTTGTTTGTCGCTAGAACATAGTTATTGAAAGTTAAAAAGAAAACGTCATCGTAGCGGAATCTTTGCAAGTTATTGCTCAACTGAACATCGCAAATTACCGCATTTGCTGGCAACTGCAGAGATTGGCTTTGCTCATAGCGAGCGCGCATTTGCCCTTCTTCCATGCTTAAATTTCCATCGCGATCTTCGCCTCCGGAAGTGAAGGGGCAGATCGAGGCTAAGCCGGTTTCAACTCTTGTATCTTGAAATGTGATTTTTTGCTGAGCCTTTTGCATTTGACCCGTGTTCGTCATTTCTTCGCAGGCTTCCACATTCTCTAGAACAAACTCATCGGTGCCGACAATATCGCCCTTCGACTTTGAAGCCAGATTCAACTCGCCCACCTGACCGCAGCTGGTGAAAAATAAAAACATCATCAGGAATGATGAAATGTCGGTCATGAATTTGCGCTGTCTCACATCGAGACCGCTAATAAAGCGTCGCATGAAAAGGCCCCCAATTGCTTTACTGAGGTTCACAAATCACGCCATTTCAAAAACCTATGGGTTTGATTTAAGCAGAGAAAATGAATCATTTTTAGAACAGGCTTTGTGAAATACTGTTATAGTTTCGCCTAAGCCTTCAATATGTTTCGGCAATTGAAGATTCGTTTAGACATTAAACACTTTTTCATTCTCTAAACAGGAGTTTTCTCAAAATGATCATCTCGCTTTGAAATGATTCTTTTTCTTTTCTTTTCAGAAAACATTATACATCATTGATGTATGGGGGAAATGTGAAGGCTCACCGATATTTTATTTTTTCTAAAAAAGTTTTTACTCTATTGATGTTTTCATTTCTTTTCATCTCTGCGCCTGTGACCTCGGCATTGGCACAAACTGACCCCGACGAGTCTTACGATCCATTCACAGATTACAGTGAATTTGACGAAGCGTCTGATGAAGAAGCTGATATTAACTTTTTTCGTAATGGGCGTTTCTTCACTGTAGGTCTTGCTGCAGGACCACGAATGTTCACGGAAAATATGGCGAAAGCCTATGGCCAAGGTCCCACCTTCGGTTTGTTGATTTCTTATTTTTTCGACATGAGACTTGCTTTCAGTTTGGGCCTGATGACTGGCGATAATTCGGCCACGCTTTCGACGTTGGTTAAAAATTATTCGGGAAGTGTTTCGTTCACGACCACCAGCTTTAACTTAAAGTATTTCTTGAACACTCAAAATGTGACCAAAGGTTTAGCCGATCTTAATCCTTATATCTTGGGAGGATTCTCTCAACACTACCGCAGCTATAATTTTCCCGAGCTGGACATTACGACTCGTGAAAGTGTTATGGGAACTGATATCGGTGCCGGCTTAGAAATTCCTTTGATGCGTCGAAAAGCTTTCTTGGGGCTTCAAGCCACTTATCATTACATTAATTTTGCCGACGAAAATAAAGATTTTTTGAACACAGGCTCGGGTCAAGAAAAGCTCAACTACAAGGTCAGCGGAGACCTATACGACATCCTTGTTATTCTTGGGATGAACTTCTAGAAGCAAGACCAAGATTCCAAACAAGATCGCGACATCGGCTAAATTAAAAACTCCTGTCTGTACAGGACCAGCTCCTAACCAAAGAAAATCAGTCACTTCACCCATCAACAAACGATCTAACAGATTTCCTAAACCACCGCCCAAAACTATGGCGTAACAAGTTTTTTGTTTCGGCGTGCTGCTTTCTTTGATCATCAAACGCCATAGAAAAAATAGGAAAAAGAAAACAAAAGCAATCAACACCGTCCATCGCAAATAGCCGGGCCACTCAGCACCCATGCTTAAGAATGCTCCCGTATTATGAACCAGCTGAAGACGAATATGACCCGTCCAAATTTCAATTGGCTCGCGAGCCTCGAGATATTTTCGCGCTAAAAATTTTGTCGATTGATCTAAGATAAATATCAAGGCGACCAGAAAATAATTAAATTGATTTTTAGTCATTCTGCCAAATTATCTTCAACAAACCAAAAAGGTGCAACAACCAACCCAAAATAATGATTGAAGGAGCAAACCACCGTAAAGCAAAGATCCATTGAGGAAACATCGAATAACTCACAAACCGCTCCTTATCGACGAAGAGTCTTTCTTTGTCCTTTAAAGAAACTCCCTTAAAGAAAATGTAGGAGAGACCTAAAGCGACTAAAGGTAAAAATCCGTTGATCAGGATCGAGTCAATCAACTCGATGAGTCCCTTCTCTCCTAGGCGAGCTTCACGAAAAAAACTACCCGAGAGTGATGGCAATAAAGTGAGCAACAAGGCCAGCGCTCCCGTTGCCCAGCCGGCTTGATTGCGATTTATTTTTTTATTAAAAATATCCAAAATGTTCGAGACGACCGTTTCTAACAAACCCATGCTTGCGTTCAAAGCCGCAAGATAAAGACAGACGAAGAAAGCAAGACCGAAGAGCAGTCCCCCTTTCATCTCGATAAAAAATTGTGGTAAAACGTCGAACATCAATGCGGGATCCGTGATCGTTCGATTAGAAGCTTTAAACACCAAGGGAAAAATAATAAAAAGTGAACCCAGGGAAACAATGCTATCAAACAAGGAAACCCTTAAGCCCGCCGTGGGAACATGTTGATCTTCACGCACGTAACTGCCAAAGGTCACCATTGTCCCAAAGCCTACCGACAAGGTGAAAAGCACGTGGCCAACAGCGTGATTCAAGGAAAACAAAGTTAATTTCGAAAAGTCGGGATAAAATAAAAATCGCAAAACATCATCTGTTGTCGACAGTGAAGTGGACTTCCAAATTAAAAACACCACCAAAAAAGCAAAGAAAGGCATGGTCCAACCGATCCACTTTTCCAAACCGTTTTGAACTCCCTTCACAACGACAATCAAAGTGATCAACAAATGCACCGAAGCCAAACCAAATTGCAATCCGCCGTTTTTCAGGAGCAAGACCATGCTGCTGGATCCAATTTGCGTCGAACCAAAAAGACTCAAGACAAATTGCATGATGAAATGCAAAACCCATCCGCTGATCACTGAATAATAGGAAAGCACCACTAAACTTAAAATGACCGGAAGCGCGCTTAGGAATTTAAAATCTTTGCCGCTGGTCAGTGAAACTTTTCGTGTGGCCATCACCACCGATTGCCGCGTGAGACGACCCAACATCATTTCTGCGATCAACATGGGTAAACCTAAAGTCAGAGCTAAAAAGATGTACAGCAAAACAAAGGCGCCGCCCCCGTTTTCACCAACAACATAGGGAAATCGCCAAAGGTTTCCCAAACCAAAAGCCGATCCAACCGCTAAAAAATAAAACCCGTAGCGGGTTCTCCAACTTCGGTTCGTCAATCCGTTCGGCTCGAATCTCGTCGCGATTTCATACAGAAGATTCGCACAGTCATTCCCATTAAACCAAATCGCTCTTTTAGATTTTTTGTTAAAAATCTTCGATAAGCATTTGTAACCCCGTCAGGATGATTCGCGAAAGCAATAAAAGCTGGCGGTTTTTGATAAGTTTGAGTCAGATAATAAAATTTCACATTCGTTGTCGCATAAACTGGCGACGGAGCCTTACGAATCACATCGAAAAAGAAATCATTCAGATCTGAAGTCGAGATCCTCATGTTCATCTGTTTTTTCACCTGCTCGATTTTTTGAAACAAGTCTTCGAGTCCATAGCCTGTGGTCGCGCTGGTATATACGAAGTGCACGTCAGGGAAAAAGTGGAAAGTTTCATCCACTTTTTCCTGAAACTTTTTGCGAAACTCAGGAATTTCTTTCGCTGCGATATCCGTTTTGTTAGCCACCAGGATAACCGCTTTATGATCTTCCAATATAGCTTGCATGATTTTGGCGTCTTGATCGGTGGGACCCATATTCGCATCGATCACCAGTAAAATTAAATCAGATCGTCGAATGGCTTCCTGGGATTTAAAAGCAGAAATGATTTCCAAACCTTCTTCTCGACGCGAGGACCGGCGTAATCCCGCGGTATCCACCAACACATAAGAGCTTCCATTCCACTCGAAGGGTGTATCCACTGCATCTACTGTCGTTCCTGCCATGGGACTGACAAGCATTCGTGACGAGCCTAGCAGCGCATTGCAAATGGAGCTTTTACCGACGTTGGGTTTCCCCACCAAAGTTAAGGTCAAAGCTTCGCGTTCGACACTTTGGGATTCAGGCAGACGATTTGTTATCCACTCGAGAATATCAGAAAGACCGCGACGCTGTTCGAAAGAGGCTGACACAAGATCCACACCAAATTCATAAAAATCAGCTTTAGCAATTTCTTCTTCGTGAACACGATCGACTTTATTGATGACCAATAAAAAATCTTTGCCCGTCTGTTTCGCCAGACGAATGATGTCTCGGTCTTCAGGCAAAAGCCCGCTGCGCCCGTCCATCACCGCAACAATGAGATCTACGGTCTGCAAGAAATCTTTCACCTGCTCGCGAATCATCTGTGAAACTAAATCCGCAGATTCAGTCACTCCGCCAGTGTCTAGAAGATCGAAATTTTTACCCCAGATGTTTACGGGATGAATCATGATGTCGCGAGTAACGCCGGGCTGGTTTTTCACCAACGACTTCCGAGTATCAGTGATAATATTAAATAGTGTGGATTTCCCCACGTTGGGGCGACCTATGATCGCCACCTTAGGATTATCAATCCTTGGAATCAGTGACGACATAACCTAGCTCCTTCATTAACCTGTTGTTGGAAAACCAATCTTCACGGCAGGAAACCTTAAGATCTAAAAATATTTTCTCGCCCATGATTTTTTCAATTTCTTTACGAGCATCCGAACCGATTTTTTTAAGAACGGATCCAGCTTTACCAATGACCATTCCCTTGTGACTCTCTTTCGCCACGATAATTTCAATGCTCAAATGAGGAACTGTTTTTGCGACTTCATCAAATTTTATGATACGCACAGCAAGATTATAAGGAAGTTCATGGTGAAGATGTTCAAAACATTTTTCCCGCACGACTTCCGCCGCTAAATTCCGCGCGCTCTCGGGAGTGAAAAGTTCAACATCATAAAGAGGCGCCGGCGATTCTGGAATCAGCTTGAGCGCTTCTTGCAGAAGATCCTGACGCAGACTTTTTTCCTCTTCATCGGGATCCACACTGGAAATGGCAAAGGCTTTACCACCTTTTTTCTCGATAAGATCTTTGAGAATCAAAACACGATGAGCTTTTTCTTGCAGATCCGTTTTAGTAACGATCCCAATCCACGGTTTTTTTTGTGAGGACACAAGTTCGATCACTTTCTTTGCATCTTCCGCTTTTTCTTCATCAACGCTGACGATGGCCCACAAGGCATCCACATTTCTCATCACGTCTTCGGCTTCTTGAGCTAAAAACCCATTGAGTCCTCGGTCCGCCTGGATCAAGCCCGGAGAATCCACGAAAACAATTTGTCCTTCTTTAGAACTGTGAATGCCCATGACCCTTCGACGTGTGGTTTGCGGTTTTGCCGTCACGATGGAAACTTTTTGGTCCACTAAAAAATTCATCAGGGTGCTTTTCCCGGCATTGGGCTGACCGATAAGGCCGATAAAACCGGCGCGATAGGAATTCATAGGAGTTCTCCCTTTTCAAATTTTTCTAAAGCCAATTTAGCGGCGTTTTGTTCTGCCGATTTTTTACTCTTACCTTCACCAGAACTTAAAACTCGCTCTCGGAAAAGAATCTGCACTTGGAAGATTCTCTCGTGAGGAGGCCCATCCTCTTTCACCAATTCATAAGTGGGAGTTTCGCGGTGTTCGCTCTGAATTTTTTCTTGCAATCGAGTTTTGTAGTCTCTTTGAAAAGACTCTTCACTGAAGTTCAGAAGCAGTGGATAGTATTCCTGGCGGATAAAATCCCGTGCTTTGTCCCACCCGCCATCCAGATACAAAGCGCCAATCAGTGCTTCGTAACAGGAAGCCAGCAATCGGGGCTTTTGACCGCCATTGCTCATGATCTCACCTTTTCCCAGGCGAATGTATTCGTTCAAGCCAATGCTCTGTGCGCGAATCGAGAGATGCTCTTCATTAACCAGGCTCGCCCTTTTTTTCGAAAGGTCGCCCTCGTTGTCTTGGGGAAAATATTCGTAGAGGAGCTCGCCCAAAGCTAAATCCAAGACAGCGTCTCCTAAAAATTCCAATTTCTCATTATGTTCATTCTCGGCTTGCGATTCATTGGCTAAACTTTTGTGAGTCAGAGCTTTTGCGAGAAGTTTTTTGTCCGCAAATTCATATTTCATTTTATTCTCAAGAATTTTCACGCAAAGACCTCGACCGCTGAAACAGAGCTTCCTTTAAGGATAATTTCTTTAGAAAGTTGGCTTTGAACATCGACAGAAGAAATGAACACTTTAATTTCGTGCTGCGACTGGAGCTGAGCTTCAGAAAGTTCGCCTTCAATTTGCACGTTCCAAAAATCGCGACTTAATCCCTGAATTCGATTTTTTGAATTCTTAAGGAGAATAATTTCTTTGGTGGTTCCAAGCTGTTCTTTGGCTCTTTCAGCAACACGATGACTAGAAAGTTCGCGTAAGCGCGAAGCCCGACGAAGTCGTTCCTCCCAAGGGACCGCTTCCGAAAACAAGATGGCTTTCGTCCCTGGACGTTCACTGTAAGGAAAAACATGCAATCGTGTCCAAGGAGTTCGAGCTAAACTTAAGTAAGTGTCTTCAAATTGTTCGTGAGTTTCCGTGGGGAAGCCCGCAATGACGTCGAGACCCACAAAGGCCTTTGGCAAGCGTTGATGAATTCGGGAAAAAGCATCTTCAACTTCAGCTTGGGTGTATTTTCGTTTCATGTTTTTGAGAACTTCGGTATTTGCACTTTGAATGCTCATATGAAAGTGAGGACACATTCGAGGATCTGCATAAAGATCTAAAAGACGACCTGTCAGCTCGATAGGCTCTAAAGATGTCAAACGGAAGCGAGGCATCTTTGTACGCAAGAGAAGCGTTTCGACAAGATCCTCTAAATATTTTTTAGTTTCCTGACTGTCATCTTCGTAGTCCCCAATGTGAACCCCTGTTAGCACAACTTCTTGGAAGCCTTTCCGATGAAGCTCGTTCACTCGATTCACAAGATCGAAAATGGACAAGCTTCGGCTCTTACCCCGAGCAAAGGGAATCACGCAAAAGGTACAGAAACTATTGCAGCCATCTTGAATCTTTAAAAAGGATCGCGTGTGACTGGTTTCTAGACCACCACCTGCTTCCAGATCATCTTTACGAAAAATATTGGATTTAAAAACTTTATTTTTTATTTTACCTTTGAAAAAATCTTCTAAGATTTCTGGGATTTGCATTTTGTGAGAATTCGCCACAACTAAATCAGCACCGGGCAAATTTTCAAACGCACCGGTATCGACCTGAGCCGCACAGCCCGTAACGACCACCGTGCACAGTGGGTCCTTAGATTTTAACCGACGAATGGTGCGCACAGCTTCTTTCGTCGCTTCCGCAGTTACCGCGCAGGTGTTCAGCACATGAATTGAACTGGTCACTTCCGCTGCGGGTTTCGATTTCAAAATATTTTTTTCGATCAACCCTGAATCGTAAGTATTCACCTTACAACCAAAGGTATGAACTTTAAACGGACTTGGCGAGTGAGACGCTGCTGTTACATCGTGATCCATCCGCCTCCCACTAACTTTTGCCCTTGATAAATAACGGCCGCTTGCCCCGGTGTGATCGCCCGTTGCTTTTCTAAAAACTCGATGCTGTAACCTTGACCTGTCTTTTTTAACTTTGCGGGTGTTGGTTTATGTTGATAGCGGATCTTAACTTGAAAAATTTCATCTTCATTCCAGTCCGTAAGCCAATGAGGATCAACGATGTCGGCACGTTGGGAGTAAAGATACTCTTCATCTCCCACCCAAACCGTATTCGTTTCAGCATCAATCTTCACGACAAAAAGTTTTTCATGATGAGTTAGCCCAATGCCTTTACTTTGCCCGTAAGTGTACAAATGAATTCCTTCATGTCTTCCCATCAAGACGCCCGAAGGCAGACGACGAATTTCCCCCGCTTTTTGGCGAAGAATATTGGCATCCACTTGGGATTCAATAAATTTTGAATAACCTGCATTGCCAACAAAACAAATTCCTGTTGAGTCTTTTTTCTTTGCGACCGTAAGACCTTTCTGTTCAGCAATAACACGGACTTCGGGTTTCTTCATGGCACCGATAGGAAAAAGCAGATGCGGAACAACTGCGGGATCTAGGGTAAACAAAAAGTAGGTTTGGTCTTTCCAATCGTCGGTGCTGGTGTAAATGGCGCTATTCCCCTGCTCATCTTTTTTGACTTGTGCATAATGACCCGTGGCCAAGTAATCACATTCCAGCTCTTTCATTTTTTGAATGAGATGATCGAATTTCAGAAAGGTGTTGCAGTTCACACAGGGAAGCGGCGTTTGGCCTTCCAAATACGATTTTAAAAAAGGATCTATCACTTTGGCTTTGAATTTAGCTTCGCAATTCAAAACATAAAAAGGAATACCCAAGCGATCGGCAACGCTGCGAGCATCATCGACGTCAAGACTTGAACAACAGGTGCCGTTGCCTTCGTCAATACTGCAAGAGCTGTAATCCCAAACCTGCATGGTTGCACCAATGACATCATAACCTTGTTCAACCAACAAAGCCGCAGCCACCGAACTGTCAACGCCTCCGCTCATAGCTACAAGCACACGGGGTCGTCGCGTAGATTTTTTATTTTCAGATTGAATCATCGAGAAAGCTCTTTCTGTTCTGTTTCCCCACCCAAATTTCGCAGACGCACAACCACGGCCTTCAGTGTTTCAATGAATTGATCCACCTGTTCACGAGTCGTCGACCAACCTAGACTGAGTCGCAAACTGCTTTGCGCTTCTTCACGGGATAAGCCCATCGCTAAAAGGACAGGACTTGGTTCTGGATTTCCACTGCTGCAAGCAGCGCCAGTGCTGACCGCAAAACCTTTAAGGTCTAAACTCATCAGCAGTGTTTCCCCATCGATATTTTTTAAAACTAAACTTGAGGTGTTCGGTAAACGCGGCTGTTCGGCCGCAGTGACTTGCACCCCAGAGATTTCATTCAAGAGACGTGTTTCTAAATGATTGCGCAGTTCAGCCATCTGTTGAGCTTTTTCATTGGTCTGAACCAGTTCAGGAATCATGATTCCAAAAGCCGCAATACCCAAAGTATTTTCAGTACCACCCCGGCGACCACGCTCTTGACCACCACCAAAAATGGATTTTTGAAAGGGAGCCATTTTTTTTACGTAAAGAGCTCCTGTCCCTTTCAGCGAATAAAATTTGTGAGCTGAAAAAGTAGCGTAATCGATATCCAATTTTTTAAGATCTAGTGGAATTTTTCCTAAAGCCTGAACGCAGTCGGAATGAAAAAGGGCTCCAGCTTGGTGAGCCTTCACAGCTAATTCTTGAATTGGAAAAATGGTGCCGGTTTCATTATTGCCCATCATGATTGAAACTAAAGCGGTATCTTCACTGAGATGTTTTTCGTAAAAATCGATATCTAAGGCACCCTGGCGATTGACCGGAATGTAGTCAACTCGGGCGCCTAAAGTTTCCAGATACCGAAAAGTTTGGATCACACTGGGATGTTCAACTTCAGAACACAGATAATGATTTTTAGTTTTACGAAAGAGATCAAAAACACCAAGAATGATGGTGCTATTTCCTTCACTGCCGCCCGAATTAAAAATAATTTCTAAGGGGCTGACACTCAAGGCTGTTGCTAAATTTTGTCGCGCCTGACGAATCCAATTTTTAGGCTCGCGACCACACCAATGAATCGAGCTGGGGTTGCCCCAACCTTCAAGAAAAGATGGAATTTTGTGGCTCACAATTTGGGCCACTGGTGTCGTGGCATTGTGATCCAAATAGATCATTTCGGATAAGTTCATTTTTTAATTCTTTCGTCGCGATATCCTTACCACAAAACACTCCAAGGTTAAAGCAGATCAAATCTTAAAACCCCTCGAAATAACTTCACTTTTTGTAAGATTTTCACCGGTCCAGGCCAAATACCCTCGATTTTACCCTGGGCCATGGCCCGGCTTTTAGCCATTCCCCTCAGGTCACTGTGTTTTTGGCCGATAAGAAAAAGGAATGAGCAGCGTAACTTGGACCGAATTTTTTAAAGATAAGGTTGCGAAACTTGAAGATAATTTCAAGCAAGAGGCACCACAAGGGATAAGTCTTTTAGGCTTTGCCCTGAAAAATAACGTCATTAGCTCAGCGGAATATCTGACCTGGGCGCAGGACAACTATCTTTTAGCCACTATCAAAAAAGATTTTTTTCAAAAGAAGGTTCATGACCATATCGAGTGGTTAGGTTGGAAAAATATTTACGCTTGGACCACGGAAGTTCAACCCATTGGACAATGGGAAGAACATCTGATCGTGGGATGTTTGGAAATTCCCATCAATTTTCCCTTAGAATTAAAACCTATTTTCTTACTTTGTGATTTTGAAAGCCTGGAAAATTTATGGCAGCTTCGAACTCAACCTCACGATGCCAAAAGCAATCTTTTGGGTTCAGCGAATCCCAAACCCTCGATCAAACCTCCCAGCAGCAAACTGAATATTTCGGATAGTCCTGAAATGATTTTGCTGGATGAAGATGAAATCGAATTGCCACCAGCACCAACAGAGGAAGACCTAGAAATCCCCGAAGGCCTGCAGGGTGAAAGCACCCAAGATTTTTCATATCTGACAAAAACTCAGTCCAGTGGACAACAACAGCCTGTCGTCCAAGGCCTGAAAGAAGACACTCGCACACAAACACTGCATACGAGCATCAAGGCCAGCACTCAAGGTCAGTCGAAGTATTTATTGAATTTGCTTTTTGATCCTCACTCAAGCGCTTTCCGGGTCAAATGCGAAGAGCTCTTTTTTAAACTTCAGTCTCATTTTGAAAAAACCATGATTCTAAGCTTGGATGCCGAGGAACAAATTCTTCATCCCCACTTTTGGGACAATCGCTTTGTCAGTGGATCGGCTTCCGACAACACCATTCCCTTGAAAGATGCCAGTGTTTTCAAAATTGTTAATGTGACCCAGAAACCCTTTCATGGCCCCATCGTCGTTAACCCGATTAACGAAAAGTTTTTCGATGATTGGAACCAAGGTGTAATTCCCGCTCATATCACCATCATACCTTTGATCATCAATTCCCGCATTGCCGGAATGATCTTGGCCGTCGGTGAAAAATCTTGCAGCAGTTACGCTGTCATGAAGTTCATGGAGAACGCTTGCAGAGATTTAGGTCAAAGCCTCTCTGCAATTATCGACGCGAATGTCGCTTAACTCAATCCATGTCTTTCACGTTAAACATTCTGGCTTCCTTAGCTACCCCCGTCAGTAAATCAAATTTAGCCGCATAACCAAAGTCCGAAGGAAAAAGCGCAAATAAAGACGAGCTCGAAAGTAAAACTTGAGCTTCTGCGGCCACATCCATTCTTTTTAAAGCCGCCATATCGCTCAGGCGAAACATTTTCACTCGGCGAGTGTTTTTCACGGTGTTCACTGAATTATCAAACCAATCTGTTTTCTGATCGCTCTCGACAAAACTCCAACGATCGCTGGTCAGATTCAGCTGCGAGGAAAGAAGATAGAAATCTTGTTTTTGCAAAGCGCGTTTCACAATTTTTGAATTTTGCGGGTAGTAAACCGTAATTTCTCCCTGCCATCCCGAAGTTCTCACGACAATGTGGGGATCAAAAGTTTTCGATAGCTTTTCAAAATTAGCTCCCGAAATAACCACCGAATCCAGTTTAATCTGTGCTACGACGTCAATCAGAGCGATTTCATTACCGGCTTTAACAAAAATTTGGTTCGGCTTATCCCGCACCGGCCCAACCCACGAAATTTTTCCCAATGAAGGATTAAACTCTGTTGATTTCCATTTTTCCAGCAACAGGCTTTGTTCAATGTCGACAAGGGCAATATTTCCATTGCTCAAACCGAGAGCCATATTTCCATTCGCCAAAAGATCGCCCGAAGTGATGGTGCTGTCATCTTTTAACACAGGACCACCAACCCATCGCTTTAAGATATTTCCATAATTGTCCAATTTCATTATTCCCACGGAATTTAAATCATCATACATAATAAATAAATTCAGCTCTGAACGAAAAGCCACCGACACGGGATTTCCCGAAAACTGCAATGGATCATGCTCAACCTGCCCTTGTTTACCAAAGACCGAAAGATGCTGGTCAAAAAGATCCACAACAAAGTGACCTTTTTCATGGGCGACCACCACGTGCTTCTGTTCAGGCTCGCGAACTTTCAAAGTGCGCAGATGAGCCATATCAGAAAGCTGAAACTGGTGGATGCGTCGTTTTTTTTCATCGAAGATGGTGATCTCTTCGGACTCTTGACCTTCAAAATTGACTAACGAAGACATTTTGTCCAGACGTACGCCAATGATATTTTCATCACCTTTGGTAAAATCAATTTGCCGAACGCAAGAGACTGTCGTCGTGAGCGTCAACAGTAAACAACACAGCTTAAAATCCATAGCTAACTCCCAAATTAAAAGTGGAATCCGACTTCACATCGATCGAACGAAAAGGAATTTTATAAGAATAGTCATGGCCTTGCTTTGACCAGTTAAAGGTCACCCAGAAATTGTACTTGATCGGAAGGTAATAGCTAGCTCCCACACTCCATGAAAGGGAATTCGCACGCGCTTCTGCCGGAGTGTAAGTATCGGTGACTTCGTAACGGCCGCCTAAATCTTCCAGGCCTGCCGAAAAAATAAAGTGGGATTGCCCAAAATAGCGGAGTGGATCCTTAAATGGAAATAGTCGATAGCTCAGTAAAACCCCTTGCGCTGAAACAAATTCTTTCGCCGTAGTTGAGGTCAAATGACCTTGCGAACCATTCTGGTTCGCAAGATGAAAGGAAACACCCCAAGGTTCGCTGAACTGATAGCGGTAAGAAAAAGAAGAGCCGGTAGTTTTATTGACTCCTAATTGAACCTTTTTGTTTTCAGTACCTCTGGACGAGAGCTCCAGCCAATGAACTTTGTGTCCTTGGGAACGCTCAAGTATATCTTTATAGTTGTTAAACGTACGGTATTCCAGAGCTTGCATGGTGACAGCCGCGGCTACGGAATTTAAAAATTGCCGCCCCCCCTCGTCCCCTGTGAAAGGCCCCAAAGATTGATCGTCTTTAATGGATTCGCCTTTCCAGGAATGCAAATGACCGAGCTCGTGAACCAAAAGAAAAACCTTTTCGTAATCTTGCATCTGCGTAAAGCGATCTTGATTCAGGATCAGAGTTTGCTGATGAAAGTTGGCTACGGCATCAGCATCGCGATACTTGGATTTACGACTTTCGACTTGAATTCGATCTCGAGTAAAAAGAAATCCCTGACTGGAAATTTTTTGAGTCGTTAACAATAAACCCGCAGCGTTTTCCCGGAGCTGTTGCGAGCAGTATTTGCCCTGCGATTCATTTAATTTTTTCAGAGTGTCGCAAATGGAATGTCCTTCTAAATCAGGGAAGCAAACACACAATTTATCACCAGCCGAAGAGTTTTCATGGATCTGACGAAGAGTCTCCTGAATGATTTTAAAAGCGACCTGTGCTTCAATATCACCCGCATGCCCGCCGTTTCCCACGAAGGTTGATGCGTTGGACTGCAAGGATCCTAGTAAAAAGATTAAAATCAATTTTTTCAAACGAACTTCCCTCCGGTTGGGCTGACATTGACAATGAGCTGATACAAACGATGGCCCTCGGTTTGTGCTGCAAAGTCTTTTATTTTTTCCGAGAACTCCTGAATCAACTGGACGAGCTCTTGGTACTGAGCTTCATTCAAAGGCATAATAAAAGTATTTGCATAGCGTTCCGAAGCAGGATGGCTTTCCAAAGCCGTTTTCGCTAAAGACAAGGCTCCCGCGTGAAATTTGCGAACTTTGTCATTAGAAATTTGCGGATCGGTGACCGTGAGTGGAGTTTCCGTAACGATTTTACCCTCTAAAGTTTTTCGAAGATGACCTTCACGAAGTAGAAAATCAATGGCTTTAGCTATTCTTTGGGGCTGGGCTAAATTTGCAAGTTGTCGGTAAACAAGATCAGGTTGAGCTTGGATTTCCGGGATTTGGAAGCAATCCTTAACGTAAACATTGATCCAATCTTTAAGAATATGAGCTGAAACTTCTTTTCTACTTTTAGATAAATTCGGTTTGGCTTCTATCCCCTCTTCCGGTTTGAGTCGTTTTTCTAACCACAAGCGAAGATAACTTTTTTCGGCGGCGGTTAATCGAAAAAGCTTAGAAAATTCATCAACGCGATCCAAAGTCAGCTGACGTTTTTTCTGCAGCACCAAAGTCACTAAAGCCGGCGAAACTTTTCTTAAGTTCCGAGTCCCTTTAACAATCGTAAAATCTTTCTCAATCTGCTTAAGGTAATCAGCCATTGCCCGCAAAAAATCGATAGGATCATCAAAGTTAGCCAACACCGGCCGTTCAATTTTTTCAGACTTCTGCAATTCCATATAAAATCGAAACTAACACCCATTTTCCTGTAAAAACAATACCTTGGAATTTTTTTCATTTTACATTGTAAAATGGGATACAAAGAATAATCTAAAAAGTGAAACAGAGGGGCTTTCAGAAAGCCTAAAGATCAAGGCCGCACGACCGAGGCGACTGAGGCGCCCTTCATGGGCGTCGCAGGGAGCTCGAGGGAGGAGAACGCGGAGCTTTAGGCTTTATGGAAGCCCCGGCTAAGCAACGAAGGACCCGGGTTTATTAGGAGTAGTCCGTCATATGTCGCGGATGATTTCCATTGCCTCATAACTTCGGCAGTTGTTTTGTTTATGAAGATAAACTTCGATCGCTTTCCAATCCATCGGCAGAAGTTCAGGATTCAACATATTTGCCCATTCAATAACGATAAGACCTTTTTGCTGTTGGAACAAATCCCAAAAGCCGGTGCTTTCAAGATCGTCAAAACTTTTTAAGCGGTACAAGTCGACATGATCTAATGAAGTTCCTCGCGAATTTTCGTAGCGATGATGAATAGCGAATGATGGAGATGCAACGTCACTCAAATTCAAAACTTGAGCTAAGGCTCGAACCAAAGTGGTTTTTCCAGCTCCAACATCCCCCGATAAAAGCAGCACTGTTTTATCAGTCAGATTTTCAACAATCTGCTGAACCCAAATGGTTAAGTCCGATTCTTTAACATCCTGTCGAGGTAAGATGACTCTGATTTTTGTCATTTTTTTCCTTTTCGTAAAACTGATTTCATCCGCCGTACCGAGGCCAATAGTCCATCCTTTAAAGAATCACAAACTAAAAAGTGTCCGATATTAACCTCGGCAAGATAAGGGAGAGCTTTTATTTTTTCAGTGTGTAATAAATCTAATCCATGCCCCGCATGGACTCTCATTCCTAAATCATGAGCTCTGCGAGCGGATTTAATCAAACGTTGCCATTCTTTTTGCTTGGCTGTGCCCTTCAGCAAAACCCATTTGCCCGTGTGAAATTCCACGGCATCAGCCCCCACGCGGTAAGAACTTTCCACTTGCTGCAAGCTAGGCTCGATAAACATCGATATCTCAATGCCAATGCTTTGCAGTTTTTCAACGTAGGATTTAATCAAAGTTTCATTTTTAGAAACATTCAGACCACCTTCGGTGGTTAATTCTTCGCGCTTTTCGGGAACGAAGCAACACCAGGCAGGTTTATATTTTTGCGCTAACTTCAACATCGAACGATTGGTCGCCATTTCAAGATTAAGATCCACCGAGCAAAACTTTGAAAGTAATTTTAAATCTTCCAGCTGAATATGCCGACGATCTTCGCGCAAATGAATGGTGATTTGATCGGCGCCAGCACGAATCGATTCTTTCACAAAATACAAAAGATCAGGATAAGGAGTTGTCCCTCCCCGGAGCTGCCTTAGGGTAGCCACGTGATCCACATTCACTCCAAGTCTTATCATTAACTGAGTGCCCCTTCGAGAAATTGAGCAATTTCGTTGGCGTAAGCACTGATTTGCAAACGATCAGTTCCTTCAACTAAAACGCGCACGACGGGTTCTGTTCCTGAAAACCGCACAAAGACCCTGCCGTCATCGCTCAGTTGATTTTCGATTTTTTTAATCAAGGCGGAATAACCCGGAATTTCTTCCAGATCGGTTCTTTTTTTAACCCGACAGTTGATAAGGATTTGTGGGACATCGACAATCAATTTGTTCAGCTGACTCATCTTTTTCCCAGTCTGCTTCATCACCGCTAAAACTCGAAGAGCTGCCACACAACCATCGCCCGTTGTGCTGTGATCCAGAAAAATAATATGACCTGATTGTTCTCCGCCAAGATTGTAAGAGTTTTTTCTCATTTCATCGACGACGAACTTATCACCCACATCCGTCTTTACGACCTTAATGCCGTTTTCTTTCATCTTTTTATGCAAACCAAAATTGCTCATTTGGGTGACGACCAGAGTGTTATTTTCAAGCAGCTTGCGATCTTTCATGAACAATGCGCAGATCCCCAGAATGTGGTCGCCGTTCATGATTTCGCCTTTTTCATCAACCATCACCACGCGATCCGCGTCTCCGTCCAGGGCGATGCCGACATCAGCGCGGTAATGCAAAACATCTTCAGAAAGTTTTGCCGGGTAAAGAGCACCCACCTTGTCATTGATGTTTGTCCCATTCGGAGTATTTCCGATATGAATCACTTCCGCTCCAAGCTCTTCAAAGATTGCGGGCGCGACTTTGTAAGCAGCACCATGGGCTGTATCAAGCACAATGCGTAAACCATCCAGAGTGTATTCCAAGGGAAAAGTTCCCTTCGCATAGACAATGTAACGCCCTTGAGAATCCTCAATCCTTTTTGTGCGACCCACTTCACGGGACGGCGGCAGAAACTGAGTGAGCTCGCCCGAAGCTACTAAGGCTTCGATTTCTTTTTCTTGCTCTTCAGAAATTTTATAACCATCAGGTCCAAATATTTTAATTCCATTGTCTTGGTAGGCATTGTGGGAGGCTGAAATCACAATGCCGGCATTAGCTCTCATGGTGCGGGTTAGATAACCAATTCCTGGGGTCGGCAAAGGACCCACCAACTGAACGTAAACACCCATCGAGTTCAATCCACTGGAAAGTGCCTGCTCTATCATGTAACCCGATAGTCGCGTGTCTTTACCGATGACAACTTTTTGCACGCGGGAAGCGGCAGCCGCTGCACCAACGCCTTTGATCTGTTGTTTTTGCAACATGTAACCGATGGCCTGCCCAATGCGCACAACCGTTTCGGGAGTCATGGGATAGACATTCGCGGTTCCACGTATTCCATCCGTTCCAAAAAGACGGCGGCTTTTTTTGTCTTGATCAGCACTTTTAGTCGTTGTCGTTTTCTTTTCCATCAGGTTTCTCTTTTTTAACTACGGTGGCGTGAATTTGGGATGGTCTTACACTTAAAACCTTCACTCCCAAAGGGGTTTCGATTTTTTTCGCAGGAACTTTAATTTCAAACTTTCCGTCTTTCAAAGTCGAGATATCGATCAGCAGAGTATGAGAACCTTGGTTTTCCATAAATTTTCGCAAAGCCGCCCGCGGCCCTGAAGCCCGCACCCGAATTCTTTCAATGTCCTGCTGAGAGACCTGATAATCCGAGGACGTCAGCAGTTCAACATCGACTTCTTTTGTCTGAACAAAATCACGACGCCCCAGAATGGTCACCCACAGTATAAATGAAATAAATAGGGCCACGAATTTAGCGCTCAAATTTTCGGTGAATATTTCGCGAAACTTTCGGCTCATGACAACATTTCGTTTTGCATATAGGTTTTATATTTCAAATTGAAGTGCTCGTAAAGGGCTTGGCGAATTTCGCTGGAAGTAACGTTAGGTCGAAGTTGACCCGCGTGCACCAATCCCACACTGCGACTTTCTTCGCTGACCACAACGACCAAGGCATCGCTTTCTTCGGTCAAACCCAGGGCCGCACGATGACGTGTCCCCAAGTTTTTATCTAAGGCTGGATTTTTACTGAGGGGCAAAAAACTTCCTGCCGAGTGGGCCCGACCGTTGCGAATCAGGATAGCTCCGTCATGCATAGGGGCATCAGGATGAAAGATCGAAGTGATTAACTCGGATGTGACTAAACAATCGAGTTCAGTGCCCATCTCGATATGGTAATCGACAAGAATTTCTTTCTCGAGAACAATCAAGGCCCCATATCCTCGCTCTGAGGATAAAGTAACGCCCTTCACAATCTCTTCGATCATTTGGGTTTCTAGAATTCCCGTTCCTCCCGTCAAGAAAGGATTACTGCCAATATGTGCGAGGGCCCGACGGATCTCTGCCTGGAACAAGATAACGATGATCACGAAGAGATTTGAAAAAAACTTTTCCAAAAGCCAATTGAAAGTAAAAAGCTCTAAAGAAATACTGATGATATAACCAACGGCCAAAATACCTAAACCGGAAAGCATCTGAATCGTACCGGTTCGACGGATCAGGATCAGAATTCGATAAACCACGATCCAAACCAAAACCATGTCCAAGACATCTTGCAGTCTTAACTGGGTCAGCAGAATCGTGGCATTGTCATAAATATTTTTAATATTCATTAAGCCGTAACTGGGCCGGTATTTCCAATGGGATCGCCTGAAGGTTTCTTTTCACCATCAACCACAGGTCCTCCAAGACCACCACCATCTTTTTTATTCTTACGAACTTTCTCGATCTCTTTCACGGCTGCTCCGTTGACCAGCATTTCCACTTCAGCAGCATCGATGGTTTCGTACTCTAACAGAGCCGCAGCGATGCGATCCAAAGCATCTTTATTATCATTTAAGATTTTCAGAGCTCGCTTGTAGCCTGTCAAAATGATATCGGAAATTTCAACGTCAATGTCATTGGCTTTAGAATCCGAATAGGCGCGATGGGTTCCTGAACTCTGCATTCCCAAAAAGACCGGACCTTCACGTTTTTCGTAAGCCTGAGGACCTAATTTTTCACTCATCCCCCACTCGCAAACCATACGACGAGCAAGTTCAGTCGCACGCTCGATATCATTGCCGGCGCCTGTGGTGACATCTTTAAAAATAATTTCTTCAGCAGCTCGACCACCGAATAAAAAGGCAATCATATTTTCCGCTTGGGATTTTGAAAAACTCACCGAATCTTTTTCGGGCAAAGTTTGAGTGGTCCCCAAAGCCATTCCTCGAGGAATAATTGTCACTTTATGAATGGGATCTAGACCAACGATTTTTTTACCAACAAGAGTATGTCCCGCTTCATGGAAAGCCGTCATGCGACGATCTTCCTCGGAAATCACAATGGATTTTCTTTCGGCACCCATCAACACTTTATCTTTAGCGCCTTCAAAGTCTTCCATCTCTAAATATTTTTTATCTTTACGAGCTGCAATCAGTGCGGCTTCATTCACCAAGTTTTCCAAATCAGCACCCGAAAAACCGGGAGTTCCCCGAGCGATTTTAGTAATTTCCACATCAGGACCCATTGGAGTTTTTCGCACGTGAACTTTTAAGATTTGTTCGCGACCATTTAAATCTGGTTTATTAACGACCACGCGTCGATCGAAACGACCCGGGCGCAAAAGTGCAGGATCTAAAACGTCAGGACGATTCGTTGCTGCGATAAGGATCACACCTTCATTCGACTCGAATCCATCCATCTCGACCAATAATTGATTCAAAGTTTGCTCGCGCTCGTCATGACCACCGCCCATACCAGCGCCGCGATGTCTTCCGACCGCGTCGATCTCATCGATGAAAATCAAACAAGGAGCATTTTTCTTTCCTTGCTCGAAAAGATCACGCACCCGACTGGCACCGACCCCAACGAACATTTCCACGAAATCAGATCCTGAGATTGTAAAGAAAGGAACTCCGGCTTCACCGGCAACAGCACGAGCTAACAAAGTCTTACCCGTTCCTGGAGGACCAACCAAAAGAACACCCTTTGGAATTCGACCGCCCAGTCGTGTAAACTTTTTGGAATCTTTAAGGAAAGCCACGATCTCTTGAAGTTCTTCTTTAGCTTCTTCAACACCGGCAACTTCTTTAAAAGTAACGCGATTTTTATGCTCAGTTAAGAGTCGAGCTTTACTTTTACCAAAGCTCATGGCGCGACCACCACCCACTTGAATTTGTCGCATGATCAATAAGGCTAAACCCACGATGACTAACAAAGGAAGCCAACTGGTTAGGAAAGTCGTTAAAGCATTTCCACTGTCGGCACGTTCATAGCGAGGAGTGATTCCACTTTTACGAAGATCTTCGTAAACTTTGTCTCCGGGATTTCCGATGAAAGAAAATTGAGTCCCGCCGTATTTTTTTTCAAACTCGGGCTTCACTTCCCCTAGAAATTCTCCGGTATCAATTCGGATCGTCAGCTTCTCGGGCGAAATTTCCTGACGCTCGACTGCGGCCATAAACTTGTTAAAATCAAAATCCTGAATCAGTTTTTGATGCTTGGCCTGGTAGAACTGCAAAAAGATAATTGCAAAGATCACCATCGCAAACCAGAACGCGAATACTTTTTGAGTCGATTTCATGAGTTCCTTTCCAGATAAATTTTTGAAATAGAAAGTCAGCCTTTATCTGTTTGATCAGGGTATCACTCTCATGAGCGAATCAAAAGGATTTGCTGTGCGTTAACACTCAATCGGACTTCACCAATTTTTAACCGCAGTTTGTTGTGTCTTTTGTCCAACTGTTTTTGCAGCTCTTCAATTTGCGCTCGCGAAAAATCTCGAAGTCCCTGTTGATAAAACCAGCGGGACAGAAGTTCTCTTTGTTCAGAAGCGTTGCAGGTCATATAGTAAGTTCGTGATAATTTATTTCCTGCAGGAACTTGCAACTGCGTCAGCTCTGATAAAGAAGCTAAATTCTCGAGAGAACGCGCTAATGCTTTTTGGCTCCCCGGAAACTTCTGGTCCAGTGAAGGTAAGCAAGACAACCTCAACCAATTTCTAAGCGTATTTGCCTCTTGGTTTGTGGGATCTTCAAGCCAAGAAAGTTTAGAGGACTTCAAGTAATGCTTTAAGTCTTTAGGACGCACTTGAAGTAAAGGTCTTAACCACGGCTTTTGATATTCTTTCATTGCAGGCAATCCTTGCGCCCCCGTTCCCCGCAGTAAGCGGATTAGACGAGTTTCCAAAAGGTCCTGTTCATGGTGTCCAGTGGCAATCAACTGCCCCGTTTTCCAAATATCTTTTAAAGCCTGACGTCGAGCCTGGCGACACTCGGTTTCACTGTTCAGTGGAAGTTTCGATTTTTTCCAAAGAAAAGGGATTTCATTTTTTAAAGCAAAGTCCTGAACAAAGCTAAAAGACATATCTCGAAAGGGTTGATTTTTCCCGGGTCCATGGTGAAAATGAAAAACAGAGAGCAGTTCCTTTTTATGAACTTTAAGCAAAACATTCAGCAGAGCCATCGAGTCCGCCCCACCAGAAACACAGACCAGAATTTTTTTATTCGTTAGATCGTGAGCTTTTAAAGTTTTCCAAACATGGTGATCCAAGGAAGACCAGTGTTGCTTCATCCCGAAATTCCGACGGTTTTTACATTCACAAATTCATAAATTCCAGAGGATCCCAGCTCGCGACCATAACCCGAATTTTTGATTCCCCCAAAAGGTAAGCGCGCATCCGAACGAACAAAATCATTGATAGCGATCATTCCCACTTGCAGTTCTTTTTCTAGAATTTCTACAACCTCTTGGGGCCGAGATGTAAAGATGCCTCCACCTAAGCCATAAGAAGATCGATTCGACAAATGAATCGCTTCATCAAGAGTCTCGAAAGCCGTCACCATCGCCACGGGACCAAAAATTTCCTCAGTAAAAAATTGCGCAGAAGGTTTATCAAACAACAACATCCCCGGCCGAATGTAAGCTCCCTTCGGTGGTAGTTTGTGTTTTGTTTCAATCCTTTTTATTTTCAGCGTTTCGAAAATATTCACCTGATCCTGCAGGCTTTTAACAAAACGACGATGAGCCAAAGGTCCCAACTTTGTATCGATATCTAAAGGATCACCTAGGACATAGGAATTCATCTCGTGAATAAAAATTTCTTGAAACTTCGACATCACATTCTTATGAATCAAGAATCTTTTTCCGGCCACGCAACTTTGCCCATTGTTAACGAGTCTTGCCTTCACGCAGGTCGCGGCCGCCTTTTCAATATCAGCGTCCTCGCAAACAATGTAAGCATCCGAGCCGCCAAGCTCGAGGACCACTTTTTTAAGATAAGTCGCTGCCACTTGGGCCACTTGTTTTCCACCGCGAGTGCTTCCCGTAAAAGTGACTCCAAAAATTCGCGGATCTGAAATCACCTTCGCGGCTTGATCATGATTGATTCGCAAATTCTGACAAAGATGAGTATGACTTTGAATTTCATAAAATAACTTTTCAATTTCTTCCGCACAGCCCGAAGTGATATCCGAATGTTTTAACAGAATCACATTTCCCGCCGCCAAAGCCGGAATGGCAAAGCGAAACATCTGCCAGAACGGATAATTCCACGGCATGATCGAAAGCAGAGGACCTAAGGGTTGAAACGAGATAAAAGATTTTTGATAATGAGCTTGAACTTCCCGTTTCTCGAGCATCGCTGGAAAATTTTCAGCATAATAATCACAGGTGTCGGCGCATTTTTTAATTTCCGCCAAGGATTCAACAAGGGGTTTTCCCATTTCCTGAGTGATCACTTCTGCTAGATATTTTTCTTTACTTCGCAGGACTTCGCCCAATCTTCGCAGTAGGGCTTGTCGCTCGGGGAATTTTGAATTTTTCCAGACTTCAAAACACTGGACAGCGCGGTCCAATTTAATCTCGATGTCTTTATCATGAAGATAGCTGTAGGTTTTCAAAACAGTTTCTGTCGCTGGATTGACGGTTTGATATCCCATAAAACCTTACGGCTTTTCGTCTTTTTTCTTAATGATATCAATTTCGGCGGAAATTCGGAATTTATGGCTTTCAGCAAAGCGGGAAATTTCTTTCACCCAATCAATTCGTTGCATGATTTGCGTGATTTCTTTGGAAACTCGCTGGGTGACTTCGTCTTTGGATTTATTAGCACTTTGGACAATGAGATTGAGAACTTCTTTAGGAAGTTTCAACTCGCTCAGGTAAGAGCGAATATTTTCTTCGGTCATAAAAGCGGCACTCACCCCCGTGGCAAAAACCTTTTTCAAAGTTTCACCAATGAGAGATCTACCTTCGTTCAACTCTTGCGAAGAGTCGTCTGACTTATCATCTGTTGCCATAAATTATCCGTAAAGCTGCTGAACTCGTTTGTGATAACTGCTAACCATGTTGGGAAGATTCACACTGACCAGAGCGTTGGCAATTGGACCCGGCACAAAAACTCCGAAGGTCGCTTCCACCGAGTAAGTCGCGCGGCATTTTCCGGCTTCGTCCTCGAGCTTCCAAAACCCCTTCATCGTTTTAAAAATATCGCCTGAATTAAATTCCCAAGAAATCATTTGCGGAGTTTCGGTCATCCACAAAGTGTATTTAAAACTTTTAATCACTGAGACTTCGTACTCAATAAGCTTTTTGTTCGTCTCGGATTTTAAGACGGTGCAATTTTTAACCTCACTTAAAAATTGCGGATACTTTTCGTAATCCGAAATGATTTTGTGAAATTCTTCGACAGTGCATTTGAATACTTCAGTTGTGGATGCCTTTGCCATAGTCCTTAGCTTTTCGGAAAAGAAGGGACTTGTCAAATTGACTTTTAACGCAGGTGATTTCGCCCCTCTAAAAATTCAATCTTTCTTTTTAAACAAAGCTTCGGCCGCAGCCTTGAGCTGATCGGCTTTTGAAAGTCCTGACCCCGCCGAGTTTGCACCCGCCGAAAAGTAGTCGCAGCGATTGGCGCGATCGCGTTCACTCACACGCTCGGCTTGGTTTTCACGGCATTCATTGTAAACTTTAGGATCGTAGAACTGACAATTGCGGCAAACATGCACATCCGATCGACATTTGGGGCATTCTTCGCGAAGCCCCACTCGATCCATGTAACTGAGTTCTGTTTGGCACTGAAAACACTTGAAAGTAACGGCCATCGTTGTCCTTAAAAATTCATCGGTTTAACACTGAGATTGTGATGAGCTTCAACATTGCGAATGGTGCCCGTCTTCGAACGCATCACCACGGAATAAGTTTTTGCCATACGCCCCGGCAAAGTCTTAACACCTTTTAGAAAGGGCCCATCAGTCACACCGGTCGCCACAAACATCACTGAACCTTGAGCTAACTCGCTGATGGTGTATTTTTTATTGAGATCCGTGATGCCCATTTTTTTAGCTCGGGCCTTTTCTTCTTCATTGCGAAACTTAAGACGGCCTTGAAAATCGCCGCCTAAACATTGCATCGCCGCCGCAGAGATAACGCCTTCAGGAGCCCCACCGATTCCCATCAAAAGATCGATTCCACTTTCTGGCCAAGCCGCCGCAACCGCCGCCGAGACATCTCCATCGCCGATCAACTGGATGCGGGCTCCCGTTCGTCGAACCTCAGCAATCAAATCAGCATGTCGAGGTCGATCTAAAATAACAACGGTCACATCACCTACAGGTTTTCTTAAAGCCGCCGACACCCGCTTGATATTTTCTGTGGGACTGAGATCAATATCAATTTGTCCTTTAGCTTCAGGACCACAGGCTATTTTATCCATATAGGTGTCAGGTGCGTGCAGAAAATTTCCATGCTCAGCAACAGCGATCACGGAAATGGAACCCACTCCCCCGTTCGCACAAATTGTAGTTCCTTCCAAAGGATCCAAAGCAATATCGATGGCTGGAGCTCCCTCACTGCGACGACCTACTTTTTCCCCGATATAAAGCATGGGAGCTTCATCTCGCTCGCCTTCTCCGATGACCACAGTTCCATCGATGGCGACGCTATCGAAAGCTTTTCTCATGGCATCGACCGCGGCCTGATCGGCAGCCTTTTCGTCACCTCGGCCCATCCATTTTGCCGAAGCCAGTGCTGCGGCCTCGGTGATTCTCACAAACTCTAAAGCCAGATTTCTTTCCATGCATTTTTCTCCAGTAAATTGACAATAGCGGAACTTAATCTTTGAGGTCTAAAACTTTTATCCAAAGAGACATGCCGAGTCTCGCAGGTAGCCAAAATTTCCTGACCCCGCCAAAGCCGGTATTGAAAAATCAGCTTAATGCCTTCGATTCGCCCCTGAATTTCAATTTCCAATTGATCACCAAATTTCGCCGGCTTTTTGTGCACCACTCGCGTTTCCAAAACGGCAAAGTGGCTGGCGGATTCTGGCTTTTGATAGTCAATAAAACCGTGGTGATGGGCCCACTGAACCCGGGCTTCTTCGAAAAAGCGAAGGTAATTCGAATGATGAACGATCCCCATCAAATCTGTTTCATAAAATTGCACCAAATGTTTTGATCGCATAAGCTATTTTTGCCTTATATTCTTTTTAAGGTCCTTCTTTTTTCATGACATCCGACGCTGTTTGTCTTAAATGCATTCCCATGACCGATTGGCGCAAAAAACTACCAATGCAACTTTCGATGAGCCGGGTTTATATCGTTCCCCCATTGATTCTACTGATGTTGCCGCAAACTTTAGCTTACAACTTTACAGCTGCCGCGGTTTTTATTTTGGCTTCAATCACTGATTACTACGACGGGTATTTCGCGAGAAAGTACAATGCTGTTAGTAATTTAGGCAAATTTATTGATCCAGTGACTGATAAGATTCTAGTGACCAGCGTTTTGATCATTTTGTTGTCTCAAGGAAAGGTTGATCCTTACTTGGTTATCATTCTTCTGATTCGTGACACTTTCATTGGTGGCATCCGCAGTGCTGCCGCTGCCGATCAAATCGTTATCGCTGCAAAGGCTTCAGGAAAATGGAAAACAGGCCTCCAAATGAGTGCAATTCCCGCCATTATGTTTTCTGATTATCATCTGACAAGTTATTGCTGCTCAAATCTTTCGGCCTCGGACTGGCGCAGCTATTTGATTCTTTTAGGATGGCTGGGCTACTTTATTCTGTGGTTTTCCGTCGTTCTAAGTCTTATCAGTGGCTTTGAGTACTTTCAGATCTTTAAGCGCGAAAGTAAATCGGCGAAGGGGCTGCTGTGATTCAGTATTACGTGCCCAACAGCTGGATGTGGATCTTCATTGCATTTCTGGTGTGCTGCGCTTTGGGCTTAACTCATTCTAAGCGAAACAAGCAATTGGTGAATTCATTTCAGCAGAGCTCAACTGAATTGATTAAAGTGATCACTCGCTGAAGCTTGCTGATCGCGGTTAATTATTTCCATCTGAGCAACCACATAGCCTAAAATGTACATACTTAGTCCCAATAAAATCAGGTAAAGCCATTTTCTTAAGCGACGGACAATAATTCGTTTCATTGTTTTTTAGATTTCCCATTGACTTGGATAAGTCGCAAGTTTAATTTCGTTTTTCGCAAATCACACGTTGCGGGAGTAGCTCAGTTGATAGAGCGTCGCCTTGCCAAGGCGAAGGTCGCGGGTTTGAGCCCCGTCTCCCGCTCCAACTTTTTCGCTGGGCGAAAAAGAATCAGGATTCTGAATTCCGCATTCGGTATTCAGAATACGGAATCCAGAATGCTGAATACTGATCCTGAATTCAGTACTGTATCCTGAATTCAGTACTGTATCCTGAATACCGTACTGTACACTGAACCCATAAATTCTGATCCCCCAGAATTCTGCTCATTATAAAAGCATTTTAGTACTTAAGCATTTAGATTGAAATATCCAATTTTTTCGCAAGTTAAAAAATGCGGACAACAGCCGAAGTATATACTTCGGCTGTTAAGGAGACTAAAGATCAAAAATTTAAGTAAAAGAATTAAATACCGATGCAATAAACGAAGATCTATTTAGTCAGGAGAATGTATGGCACGAGAGACGAAACAAGATAGAGCCGTTCGTGGAATGATCGATCAAGTAACAGAACATTTGCACGAAATCAAAAATTTGGACTCAAATCCGCAGACAAAAGAGTCTGATGTCGAGAAATGGTGTTCCAGCTTTATTAAAAGTTGCCTCGGCTATACTGCTTCCTCTGGATATTCAGTTCGATCGCAAGAAACTAAAGGGAAATTACGCCCTGATCTTGTAGTCTTAAAAAACGATAAGCCTTTATTTTTAATCGAAGTGAAAAAGATGGGCTTTGATTTTGATAAATCGGACTTCAGATCAGGAAAAATTCAACTGAGCCAATATCTCAATGCTGCAGGTGGAGTAAAATTTGGAATGTTGACGAACGGCTGTGAATGGAAACTTTACGATTTTTCTAACCTTCAATACGGTGGAATCGAAATGGCTCGATTTGATTTAAAATCAGGTGAGGGTGACACTTTTGCAATAGATAAAAAATCTGCAGAAGAACTTTGTTACGATATGTTTGATTTTCATGAGCAAAGCTACAGCCAAGAATTATGGCATGAGCTTGCTAAAGAAGCGACCGCATTTTCTCCCGATTCGCTAGCAAAAGCAATTTTATCTGCTGACGTTGTCAAATACATCGGTAAATCTATTCGTGGTGAACATGATTACAAAGCCAACTCAGAAGTCCTAGCCGATAAAATTTTTAGTTTATTAGAACTAGGTCTAAACGAAGCAGTTAGTGGGTGGAATGAAACAAAAGCATCTGAACTTCAAAAATATGTAAAGTCACAAAAAAGAGCTGTTAGAAAAACAAGAAGAAAGAAAATTGAACCACAAGCGCCCGGAAACCAGCCACCGCAAGTTCAACAAACTCCTGAGGCTAGGCAAATTGCAGAATCGCCTAAAAATAAACCAGCCGCATGACTCTACGATGATCAAGACGCTCTTAGGAAATCACTGAATTAATTTTACCTTTTAATTTATTTGAAAAATCAAAAGGCCCAGATTACTTTCGAGCCGTTAAGTACTAAATATAAGTTTATTTTCAAATAAAGTTTTTAGATTATAATTAATAAAAAAAATCTATTAAGCTCAGCTACTCTCTTGTAGGTTCCTTCGATTAATAAAAAATAGAAAAGAGAGAAAATTTATGAAAAATATTTTATTGATAGCCGCCCTACTTTCGGTTTCTGGACTGGCATCAGCGAAAATTCCTAATTGCAACAAAAGAACAACAGTCGAGGTTTTATACAAAGAGTATCGCCACTTTAATTTTGTCGAACGAGATGTTCCACAAGGGACTTGCGATTTTTTGGGACTGTTGAAAGGTAAAACTGTAATTGATTGCAGGGAAGCTGCCGAGACTAATGGATATCAGTGTTTTCAGGTTACAGAGTTTAGAGAAGGTAGTCGAATAGACGGACATATCACAGAACGCAATTGTTTTGCGTGCCTGTAGCCTTCAATTAAATCGGGCTTGTGGTTACCATTGCATTTAACGATAAAATTCCATACAACCTCAATATGAAAAAAGTTCTTTTACTTCTAGCAAATGGCTTCGAAATTTACGAAGCCAGCGCTTTTATCGACGTTATCGGCTGGAACCTTACCGTCGTGTGATTGCGATAGCGCGAACTTGCCCTTAGTGAATTACCGAGCACTTCCTCGAGCGATACCCAGGCGGTCTTCGTAGGCGTTAAGAACTTTCACGAATGCAGGCCGCTCTTCGCAGCGACGGCGGTAATTCTCGATGTTTGGATACTGGGGCAGAAGCTTAGCCTTACGAAGTTCGCGCAGCACGCAGGTCAAAGCAATGTCGGCGACGGTGAAATCAGCACCCGTCACGAAAGATTGAGTCTTCAACATTTTGTCGATCGTCGGGAAAAATCGCCCAAGTATCTCGACATGCCAAGGACGCAAGGCCTGCATGTGGGGATTCGAATCGCCTTGAAGATCGGCAAATAAAATCGGGAGAGCAAAGGGCTCAATGTTATTCAGCGAAGTGATTAACCAGCGATACACTTGCGCACGCCCCTGTAAATCTAGCGGAATTAATTTTCCTGATTTTTCTGCGATGTAAAGAAGAATCGCGCCAGACTCTGTCAGGATGTATCCATCATCATCAATCGCCGGAATTTGTTTGAAAGGGGAAAACGACTCGAACCAAGTTTCATCCTGAAGGCCATTTGGCCCGCAATCCAGTCCGACAGTTTCGTAGGCGATTCCACACTCTTCGAGGGCCCACATCGCACGAATGTCCCGCGTGTAGCCCCAGAGAAATGGTGGTAAGGATTTGAAGACGTAAACTTTCATGGCTTGGGCCTCGTCAAGATGGAGTTAGTTCATTCGTGTTTGAAAATAGCATGAATCTCGAAAGAATTTACCTTTTAAAATTTAAATTTACTGATTAACGATGGCCCAAAAGTTCTAATGCCCGCAACAGATCCTATTTAAACGTTAACGTCCAAGACTTGATGATAAGCGACGTATTTACTCCTCCAGTAAAACGAAGCGTCCACTCTCCTGCTACTTTACCTGCTTTTAATAGCGGGTAGACATACGGACCACCGCAATTCTGAACTTTTGAGCTTAATAAAGTCGTAAGGGTGCCATTTGCATCTGCAGGGTTATTTGAAAATGAATTGCTGCAGTAGAGGCTTTCATAAGAGGAATTGCGAGCCCCAGCGAGTGTTCCTGCTGGAGGATAAACATCGACAGTAAATCCAGGACAGTACTTAAATAACTGTTCGGAGCACCCTGCGCTTGAATAAGCAAGATCTACAACAATATCTAGTTCTCGCCCATTCGGGGCCTCAGGCATACTCACCGTAAGATCGACGGATTGTTTATAACCGACAGAAACTGCCGTTGAATTTGTTCGGCTTAAAGTCAAAGATCTTACCGCTAAGAACGCCTGCGAGGTGGTGGCGCCACCACTATTTGCCACAGTGACAATATAATTTCCTTGATCAGAAATTTTAGCTGAAGGGATCAGGTAACACCTGTTATTGGAATTATAAGGAGCTGCAACTCCGTCCTTTACCCATGCGTAAGTTACATTTTGTCCCGTCGCCGTCACACAGAACTGTTCGGAACTTAAGCCCGCTTTTTCATCAACAGTTATATTAGAAAGGCCTTTAATGATTTTCGGTGATTCTAAACCCACATTGATATTTGCACTTGATTTAGCTTGTCCAAAAGAATTGGAAACGCGGACTTCATAGGTGCCTGAATCGGTTAAGATCGCGCTAGCAATGAGATAACATCTTTTGTCGGAGCTGAAGGGGGCCTTATTGCCATTCAAAAACCATTCATAAGTGAGCGTCCCCGTCCCGCGCGCCTCAACACAAAATTCATCGTCTTTAACTGCCGATTGAGCTAGTCTTCCGATAGACTTTAATGGAGACACAATGACTGGTGGCACATTGAGTTCGATCTTTGCTGTAACTGTGATTTCACCAAGATCATTCTTGACATAAACTTTGTAATCGCCAGCATCTGAATCCTTAACGCTTGCAACAGAATAACACTCTCTATTAGCAGAAGTGCCTTGGCCGTTCTTCTCCCAACGATAAGACAGATTCGATCCGGAGACTATAATACAAAAATCCCCCTCTTTTAATTCCTGGCCTTGGGTCATGGAAATGCTTTTCAAGGACTTTAGAATTCGGGGTGGTAACTCTGGAGGCGGGTCATTTCCTAAAGTGAAATCAAAATTAATTCTTTCTTTTTGGGCTTCAGGCAAAAAACTTCCAGCAAGATAATTTTTTGCAAGATTGTACCGGTATAAATAAAATATTTTTTGAGTAGTCATATCGAAATAAATAGGAATAATTTCAGCAGCCTTTACTTCAGCTGCGTTCGTCGCATTGTTAAAAATTTCAATTTGCACTTGAGGGCTTTCTGAACTGCAAGGATCGACGACAAATCCATAAAGGGTTCCCGATTTGCCAATCCCAAGGTACTTTTTACTTAAACTTGAGCCCTGAGCGTTGAGCTGCTGGCACTGGTTAATAGTTTTATTCATTTGCCCATTGAAAAAGTAATCATTTAAATCAATCTCGTTTTTTCCAATCGAATTTAAAAATTCTTTTTCGTCAAAAGATTTACTTTCAAGCTGCCCATTGAGCGAAGAGTCACCTGTGAAGCTACTGAAACTTTTCGTTTGAAATCCAGAGGGACCACAGCTTTGATAGGCAATTAAGCCTAGAGAAAACACTACAACCGATATGACAATTTTAATTGTGCGCAATCCGCCCCCCTGACGTTCCATTTAGCCCGCTCCCATGTTATAATAACACGAATTACAAAATAATTTACTAAACAAAGGACCAGTGTTTCAATTTGAAACACTTTAGAAATTAGTCTGAAAGAAATCTGTGGTCCAAAAACTCTTCTTGTTCTAGACCACAGATAAAGTTAGACCCATTTGACTTTAAACAAAAACACTTGCAGGCCCCTGTTTCTAGGAGACAATTAAGATATGGAAGCAACATTAGTACATGAGCTTATTGAAGCCGTTAACCATGAGTATACAAAACGATACAATAGAAACAAAAACTACAGTTTAAGGGCCTATGCCCGCCATCTTGATATCGATGCTTCTCATCTGCATAAATTTATTCGCGGCAAAAAAGGACTAAGCCGTGCTCGACTTGTTGTTTTGGGAAAGAAACTCAATTTGGGCGATGAGTGGATCCAAAAAATCAAATTATCGAATCGACGGGGGAAAAGACCTGGCGAGCTGTACAAAGTCATGGACGAAGCTCAACTTCGTAGAATGCATCATTGGTACTACGCTGCCATCATCGAGCTTCCCCTGCTCCGTGGATTTCAACCCGTGCCCGAGTGGATCGCAAAAAAACTGGATATCTCGCTGACTCAAGCGAGCGAAGCTCTTTCCTCTTTGCAATCCAGTGGCATGATCATCAATCTTCCTCCGAGCGCCCAGAAAAAGAGCTCGATGGTTCGACCTGTATCTTGGTCTTAACTATCAGCCAGGGCAAACTTCAGCGGAACGTCGCGAGAATCAAAAACAATTCTTACGCAAAGCCATTACCGCCATGGATGAAGTTCCCATCGAGCGACGGGAGCAATCCACCATGGTGATGGCCACTGACCTCAAGAACTTGCCGAAGGCTCGACTGTTAACTCAAAAGTTTCGTCGCGATATGAGTCGACTTTTGAAAACAGGTGGAAACTGCAAAGAGCTTTACCTGATGAGCATCTCTCTTTTCCCTCTGACAAAGGGTCCAGCTTGATCAAAATCTTAGCGAGCATTTTGTTTTTCAGCTTGATGGCCCTACCTGGATACGCAGGGAAAGCTCAAGTCTTTCCCGAAAGAATGAAATCCCTCGAGTGGCAAAAACTTTTTTTGAATACCTATCCCAACGAGTTTTGCAAACAAGGTGATTATTTTTACGAGTGTTATATCCCGAACCGCGAACAATGTCTTCGCTTAGTAAAACCGCTCACTTTTAATTGTTTAAAAAGTTCTAAAATTCCCAAAATAGTACAATGGCCCGAAGAAGGAATGGAACTGGGTCGGAATGTTGGAGCCTGCGTGGCAAAGACTTTTTTAACTCAGTTTAAGGGAAAACGACGAGATCTCGTCAAGTGTAGGAATGATAAACAATGGTGAAATTGATTAACTTAGCCTTCTTCATTTCGCAGATGGGTTTCTTCGCTTGGGCTGAAGAATGCCGTTTAAACAAAGAACAGCTCGAACAAATCAGTCAGGCTGTGGTTTGCGAATCCAGTGAAAATTTGAATAACTGCAAATCGGTTTTAGGGCTACTCAGTGAAAACAAAATTGGTGAACGCGTTGGCAATCGCTTGGGCTCACAAGCTGCTCGAAAAATGTGGGGCGGAATTAATATTAATGAAGCGAATTCCAATTTGCTTCTCAAAGAACAGTACGATCCACTCTTGAAATCAGCAGAAAAAGATATTGAAGATCAAATTGCTGAGCATCAAAGAGTTAAGCCAGAATTTTTAACTAATGAAACCCGAAAGTCCCAAATCGTATTCGATCGTCGCCTTGCACTCCTGAATGAAACTGGCTTTCCCGATGAAAGTTTTAAAAAATATGCGGACACCTACGCGAGAGAAACTGATCCTGAAAAGAAAGCTCATTGGGCTCGTAAAATTGAGCAAGAACATTTTTCAAAACTGCGCCAAGAATTCGGAGACTCGCCCGGAATTAAAAAATTTGAAGCTCGACAAAGTTACACTGATACTCTTTACAAACAGTTGGAAGAGGCTGTAACGAGCAAAAAAAAGATCTCTCTCGACGATAAACAAATCTTTTTAAATGCAGGATTTCGCGAGTCTGAGATCGATTCTGTCAATAAACACATCGAACTTAAAACTGATCCCAGCAAAGACTATAAATTGAAAAAACTTAACGAATTAAAAGCTGAAATGAAAAAGCTCCACTACCAAGTGGGTCAGAGAGCTCCGAGCCTAGAACAAGCGAAACGTCTTCAGGACTTGGCGGCAAAGGATTATGGAACCATTTCATCGAAAACTCGGTCAATGGCACATGCCATGGTTCCAGTCATAAACACGACAGGATCCATGAATGCGCGGCGGGCTTACCATGCCGGCCTTTCTGGCGCGCGATGGGCCGTCGGTAAGGCAGGAACTCGAGTCGCTTCCCATTTCGTCAACGCCCCGGCAGCGGTCGCTTATGATGTCTATGATGTGAGCTCGATGGCCTACTACTACAAGAGCCATAAAGATTGCCTTAAAGGATCACCCTACGTCGATTGCGATGATAAAGGTCGGCCCGTATTGGAAGTGACTCCTAAAACTAAAGATTTTTTAGGCTTGGATTGGGAAGATCAGAAAAAAGAATTGGATGCGGATCCGAATCTTTGTTTTAAAATGAGTTCGGTTTTTAAAACTTACGTTGAACCAAAAAGGGGCGTGAAATGTTCCGATGAGGGTTTCGAAATTGATCAACCGGCGGGTTACACTTCGAGCGTTAACATTCGTACAAAGACATCTCCCACTGGAGAACTTCGAGAAACAATTTGGGATGTCAAAGGTCCCGAAAAAGATGTTTTACCCAAAGGCGGTTTTTATATCAGCTACCAGAACGGAATCCCCGAGCAAGTCCGTTACAAAAAGTTAGATCTGGGAACTTCGCTGAAACGAAAAACAGGACTACTTAATAATGAAAAACTTGAACAGCGCATTTCGAATTACAATGATCCCACTTATTACTCGGAGTATCCCGTGGGACAAAAACTTCGCAGTGGAAGTCCTATCGACTACGTTGGTGGGACTTTGAACGCCACCCAACATCAGCAGCGGCTGATGGTTGAAGTGGGAATGTGTTGTGGAAGCTCACGAAGTGAAGTCGGCGAAAAACGCTGTCGAGCTTTGGGAGTGAATTCGGCTCAGGGCCGCATGGGTTATGATGCCGGCGGGAATCGCTAAGACAATCCCTCTATCACCGAATGCGTTTCTGCAGAATTTTCTCGGCGCCGCGAATTTTTTCAGCCATATGTTTTACAAGGCAAAGACATCTGAACACTGATTATAAAACTTTACATCAAGTGCTGCAGGCTTTCCAGGTTGCGACGATGGAGTCGCTGGCGTTTCGATTCTCGCAATTAACCTTCGGAAATTTTCCAACGCTTCCGGAGAGTAACCCGAGTCTTTTGTTCTGAAATAATCGGCGATGCCTGACATAAAACTTAAGACCGCATTTGTTTTTTTCACAAATACAATTTGCTTCATCTTTTCAAGCAATTCAGCCCTTTGCGGATGTGCGAAGGAAGAAGGATGCGATAAGATATCAACGATTCGGTCGCGAACCCATTCGGATGCAGGAATAAGATCCCAGTACCTTTCAACATCCTTCATCTGTCGATCGATAGAAACATCGTTACGAATAAAATCATTAAATTCAGCTTTCCGGACCTTTTCGGGAAGAAGACTAACAAATTCTTCATAATCTAAGTCGGCTTCATCAGCGTAAATTGCGAAGCGGGTTTTCAATTCAGCTGGTGTGAATTCCTTTTTGTCAGTGGCCGTGTAGACGATGGGGCCTTTTTGATTATTGAGATATCGAATCCGGCCTTCCATAAGTTTGGCTATCAAATTAAACTTTTCAGCGCTCCCCTGACCCCACATGGATCGAAGCTCCATGGGAACATCTTTCTTTTTAAGATCAGCATCGTAAAGATATTTTATTCCGATGGCCTGATAGTGTTCAGGACTCCCCCAGGGTTCATAGTAAGACTTGGTATAAACACGATCTTGTATTGCTTGTGCCACTTCTTCAATCGTGGCTATTTTGCCGGAATTAACTTCATCAACTAACACTTGCAAAGCTTGTCGCTGATTTGCGCCCAGAACCGAAAGTGGTGGAGCATTGTTAAGATCCTTACCCAGACTTCCTAAGGCCAGATCGGCGTGGTTCGCATAATCAACGAAGAAACGGAGAAATCTTTTGGGGTCATCGCCAAAAGCCGAACGAACACCAATATTAAAATGTCCTGCTTCGGTCTCGGTGACTTTAAATCCCAAGTCTTTCGCTGTTTTAAAAATCTGATCATTAATCAGAGCTGCCTTTTGCTGGAGAGTCTCGAGCGTCGAAGGCTTAAATTTAAATTCGACACAACCAGGATCATAACTGATCTGAAACCACCAGCCATCAGGATAGATAACTTTATAATCGTAATCCCAACTCTCTTTGATTTTTTCAATTTTGCATTTTGAGATTTCACAACGCTTTTTCATTTCATTTACGAACAGCATCTGGGCTTCTTTGACATTTGTTTCCGAAGGTATGTCTATCGCAGCATTAAATGGTTTCAGGCCTTGTTTGGTCACTTCGAATTCTGCTCCATAGGTCGGAGGCCATGCCCAGGCATTTGAATTTATAGCAACCAACAGAATAAGTGTTAGGAAAGCTAAAATCGGCTTACGAAAAAAGTTAAAATTCTGATTGGAATTCATATCTTGATCAGAATGCAAAAAACGCCGCAGCTCTTCTAAATTATTAAGCATTTAAGATAGATATTTTGAAGTAAGAACTAATAAAAAACTCAAGCCCGTCACCAGCTGTCAAAAAATTAAACAGCTTTTCCTTACTTGATCGGGCCGATGTACTTTCTAGCGACAACAACATCGTCAAACCAAGCCACGCAATCGGGATCGGTATCGACAAAGTGTTCGAGCCAAAAGTAATTGATCATCAGATTAGGACGAGTCTTACGCCACTCAATTCCAGGGTAAAGGGGCCCGTTCGGATCGCTGACGAAATTCCCGCCTTTAGACACTCCACGAATTTGTCGGCCTGCTGCAGATCCCACATAAGATTTTAATTCGCCGTTAATCCAAAAGGCTTGCTCGCCATTCACTTTTCCAAACTCATTCAGTTTAATCATAAGCTCGATCGAAACCCATTGCTGACGTTGAACTGGAAATTTTTGGATAAAGCCGCTGGTGTTGTAAGCATTGAAAGTATTGCCCCACCACATATTGTCGCCACCCGCTAACATCGAAGGCCAGTAGGAATAAAAATCCCAGGTCCAGGCCGTCGCCGAAGTTTCAACCCCTGTTGAAAAGCGTCCAGCGGTATTGACATTGGGATCTTCCGAGTTTGGAGTTGTCCCCGCTCGTGGCCAGGGGAATGAAGTTGGTGGATCGTGCCCACCAATCCAAGGCCAGTGATGGATTTGCGAGCATTGAGCACTGTTGGTGATCTTTGCGTAGAAACGTACAAACAGACGCTCAAATCCAGGCTTACCATCTTTAGGTTTTAACATTTTGTACATATCTGAGGAACCATTCGAGTAGTACGAACGCTTGCCCGCAGAGCCTGGAGGAACATCACTGCTAAACTGCATATTGTTGTGCCAGTTATAACAAAAATGGTTTGGATCCGTACTGCTGCAGGTATTATCCCAGCGTTTTCGAATATCATCCCAATTTCCATTTTCAAAATTTTCCGCAAAAACAACATCAGGATCACTAGCGATGTTGGCATCACCAGGATATTTGCTGGCGATACCAGCACTGCCAATTCCCGTATCCCCTGAATCTTTACTGTCATTTTGCGGGGGATTTCCAGGGGTAGGACCAGGATTTGGAAAAGGATTGGGATTCAAATTGGGCGAGGGCGAATTTAATGAGGATTGGTCGAGCGAAAACGAATTTGTAAAATCGGCACCATGATAAGAACTGCAGTTCTGAAAAGAGAGTATTAAAATGTAAGATCCAATAACCATAGAACCAAGTCTAATTGCAGCTTTCATGATTTTCCCCGTCTCTACAGTTTCGGTTACGTGGGGGACTTTCTCAAGAACAATAAAAAATACGATTCTAAAAGCGATTAAAAAGCCTCTCAATCACGACCATTAATCAGTTGAGCGAAAATGAGACATACCCATTTGCAAGGAATTCGTAGACTTGAAGTTTACAAATAATCAAAATCTCTTAACAGACCTCCTTGACCAGGCCCCCTTTTCTGTGGTCGGCTAGGTTCATGCGAAAACTTTTATTACTTTCAATTTCGGTTTATCTATTTTCTTGCGCGCAACTTCACCATGTTCAGTTGGGAGACGTGACCAGTCATCCTGACTTTGTGGCCAAGCCCTTTGATATTAAACTGAGTGAGTCCGGAGTTAACATTCAAGAAGCTGCCGGAACCGCTGCGGCCGTCCTGGATAAAAAACATGGTGATGACGCTAAAGCCGTCGCCGGTATTATCGGCCTATTTCAAATGGGACCCCGAACCGGAAATCCCGTCTACGTCAAAGGTTACGCAAAAAACTTAATCCAATTGATCTACGAAAAATGTCCTTCGGGAAAAGTGACGGGCTTAATGTCGATTCGTGAATCACGAAAATACCCGATTGTTTCTGGCGAGATCGTTCATATCACTGGTTATTGCTTACTGAGAAAGGGCTCCTAATGAAAATTTATTCTTTAATCACTATCACCTTGGCGATGATGCTATCGGCTTGCGTCTCCCTGAATAGCGTCTCTTTAACTCCCATCCCCTCTGAGCGCAAACATCAGGTTCGAACGGAAAAAGGCAAAGTCATTTTTTTAGGATTTAATTTCGATAATGATTTTGTCGAGGACGCCATCGAAGATTTGAAACGACAATGCCCTAATGGAAAAGTAACGGGCTTGCTGACTAAAGACGAAAATATTATGTACTTTTTATTTTTCGTTTGGAAAAAACAAGTCACTGCTACGGGGTATTGCCTTCCTCACACCACGGCTATGAATACGATGAAGTCTAAAACTCGAGGTGCAGCATCTGCTGACGAAGCACCTTCCAACCCCGAGCTCTAAAAATGATTAAAACAACATTTTGTTTATCTTTACTTTTATTACTTTCTGCCTGCACTCATAGCCTTCACGTGGCTCATGTCAGCGATTTTTCACCGACCTTTAAGAAATACACTGAAGGCGAATTGATTTTTGCAAAAACAGAGCAATTCACCGTCATGGGTTTTGTCGGCCAGACTGATTATGTCGATCAAGCCTACTATCAACTGATGAGTAAATGTCCCAAGGGCAACGTTCAGGGAATCACGACTCAATATTCAACCAGTCACGGTTTCTTTTCGTGGACAAACATCATTGAAATGCAGGGGCTCTGCGTTCCTTAATCAGGCTTTAATCGCACTAAATTCCCTGCATCGGTAGAAATATAAAGATAGCCGTCAGGCCCAGAGCGAACTTGTCGGATCCGCCAAGATTTATCAGCAAGAAGTTTTTCTTCGCTCACCACCTTGCGCTGATCAATTTGAAGCCGTCTCAAATGCAAACCCGATAGACAAGCTAAGAACAAATGATTTTTCCACTGTGGGAATTTATCGCCCTGGTAAAAGGCCATGCCTGACGGAGAAATCGAAGGAGTCCAATGAATGATTGGTTGCTCCATTCCTGCTTTTGCAGTTCCTTCGCCAATTTTTGGTCCACTGTATTCTCGGCCATAGGTGATCACCGGCCAGCCATAATTCTTACCTTTTTCAATCAGGTTGACCTCATCCCCACCGCGAGGACCAAACTCAACTTCATATAAATCTCCTGAGGCAGGATGAATTCCAATCCCTTGAGGATTTCGATGACCATAGGACCAAATTTCAGCTTGGTTCTTTTTATCCAACTTAATGATTTTTCCATTGTGAAACTTGAGGTCCTGAGCTTTATCTCGCTCGTTGCGATCGCCTACAGTTAAAAAAAGATTTCCGTTCTTATCCCAGACAAAACGCGAACCAAAATGGATATCATTTTTTCCTTCAGCTTTCGCGACGAAGACATCTTTAAAATTTTCCGCTCTGGTTTGATTGAACTGAAAACTGGCCAGCGCCGTGGTGTAAATGTTCTTTCCTAGGTTTTTACTGTAAGTAAAATAGACCAATTTGTTTTTCTGGAAATCAGGATGCAGGTTCAAATCTAACAAGCCTCCCTGCCCTTCTTTAAAAACGTCTAAGGGAACCTTGAGTTCGGTCACTTTTTTTGTCGATAACTTTAAATGTTTAATCTGTCCGTTTCTTTCGGTGAATAAAATTTCGTCTTGATTAACAAAATCAAAACCCCAGATAACCTGCTGGCCTTCATAGACGATTTCGTCTTTAAGCGCATAAACTGCAGATGGTAAGGAAATCAAAAGAATGAGTGCGAGGCTAATCTTTTTCACCATAAGCATCCTGATCTTACTAAAAAACAATGCCGCGCCAAGAGGATTCGCGCGGCATAAAATAAATTAGAGAGCAGAGGCTAATGTTGAACATTGCCCGGCTTAGTTTCTCGGGCCTGCATTTTTGCACCTGCAGGTTCACTCATTAATTTACCAACAACCGACTGAACTTTATTTTTGAATGAGCCGGCAACCACATGGTCTTCTCCATCCATTAAGGCTTTGAAGCCGTGCTCGGCGACCACTGAGGGATCATCTTTTTTCTCGTTAGCAACTTTTGTATCCAACATATGAGCTTTAGCAAAGAAGTCCGTGTCGGTCGCGCCAGGCTGCAGAGATGTGATCGTCACACCTTTATCTTTGACCTCTTCCCGAAGCGCCTGAGAGAAAGATTGCACGAAAGCTTTTGAGGCCCCATAGACCGCGAAGTAAGGCCCAGGCATATCGGCTGCAATCGATGAGGTGAATAACATTCGACCATGACCTCGGCGCACAAATTCAGGAAGAATTTTTTTAGCCAGTCGCACCGTGGAAGTTATATTTAAGTTAATTACATTTAGTTCTTCTTCAAGATTTGTATTTATAAATTCACCGCCAATACCGACTCCGGCATTTAAAGCGACTGAATCCAAACGACTATAATGAGGTTCGATTTCTTTATAGAGAGAATCCACGCCATCCGTTGTCGCCAAGTCCGTTTGAATGACTTTAACTTCGACACCGAGCGACCGAAAGATATTAGCAGCTTCAAAAATTCCCGGGTCTTCGGCTGTAACGATAAGATCAAAATTATTTTTACCAAACACTTTGGCTAATTCATAACCAATTCCGCTTGAGGCCCCGGTGATCACCGCCACGGGACGACCTGAAATTTCAATTTCTGACTCCATAAAATCTCCTTAGAAAAAAGGCGCACATCCCGTGCGCCGTCATAAAATATTTCTAATGTCTTGCAACCGTCTCTTCGTCGACGTCTTCGGGAAGCAAGCTAGGATTCTTTTCAGTTCCATTTTCGTTAATGTTTTCTTTCATTCTTAAGAACTCTTCACCTAAATCTTCACGAACTTTTTTATCAGAATCTTTTTTGAATTCGGGAAGAAGTTCGCCTTCTTCTTCTTTGATATGATGTTCAACAAGTTCAGCTAAAACTTTAACTTTTGCTGACCACAGATCTTCATCATTGGTCCGTTGAGCTTCTTCAACCATTTGATCAGCTAACTGATGCTCGACATCGCCTTCTAAAGCTTCTGTTCTCATTTCTGAGTCTTTTTTCAGATGAGTGTAGAGAACAAGTTCTTCCGCCTTAGCATGAGTGATCAGCAAAGGACAGAACTCTTCAAAAGCAGCATGGCGCTCTGAAAACTCTTTATCCGAATCTTTCATAACTTTAATTAATTTTTTTAATGGAGTATGATCTTTCAGAATTAAGTTAATTATGTCAGTCCCCTCTTGCTCTGCACGCTGACTGGGGCGTTTCGACTTTGGCGAACTGGTTGTTTTCTTCTTAGCTTGAGTACCACGATTTTTTTTCTTTGTAGGCATAGATCCTCCTGAAAGAAGACAAAGCAAGATGCCCGCCAGTACTTAAGAGAGGATATAGAATATCATGAGCAAAGAATTAAAATTTTTGAGGTTAAAACGACCTCGGTTGAGTGTATTTTCGCCACGTCCCTAAGTCTAGACTTTATAATAGTTTGCGAGAAGAATTTTTTCTTGAGCGTTTAAGTTGTTTTTCAGGATGTCCTGATCTTAAAATAAATGCGTCGCATTTTAATTATGTTCGCACTACCTAATTTGGAAACGCGCTGGATGAGTTAGGAAAGTTTGACCTTGCCTTCACCGAACACCACGAATGGAACTCAATTTATGCAGTCGACTTGCGATGCTGCAGACAACCAGCTGTTCCGCCTTGAAGATATTGGTGGAGGCTTCCTTGTGGGCGCCTTTTTTTTGATTCATGCATTAAACAAATACGAACAAAAGTTTTACGCCTGCTCATTCGGTGTTCAGCCTAAGTTTAATTTTAAAATAAATTCGTCTCATTTTGGCTTTCAAGAATAAAAAATTGGGAAATTAATTCAAATTTCCTTACACTAGCAAGGTCTGTAAACAAACCGGGGGTATAAAATGAGACCGCGAAACTCTTTTCATTTTCTTTTTGTCTTTACCTTGGGATTACTGCTATCAGCCTGCTCTCCATCCGGTGAACAAAATAAAGCTGAAATTACTTCCTTATCCAACGGGATTGAAATGCAGAAAGCCATTGAAGGGCGCCTGCGTGTTTCATCGGTGAATCCGCGATACTTTACCGATAACTCAGGAAAAGCTGTTTACCTTTCCGGCAGTTATGATTTTTATTTATTTCAGAATGATTCTACTTCACGACCTGTTCCTATGATTGATTACAATCGCGTCTTAGATTTTATTGCGGGCTACAAACACAACATCGTTCGACTGTGGACCTTAGAAACTGCTGGGGAAAATTCGCTGATTGAACCAATGCCTTACGTAAGGACCACTCAGTTTGGTCTTGCTAATAACGGTCTTGGAAAATTTGACCTTAATCAATTCAATGAAGTTTACTTTCAACGCTTGCGTGAAATCGTTATCGCTGCCCGACAACGAAATATTTATATCATGCTGATGGTCTTTAACTCGTGGACGATTGGCCGCCCACCCTACACGAATCAGTGGACTCATCACCCCATGCACCGAAATAACAACGTTGAAGGTCTAAATGCTGATGCGAATGGAGACGGCGTCGGTTACGAAACGCATATGTTAACTATTCCCCGTGTTGTGCAACTTCAGGAGCGTTACGTTTCTAAAGTGCTAGCGACGTTAGCTGATTTAGATAATGTCATTTATGATATCGACAACGAAGGTGACACTTCATCGGTTGATTTTCAGAATCATATGATCAACTACATTAAGGCTCGCGACACTCACCCGGTTGTGATGTCCATGGTCTATAATCCACAATTAAGTGTACCCCATGCTCCAAACAGTATTTTATTTAACAGCGCGGCCCATGGAATTGCCCCTGGCACCAGCGGTGGCGATCGCTTTGGCCAAGGCAACTATATGACCGATCCTCCTGCGAATGACGGATTCAAAGTCATCATTAACGACACCGACCATCTTTGGGGAGAGATGACACCTGGAGCAGTTCCTGCCGCCACACAATGGGTTTGGAAAAGCTTTATGCAGGGTCTAAATCCTATTCTTCAAGATCAAGATCATATGGTCGAGACCACTCGGAATTCTATTCGAAGAGCTATGGGACAAACTCGCTTGCTATCTGAAATGGTTAACCTGATTGACATGGTTCCCAATCGTGGAATTACCAATGGGAAATACGCACTTGTTCGGAATTCAAAAGACGAAGTGATTGTCTACGCACCCAACGGTGGCTCAATCTCTGTAAACTTAGCAGGGTTTAGTGGTACTTATGATGTCAAATGGTATAACCCCGGAGCTGACACTTCGATCACTTTAGGTATGACCAGCGCAGGCACAGTTAACGCTGGTGGAACTATCAGCTTAACTCCGCCCTTTGGTGGCGATGCTGTGCTTTATTTAAAAAAATCAACGACCGTTCCTAATCCGCAACCGCAACCCCAGCCACAACCCCAACCAGGAACTGTGAGCTCCTACCAAGGATCTGTGGATTTCAATACGGGTCGTGGCTTTTCATACACAACATCAAAAGGCGAAGCGATGTCTTACTATTCTCCTTGGGGAGTGATGAAAGCAGCTTCAGAAGCTTATTTGATGATTGGTCGTACTCTCACCCATCCTGGGAATGCCGCTGATGCCGTGCTGAGATTTACTGCACCTGGAAGCGGGAGTTTAACTATCACGGGACAAGTTTACGATACCGATAGCAGTTGCGGGGCCACGGGTTCCACTTCCGGAGTCACCTTTAGTGTAAAACATAACACTACAGTTCTTCAGCAAAACAATATCATTAATGGTGATCGTACAGGTGTAGGAATGAATTTGAATATCAACGTTGTGGCTGGAGATAAAATTGATTTCATTATCAACAATCGCGGCGATTGGGCTTGCGACAATACATTCTTGGATCCAAAAATTGTCTTTACAGCTGGCGGGTCAGTCCCAAATCCGCAGCCGCAACCACAGCCGCAGCCGCAACCTCAGCCTGGCGGCGCTGCTTTCACAACAACGATGAAAGCCGAGAACAGCGGCAAGTGCGTGGACTTTACTTCAAGCACAGCTGATGGAGTGAAGCTTGTTCAAAATCCCTGCTCTGGCGCTGCAAACCAAAGCTTTTCTTTTTACGATAAGGGCTCTGGATATTTTGAAATTCGTGCGAATCACAGTGGAAAATGCATAACGAATTTAAATTCCAGCACCGCTGATGGCGCGGCCCTTGTGCAATTAACTTGCAGTGGAGCCACGAACCAACAATTTCGCTTGGAAGATAAAGGCGGAGGTAAACAAAAATTACATAATCGCGTGAATGACAAGTGTATGGATGTCAGCGGGATTTCTACCGCCGACGGTGCCGAAGTTTTCTTGTGGACTTGTTGGAGTGGAACAAATGAAAACTTTTTCATGAGCACTAGCGGGACTGTTCCGCAACCACAGCCTCAACCTCAACCCCAACCTCAACCAGGAGTGGTGAGTACCTACCAAGCTTCGACGGAATTCAATACGGGTCGTGGCTTTTCCTACACGACTTCAAAAGGCGAAGCGATGTCTTACTACTCTCCCTGGGGAGTGATGAAAGCGGCTTCAGAAGCTTACCTGATGATTGGTCGAACGCTCACTCATCCTGGAAATGCGGCTGACGCTGTTTTAAGATTCACAGTGCCTAGCAACGGTCGAGTGAACATTACTGGCCCTGTTTACGACACTGATAGCAGTTGCGGAGCTACTGGCACAGCTTCGGGAGTTACCTTTATTGTTAAACATAACGCAACAGTTTTAGTGCAGACAAATATTATCAATGGTGACCGCACTGGATATACGATGAACTTGAGTAATATCAATGTCGTTGCTGGAGATAAGATTGACTTTATTGTCAATAATCGCGGCGATTGGGCTTGTGACAATACATTTTTAGATCCTAAAATTGTGCATACGGCGAATTAAATTCCTTGATAGCAAAGGCGCTCCTGCGAGTGCCTTTGCTTTTATTTCTATGCAGCTTAAAAAAACTGTCTCATAATTAAATTAAAGATTTTTCAACTTTTTTCCGATGGTATAACCTATGAAAGCATTTTGTTTTAAAAAAACTTTCAGAATCCTTGTACTGCTTCAATTTCTTTTCCTGATGAGTGGTTGTTATTTTCGCGCGACCATTTCACCCGCCGAGGAACCAGCTCCGGCGACGAATGGGGAAAAAAGTTCAGTTCTAGAAGCCGTCTCGGGAGCCCATGGTTATACGACCACGCCAGGTAGCTATCGAATCCATCACAGCGTAGGGTTTAAGGTACCAAAACAAAAATACACAACCCCTCAGGGTTACCAAGTCTTCAATCATGCTCAGGGTATTATTAGCTCTGAAGAAATTCAGTAAATTCGAGTGACTCGTTTCGAGAATTCTCCTAAGCGTCCGTTAAAGTTTTCTTGATTTTCGGCCGATAGACTAAGGTATGATACTCGTAAGTCGAAAAAAATTAACCGCAATATTTTTGTCTTATCTTTTCACCAGCTTAGCTCATGCTGGATCAGGGATTACTTATCAAGGTCGTATCTTAAAACCTGATGGCAGCGCTCTGGAAAGTTCTTCGGTTTTATTCTTAATGCAAGTTCGATCACCAGGAACAGAAAATTGTTTGATGTACGAAGAGACTCAAACCAAAAACATGTCGGACTCTCGAGGGATTTTTTCAATCACCTTGAATGATGGCACAGGAATTCGCAGCGATACCCCGACTTACACTTTAGATCGCATTTTTCTAATCGCAGTGTTTTAACATTCGACGCTACTCGCTGCGTTTCGGGAACCACTTACACTCCGGCTTCAGGTGATAAACGAAAATTTATTGTTTATTTTAAAGATGAGACAATGAGCACTTGGGAACCCATGCCCATCATGAGTATCAACTATATTCCTATGGCCATGGCTTCCATTGAGAGTGAACAGGTTGGCGCTTTCGGTGCGACACACTTGATTCGCGCTGTCGATGGAAGTGGAAATCCTGCAACGGCACCCGCTTTGACTCCGGCCCAACTCACAGAGTTTAATGCACTGATTGGCGGAACAAGTACGAAGTATGTTCCAACAGCAACAACTGCAGGAGCTACCGTTCCTACCTACACCACTGCTGCACCACCCGCTTCTCCTGTTGCGGGAAGTATTTGGTTTGACACGACTTCCGCAGAATTAAAATATTACGATGGTGCAACAACGCAGACTCTCGGAAATGCTGCTGGGACTTCTCCGACAGGTGCAGCCGGTGGTGATCTTTCAGGAACTTATCCTAACCCTACAATTGCAAATTTAGCTATTACGAATGCAAAGGTTGCCGCTGCGGCAGCAATTGCTCGTTCGAAGTTAGCCAGTGGAAATAACAATCGCCTAGTGATCAACGATGGCTCTGGTGTCATGACAGATGCTACTGCAATTACTGCTTCTCGTGCATTAGCATCTGATGCAAACGGGATCCCTGTTGCCGTGGCAACTACTGCAACTGAACTTGGCTATGTCAATGGAGTCACTTCAGCGATTCAAACTCAGTTAAATACAAAAATTGCTCCGTCGACAGCACCAACAACTGCGGGACAAGTACTTCGTTACGACGGAACGAATTGGACTCCTAATTTTGTTGCAATGACTGACATTCGTTCAACGGTGACTGGAACTACGGCTTTCGCTGCCTCGGGTTGTGCTACTAATGAAACTTTATCTTGGAACTCTGCCGGAGATATTCTTACTTGCCAAGCGATTGGTTCACTTCCCGCTTCAGCGATTTCTTCTGGCACTGTAGCCGCTGCGAGATTAGGTTCGGGCACTACGGATAACACCACCTACTTACGTGGTGATGGAACCTGGGTCACTGCTCCTGCCGACGCAACTAAACTTCCACTTGCCGGTGGCACGATGACTGGCGCTATTTTATTACCAGCCGGAGCGGTTGGAACCCCTGCACTAAGTTTCAGCGGTGATACAAATACTGGAATTTATTCTGGTACAGCTGATACAATTAAAATAGCCACTAACGGAGCAGATCGAGTCACAGTCGATACGACGGGTGTTGGGGTGGGTACGACTAGCCCTGCTTCTTTGTTGGATGTCTCCGGAAATACAAATGCTCTTTCTACAGTGTGGGTGCGTAACTCAAATAATGCCGCAACAGCTAGAACGTCATTTCAATTAGCTAACGATGCAGGTAATTACAGTTCTCTATATATAAAGTCTTCCACCGCAGCTGCAGACGCCGGAGCTCTCGTCATTGATAGTAATAGTGTTGGTGGAAGGGCTACCCTTTTTACAATGGGTGGGACTGAGAAAATGAGAATCGATACCGCTGGGAAAGTCGGTATCGGCACAGCATCACCTACAGCGGGAACTCTACTCGACGTTGCTGGCACTGGCACAGGAGCTAGCTCTATCATCATTCCTCGAGACACTGTTGCCAATCGTCCTGCCACTGGCGTGAACGGAATGATTCGTTACGCTACTGATACTAATAAATTTGAAGTTTATGAAAACGGAGCTTGGGTAAATATGATTGGCTCTGGCGGTGCTCCAACAGGGAGTGCGGGTGGAGATTTAACTGGAACTTATCCGAATCCTACAATCGCAGCTTCGGCCATTGATAACTCGAAAGTTGCAGCCGCTGCTGCGATTGCTCGCTCGAAGTTAGCTAGTGGAAATAATAATCGTTTAGTTATCAATGATGGCTCTGGCGTCATGACGGATGCTACGGCGATCACTGCAAGTCGCGCACTTGCTTCTGATGCCAACGGCATTCCAGTGGCTGTTGCAACTACAGCAACTGAACTCGGTTACGTCAACGGAGTCACATCTGCGATTCAAACTCAACTCGATGCTAAGCTTGGATCTGCGGCCACTTTTGTCGGTGATGTCAGTGGCACTTACGGCGCAACTTCGGTAGATAAACTTAAAGGGAAAACTTTAAGCGCTCTTCCTACAACAAGTGGACAAGTGCTTCGTTACGATGGAACTAACTGGACTCCTAACTTTGTCGCCATGACTGATATAAGATCAACAGTAACAGGAACTACGGCTTTCGCTACCTCGGGTTGTGCTACTAATGAAACTTTATCTTGGAATTCTGTCGGAGACATCCTCACTTGCCAAGCCATTGGATCACTTCCCGCTTCGGCAATCTCTTCGGGCACTATTGCTACCGCTCGCTTAGGCTCAGGAACCGCTGACAATACAACTTATCTTCGTGGTGATGGGACGTGGACTGCACCAACAGCGACTGATGCAACAAAACTTCCTCTTGCCGGTGGAACTATGACGGGCGCCATTTTGTTACCTGCTGGCGCTGTGGGAACTCCCGCTTTAAGCTTTAGTGGAGACACCAACACAGGAATTTATTCTGGAACTGCGGATACCATTAAATTTGCTACGGCCGGAGCTGAGCAAGTGAGAATTGATTCCTCTGGCAAGGTCGGAATTAATAATGCAAGCCCTTCTTACAAGTTAGATGTTACTGGTGATGCCCGATTTGACAATGGTGGCGGCAACTATGTTCTTATTGATAACGGTCGTGGATCACTTTCAGCCGTTGGACAGGATCAACCTTCTGCCTTTTTAACTACAATTGGTGGCACGACGGACTCTATCGATGTCCCACTTGTTGTTGCAGGACAAGGTGCAGGTGGAAGTGCAACTTCAGGCAACGGAACGGGTATCAATATTCAAGGGTATCTGAGCAGCAATTATCGGGACATGGCTCAAATTGCATCAGCATGGACAAATCTGACTTTCGCCACACGCTCTGCCGATTTAAGATTTTCAACCGTAGACAACGCCAGTGCTTTAGCCGAAAAAATGCGGATCACTTCGTCCGGCAACGTCGGTATCGGAACCTCAACGCCTACAACTGGAACTCGTTTAGATATTACTGGCACTGGTGCTGCCGCAAGCTCGATCATTATTCCTCGAGATACTGTTGCGAATCGTCCAACCACGGGCGTGAATGGAATGATTCGTTATGCAACTGATACAAACAAATTTGAAGCTTACGAAAATGGCGCTTGGACAAACATGATCGGTACGGGCGGAGCTCCTACGGGTTCAGCAGGTGGAGACTTAACAGGTACATATCCAAATCCTACAATCGCAGCTTCTGCCATTGATAACTCGAAAGTGGCTGCTGCAGCTGCGATTGCTCGAAGTAAATTAGCCAGTGGCAACAACAATCGCTTAGTTATCAATGATGGTTCTGGCGTGATGACGGATGCTACGGCAATTACTGCCTCTCGCGCATTAGCATCTGATGCCAATGGAATTCCTGTTGCTGTTGCAACGACTGCAACTGAACTGGGTTATGTGAATGGAGTAACCTCCTCCATTCAAACTCAACTCGATGCTAAACTTGGTTCTGCTGCTACTTTCGTCGGTGACGTGAGCGGAACTTATGGCGCAACTTCCGTGGATAAAATCAAAGGTACTGCTGTTAGCGCCACAACTCCAACCACTTCAGGTCAAGTGTTGCGATTTAATGGGACGAGCTGGGTTCCTAACTTTGTTGCAATGACGGATATAAGATCAACAGTTACTGGAAGTACCGCTTTTGCTTCCAGCGGATGCGCTGCGAATGAAACTTTGTCTTGGAATTCCGTGGGCGACATCCTCACTTGCCAAGCGATTGCGTCGCTTCCCGCTTCGGCAATCTCTTCAGGAACTATTGCTACCGCGAGATTAGGCTCAGGCACCGCTGATAATACAACTTATTTACGTGGCGATGGGGCATGGAGTGCAATAAATGCTAGCCAATGGACAACTACGGGTTCTGATATTTACTATAGCACTGGAAATGTAGGCGTAGGAATTTCATCCCCCGCCGATCCTTTGCATGTTCATGCAACAAATTACCCTGTTACTCGTTACACAAACAGCACCACGGGAACACTCAACAGTGATGGCTTTGCTATAGGTCTCAGTGGTGGTACGGGCGCAATTGTCTGGAACCGTGAAAATACTCCCATTGACATTGGCACCAATGACACTGATCGTGTTCGTATCGCAGCAGATGGAAAAGTCGGCATCGGAACAACAGCTCCTACTCAAATTCTCCACGTCCACTCGGCTGGAGCTACCGCTTCACTGGCTCGCTTCACTAATGGAACTACAGGCGCTCTCTCATCTGATGGCGTCGCTATTGGTTATGATGAGTCATCTAATGGCGTTGCTATTTGGAACCGGGAAAATACCCAAATCGCCTTTGCAACCAATGATTCAGAAAAAATGAGAATACTCGCCGGCGGAAGCGTAACGATCAACGCCACTTCAACCTTAAGTAGTGAAAAACTATTAGTTTACAATTCCAGCGGCTCGACCACGGATGACTATCGTCCTATCATTTATTCATTGGTGGAAGTTGATCCCTCTTCCAATCACACTGACCTTGGAACATCAAGCCCAACAACAAGAGCTGGTATCAACGGTACGTCTCGAGTTGTTGCTTCCAACGACAAATCCATTGGTAAAATCAGCGGGGTTGATGGGCTTGCTGAGTACAATGGCAGCACAGGTGCGTTGACTATTGGTCAGGGATCTTCTGGCTGGTTCGCTTTCCAACCTTCAGGTGCAGCGACGGCAGCAGCTCTGCATGGAAGTATGGTCGGCGGTAGTGTTGCAGGCGGTACAGTAACTTCAGCCGCTGGCTTAACAGCTTACATCAGCGGTAATGCAGGCACTGTGACAACGATGAAAGGTATCGATATTTCCGAGCTAGGGAAAACAGGAACTTTAGCTTTAGCTAATCGCTATGGTGTTTACATCAACTCATTCACAGGAACACCGACTACGAATGACTATGGAGTTTACCAAGCAGGATCTTCACAAAAGAACTACTTCGCAGGAAATGTCGGCATTGGTGTTACCGGTGCTTCTAATGCTTTAGAAGTGAATGGCCAAATTAAAATGACTGGTGGCTCACCTGGCGCGGGTAAAGTTTTAGTCAGCGACGCTGCTGGAGTTGCAAGTTGGAATTCTTCACCCTATCCCGTAACCGCAACTTTGTGGTGGGAAGATGCAACAACTATTAGCGGTACTACCTTAAATACTTGGTACAGCAATACCGTTGCCTATGGCCATGGTTCAGAACAAGGTCCTGCCGCGAATGGTGACTCAAACACTATCAACTTCTTTTTAAAAGCAGGAACATACACTATGAAGGTCTTAGGATATACAACCACTAATCGTGGAAAAGTGGACTGGTACATTGACGATGTTCTCGTCGTCAGTGGGCAAGACTGGTATTCTGCTGGTGGCACGCCTAATGTCGTCAAATCAGCAACTGTCACTGTTGTTGGCGATGGAAATCACGTCTTAAAGAGTGTTATTAACGGCAAAAATGCAAGCTCTACTGACTATTCTTTAGCGTTGACGAAAATTTCTTTTAAGTAAACAAAATATAGATTAATGATGCTTAGCCAAAGTTCTGATCACACTGCTGATCAGTGTTTTGCGATTTATTGGTTTTGTGTTGTGTTCATCAAAACCCATCTTCAAACAATATTCTCGTTCGCCTTTGAGCGCATGAGCCGTCAAGGCAATCATCGGTGTACGATAACCTAGCTGTCGTATTTGTGAGGCAGCTTCGTACCCATCCATTACGGGCATTTGAATATCCATTAGAATCAAATCGTAGTCTTTTGACTTAACCATTTCTAAAGCTTTTTGTCCGTTATCAACGACATCCACTTTAGCTCCCACCTTCGTCAAAAAGGTACAAATCAAAAACTGGTTATCAATGCAGTCTTCGGCTAAAAGAATTTCGATATTGTCCAACCGAGCATTTTCGACAACTTCAGGTTCAGTCTGCCTAGCTGCTGGCAAGGGATGCGAATTCAATTCTTCAACTGGCCCGGGGTTCACCGAAACTGAAAATAAACTTCCTTGTCGTAAAGAACTTTCTACCAGCGCGACATCCCCACCTAAAAGTTTAGCCAGGTTTCGAGACAGAACTAAACCTAATCCGGTTCCTCCAAATTCACGTCGGGCCGAAGGATCAACCTGAAAGAAAGGTTGAAATAAATTTTTTATATTTTCTTCGCTGATTCCAGGACCTGTATCTTTAACATCAAAAGTAAGCTTATTCTGACCAGCGGATTCTTTTGTGCATTTGATAGTTACTTCGACCGAACCCTGGTCCGTAAACTTAATTGCGTTGCCAATAATATTAATCAGGATTTGCCTTAACCTTAGAACATCGGTTCGAATTATTTTAGGAATGTCGCCATGATAATTCACTTGCAATCTAATTCCTTTATTCAAAGCCCTTAAACTCAGGAGCGAGGCCATATCTGTTAAGACATCAGAAAGAAGAACTTCACGAAGCTCAACTTCGACTTTTGACAGATCAAGAATATCATTGATAATATTTGATAAGAGCTCACCATTTCTCTTAATAGCAGAAATGAACTTCTCGCGCTCTATTCCCTGAATACCTTTATTGGCCAACAATTCGGCATAACCCAAAACTGCACCTAAAGGAGTTCGAATTTCATGAGACATGTTCGCCAAGAAAACACTTTTAATGCGATTTGCATTGTCAGCAATGTACCGGGCTTTTTCTAGTTCAGCCGTGCGTTCCTGCACTTTCCTTTCAAGTTCTGTGTTCAACAAATTCAGGTTTTTTTCAGTTTGTGTTGTTTCATCAAGACTTTCCGAATGAGCCTTACTTTCAGTAAAATGACAGATCAAAGAAAAGCATTGATCCTGATTCTCTAAAACTGGAGTGGCCGTAAGATCCCACCCGTTGGTTTTTAGCAAAAGACGAGGTGCATTTTCTTTGTCTTTTAAAAATTGCTTTAACTTTTCCTGCAATTCCATCGGAGAATATTCAACATTCAAAGTCTTAAAACTGGAAACTAAAACTGAAAAGTCATTTCCGATAATATTTTCGCGGGAACAATTTAAAAGCCCTAGAGCTTTGTCACTAATTGCATTAACCAGACATTGTTCGTTATCGAAACGTAATAAAAATTGCGCCCAAGGGACTTTTTCAAAAATATTCTTAAAATCAATTGAGTTTTCTAATTGATTCAAAACTTTCAAAAGCCCTCCGTGTTACCTTTTAGATTTCGGACATACAGATTTACCATAAACCCAGGTCTATTTACATGAATTAAATGACTTTAGATTAAAATATTTAAAAACTTATCACTCGACGAAGTCATAAGAAATAAGGAAGCTACTGGAGCTTCCTTATTCGGAACAAACTAACTGTTAAAATTTCTTCTAAAAACCCTAATTAAGGTGAGGACGCGAATCCATCTCTTTAAGTTTACGGTATAAAGTCTTACGATCGATCTGCAGTTCTTTCGCGGTCTTCTCTTTAAGACCCTGATTTCGGCGAAGAACATAAAGAATGTATTTATTGACAAGTTCATCGACACTCAGCACATCCTGTGAGGTGAAGGAGTTATCGAAATCAAAGCTGCTTTTCAGTTTGGATTCTTCAGGTCTTTCCAAAACAGTTTCGACGTCAGTCGCTGTAATCACTTCCGACCGGGATAGAACAACAGCACGTTCGATGGCATTTTCTAGTTCCCGCACATTGCCAGGCCAGCTGCTGTTAATCAGAGTTTGCAAAGCTTCTTTAGAAAAAGTCTTTTTCACTTCGCCGGTTTCATTCAGACTGACATATTTTTTCAAGAAATATTCTGCCAACAATAGAATATCTTCTTTTCTTTGTCGCAAAGGTGGAATCCAAATTGGGATCACATTCAAACGAAAGAACAGATCTTCCCGAAAGCGGCCTTCAGTGATTTCCTGCCGTAAATTTTTATGAGTGGCAGAAATAATTCGCGCATTGATGGTGCGATATTGATTTTCGCCAATTCTTTTAATCTTTTTATCCTGCAGGACGCGCAATAGTTTAGCTTGTAAAGGAAGTGCTAGGTCCCCAATTTCATCCAAAAAGATGGTACCCCCATCGGCTTCTTCGAAAAGACCAATTTTTTTGTCGACAGCACCCGTGAAAGAACCCTTGGCATGACCAAAAATTTCTGACTCTAAAAGATTTTCCGGAATGGCCGAACAGTTAATTGCAACGAAAGCTTTATTGCGACGCGGTCCCAAATTGTGGATGGCTTTGGCAACGATCTCTTTGCCCGTTCCGCTTTCACCTGTGATTAATACATTTGAAGAAAAGGCCGCAACTCGCCGAGCGAGATCAATGACTTTTTTAATTCCTGGGCCCCGGCCTACAATACCGTTTTCACTGATAAGACCTTCCTGCAGCTGAACAGCCGTTTTCAGGGTTTGCATTTCCTCTTTAACTTCGACTAATTGAAGAGCCCGCTCGACAGAAAGTAATAATTGGGAAAAATTAATAGGTTTAACCACGAAATCGTAGGCGCCAGCACGAATTGCTTCGACAGCTACCTCGATTTTTTTAGTTGCAGTGATCATAACGATTGGAGCATGTATCCCCGCCTGCTTCATCTTGGTTGTAAATTCAATTCCCGAAATCCCGGGAATTATAAGATCGCTGATAACAACGTCACAAGAAACTTTACCTTCCGTAATATCAGAAAGGGCATGTTGAGCATCGCTGTAACAATAGGTTAAGTATCCTCTCGACGAAAAGAAACCCTTAATAACCATCTGAATATCTTGATCGTCGTCGATAATCACTATTCTTGCTTTAAACATGTTCCTAACCTTTCTTGTAAACTCCGCACTGTTTATCCTGGCAAAAGTGGTTTTATTTTTGGAAAGAATTCTTCTTCGTCTTCGAGATGAAGCTCAAGCATGCTGCACAGAGCTTTAATATCTGCAAACCAGCCTTCATCACTTTTTTTAATGTTTTTTACTTTAGAAAATAGATCTTCAATGACCTGGATGTCTTCCCGACTCTCCATAATATCAGCCGTAAATTGATCAACAGATTTTGTCTTAACTAATTTACGTAAAACATCGTTCACCCAAAAGGCATGATGAGAAACGAATTCATTGAGTGTGACGATGGTCTCTTTCATTTTTTCTTTCTCTGACTCTGTCATTAACGCACGCAGTTGTGACCGAATATCCTTATGGTCTTCTGTTAACTCTTTCATGAGATTCATTTTACCCCCATATAAAATGACGCACTATTTTTACTCATTTGTTTTGATTTTGGGGCGATATTGTACACAAAATCTCCCCTAGGCAAAACCATAAGCTTATTGGGAAATTTTGCAACTAATGTACCAAAAATTACCGGAAGAAGTGGTAAAATATCAGGTCTTTAATTTAATCTGATGGGTCCAAAAAAGGGCTTCTTCGACGCTTGTTTCCAAGGAGGCAAACATCCAATTATCCTGATGTACAAAGTACACGCGATTTTTAAATGGCTTACGAATTTTTTCAATTGTTCCATCCAAGATCAGACCTGGAGAGTTCAGAGGCATGGGGTGGCCCCAGCGGGTCATTCTTAATCCCGCAATGTCTTTTTTCTTTAAACCTAACGGAGGCAAAATCTCATCCTGAAGTTGAGTTTCGATTTCTTTACGGTACTTTGAAAAATTACCTTCCGTGTAAAGCAAGGCCCGCCCCTGACTATAGGGAAGTCCTCGATAGAGAGTCAGCACACTGTAAGGGCCTTTAATCTTTTTCGCAAAATTCGCCACGATCACATCAGAAACCTGAGACTGCTCGACCTCAGGAGTAGTTTTTCCCAGAAGGTAGAAGTCGTAGAGCTTTTCATCCACCTTTTTTTTCACAAGTACGTTTGCGACCAGATAACTTCGGTACTGCAATTTGCTGAAGGCTTCGAGTCTTTCCGGCTCCAAATCCCTAATGATTTTTTTTGCAACGAATTTTGGCGCTGCCATGACGACATTTTGCGCTTGAATGCAATGAAGCTTTCCTTCTTTATCACTGTAAGTCACAAGCACACCGGAATCCCGCACTTCGACGTCGACCACAAGAACTTCTGTGCGCAAATTTTTCGATGGCATTTTTTGCGATAAATGACTTAAGAACTTTTCAACAACCGCCGCGTTTCCACCAGCAGCGACATAAGCTTTCCCAAACTCGGCAGCGTAGGCATTCACCCCCGCTTGAGCTGAAATCTCAGACATCGTGCAAGCAAAGGCCGACCAGAAATATTTTTCTAAGGCCTGCTCGATCATGGGTGTTAGCTTTTGTCCTTTGCACACCACCTTCTCTAGATATTCCTTCAATGAATATTTATCCAACGATTTTAGATACTCGATTTTTTTTGGAGCTTCAGAAAAGTTTTTCACAGCCACGGGAATTTCAGGATAGACACGACCCTGAGCTTCGTTCAGCGTGTCCTTAAAAAATTTCGAAAGAAGATCGTACTGACCTTTGTTCGCTTTGTCGTATTCGCCGCTCCAAAAATTTTTGCGGAATTGTCCGTCGATTAATTTTAAATCTTCTTCGTCACGAAACCGGCATATCGAGTGAACGCCCACCTTGCTGAACAGCTTATAAATTTCAGAATCTTTTTCTTGCTCCATAAAGTAGGCGGCACCCAATGCGTAAGGCAAATTCTGCCAAACTTCCGCTTTCGAATTGCCCCCGAAGCGGGATGATTGTTCGAGAATAATGGGCTGTTGATCTTTAAGAAGATAAGCGCTGACAACGCCACTGATCCCTCCACCGATAACTACAAGCTTGGCTTTTTCTTTCGGCTCGGGTCGAGGCGTTTTTTTAAATAAGCTTTCTTTGTCCCATAACAGCGGATGAGCTTTCAGTTGAGGCTGATCCCCAAGAAAATGATTTTCATCTTGTGGTAAAGTCAGATGGTCAATGGGACCATACTTTTTTAAAAAATCAGAAATTTCTGAATCGGGATTTATTTTTTTCGCCCAGGCTGTATAAGGTGACGCGAGAATCCATCCTCCAGCAACACTCATTCCCTGTATAAATTCTCGTCGTGATGGTTTTCTTGGCAACTGACATCCTTATTAAGTTCTTAATCCTCTCGAAGCTTCCTAGCCCTGTCAATGGTTCGTCCCGAGAGATTATTCCTTGAAAGAGCCCAAATTTTAGAATTGAATGAGGCTATGAATAGCCCTTCAAAGCTCACCAGCGAAAGAGAATTGAAATCGAGCCCCCTTTGGCATTGGTCCGAGCGGCTATTGAGCTTCGACACTGTGAGTTCGAAAAGCAATAGTGACTGCGCGAATTTTTTTGCCAACGAGTTAACGACTTTGGGATTTAATGTTCAACTGACCCAAGAGCCCAACGGTAAACATCAGGTTGTTGCCTCAATAGGTCCGACAGAAGAAAACGGTCTTATACTTTCCGGGCATATGGATGTGGTTCCTTTTGAAAACCAAAAAGGTTGGACGACTGATCCTTTAAAGCTCACTTTGGACCAAGATAAATTGTACGGCCGTGGAACTTCAGACATGAAAATATTTATGGCTCACTGTCTGCAAGCTTTTAAAGATTCGGATTTAAAAAAATTAAAGCAACCCATCGTTTGCCTCTTCACTTGCGACGAAGAAATTGGCTGCCTAGGAGCAAAAAGCTTAGCTCCCCGTTTGAGTTCCCTACTGGGAAAAATGCCAGTCCCTAAAAAAGCTCTTATTGGAGAGCCCACTGATTTTAAAATTATTAATTCGCACAAAGGCATGGTTATTTTTGAAGTGATCCTGAAAGGCAAAGCCGCCCACAGCAGTCGACCCGATTGGGGTGTTAATGCCATAATGCCTGCGGAAAAAGTCATTGCAGCCACTCGCCGTTTGAATGAAAAATATCATTCTCGACACGACGAGAATATCAAAAAACTTTTTCCAGATTTTCCTTTTGATTATCTTTCCCTGGTGAGAATCCAAGGGGGTCTTGCTGACAATGTCGTTCCTGATGAATGTCGCATGGTTTTTAGCTATCGACCTTTGCCGGGAACTCCACTGATGAGTGTTTACGAAGAATTAAAAAGTGAGCTCGGTGATCTTCAAGATGAAATTCACTTTAATCATTTGATCAGCGCCCCTGGCCTGGTTCCTTCTCTCAACGCAGAAATGATAGCAACTCTTAAAGCTGTTACGAAGCAAACAGATCTTCATGCCGTGAGCTACACCACCGATGCTTCTTACTTTTCGACCCAAGCTATTGATTGTTTTATCTGCGGCGGTGGCAGCATCGAAAAAGCTCATCAACCGAACGAATCCATGACCCTGGAACATTTTCTCCGCGGACCTGAATTTGTTCGAGAAGTATTACTTCACAGCGTTTTTTAACTATCGATGAAGTCCGTTCCTACCGGTCCATTATAAGGATTTTTCATTGAGAGGTGTTGCGCTAATGATGGACTTAATTTCCATCGCTAAAAAATCATTTTCTTCTGTCGTACATCCGGGCTCACAAACAAGATAAAGACGGTATGTGCCGGGAGATTTTTCCTTCGATGCAATTTTTTTCTCTGTTGGAAAAACTTCGATCAGATCATCTAATTTTCTGCAAGCAACCCGAGATGGTAATATGGCAACCACGACACCCTCAACCGCTGCAGCACGAAGGACTTCGTACGATTCGCTACTCAGTGTGGGCTTTACCGATTTGCCTAAAATTCGCAAAAATTTTGTATAATGTGGAGGATGGCCATCTAGCCCGCACGTAAGAGTGCCAACGCCTAAAGACTCAATCAGGTCTGATCCTTTTCGAGAAGAGTTTTCCACAGAACAGAAAAAACCAAGACGTTCTTCGGCAATGGGGATGGCTGTCACTCCCTGCATGTAGTCATTCTCTTCAACTAGTGCCATGCAAATCTCTGCCTTTCGCACGGCCTTGGTTAACTCAGAGCTTCTTCCAGACTTCACCTTCAAACGAATATTTGGGTAGTGCCCTCTCAATCGTTTCACAATCTCTGGCAAAATATCGACGGCTAAACTTTCGGTTGTGGCGAGATCAAGCCAATCTATCTTTGGTAAGATTACGCAACCGTTCGATAAGTTGCGTTGAAGATCGAAACATAAACCGAATGCAGGTTCGGCGGATTTTAAAAGTTGTGATCCATATTCTGTCGGGACTAACTTCTGCTTTTTTCTCAGAAGAAGCTTTCGACCAATGGAAACTTCCAGGCCCGAGATGGATTGTGACATTGCGGAGCTAGTCACGTTCGCATGGGTTGCTGCCTTTTTAATAGAGCCCACCTCGACAACGAGTTTCAAATTCCACAAGCGTTTGATTTGGTTGAAATTTATTTCGTCCATAGGCCAAACTTCTATCACGTACTTCATATTAAGTTAAACTAAATCCTCAAGTTAATTTACTTTAACCTAGTTATAATTCCCTTTGAAGAGCATGAATATTATGTCGTTGAACATTAAAGTTCAGACTCATAAACAAGGAGGTCATATGAATAAATTAATCAAAGGAAGTTTTCTCGCAGCAACTTTGTGTGCAGCTTCTCTAGCGCAGGCTGCTACTCATTACAAGATTAAGGTTACAAATGGATCGGGAATGCCAATTTCCCCTGGCGTAGTCTACGTTACTGCTAACGCAGAACCACTGATTAAAATTGGAAGTCTTCCGACTGTTGGGTTTACCCGACTTTGCCAAACCGGAAATCCTGATGTTCGCATCACCGAAATTAACAAAAGAGCAAATGTCATATGGTCTCAAAAAACTTCGGGCCCAATTTTGCCGGGACAAACATTCGAGCTGAGACTTCCAATTTCTAATCGGGGTCAAAGCATTCACTTTGAAGCTATGTATGGAAAAACCAAGGACACTTGTGCCGTCTACAACCTTAATACTCGCCATTTAGCTCGTTTCATGGATATGACTGTACCCCTCGTTGTGGACAAAGATGAAGTCGTCTCCACAGGTGCATTTCTTGACCCAGCTATTTCTGCAGGACATTCCGTCGGAGATGTTTGTCAGGCTGCAGCCTCGGCTGTTGATTGCCTGAGACTACTTGCGGAGGTGAACCAAAACGAAAATAAAATTCGTTTCTTCCCGGGATATTTGCCGAGCGTACTGAATGCACTTGAGGAAAAATACGACGCCCAAGACGTGCAATCCTTGATGATTCCAACTTCGGGTGCGCTGCGAATTCAAGTCTTCAAAGACTAGTGCCAATAACACCGGTTATTAAAATCCATTTTTCTTAATCCGCTGAGCTTTCTTGGTCAGCGGATTTTTTATTTTTAACGTAAAATCTGAGGCGATCCTTTAAAGGCTAATGAATGATCCACAACATCTTGAAATATCTCGGGTCAAAACCTGTTGCCTTTCTATAGGCGCCTACAAGGATCAGAGTTTACGTTTTTTAAACCAGGTCGAGCCTATTGCTATTTGGTGAAGCTATTTTGAAGTGCCCTTCGAATCAGCAGCACTCCCGTCGCTTTTCGATGAGGACGTCGCAGACGCTGCCGGAGCGGGTCGGCTTTCCTGCACTTGGCTGATCTCGCGAGTCTTTGCATTAAATTCGATGGTGACCGGCTGACTGAGTTTTGATTTTTTTTGCAGCTCTTTCAGCTGAGCATTGTGCTTGTTTCCCTTAGGAATAAAATAACTTTGGTTGTGATTGCGGAAAAAAACTTCGGTTTTAGGCCCATTGCGAATCACAAAAATTTCGCCGGTATGGCTGCTGGCAGTTGAAGTAGCAGCGGCGGGTTTTCCATCCGCCGCTGCAGGATCTTCCTTTTTTTCTGCATTTTTATCAGCGTCTGGAACTTCCGCAGACTCCGTCGAAGATTTTTTTTCAGCGTCTGTGGTGACTTCGGTGGCGCTGCTAGTAAAGACAAAAAAGAATACGGCCAGAGCTACAAATAAATAAGTTTGCATGCTAATACTCCTGACCTCTAGAATAGGACAGAGATGAAAATATTGCACCTACTTTCTCAAATTGAGCTGACCGGCGCTGAAGTTTACGCTCTCACTTTAGGTGAATGGCAAAAGCGAAACGGCCATCAGGTTTTTATCGTTTCCGATGAGCTTCATCAAAAAACAGAACTGACTTTCTGGCCCCTTCCTGTTCATCGCACAACTTTCTGGAGTCGCCGGGAAAGTAAAAAGAAATTACTTTTATACATGCAGGAAAATAACATTGATGTTGTCCATGCTCACTCGCGGGCTGCGGTTCGCCTGGCTTACAGCTGCTGTAAAAAATCCAAACGTCTTTTAGTAACGACTTTGCATGGACGTCCCCATCGATCTTGGTCTAAAAAACTTTTCGACATTTACGGGGACAAGATCATTTCGATTTGTGAAAATTTAACTCGTGATCTGATTGTAAATATGAAAATCAATGCCCGCAAGATTGTTACCCTACCTAACATGATTGATTTTGAAAAAGTGGGACTGAAAGAAAACCGCCAGAAAACGGGTTTTCACTTGGCTGTTATTGGACGAACCACCGGCCCTAAGGGCGAGCGAGTCGCCGAACTTTTACAAAATGTTTTTCCGAAACTCCTTCAGCATTTCCCTGACTTGCGAATTGATTTGGTCGGTGGGAATATTGATCGTTTGAATGATCAGGGTCAGACTCAGTTTCACCAGCTTAAATCCACGTACAAAGATCGTATCAACAATTTCTCCCATATTTCTCAACTCGAGTCTCATTTGCACTCTTATGATTTGATCATCGGCGCCGGTCGCGTTGCCATGGCGGCCTTGGCAGCTCAAGTTCCGCTGTGGGCTCTTGGCGAAGCTGAAAATATTGGAATTATCACCGCTGACAATTATCAAAAAGCAAAGCACAGTAATTTCGGCGATATTCATCACGAATTTCTTTTTCGTTCCATGAAGAATGAGGATGTTTTTGAAAAACTCAAAAACTTCATTGGAAACTCAAAAAAAACTGACGGTCCACTGTTAAGATCCATTGTGCTTAAAGATTATGGGCTGAACGAAATTGCCTGGCGAATCACTGAACTTTATAAATCAGCTATCTTTAAAAAAAATCATCCGGCTTGGATTCCAATTCTGATGTATCACAAAGTCACTGATCAACCCTTAGAAACTCGGCACCGCATTTTTATCACTAAAGATAAATTTAAACAGCATTTGCAGTTCTTTCAAAAGCACGGCTTCGAAACTTTATCTTTTGCGGAGCTCAAAGAGTTTCGAGATCTCAAGCGGAATTTTAACGAGTTTCCTCGTAAACCTTTGATCCTCACCTTTGATGACGGTTACGTGAATAATTTAGAAAACGCCGTGCCCCTTCTTCAAGAACACAAGTTCAAGGCCACCTTCTTCCTCTTGGCTGACACCAACGTGAAAAGCAATCAATGGGACGAAGCCGATGAAACTCCGCAACTTCCTCTGATGAATCACCAGCAGCGAAAAGAACTTGCGCAGTCAGGTCAAGAGATCGGTTCCCACGGATTTTCACACCGAAAGCTCAGCCAAATGAATCGCGAGGAAACTTTTTATGAGCTTAAGGAATCCAAAAAGAGGCTTGAAGAAGAACTGAATTGCACAATTCCTGTTTATGCTTATACCTATGGAATTAAAAATGAATTCGCTGAAGAAGCGGCTCGCGAAGCCAGCTACACCTATGCCGTTAATACCACCATTGGCGATCTGCATTTGGAAGACAATCCTTACAATATTTTTCGCGTTTCTATTTTTCCTGAAGATGGTCCAGCTCAATTACTGAAAAAAACCCACCCTTGGTATCGGCGCTATTATTATTTTAAGCGACGCCAATAGCTCTGAGGCCTTGAACAAGACCAACCGACAAAGCGTAGGCAAGGACATTCAGTAACACCAATTGCATCACTGCTAAGCGCCACTGACCTGATTCGCGATGCATGGTCGCTACGGTGGACATGCACTGCAGAGCGATCATAAAGAAAACCATCAAACCTAAAACCGAGCTCAAGGTAAAAATTTTCTGTCCATTGGGGAATTGCGCCGTCTGCATTTCATGAATTAAGGACTCTGACAAAGTGTCTTCGTCGGCGTTCGACACATGCAGGATAACGGCCATCGAAGAAACAAAAACTTCTCGGGCCGCAAAAGCCGAAAGAAGACCGAAGCCTACTCGCCAGTCGATGCCCATGGGAACAAAAACAGGTTCGATCACTTTTCCTAATTGTGCGGCATAACTGTTTTCTATTCTTAGTGAAGCATCAGGTTGATAAGGAAAATTTGTTCCCAACCACATCACTACGGCAATGACGAAGATGACTGGTCCTGCTCTTTTGATGTAGGACTTTGTACGATGCCAACTCTGAACGAGAATAATTCTTAGGCGCGGCCGACGGTACAAAGGAAGTTCCAACATAAAGAAATTACTTTTTTCTTTTTTCAGAATGCGGTTAATGATGCCGGCCGCGATGCCTCCAATCAGCAAGGATGTAAAGTACAAAGCCGCTAAGGTGAATCCCGCTGCTAAGGCATCACCAGGAAATAAAAATCCAATCAGCAAAGCATAAACCGGCAAACGAGCTGAACAGGTCATCAAAGGAATAATCATCTGAGTGATAAAGCGATCTCTTTTCGAAGCAATATTTCGGGTCGCAATGAGCGCCGGCACCGCGCAAGCAAATCCCGACAACAGGGGCACAAAGGATCTTCCACTCAGACCCACAACTGACAAAGGACGGTCGATCAATGTGGCGGCCCGAGCTAAATAACCCGAGGCCTCGAGTAAACCAATACCAAAAAACAAAATGAAAATTTGCGGAACAAAAATAAGAACTGCGGCAAAACTTTTCACCAAACCTTCGGCAATAAATTCACTCCACAGCTGTCCCGGCGCTAGCTTCAAAACTGTTTCTGCCGCAAAACTAAAAGCCGCATCAATGGAATCCATGAAAGGCTGAGCCATCCAGTAAATGCTGAAAAACAAAAGACTCATGATACAAAAGAAAATCAACAGCCCACCGACGGGATGCAACAACCAACGATCGAGAATTTCTGTGAAGGCGAAAACTTTTTTTAATTTTTGGTCTTCGGATTTACCGCTGATTCCCCACTGAATTAATTTTTTTTCAATTTCAGATAATTCGTTTTCATGCTTTTCAGCGGTCCATATTTTTGGTTTTAAAGGGGCACCGGTTCTTTTCAGCTGATGGGATTTCCCGATAATTTCTTTCAGTCCGCCGCCTAAGACTCCGTCGAAATAGATAACTTCAAGCGCGCCAAATTCTTTTTTTAAAACTTCGGGTGAAAAATGAATGTGTTCCCGTCGCAAAAGATCGGCCATGGTTACAACAAGAATAAATGGAAAGCCTGTCTCTTGCACTTGTCGCGCTAAAAGCAAGTGCCGACTGAGCTGAGTGCCATCGACAACCACAACCAGCCCCGAGATTTCTCCGACGCGATCATTTTCATAGAGGGCCCGCAAGGTCACTTCTTCATCGGCGCTCTTGGGATGAAGGCTGTATGTCCCGGGAGTATCCAAAAATTGCAAACCCGAACCCAGATTCGATCGAACAGCACCGACCGAATATTCAACGGTAGCTCCAGGATAATTAACGGTTTTAAAATTTGAGCCCGTCAACCAATTGTAAAGAGTTGTTTTTCCTGAATTGGGCGCTCCGATCAGAGCAATATTTAATTTTTCTTCGATGTTAGTTTCAATATTGGACATTCCGCTTCCTCGGTTCGCAAGGCTAAACAAACTTGTTTGAACTGCACCAACCAGGGCCCACGCCAGGGTGCGCGACCCACAACTTTTATTTGAGCTCCTTGATGAAGCCCCATCTCACGCAAACGTTCGCAAATAAGCAGATCCCCCGAAAATCCAATGATTTCACCTTCGAGCTCACCAAACTCTGTCGCTAACTGATGCAGACTTCCTTGCATGTCTTAATCATAGGCGATGGAAGGAATCCGCGGTAGAGGCATCGCTGAGCTTTTTCGAATTGAACACCAGCTGAGAATCGATTTCATTTATAAGATAGTATTAGGGGCTTGCTGCACCGTTTAATCACCGGCAATCGTTGTGGCACCCTGACCGCGGGTTTCCTCGACAGTAACCTGAACTTGCTTCACTTTAAATTTTTTAAAGCTCTCCAAAAACTCCTGAGCTAAAAGACGGGACAGCTGCTCGACCGAAGTGTTTCTCACTGGAAGTAAAAGCACTTCGTTCCGAGGGAAAACATAATGACGATCGCGGAAACGCACATCCAAAGAATTTCCTGAAGTGGTGATTTTCATATCGGGATGCTTTTCGGGCAACAAAACAATTTCGTCCCATAAATCCAAACGCGCTTTGATGATTTTTTTAAACTCGTTAAAGTCGATGAAATAACCTTGATTTGCTAAATCCTCTTCGGGGGGAATCGTGATGTCCACCTTCACTTGATAGTTATGACCGTGAAGTCGTTCCGCGGTTTTATCGTCAAAAATCAAAAAATGACCGGCGGAAAACTTGAAATTCTCCTTGGCCAGCAGAAGAGTCGTTGTCTTCATTGTGGGTCCTTTGTTAGAGTCTCATCTTATGAAAGTTGAACTGAAACAGCAATTTCAAATTGAGTCCGCCCGTTTCCTTCCTCATTTGGATAAGTCTCATCCCTGTTCCCGCACCCATGGTCACAGTTTTGTGATCTGGCTGACCTTTCAAGGACCCGTCAAAGAACCCATGGGATGGCTGATTGATTATCACGAGATTCAATCAAAGATGACCCCCCTCTTTCAGCAGTTAGACCATCGATTGTTGAATGATGTCCCCGGCTTAGAAAATCCCACCACCGAAAATCTGTGCCGTTGGGTGTTCGAAAAATCAAAGGTCTTTTTTCCTGAACTCAGTCAAGTCAGCATCCGCGAAACCCCTTTTACCGAGTGCAGCTACCCGATTTAATTTTCTTGTCCCTGCTTAAATTGTAGGGTTTTAATGAGCCCAGAATGACAAAGGGGAACCCGTGAAAAAAATCTATTTGAGTTTAGTTTTTATTTTGTTGAGCGTGACCGCCGCACTGACAACGGCAGGACCTCAATGGCTTCGTCTTAAAGGAGCGGAAACCGAAAAGTTTCGTTACATGATCGAAGTACCTGTCACAAATCCTTATCAAATGGCTAATTATGTGGGCTGGCTTCACCAAAATGAATTCGACGTCGCCGGTTTCAATTGGAAGAAAAAACAAATTGAAGTGATCACTACCAATGATGGAATAAAAAAATTGGAAGCCGCAAAGTTTCGCGGAAAAATTATTTCTCGACGTGGCCCCGGTGGAAACAACGAAGCTCTTGATCCCCGCTATCTTAATCCGCAAAAAGTGGAAGAAAAATTAAAAGCACTTAATGCCCGCTTCCCCAATCAAACCCGACTGGAACAAATCGGAACATCTTTTCAAGGTCGTCCTGTTTGGGCTTTGCTGATTTCAAGCACACCGAATCCGCAAACAGCCGAGTTTTACCAAAAGCCTTCACTGATTTTCGATGGCATGCACCACGCTCGTGAAGTTATGACTTCGGAAGTGGTGATGGATGTTGCTGATTCTTTATTAAACCCACAAATTCGTCGAGATCCCCGTTGGAAAATTCTGTTGGACAATTGGAACATTTGGCTTGTTCCGATGTTGAATGTCGATGGCAATAATATTGTGTGGACTCAAGACAAGTGGTGGAGAAAAAACGCCCACGGTGAAAACGGCGGCACTTACGGAGTCGACCTGAACCGAAATTATTCTTTCAAATGGAACGCCTGCAATGGATCTTCAGGCGCGACCGGCAGTGAAACTTATCGTGGAGCTCAAGCCGCCAGCGAACCCGAATCATCAGCGCTGATGAACTTAGCTCTGAAGGTCATTCCCACGGCGTCTTTAAGCTATCATTCCTACAGTGAATTAGTTCTTTATCCCTACGGGTGCAAAGGCGTATTCACGGGCGAGAATGCCTTGCTCTCGAAAATTGGAGTCGAGCTCGCCCAAATCTTACCTTCAGATTCCGGCGATGGCCACTACACTCCGGGAACTCCATGGCAGTTGCTGTATTCCGTAGATGGAGATTCCTCCACTTTCATGTTCGGAGAATTCGGAGCTTTGGCTTACACTTTCGAAGTGAACCAAGAGTTTCAACCTCCCTACGATTTGCGCGATCCCACTTTGGTGAAACACCGTAAAGCCTGGGCCTACTTTCTGAATCGCATGAACCAAAACTTACTGACGGTTAAAGTGATCGACGGAAAAACAGGACAGCCTGCGCAAGCTCAGTTGACGATTGCGAATATCATTTTGGGCCAAGGCGAAAAACCTTACCGCACTAATTTCGGTGGCTATTACTTTAAGGTTTTGGACCCGGGCAAATACACTTTCGGAGTGATGCTGAAAGATGGTCGCAAGGCTCAGTTCGAAGTTGAAATGAAGGGTGCACCGGTTCAGCAGGTAATTACGGTAAATTAGATTTTGTTTACGTTGAGTGAGTTACAGCCATGTGGCAGTAACTCACGTCTATTCTTTTTAGTTAAATTTTCGAACGACCATTTGCGAGTTTATAGTTAATGAAGGTCTCCCAACATCTTGATTGTCACAAATTAAAAGTTGGGTGATCAGATCGTAGGTCATCGAAGCGCAATGATTAATCTGCGGCACTTGTCCTTTTCTTGTGACCTTAACTTGAATTTCACTTGCTGATAAATAATTCTGACTTAACGATATATTTGCTTTTTCACCGCTAGCAACGAAACAAGAATTTTGAGCATCACAATGACGAATTTCAAATTTCGTCATCGGTGCAGCCGCCATTCGAACCCACGGCTGTGATAAGAATATAAAAAAGAAAGCAAACCCTAGTTTTTTCATTTACTTTTTGCACTCGCTCGCTTGCAGGGAGTGAATTTTATCGGCATCAGCATTCGGAAAAACTCCACCCAATGTCTGATCACCAACCGTAAGAAGCTGATTGCAGCGGTCGAAACGAAATGGTCCCAAAGCGCGGAGGTCTTGTGTTGGTTTAATAAAGAAAGCCCCATAAGCCACTTGAGTCGGATATGGACCAGATGGCGTTTCGATATTCTGATCGATGGCTTCACCATTAAATACTTTTTCAAACTTTTCGATTAGAGGTTGGACAACTGGAGGCAAACAAAGACCTTTGTTCGCCCATTTCCCTATCCGATTGTGAGAATGAGAGTTTCCTTTTGGGCAAAGTGTGTTTTGATTGCGAATGGCCCAGTTCAATCCTTTCACAAGATCAAGACCAAGATTTTTTATTTCAGTTAACTTCGCAGCTTTACGAAGTTTCCCAAAAGACGAGTTTTTAAAAAGGTCTTGAAGGATCACCTCGGTGGATCGATCTTCAACTTCAGCATACTTTGCAGCGATTTGCACAGCACCTGAAAGATCGTATCCATTGTACAGGATAAATGCGGTCTCATACATCGCTGCAGCAGCGGCCATCGCTTCGAAATCGGCTCCGTTAAAAGTAACTTCGTAGCGTTGCAGATGGGAAGGGCAAACAAGTTCGTATTCAAGGTTTGCTGTTTCCTTGATTTCACATGAATTTGCATATCTTTCAATAAGATCAGGAACTAAATCTGCATTGGCCTTAATTGTCAGTTCTGAATCTTTATTTGCCTTCGCAAATTTGCGGAAATCACCAATGGCTTTTGCAGTTAAGTCTAAATGACTTTGGAATTGGTCTTCAGTGGCAATGTCAGCTTTTCCGTTCAACAAAAAATTATTGATATTTTTTTTATCATCAACTTTCATCTCGATCACAGCTAGTTGGTACTCTTTGAACGCGGCCGGATGTTTCTCGATCAAAGGGCTCATGCGCGCGTAAATCCCCTTTTGGACCATGATGACCGATGTTACTGCTCGAATAAATTGAGCCCGCAAATTCTTAGAATCTTGCTCAAGAGCTAATTTCGCCAAGCGGTCTGCTTCTTCAAAACCTTGTGCCGTCAGTAAAACTTCTGCAGCTTTAGCGTACTCTTCAGATTTAACTTTCCTTGGAGCTCCCGATTGGGCAATCTTTGAAGCAGACACAAGAGTCAGTGTAGAATCATTGGGCGCTTGGTGATTGCAAGCCGACAAAAGCAGACAAAGTGCGATTCCACCGATTAGATTTTTTCTGAAGCTCATGGTTTTTCTCCTTCTAAAGATTTAGCAATTTCGGCACAGCCAAGGGTAGCTGGATTTTGGGCACATTCTTCCACGGCACTAACCGCGCGCAGAATCCCTTCGCCGACTTCTGCGGCCCATTGTTTTTCCGTCATGTAAAGATCTTCATTCATATCTTCTAAAACGGGGGCCGGCAGACCTAGGCTTTGAAGAAGCCACTCCATCACAAAACGACTGACACGCCCATTTCCCTTTTCATAGGGATGAATAGATACAAACCAACGCTGAGCTCGGGCCGCCACTAGAATAGGATCTCCATCAGGTTGTTGTGATCCCCAAGTTGCAGTTGCTGCATTGACATAGGCAAGCCAGCTTTCGATCTGAGGTTTAACTTCATCAAGGGGTGCGTAAGTAAAATAACCACACTGTCTTTCAATACCCTTCGCATCAACAAAATAGCGTTGATTGTCGATCATGGGCCATAACACTCGCTTAAATGAACGCTGCTTGGACCATTCTGTTTTGAACTCCTCGGTTCGATGCTCCAAGCAGTGGGTCGGATTAAAACCAACTATTTTAGTATCGCGATTTAGAACTCCGCGGTACTCGTTATTCTTAAGTCCAACTAATTGCGTGCGAGTCAAAGAGCTTTTCAGATTTAAAGCCATGCCGATTTCGCCACCTTGACGAAACTGGCCAGCAGAATCCAGAAGTCCATTTAGTGCCGTTGCATGCAAATCTTTCAGAAAATCCATTGTTAAAATTGGAATTTTTTGTTGATCAAAATTTTTTCGGGCTTCACTGTCTATGACCTGAGCCCCTTTTTCCCAACTGAGCCACGTCGAAGGTGCGGGTTCATAAATCGTCAAAGCCGATGTTGCTCTGTTAGTGCGGTTGGACAACCAATCTGGAAGATTGATAAACCGCGGTGCTCTTAAATTACCGATGCGCTCAGGATTTTGAATGTTTTGCTGAAGCAATGACTGCAGAGCCTGTTGATAGCGATCGTGCAATTCGCAAAGGCTGAGTCCGTGAGCGTACTTTGTTTGATAAAGCTTTAAACTTTCGGGACAAGACCAGGCCGCGAAGTTAATTGCAGAAATAAATACAAGTATACTCAATTGTGCGACCGAGTTTATTTTCATGGTGATACCTTTTTAGCATCTTCAACAAAAGGAGAATCAACAGTACAACCGTAATTATTTTTTTTAAGCCAGGTGTCGATGGTGGTTTGTTTGGGTTTACCCTCAAGATCGGACCAGAGGAGTTGGCCGCTACTGGTTCTTTGAGCTTCACGGGAAGTAATAAGGCCTCCCCCTGGGCGTGGTATCGGATTCAAACTAACATCTTCGCAGGCCTCGGTGCTCGAATCACAAAATTTAACTTTAATAACACAACTGTCGTTTTCACATTTAGTTGTCGATCCAGCCACGTAGCTATCAGGCTTCAACTTAATGTAAGAAGTTATTTGAGCAATGAGCATTGCTTTCGGATCTTCTTCTGCTGAAGAAGTTTCAAGGGATTTCAATGTTAGAGTTTGAATGCGAATTCGTTCTTCCAAATTGGCTGTCGTATTTGATGAATAAAAATTTATATTTTCTGCACTCATCCAATGGGGATTTGTAATAACGAAGGCACGGTATGAATTGAAACTACCAGAGCAGCTACTATACTGTGTTGAACCTTAAGTGTATGCAAATGCATCTATCTTAAAAATGGTACCAAAAACATTTTTTACTAATCTTTGACAGCTGGGATCTACTGATTTCCCACCAGAGGTGAACAGGGCATCCAGCTCAACATAACCGGACATAGAACATTTAAATTTTTTATTTATTTCAGAAAGAGTATTTAAGTTCGCGCTTGATTTTGTTTTTTGAATTGGATCGTAAAGATCGATCATTTTAAATCCCGCCGGGAACTGCATTTCTAACAAAACCCATTGAGTGCCACCAAAACTTCGGGTCACCACTGGATCTAAAGCAGCATAAAGACCATAACCGTACATACCTCCTCGTTCGCTATCCTGACTGCCGTAATTCCGCCAAAATGATTGACCCATACGTTGGGCCATAGCCACAAGATTTTCGTCATTTGGTTTCTGCGGTACTTTCCAAAAATCAGACTGGCTTGAAGAGGACCAATTATAAACAGTAACGGGCTTTTTCAAGGTCTTCACTGCAGGACGGAAATGCTCGACGAAGGCGGTGATGTCTGTTCCTTCAAATTCGTAGGTTTGTTTTTTAGTTTCAGCCGCTGCTGAAGCAAAAGCAGCGCCCAAAAAACATATATGTATAATTGCAATACCGATATTCTTCATACGTGAGGTTCTCCAGTGGCCAGCGGCTATTGCGAAAAGGAGACCGCTTTTAAAGCAATTGTATTTGTTTCCACACGCTTAGGTACTGTTTAAAGTTTTGACAACTTATTCTTTTTTCCACGGCTGCAAAGGAGACTTGCCTTCTATCGCCCTGACAATTCCGCCAAAACATCCCAACCGAATTTTTCCAATTTAGCTTCACCAATACCGTAAATGTTTTTTAACTCGTCACGGTTTTGAGGATTTTTCTGCGCTAAATCTTTTAAAGTTTTATCGCTAAAAATCACAAAGGCAGGAATATCCAGTTCGTCGGCTTTGGCTCGTCTCCACTTTCGAAGAGTTTGGAATCTTTCTTCTTCAACTTCACTCAGTGGATTAAGTACGGCTTTAATTTTTTTACGTAATATCGTGGGCAAGGAAAGTTTTTCGGCCTTCAGTATTTTTCGGTCAGACTTTGGATCACAGACATCGCAATGACCGCAGCTCTTCAGTCTTTGGGAATCTCGATAATAAGTTAAGATCTCAGCATGGCGGCATTCTCCGGCTTCCGCGTAACTGACCAGGGCATTCAGATTTCTCCAGCGTAAAGATTTAATGGCTGCATCAGCGCTTGAGCTTTGAATGAAATAGGATTGCAAGCCTTTATCTTTTGTCGAATACAGCATCAAGCAAGTCGAGGGATCATTATCTCGACCGGCTCGGCCCATTTCCTGGTAAAGGCTGTCGATATTCGCTGGCATTTGAAAATGAATCACCAAGCGAACATTGGGCTGATCGATACCCATCCCAAAAGCATTCGTCGCCACCAATATACGAAGCTCTTCCTTTTCATAAGCTTCTTGAGTTTGGCTTCGCTCGGACGAAGCTAATCCCGCATGATAAAAGCCCACCTTCTCGAATTTTTCTTGAAGAAACTCGGCCACAGCTTCTGTGGATTTTCTTGTTCCACAATAAATGATAACTCTGCCCGTTGGATGTTGATTAAGAGCATCCAAAACCCAATTCAGTTTTTCTTGCTCGTCACTGCAGGACTCAACCTGATAGTAAAGATTTGGGCGGTAAAAGCCGTGCACTAGCCTTTCGGGATTCTTCAACTGCAAATTTTTTGCGATATCATCTAACACAACAGGAGTCGCAGAGGCCGTCAAAGCCAAGACAGGAATATCTGGACGCAAAGCTTTTAAAATTTTTAATCCGGCGTACTCTTCCCGGAAGTCGTGGCCCCACTGAGACACACAGTGAGCCTCATCAACGGCGAACAGCGCGATGGAACGTTTCATGATCCACTTTTGGAAGCCCTCTTTTTGCACTCGCTCTGGCGAGAGATACAAAATAAATGTTCCGCCCTTTTCAATTTGTGAAAAAATTAATTTTTTCTCATCGGTACTTTGACTTGAATACAAACAGCCCGAAGGTATGCCTTTTCTCTGAAGGGAACTCACTTGATCCTTCATTAAGGAAATCAATGGTGAAATAACAACAACAAGCTTTTTAAGATAGACCGAGGGAAACTGATAGCACAGGGATTTACCCGCCCCAGTCGGTAAAATGGCTAAGACGTCTCTTCCTGCAAAAACAGCTTCAATGATTTCGCGCTGGCCTTTTCGAAAATTAGCCAATTGAAATGAATCTTCTAACTGACTTTCAAACACCGGAGCTCCTTATAGAAAATAACGGCGGAAAAATATCTTCGGCCTTGCATTTCGGGCACCGAGTTGGCTTTGTCATTCGATCGCGCTTATTAAATTTAAATCCGCATTCACGAACTAACCCTCTAGGGAATAAGACCCTGCCCCATTTTGACGAAGCGTCGGTTAAAATTCATACTCTTCAGTTGCTCCGCATAGTGGTGCGAGTATAGAACGATGACCGTGCTTCCCAAGCGGAAAAGCCCAAGCTCTTCGCCCTTTTTAATCTGAATTTTCGGAGCGTAGGGATAAGTTTTCGAAGGCAGCATCTGATTGGTTTTTATTTTATCATCAAAACTAAGAACGATAGAGCCTACATTCATGGCTCCCACGAAGACCAGTCCGACAGGACCTAGATCTGTTGCGATTTCAACGAAGACTCTTTCGTTCTTGCAGTACAAAGACTCGATCGATCTTTGCCCCCAAGGATCGACCGGCCACAAATCCCCTTCGGTATAAATGCACTGAGTGATCAGCCCGTCGACGGGCGAATGCACGCGATGATAATCGGTCGGACAGAGATAGTAAGTTAAGAAGTAGCCATTGAGAAAATGTTCCGAAATATCAGGGTGTCGAGTCAGGACATCGACGGGATAATTAAGACCCTTCGCCTGGATCAAAGTCATTCCATCAATGGGACCATGCTGAACAATCTCGGCATCGCATGGATGGACGACAGCGTGTCCATCAATGGGTCGTGCCCCTTCGCGGAGTTTGCGTGTGAAAAAATCCACCAGAGTGCGATATTGAGAAAGCGGCTTTTCGGCTTCTTGAAGATTAATTTTGTAGGCCATGGCAAAAAGCTTATTGATCAGAAAGTGAAGCCCCAAGGGCCAGCGAATGCGGGCGATTTCACCAGCTAAGCGACTGAACATACGACGGGGTAGAAATTGTGCTAAAAAACCCATAGGGTAATTTTTCCATAGACGTCCTAGGACTGTCACCGAAAATGCACCTGTGTTATAAGTAAACTCATGTCGCGAAAAATTGAAAATCTCGAGCTTGGTATCGACGAAGACTTAGCTGAAAAATTAGCTTGGATGTTTCCAGGTCACGGGCCCTACCGCATTCTTAAAAAAAGCGTTGATGCCCGACGCCGACATTCTGCCCATTTCGTTTATTCCTTGGAAGTTGGCGATCCTGGAGAAGTCCTCAGCGACAAGGAAGAAGTTGTCGAGAAAATTTCTTCTTCGACGCAAGAAAAGCCCATCATCATCGGCTCGGGGCCAGCGGGCCTCTTCGCGGCTCTTCGCTTGGTTGAACGGGGCATCCCCTGCCTGCTTTTTGAGCGTGGCTCTGAGAGCACTCAGAGAATCAAAGGCATTAATCGGTTCTGGCGCTACGGAGAATTGGATCCCCGCAATAATGTTTGCTATGGCGAAGGCGGAGCCGGTTTGTATTCCGACGGCAAATTGATCACGCGAATTAAATCGCCTCACATTCCTTACGTGTTGCAACGCTTAGTTCGCTTCGGTGCTCCCGAGGAAATAAAATATCTTTCGAATCCTCACGTCGGTTCCGATCGCATTCGTCGAGTGATTCCCAAATTGCGCGAATATTTATTGCAAAACGGTTGTGAAATTCATTTCAACAGCCAAGTGGTCGAAATTTTAACTCGCCGGGAAGGTGATCGCCAATTCGTGACCGGAGTGAAAACAGAACAAGGTCAAACTTTTCAATCCTCGCAAATTATTTTAGCCACCGGCCACAGTGCTGAAGATATGTTGTATCACTTGCAGGATATCGGAGTTCATTTAGAAGGAAAATCCTTCGCCATGGGTTTGCGAGTCGAGCATCCTCAAAAATTAATCAATCAAATTCAATATCGCAATTGGGCCGAACATCCTAAGCTAGGGAGCGCGAATTACAAGTTGGCTCATCACGATTCCTCGAGCGGCGTTGGAGTTTACAGTTTCTGCATGTGCCCTGGTGGATTCGTTCTTTCCAGCGGAACTTCCCCTGATGGAGTTGTCTGCAACGGCATGAGCAACTTCAACCGCAATTCCCCCTGGGCCAATGCCGCCTTGGTGATCAGCATCGATCATCAAAAAAATTTCGGCAACGACCTGTGGGGCGGATTAAAGATGCGTCGTGATTTAGAAGCCCGCGCCTTCCAAGCGGTGCAATCTGCGGATGGGACTAAGCAATTACCAACACAAAATTTGATGGATTTTTTCGAGGAGAGATCTGGTCGAGTAATGAAAGGCTCATCTCCTTCGGGAGAATCTGCGGTTCGTTTGGATTTACTGCTGCCTTCGGCTTTAAAAAATAAGCTGAAGGAAGGAATCTTGAAATTCAATTCTTCGATGAAGGGATTTTTAACTGCAGAAGCTCAGTTGTACGGATTGGAATCGCGCACAAGCTGCCCGATCCGGGTGATGCGTGACGAAGTGTCTTTGGAAAGCACATCGCATGAAGGACTGTATCCTGCGGGCGAAGGTGCAGGTTACGCTGGAGGAATTACTTCCGCTGCTTGCGACGGGGTAAGGATTGCTGAGAAGATTTTTGAGAAAGTGTCTTCTCTTTCTCGCGTCTCAAATCGAGACAAATAATTTATTCCGCTGACAAAAATAGTCTATCGCTGACAGCGCTAAACACTATTGCACTCCCCAAGTGAATTTAATTCCCTTTTCTGCGGCACGATTATCGCTTTAAAAAGAACAAAGTTCGCAAAAAGGAAAGGTCACTTATGAAATCAGCTCTTCTAATAACGACGACACTTATCTCTATATCCACCTGGGCCACGACGAAAAATGATTACCTTGGTTCAAGCTACAATCAAGTTCTTGAAGTGATTTCGAATTCAAGTCCTCGAGTCACAACCGAGAAACAAAATCGTGAATTAGAAGTTTACCAAAAGGGACAACTGCCCGTTTATCCAATGAACGCGCTAACACTTTTTGGATCTAAACCTGATCTTGCTCAAGACGCGAAAAGAACCACCAGCGAAAAATTTGATTACTACGATTATCTTCCCAAAAAACTACATCCCAACGGAGTTTGCATAGTTGGCGAGTGGGAGACCACTCAAAAGAATGATTATTCCGGTTACTTTAAAAAAGGATCTAAAGGCCTTTTTATCGGTCGTATTTCTGTCACCAAAGAACGAGTTCTTAAAAATGAAAAACGAGGCTTCGGTTTCGCTGGAAAAATCTTTCCCACATTGGATCCCAACGAGGTGGTTAAACCCGCCAACTTTTTCACGGTGGATGTTGTCCTGGGAGAGAAGACCGATCGTTTCCTACAAACTCGCCTGACCAACGAACCTGAAACAGGATTTGATTTTTCGGCGCTGGGTCTGGCCTTGAGGATTGTTAAAGCTCTCAAAACCGGAGACGACAACCCTTCCTTCCGTCCCGTAACTCCGATCGCCAAATTGAGTGAAACTGGAAGAGTAAAAACACCAAACTGGATGCGAATTGCTCCGGCGTCTTGGCTCAAGAAAAACAATCAAGCCGATTTTAGAAATGAAATTCTACAAGCGATGGATGAAAATCGTGAACTGATATTTAATATCGATATCTCTGAAGAGTCTAAAGACCGCGAAGGTGATTTGTGGCAAAACATCGGTCACATCACTGCGAAAAAAGCTATGGTGAGCTTCGGTTGCGATCGCCAATTGCACTTTGCTCATCCGAAGCTGGTGGATTAGCACTTGAAGGGTTTACTGCCACCGTGGCCGTGAAATTTAATCCACAGGTGGTGCAGATTCCCCTCTCGAGAGAAGTGACGGTTATAACCTTCATATCTCTTGAGTAAGCAAAAAGCCTCTAAATATTCCTTCTATACTGCCCACCGACTTCGTACAAAGCCTGGGTCATCTGATACAAGCTACATACTCGGGCGGCTCGCATTAACTCAGCGAAGATATTTTTTCCTGCCAGTGCTGCTTCTTTCAAATTCTGCAAAGCCATTTCGGCATCGGATTTTTTAGATTCTTTAATCTCATTTAAATTGCTCAGCTGCTGATTTTTTTCGTCGTAGGAGGCGCGCGCTAACTCGATCTTTGGTGGCACATAGCTCGCTTCTAATGTCTTAGGATCGATGAACGTATTCACTCCAATGATTGGTAAAGTTCCGTCGTGTTTTAAACGCTCATAGTACAAGGACTCTTCTTGAATGCGCGAGCGTTGATATTGGGTTTCCATCGCACCCAAAACTCCGCCGCGTTCGTTGATGCGCATGAATTCACTCAAGACAGCCTCTTCGACCAAGTCGGTAAGCTCTTCAAAGAAATAACTTCCTTGATTGGAGTTTTCATTTTTCGCGGCGCCAAATTCGCGATTGATGATCATTTGAATGGCCATTGCGCGACGAACTGACTCTTCGGTCGGAGTCGTTATCGCTTCATCGTAGGCGTTGGTGTGCAGGCTATTGCAGTTGTCATAGATCGCGATCAGTGCTTGCAAGGTTGTGCGAATGTCGTTGAAGGCAATCTCTTGAGCGTGCAGGGAACGCCCGCTAGTCTGAATGTGATACTTTAACTTTTGCGAACGATCGTTGGCTTTATAAAGATCTTTCATCGCTACGGCCCAGATACGGCGGGCGACTCGGCCGAGAACGGTATATTCGGGATCGAGACCATTCGAGAAAAAGAAACTCAGGTTGCCGGCGAAGTCATCGATGTTTAAACCTCGCGAGCGGTAGTATTCCACAAAGGTGAATCCGTTTGACAGAGTGAAGGCTAATTGACTGATGGGGTTCGCTCCGGCTTCGGCAATGTGGTAGCCCGAAATGCTGACGGAATAAAAATTCTTTACCTTCTTATCAACGAAGTAAGCTTGAATATCGCCCATCATTTTCAGAGCGAAATTGATCGAGAAGATGCAAGTGTTTTGACCTTGGTCTTCTTTTAAAATGTCAGCTTGGACAGTCCCTCGAACTTGTTGCAGGGTCCACTCGGAAAGCTGTTTCCATTCGGTGTCGGTTAAACGTCGACCGAGTTCTTTTACTTTTTTCTCGACCTGCTGGTCGATTGCGGTATTGAAATAAAAAGCTAAGATGATAGGTGCGGGACCATTGATGGTCATGCTCACGCTGGTGTTTGGTGAACACAAGTCAAAACCGGCGTAGAGTTTTTTCATGTCGTCCAAAGTGCAAATGCTGACGCCGCTTTCGCCCACCTTACCAAAAATATCGGGGCGCAGGTCAGGATCTTGACCATACAAAGTCACGCTGTCGAAAGCTGTTGATAGACGATGTGCTTTCTCGCCTTCACACAAATAATGAAATCGTCGATTGGTTCTTTCCGGAGTGCCCTCACCCGCAAACATGCGTTTGGGATCTTCGTCGGCGCGCTTTAATGGAAAAACCCCGGACGTGTAAGGAAAATATCCTGGAGCATTTTCTAATCGCAAGAAGCGGTAGCGATCGCCCCAGTCTGTGAGTTTTGGCAAAACTACTTTGCGAATTTTAGTTCCACTTAAAGATTCAGTAACTAAACTTTGTCGCACTTCCCGACCACGAACATGAAATACCAATTCATCTTTTGAATACAAATCGATAAAGTTATCCCAATTTTTCAATTCACTGACTTCATCGGAAGTTAAATCTTGAGTCAGTTCAGAAACCAACTGCTGGCGTTGTTTGTCGGGAATTTGCAGTTGATCTTTCAACATCTCTAAAGCGCCCCACCGGGAAACCTTCTGAGCCTGCACTTGAGTGCGTTCTTTGTATTTACGGATGCTCGTTACAATTTCGGCAAGATAGTTTTGTCGTTCGGAAGGGATGATGATGTGCTCTTCGGCTGAAAGAATCGTTTTTTTATATTCTTCGGAAAGGGCGAAGCCGCCCGTTTTTTCGTTCAGCTGTTCAACCAGGGCAAAAAATAACTTATTCAAGCCACCATCGTTGAATTGATTGGCCTGAGTCAAGAAAACCGGAACCTTAACTTTATCATCGAATATTTTTCGTGAACGCTTAAATTGTTTGGTCACATCTCGAAGAGCGTCTTGGGCTCCTCGGCGATCGGCTTTGTTCACGGCGATCAAGTTGGCAAAGTCGATCATATCGATTTTTTCCAACTGCGATTGCGCTCCAAAATCGGAAGTCATCACGTACATTGATAAATCACTGACTTCGGTGATGGCCATATTCCCCTGACCAATCCCTGAAGTTTCGGCGATGATAAAATCAAAATCCAATTGTTTTAAAAAATTTAAAATATCAGGAAGGCTTTGCGCGATCTCTCGTCCTGAACCCCGTGAAGCCACGGAACGCATAAAGATGCGCGAGCGACTCAAGGAATTCATGCGAATGCGATCACCCAACAACGAACCTCCGGTTTTTCGCTTCGAAGGATCCACGCAAACAATGGCCATTTTTTTATCGGGAAAGGAATTCAAAAATCTTTGAGCCAGCTCATCAATCAAGCTGGATTTTCCGGCGCCGCCGGTGCCTGTGATTCCGAGAACCATAGGCGTTTTGTTTTTCTGAGCAAAAGATTCTAAACCAAACTTTTCCAGTGAAGAAATTTTTTCGCCATTTTCGACCGCGGTTAGTGCAACACCCAACTCGACGGAAGGCACTGGATCTTTTCCAAAAAGAGGATCAAAGAAAGCTCGTGGTTTTTTGCTTCGCAAAGGAAATTTATCTAGCGAAGCTGAAGCTTCTTTCAACAAAGGAAAGTCGCAAGTCTTCACGATCATTTCAATCATGCCCTCGAGGCCCAATCTGCGACCATCATCAGGATGGAAAATTTGAGAAATGCCGTAAGCTTCCAGTTCTTTTTTCTCTTCATGCACGATGACTCCGCCGCCACCGCCGAAGATTTTTACGTAACCGCAACCCACTTCGTTCAGGAGATCCTTCATGTATTTGAAGTACTCCATGTGCCCACCCTGATAAGAGCTGATGCACACACCTTGAGCGCCCTCTTGCAAAATGGCTTTGACGACATCACTGACCGAGCGATTGTGTCCCAGATGAATGACTTCGGCGCCTTGCTCTTGCAGGATTCTTCGAATGATATTGATGCTGGCATCGTGGCCATCAAAAAGGCTGGCAGCGGTGACGATGCGAACAGGATTCTTAGGTTGGTAATTGGCCATTTTTATTTTCCTTGAAACTGAGCTTTACGCCCTTCGAGGAAAGCCTTAGTGCCTTCCCGATAATCTTCGGAATTAAAAAGTTCAGAAAATTGTTCCGCTTCCATTTTCAATGCTTCTTCGACTTCCATATCCCAAGCGCGATTCAGTGATCTTTTTGCATTCGCGACGGCTTGAGGAGCTCGAGACAAAATCATTTCCACTTTCTTTTTCACTTCACTCATAAGCTGGTCTGGAGGGCAAACCTGATTCACTAAACCCATGCGATGAGCTTCGGTCGCAGAAATCATTTCCCCCGAAAAAGTTAACTCGCGAGCGCGTCGCATGCCCACCGCTCGAGCTAAGCGAACGGTGCCACCAAAGCCAGGAATTAATCCCAGACTCACTTCGGGCAAACCAAATTTCGCTTTTTCAGAGGCATAAATAAAATCACAAGCTAAAGCCAACTCACACCCACCGCCCAGGGCAAAACCATTGACGGCAGCAATCACGGGAATATTGATCAAATTGAGTTCATGAAAAATACTTTGTCCCCGTCGCGCAAACTGTTGAGCTTGCTCTTCATTGAGATCAGAAAGCTCTTTAATATCCGCGCCAGCAACGAAAGATTTTTCGCCAGCCCCCGTAATCACCAACACTCGAGCGTTTTCAAAACTCATTTCACTGAGCTGGCGAAGAGCATCCGCCATTTCACCTAAGACTTCGCTGCTAAGAGCGTTCAAAGCCTTCGGGCGATTGATGGTCATGGTCCATACAGGACCTTCTTGAGTTAATAAAATCGTTTTTTCGCTAGCGTTCATACTTCCTACTTTTGATTTTCGTAATTGTAAAATCCACGTCCTGTTTTACGTCCCAACCAACCGGCCTCAACGTATTTCACCAACAAAGGACAAGGGCGATATTTCGAATCACCTAGACCATCGTGCAAAACATTCATGATCGCTAAACAAGTATCAAGACCAATGAAATCAGCCAAAGTTAGCGGTCCCATCGGTTGATTCGTTCCCAGCTTCATCGCATTGTCGATGGACTCGACAGAAGCGATGCCTTCATGAAGAGTATAGACCGCTTCGTTAATCATGGGCATCAAAATGCGATTCACAATAAAGCCCGGCATATCTTTGTCACTTTCGACGAAAACTTTTCCCATTTTTTCCGCGAGATTTTTTACGGCCGTAAAAGTTTCATCCGAAGTTTGCAAACCACGAATTCCCTCGACCAGTTTCATCAAGGGAACGGGATTCATAAAGTGCATGCCTGCCACCAACGAGGGCCGCTTTGTGACGGCAGCAATTTTAGTGATGGAAATTGAAGATGTGTTCGAACACAAAAGAGCTTGGGGCTTCACCACGCCATCAAGTTCTTTAAAAATTTTAAGCTTAAGATCCAGATTTTCCGTAGCGGCTTCAACGATCAGATCACAGTCTTTTAAATCGTTTAAAGCGGTGCTGGTTTGGATGTTTTTGAGGAGCTCACTTTTCTGAGCTTCAGTCATACTGGCCTTTTTGACCAGGCGGTCGCAAGAATTAGAAATGACCTGTAGGCCTTTCTCGAGGGAAGCTGCAGAAACGTCTGTCATAACGACGGAATATCCATACTGGGCTGCCACTTGAGCTATACCATTTCCCATTTGGCCAGCGCCGACCACGCCGATCTTTCGAATGTCCATTTTTACCTCGCATTATTTGAAGATGAGAATCCTTTGGAATCTTTATCTGAATTCAAAGAGCGAGTCAAAAATCAGATCTGGTCTTGTCCATTTGCCTTGTGCGTTGCAGACTTTAAATGAGGTCTCCCCAATGAAATGGATTTTGTTGGTCCTGTTCGCTACACCCAGTTTTGCCGCCCTACCTGTGGTTCTTCCCAAGGCCGTTCCTTTTTTTAAAAGCCCCAAAAGTCTTTTTTCGTCAGGCCAATGCTCCCGTGAAGATCTGGAAAAAAACACTCTTCGCAGCGAAGCTGAAATTAACTTTCGGGTAGCTTGGGACCGAAAAGAATTTTCCTTAAAGGAAAATGATTTGCTTCGCGATGTTCAACTTCTTAAAACCGCAATGACAAAAGATCTTTCAGTTTTGCGAGGACAACCCCAATCTCAAGGAAAGTATCTAGGCTCTTTGAAGGCCAAAACTTCGGTCGAAGTTCTTGCGATCAGCAGCAGCTGGGCACTTGTGCGCTCGAAACAATTGGAAGGCTGGATATCTATTTCCAACTTAGATCCCCAGTTTACAGATCAAGGTTCGGCCTTTACCTTAACCGATACTTATCTTCGCGCTACACCCAGTCTGAATGCTCGATTGCTCACCACGATTTCCCAGGGCACTCGCCTTCCCCAATTCCGTATCGAGAAAAACTGGCTTTACGTTAATTTTGGAAAGCATCAGGGTTATATTGACTTAGGGCATGTCTACCTTCGCGCTGATTTTGCTCGCTGGGCTCATCATCAGAAATTAGGTTGGGTGCAAGTTCGACATCGCGAATTTTCACAGCTTAAAACTCAGGACAATTTGCTTTTTCCTCTAGAAGAATTTACGGCGTTTATTCCTGACGCCTCTCGCGCTTTTGTCTTGAATCCCCAATATCAAGGACCCCAAATGCGATCACGGGTCGAGATCAAAAAAATTGTCGAGGCTCGGTGGGCTGTCAGTCGCCTGAAAGACCATGGCGAGGTTTGGTGGAAAATGGATCACGAGAATGTTTCTTCGCAAAACGCGGGTCGAAATGCCAATGGTATTAAGACGGATGAACTTTTAAAGAGATCCATTTTTTCGATGGCTTTCACCGATTCACAAAAGGTTCACGGCTTGGTTTCCGCAAAAGGGATTTACCGAACTGAAGATGGCATTCAGTGGCATAAACTGGAATCTTTTGGCAATCAAGACTACCCTGTAGCTGTTCACAAAGATGGAGTTTGGTTCGTCGGTTCTTACCGCAGTTTAGATTCGGGAAAAACTTTTGAACCCTTTATTCGCTGGGATCGCGTCGCTGATGTTTTGTCTCAACAAAATGTCAATGTGGGCTCTATGGTCAAAATTTTAAGAATTGAATCTTTAAAAACCCCCTTCATCGAAATTTTAATGGATACGGGAAGTCGTCGCGTGAGTTTACAAACTCACATCTTGAATCAAACTTGGCGTGCGGTGAAGTGAACCTTCATTGTCTCGTAAACCTTAGCCTGTAATTCGTAACGCTTTTCATAGGTCTCGGACTCTGTCGATATTGGCGGTAAAACTTCCATATCAATGGTGCGGCGCCAAGCATCCCAGTTCGGAAGCCAGGCATTTTTTGGTAAAACGGCGCTAGCATTTTTAATAATGACAGGAACAATGGGTGCTTTGGCACTGATCGCAAAAATAAATGGGCCCATCTTAAAAGGAGCTAAAATTTCTGTCTCTTGGCGTGTGCCTTCAGGAGATAAAGCGAATCTTTCCCCTCGAGCGACTTTATCTTTGTTTTGTTCATAAACTTTAAAGACTTCATTGCGGTCCGCGCGGTCGATGACCAAAACTCCGGCGTGGCTCATCGCTGGTCCTAAAAAGGGAATCATAAAGAGCTCTTTCTTTGCACCAAAACGAAAGCTGGGAAGTGCCGCACACATCGCAAAGATGTCGAAGAAACTGGTGTGATTAAAGACAAACAAACACCCGCCTGCTGGGACGTTCTCTAATCCCCGCGCGTTCACCGAGACACCAAACATCCAACAGCTGCCTCGAGACCAAAATCGAATAATGGCATCGTCAAGCTGCCGAGACGAGCAAATCCAATTGCAAAATAAAAAGGCCACCGAGCAAATCATCAGAAAAAAAGGAAAAACGGCACAGCCAATAAGAGTACGGCATAATGAAAAAAATTTCAGAAAGCTACTCCTTTACTTTCGGTAAGATACGCTCGCGAGCTGCCATTTTTTGCCGCTCTTTATAAGCTTGATGTTCAAGAGGTCCCGACGAAGCTTGTTGATGGGATTGCTCATCCATAATTTGCACTTCGTAAGGATAAAAGAAAGTGAACGGCTTATGCCCTACGGTATTAACGGTGATCAATTGTCGAGTGATGAATTTGATAAAACGAAAATCTGAATCGGATTGTTCATTGGGCTTTCGAAACAATTGATCTTGAAAATCGACTTTATCGGAAACCTGTTTGTAGGCCTCTTCAAATTTTTTGTACACTTCCTCGTCTGTGAAGGTCTTTTGCGTTTGAGTGAGCTCTTCACAGGTTTGCACAAAGAGTTTAACGGGATACAAATTATTGGAGGACTGATCGGGCATGATGTGCGGGAAGCTCATGATGTTTTCGTCCACCAAAAAACGAATGACTTGAAAGCTATCGAAAAGTGATCTCGTGACAAATCTGACCCCAAGCTTGTCGAAAATTTTCATCGCTAGAGCATCAGGCCTTGCGAGCAACTTGATGACCGTGCTTGAAGACGTTTTAAAAGGCTTAACTTCAAAACCCGCCAAATCAATCTCGACCGTTTGCTTTTGTTTTTTACTTTTTAAAAAGATGCGGTGGCGACTGCCGTCATTAATTATGGCGTGCTGATAAGGCTCGAGAATTTGTTTTTGGATTTCCTGGGAAAAGCTGGCAAAGAGATCATTTTCCGCATGAACGAACACGTGCATGCACCGAAGGAAGGCACAAGCCCAGCGCTGCAGTTCTTTTTGCTGAGGGTCCCGAGAACTGGCAAATACCAAAAGACGCGAAATATCATACAGCACTTTTGGATTCTTGATGACTTCGGGAATATCTGCCACCGGAAAACCTAACTTTTCAGTGATTAGAATTAAAGCTCGGCGATGAAAATACCACAGGGATTCGACGCTCTCGGGTTTTGAAAGATCAAAGCCATAACAAGAAATAAAGGATTTCGCTTCTTCAATGGTGTGAATATTCAATCGTGGAATATCGATGGCGGACCGGCCACCTGCCACTGAATTCAAAATGTCTAAGTCGAATTTTAAGCTGTAAGACATAGACCTTCATTCTTTGGAAGGAAGGTCTAACAATCAAGAAAATTTTAATAGAGGACTGCGCAAGAACTTGTGCTAAATTGGCCTAAAGACTTCGTTTGACCGCCAGAATTTTGGAAGGAAACGCGGCCTTGAACCATATTGCCTTGAGCTCGGCCTTCAACAAAGACTTGGCCGTAGTTGTCCTGGAAAGTTAGTGTAAAATCGCCTGTCGATCCATTTGCATTTCCACTGACTGCGGAATCAAAAACAACCTCAATATCACCTTGTTCTGCAGCATAAGAGTCAGTGATAACCATGGCCAGAGCACTTTGCTGTGGAATTACACTTTGTCCATTCACTTTCAAGCGCAGCTGCAATCTCACTCCGTTTGAACCGAGCTCGCCAATCTCTTCGCCTAAAAATTCAGCGAAATTAGCGCGGAAATTTCCGTAAGAACTTCCGTCTTGACTCAAGTAAATAGCAGACTGATTTCCTGCACAAGAAGGTTGCTGAGCCGGAATGCCATTCACTGGTTGTCCATTAGTGTAGTTAATATTATTTCCACCTAAAAAACCGTTGGCATTCAACGGAGCACCTGTTCCCCTTTGGGCGCGGCTAGCTCCACCGTTGGTTTTTTTAGCGCAAGCTGCCAAACCGAGGAAGGCCATCAGCATAAGCAGGGTAAAAAAGGCTTTTGTGATTAAAGAAAACTTTTTCATAAAAACTCCTTAGCTTTACATAAAGCAAAGAGAGGACCGCTCCGATCAGGCTAAATCTGTTTAATCGCATTTGACTGTATCAAAATGAGAATTTCCGAAGGGACCCAGCGGGTAAAGCCCCTCAGCGACAATATTTGTTAGACAGTTGCTTAGGGACTAGCTCTCATGCTTAAATTTGCGCAAGTCTTTAACTACAAGGAGTCGTCGTGAAACATTTCATCATCTCAACAATAATCTTGGCCTCGACTATGGCATCAGCAGCTGATCCTCAATTCACCAATTTAACCAGCGATGATTTTGATAGTATCGCCAATGAGGCCTCGGCGAACTTTACTCATAATTCCATGATGGGCGCTTCGAAATTAGGAACAGTTTTTGGTTTTCAAGTGGGATTTACTGCTGCTCAAACAGCTTCCCCAAAATCAGATGCCATTGCAAAACGAAACTCGGGATCGGAACTTCCCAAACTTTACAATGCCGGCGTGATGGCTGCGGTTGGAATTCCCTTCGGTCTCTCGGTCGAAGCCGTTCTTTTGCCAAAGATGTCAGCAACTGGAGGCGATATGTCTTCAACGTCGTTTGGATTAAAATGGAATATCAATGATGTTGTTCCTATACTTCCCGTCAACGTTGCCCTTCGCGGAGTTTACACCGACGCGAAACTTTCTTTCAATCAGGTGGTTTCTGGCGCCACAGCGACTGTAGAAAATAAAACGAAAGTGAATGGTCTGCAAATTTTAGTGTCACCGATGATACCTGTTGTTGAGCCTTACGCCGGAGTTGGATTTCTCACTGGAACCAATGAACTGAGTGTGAGTGGAACTTCAGCTGGAACTATTTTCGATCCGAGCTATTCCTCTTCGCAGTCAGAAAAGAAAACTGTCACTGGAACTCAAATGATTTTGGGAGTTGAAGCCAGCTTAGTCGTGGTGAAGTTTGGCGCCGAATACTCGAAAGCCTTCGGCACCGATCGTTATGGAATTAAATTCGCGATGGGCTTTTAAGTCTTCGCGTAAAATGTTTTTTCGTTCTTAGCCATATCTCGCAAAGGAGCCGCCGGTTTTAATCGTGCGGCTTTTCTTTGGCTCGAATAAAGCTCAAGCTGGTCAGCAATGTAGTTTGCACCTAAACTGTCTGCGTATTTCAATAAGCCCCCGCGGAATGGCGGAAATCCTGTTCCCATGATCATCGCCAAATCCACTTCATGCGGAGTTTCCACAATGCGATCTTGGTTCAGTGCTAAAGAACACTCGTTGATCATCGAAAACACGCCTCGCTCAAGACATTCTTTTTCTTCATAGGGATCCGTTGGTGAGGAAAGACCTAAATCTTCGTAGACCGTCGAATCCGTTTCTAAACGTTTTCCGGTAGCATCATACAAATAGAAACCCTTCGAGTTTTTACGTCCTAGTCTTCCCGCGGCCAGAAGTTTTTCCATGATCGGCGAAATTTCGATGCGCTCTCCGAAAGATTTTTTAAAGATTTTCAAAACTTTCGCACAGACATCCAAACCCACTTCATCCATCAAAGCAAAAGGTCCCATCGGCATGCCGAAGCTTTCGACGTAAGCTTTATCAACGATATCAATCGACATTCCTTCTTGAAGCAAAAAGGCCGCTTCTGCCATATAAGGCAGCAACAATCGGTTCACCAAAAAGCCTGGACCATCTTTTACGACGACAGGCATTTTTCCCATTCTTTTCGTTAAATCAAAAATCGTTGCGATTGTTGTATCGCTAGTCTTTTCACCACGGATCACTTCCACCAATGGCATTTTATTTACAGGATTGAAAAAGTGCATTCCTGCAAAATATTCGGGTCGAGGATGCCCCTGAGCCATTTCCGTTACACTTAAAGAACTGGTGTTTGTTGCAATGATCGCATCATTTCGCATTTGCGCTGCGGTCTCGCCGATGACTTTTTGTTTGATGGCCATATCTTCAACAATCGCTTCAACAACGACGTCTAAGCTTTTGAATCCAGAATAATCCAATCCCACCGAAACCAAATCCATTTTTTGTTTTAACTGATAGCGATCGATGACTTTTTTCTTCATCAGCTTCATCCATAAGTCTTGAGCATGCTTCAATCCTTTACCCAAAGCATCCCACGACAGATCTTTCATTCTTACGGAAATTCCCTTGTCGGCAGCAACGTAGGCAATACCACCACCCATAGTTCCCGCGCCCAAAATACCAATGGATTTCACTTCCTGAGGCTTCACCGCAACTCCGGGAACCCCACTTTGCTTTTTCACCATTTCCGTCAGGAAAAAAACATGGATTAAATTTTTACTGATATCAGTGACCGCGGCTTCACAAAAGAGTTCACGCTCAATACGCAAAGCTCTTTCCCGATCACTCATGCCGTAGGTTTTCTGAATAGCACTGAGAGCCTTTAAAGGAGCAGGGTAATGGCCGCGAGTTTGTTTCATTACGGACTGACGAGCTTTCGAAAAAACGACAGGTCTTCCTAGAGCGCTCTCTAAAACAACATTCACGGCGCCCTTTGGTTTAAAGGTTTTTTTGCGTTTTCCTTTTCCTTCTTTCAGAATTTCTTGGGTCCATTTAATGCTTTCGGCAAGCAATTGATTCTGATGAACAAGTCGGTCAACCAGACCAATCTTCTGAGCTTTTTTTGCATTTAATAATTTCCCAGCAAGAATCACATCCAAAGCCGCTTGCAAGCCCACCACTCTTGGTAGGCGCACACAACCCCCAAAGCCGGGAATAATACCCAACTGAGTTTCAGGTAAACCAATTCTTGTTGAGCTATCGTCCGAAGCCATTCGGTAATCACAAGCAAGAATCAATTCACAGCCGCCACCAGCACAGGCGCCATTCACAGCTGCAACAACAACCTGGGGTAGATCTTCCAGTTTATTAAAAATACTTTGTCCACCCTCGACAGCGCTTTCGAACTGTTCTTTGGTTGTCATCGTTTTGATTTCTTCAATGTCGGCACCCGCGATAAAGATCTTCGGTTTTTTCGACAAGATCACGACGGCTTTATAAGGACTGGCTTTCAGATCATCGATCACTTTGCTCAGTTGTTTCATCACGTGGGAGGAAAGCTTGTTAACCTTTTCACCAACAAGATCGAACTCAAGAACGGCAATTTCTCCGTGGGGAACAACTTTAAATGCATTTTGCTCGTTCATCTTAAGCCTCACTCTCGATAATCATTGATCCACCTTGACCGCCACCAATACAGAGAGTTGCCAATCCATACTGAACATTTCTTCGTCTCATTTCTTTCATCAAAGTCAGCACTAATCGGGTACCCGTTGTTCCTACGGGATGACCCAAGGCAATTCCGCCTCCATTGACATTCATAATTTCATTGCGAATCTCGCCCACTTTTCCACCCAGTCCCAATTTCGTTCGACAAAATTCATCGGAATCCAATGCCTTTTGGCAAGCGATCACTTGTGCCGCGAAAGCCTCATTCAACTCAATAAGTCCTATTTGTTTCAAATCCATTTTTGCTCGCTTAAGTGCCAGCGGAGTTGAATAAGCTGGTCCCAATCCCATACGCTCAGGCTCGAGTCCCGCAAAAGCGTAGGAAAGAATTCGCGCATAAGGTTTATATCCCAAAGCTTCTGCTTTTTCTCGCGACATCATCAGAACCATACCTGCACCGTCGGTAATCGGGCATGAATTTCCAGCCGTGATGGTCCCCGTCTGTTTATCAAAAAATGGTTTTAACTTTTGAAGAGCTTCTAATGTTTGGTTTTCTCGAGGACCGATGTCTTCATGAAGAACCTCTTTGTAATCAGGAGGCAAAGGCATCGGCACCATCTCTTCTTTGAATTTACCTGATTTTGTTGCGGCAGCGGCTTTGTGATGTGAAGCCAAAGCGAATTGGTCTTGCTCCAGGCGACTGATATTCCACTCTTTAGCCAGAATCTCAGCGGTTTGCCCCATATTAATTCCAACAAAAGGGTCAGTTAAACCTTTCATGATTGAAACCACCGGGAAATATTCGTCCTTCATATTTCCTGTCAGCAAGGCTTTCATCTGTTTCATTTCGGCGCTAAACAGTTTCCCCAACAAAGGCAAGGCTTGGCTTGGCCCCTTGGCGGTAAACAGCTTGTCGAAAATTCCCTGAATTTTGGGTGGCAGTAAGGTGGGCATTTGCGACATATTTTCTGTCCCACCGGCAACAATCACATCCATTGTTCCCGAGCGAATTTTTTCAAATCCCTGCGAGATGCTTTCCAAAGCCGAAGCGCAATTGCGATGAACCGTATAGGCCGAAGTCTGTATTGGCAAACCTGCGCTCAAAGCCACGACCCTAGAGATATTCACAGAATCTACGGGATTTCCAGTGTTTCCGACGATGACCTCATCAATCAATTTCACATCAATATTGGTCCTAGCCAGCAATTCCTTCAGCGCCGCTTTTCCAAGATCGGCTGCATGAACGGCTTTGAGTTTAGTTCCAGCTTTAGCGAAAGGGGTGCGATATCCATCAACGATAACGACGTCCCGAGGTGACTTCATGAATAACTCCTTCAAGTTGCAAATCCAATTTCAAGCTAAGGATACAAATCACGGTGCCGAACTCCAATTGGTATTTTCGCTACCGCAACTTGTTAAAACTCCTCCTTTTTCTTAAAGGGGCTAGGATGTCCTTACGAGCCATTCAGAAAGGACCTCAATGAAAAACCAGTCGGTGTCGACTCCCCAAAATAGTATCGAGAAAACTTTGGAACGCGAGGCTTTAGAATATCACTCAAAAGGCAAACCTGGAAAAATCGAGGTTGTTTCCAGCAAACCTTGCTCAACCGAAAAAGATCTTTCACTGGCATATTCTCCAGGAGTTGCGGCCCCCTGCAAGATGATCGCAAAGGATCCCTCGAAAGTTTATGACTACACCAGCAAAGGAAATTTGGTTGCGGTGATCTCTAATGGCACAGCCGTTTTAGGTTTGGGGAACATTGGTCCACTGGCATCAAAGCCGGTCATGGAAGGAAAAGGAATTCTCTTCAAGCAATTTGCCGGCATCGACGTTTTTGATATTGAAATTAAATCTGACTCGAGTGCTCAATTTATTCAGGCCGTTAAAGCTTTAGAACCCACCTTTGGTGGTATCAACCTCGAGGATATTAAAGCCCCCGAATGTTTTGAAATTGAGGAAACCTTAAAGCGGGAAATGAAGATTCCCGTATTCCATGATGATCAACATGGAACCGCAATCGTCAGTGGAGCTGCTCTGCTGAATGCTTGTCAAATCATCAATAAAAAATTGGAAGACATTCGTGTCGTTGTCAACGGAGCTGGCGCTAGTGCCGTGGCCTGCTCGAATATTTTTATTTCTTTGGGGGTACGAAGAGAAAATCTCATAATGTGTGACTCTCAAGGTGTCATTTACAAAGGTCGTACCGAAGGAATGAATAAATACAAAGAATCCTTTGCTGTCGAGACGGACCGCCGAAGTTTACATCAGGCCTTAGATGGAGCTGACGTTATCGTGGGACTTTCTGTTGCCGGCGCATTGACAGGAGAGATGCTTAAAAAAATGGCGAAAGATCCTATTATTTTCGCCATGGCCAATCCCGATCCTGAAATTGATCCCGTGACGGCGCGCGCGGCTCGACCTGATGCCATTATCGCTACAGGACGGTCGGATTATCCCAATCAAGTGAACAATGTTTTAGGATTCCCCTCGATCTTCCGCGGAGCTTTAGATACCCGATCAACTCAAATCAACGAAGCCATGAAACTAGCCGCGGTGAAATCTTTGGCGAAGCTCGCTCGCGAAGATGTTCCCGAAAAAGTTTCGGCGACCTACGGTGGAAAAAGTTTTAAATTTGGTCGCGAGTATTTGATTCCCAAACCTTTTGATAATCGTGTTTTATTGTGGGTTGCTCCCGCCGTTGCAAAAGCGGCTATTGATTCAGGTGTCGCCACAAAAACCATCACCGATTGGGATGCTTACCGTGATACTCTGGAAGCTTTTCAAGGGCCTTCCAAAGTTTTCATTCGCACTGCGATTCACAAAGTTCACCAAAATACCGCGGCTAACAAAGGCGAACTTCCTAAAATCGTTTTCCCCGAAGGTTCCAGCACAAAAATTTTGAAAGCCTTGCGCACTCTCGTCGAAGAACGAATTTGTCAGCCGATTCTGTTGGGTTATCCCGATCGAGTTAAAGAAAAAATTAAACACCTCGACCTGCAGACTCTTGAAGACGTACCCATCATTCAACCTTCTCTTCATCCCAAGTTCCACACTTACGCCCAGGAACTTTACAAACGCCGACAACGCAAAGGAGTTTCCCTGCGCGAGGCCGAGCGTTTGATGACAGACCCCAACTACTTTGCTTCGATGATGGTGATGATGGACGACGCTGATGGCATGGTCACCGGTTCGTCGCAAAATTATCCCGACGCTGTGAGACCCATCTTACAAGTCATCGGCATGCACACGGATGGAGTGCCCGCAGGTGTGAACTTTGTTCTGACTGAAGATCGTGTTTATCTGTTGTCTGACACCACCGTAAATATTAATCCTACAGCCGAGCAGCTAGCCCAAATTGCCCTGCAAGCTTCACGCATCACCGAATACTTTGGAGAAAAACCAAAGATTGCGATGCTCAGTTATTCCAACTTCACTTCATCAGAAGGCACACCCGCAAAGATGCGTCGGGCCGCCGAACTGGTGCGCGATAAAAATCCAAATATTGTGGCCGAAGGTGATATCCAAGCTGATGCAGCGGTCAGCGCCTCGATCATCGAGCGGATTTTTCCATTCAGCCATTTGAAAGACGGAGCCAACATTTTAATTTTCCCAAATCTTGAATCTGCGAACATCAGTTACAAAATTTTGCAGCAATTAGGAAAAGTCGAAGTCATCGGGCCTTTCTTGATGGGAGTCAAACACAGCGCCAACGTTCTTCAGCGAACAACCACGGTCGAAGGGATCATTCATTCTGTTGTGTTAACAAGCTTGGAAGCGCAGTACATGAAGGATTATCGACGGAAGAGGAAGCAAGTGGGTTTAAATAATTAAATTTGTCTTCCTTACGGAGGCAAATTGTACTGAAGGATCTCACCATTGTAGTTTGAAACAAATAAAGTGGCGCTATCTTTCCAAGTGAATTGATTCGGTCCGACAGTGATAGGACCGATCGATGTTGCACCTGCATAAGGATAAAGATTCGTGCTGTTATCACACCAAGTTTTTCCAGAACTGATATCATAACATTTAATTTGCCCAGAACTGTTCAGATAAATAACGAAAGAATTATCAGGAGCCATGATAAAGTTCCGTACCGTTACTCCACCAGTTAAGGTAAAGACCGTAACAAGAGTCGACTGAGTGGTGTCGGTTGGCTTGTACATATACCTGAATTTTTCGTTTTCACCAAAATAAAGGCGATCCTGCGTTGAAACATACTGCATGTAACATTGCGCTTGAGTCGTGCACAGGTAGGAAAGATTTGCGTTTACGGCTTGACCGGCCGCTTTATCACCGTCACTCACAGGATTTGTATAAGATGAAACCCAACCACCAATAATTATCTTCGTGCTACTGGCAGTAAAATCAAAATATTTAAATGCGTGCTTAAGCCCAGGATTAGATGCAGCTGTGTAATAGCCACCACCAACAAAAAGGCCATCGTCTTTCAAAGTAAAATTCGACATCCCACCGTCAACATACAGTTTGTAGGACAATGGGTTTGCGCTGTTAGCCGCATTCTCCCAGCTCGCCGTTCCAGTCATCAGTGGTCGAACTTTTCCGGTTGCATCGGTACTTAAAAGTTTACCATCACCCGTACGCAGCATCGGTAAACCCGATGCAAAAGCCAAGGCCTTCATGCTGTACACATAAGCACTCCCCAAAGATTTGTCCGTGCCAAAACTTTCCGTCGAGCTATCAATCGCGGTACCAGGAATCTGATTTCCCCACAGCAATTGGATGGATTGATCAGTTTCTGTTTTGATTCGGCCTAACACCATTCCAACAGGATCAACAAAGTACAATCCTGCTGGGAATATTCCAGTATTGGACTCTCCGGTTCCTTTGTAATAAACCCCAGAAAATGCGGCTCTGGCTAAAGTTTTATCTAAGCCCTCACCAAAGAAAGGTCTTGTTCCAAAAATAGTGCGCAGTTTTGAGCTTTGATCGATGTAACGAATTCGATATTTTTCATTTCCGCCGTAACTGGACTTCCCATCTGAAAAGAAAATTGTTCCACTGCTGTTCGTGATGACGGGACCGATAGCCCGAGCACAAGCGCTGAGCGCGCTGACTCCGTCAATATAACAACTGCCCGTTCCGTTCGAAGTCACTACAGGCACTAAGGTATCCCCGTTGTTTGCATTTGGAGTTAAAGTGATGGAATAGAGATCTCCGGTGGTTGTCGTAAAATAAAGTTTTCCTAGGTCATTGCTATAAGAAAGAATTGCACCAGAAGTTGAATTCGTGATGGACGATAAATAGAGGTTGCCATTATCGATCTTGTACAGCGGCAAGGCGGCACCGCCCGTGTAAACAATATTATTTCCATTATTCCATACAGCTAAAGCACTATGATCTCCAACATAGAGCAATTTTCCTAAAGGAGAGGTCAAAGCATTCTGTGGCCCTGCTGTTGGATTATCCCAAACACAATTTCCCGCCACTACGGAAGATGCGACAGGAATGCCGTTCACATCTTGAGTCACTTTCATAATTCGAAATGGCATACTCGACGAAGAATAGGTCGTTTGATAAGGATCACAACTTGTGAAAAAATAGATCGAATTGGATTCGTCAAAAGCGAACTCGCCCCCAGTCAAAAAAACATTCGCGGGTGTCGCTGTTGAATCATATTTGTCCGAGGTTGCACTTCCTAGAAAACGTCGCGCCGTGCTCGCCACCAAATCAAACTGATAGATGACGGCGCTCGCCGTTGAACTTCCCGGGATTAAAAGATAAAGTCTTCCTGAAGAATCAAACTTAATTCGAACTTGCCCACTAATTCCTACCGTAATTGCGGTCGGCAGAGCTTCCCCATTCGCAGGAATATTATTCGCCCCATTCTTTATAAAGGACGAAACTATTCCCGTTTTAACATCGAGCTTGCGAATTCCTCGGCCCGTGTCCACCGTGTAGATATCCCCTTTTTTGGGATCAATGGCATATTGTGAAATCACACTGACAGCCTCGAAAGTTGCCGACAGCCCTGTCCCGCCATCACCACGATCCTTTGTTCCTGCAAAAACACTCCAGCTTCCTGTGTTCAGCGCATTCGATTGGGCGACAACCGATTTATTTCCCACAAAATCTCGAGCTACAATTTGCATTCTAAAATAGCTTCCCGAAGGTGAATTAAAACTTGTATAGGTGCCCGAACCCGTCGTTGGATTTCCAGTAAGACCACCAAGCCAAGTTTGGTTAGCGGCAACGTTGATATCAAGACCGGTCACTACATCTTTCCAAGTTGTGTTATCTGTGGTGTACGAAATAGCAATCGGATTATTATCTAAGGATTCAGCATCACTGACCGCCCACTCGATCTTCACCACTTGTCCTGCTGGAATTGTGCGCGTTCCATCAGAGTTACGTGTCACTACAAATTGAGTCACAACTGGAGCATTTCCCGCAGAGTAAACAATCGAGTCCGTGTTCACGCCAGCTGTTCCTGCAGTCGGTGAAATCACTGAGATATTGCCAACAGCATCGCGGGCCCAAACACAAAGTTTTTTAGTCCCATCCACCGCTTGCACCACAAAAGGAAATAGTTGGGTACTTCCCGTCCAAGAAATCCAGTTGTCATCCAGGTATTCAGATTGGCAAGCGCCCGTTCCCGCATTTGCCAAAGCCAATCGCACTTTTATTCCCGAAGAAATTAAATCCGTTAAGTTCACTTTCATATTCACAACAGTCGAACCCGCATACAAAGCATCATCATTGATCGAGGCCGAAGATAAAACAGGTGCCGCACTATCAACAGTGAAAGCAGCAGTTTCACTGGTTGTCGCATTTGAAGCTTTGTCAGTTAAAGAGACTCTTAACTTTGCCGTCGTCACATTGACAGAAGGCACTGAAAAATTCGTCAGCGAATAAGCTTGAGCGGCATTAGCTCCCGCTGTAGCCGCTTTAGTTCCCACCGAGGCCCAACTTGTTCCATCGTAAATTTCAACGGTAAAATTTGTCGACGCGGCCACGTTCGCTTCCGTCAATGTCCAGCTGAGAGTTCCCTCGGTCGAATTGCCTTTTAAGGCCGTGGGAGTTGTCAGACTGATCACGGGCGACGTTTGATCTAAAGTCAGTGTCACATTAGACGAAGACGAAATATTTCCAACAGCATCCTTCGTAAAAGCATAAATTGTTTTCAGGCCATCACCCGTTGAAACCGTAAAGTTTTTTGTCGCAGCACAAGTTTCCCACGAAGCAGAACCTACTGCAGGAGTTGTTGATGATTCAGAAAAAAGAATCTTGTCGTAATCTGCGATGCAACTGACGGCAATGACAACAGCGGTAGAGTTTGAAAAATCACTGCTGGTTCGAGCAATAGTCGGTGCCGATGGCGCGGTATTATCAATGTCAAATGCAGCGGTTGTCGCTGTTGTCGTGTTCCCTGCATTATCCGTTCCTACAACTCTGATCTTTGCCCCTGTCACATTCGCACTGGGCGCTGTCCAAACAAAAGGTGAGGCGACGCTGGTGATCGTGCCGCCAGCGATATCCGCAAATGTAGTTCCATCTGCGGCATACTGCAATTTTGCGCTGGCTAAACCACTGGTCGCGTCCGAAACAGCGTAAGCAATATTCACCGAGCTTCCGCCCTTAATCACGCTGGATAAATTTGTCACTGCTAAACCGGGCGCTGTTTGATCCAATGTGATCGAAACTGATTGAGCCGAGGCTGAAATATTTCCTGCAGCATCCATGGCCCACAGTCGCAAAGTTTTGATTCCATCGCTTCCGCTGAGAGTGTGATTTAAAGTCTGCGTCGGCGACGTGCTGCACGAAATTGTATAGTAGAATGGTAAGAGCGGACTAATGATATTGTCTTCTGTTAAAGCCAAGTTACTAAAGCTTGCACAATTCACCAAGGCAGCACCCGTCGCTAAGCTCATCGTCACCGAGGAAGAATTTGTGACGGCACTGCTGGTTAATGTGAGAGCAGGAACAATCGCAGGATAGGTGTTGCTGATCGCGATCGACTGGGCCTGAGTGAAATAAGCTTTGGTCGCATCCACGCCGTTGGAGCCGTTATTCCAACCCACTCGAAGCTCGAGGGATTTTGTCCCCTGCTGATTCTTGTTGGGAGTAAAAGCGTAAGTGGAAGAGTTAGAAACCACAACATTATCGAGGATCCATTCGTAAGCCAAATTATAAGTGGAACTCCAATGAACAGCAGTCACCGAAAAATTGCTGGCCGTATTTTCAACCAAAGTTGTTGGAACAGTGGCTGCAGAAACCAGTGGTTTCGAATAGATTAAATTGGTGATGTTTGTGTTGAAAGTTGATTGAAATGAAGTTGCTAAACTCGTATTTGCAACGGCATCAGCATAAGCTCCTTCCAAACTTGTACTTCCCAATGAGTTCAAATCTTTTAAAAGCTGTTCGACACTGGCAGGACTCACTTCCGTCACATTTTTCTTTGCTGCATCTTGAATGCGCGCTAATTTTTCTATAAGAGTTGAACCCCGCGAAACAACTTGATCCTTGCTCGCGGTCAAAGGTCGCGTGAGAGCTTCGGCACAACCTGCAATCTCAATTTGATACTTTACTTTCGAAGCTTTTAAATCGATTCCCGTGTTTGTAATATCGATCTTAAAACTGCCATCAGATTCTAAGGCAGATTGAGCTAAAGCGCTGCCCGTTTTTGTTCCTGTAGCATCGAGAGAGTAAATCGCGGCCACGCCACCCGTGCAGGTCGCTAAAGTCGAGAAACTAGAAAATTGCGCAACGGACCCGCTGACTTGAGTTGGATTCACACTCATAGCATCCACTTGCAAGTCTTTCTTCGTGCAACTCATAAAGAAAGCCACAGCCGTCAGAGCCAAAACGGCTCTCGACAAACCAGGCAAAAGTAGACGTGTGGTCGGTTGCTTCATAGCCTACTTATCGGCATGGACTTAAGAAGGGTTGAATGCTTTAGCTTAAATACTTTATTAAGAATAATTAATGAATTTGACTCATTTCGAGATGTGAGATTTTTTTCATAGCTTAAGTCCAGTTGCTCCTCATTTAATCAACCGGGTCTGCCGATTTATAAACTATGTCGTCTTATCGAAGACCATACTCTAAACTGGGTTTTATTCTTCTGGGGCTACTCGTTGCCCTTTCCGGTCTTTATTTTTCTTCGTCGAAGGAAAAAACTTTTGTAGAAAATTCTGGATCTAGTAAACAAACTATTGTTGATAATGGTTCACCTTCAGCTCCCGCCTCTGCACCACCAACGGTGACTGAAGAAGCACCCGAAGAAAAACCTCAACTCATTTTTAATGTGAAAAAGTTATTTCCTCTTAAGAACCCAAAGCGTCACGTTGCTTCAACTCCGGAAAGCTCGCTTAGCCCTACTCCGCAAGAGCCCACCGTGATTGCCATGCCCATCGAGGTCTTAAAGAAACCCTATATTACAAAAAGATATGACTTCTGGATGGGTGCAGGATTTAATTATTTAAAATATGGACAGTCTGGAACTGGAAGCATCAACAGCACGAGCTATGAAACCTATGGACCCACCGGAATGGTGGGAGGCTCTTACACTTTAAGTTCGCGCCTCTCATTGCTCGGAGAATATCATTACATCCCCGGCGATGTGGGAACTAAAAGTACAACCGTGGTTTCAAAAAATAACTACACCTGGACGACAGCTTTAGCCGAAATGGATTATCGTTTCAGCGAAGATATTTCGCCCTACAATCTATTTTTAACAACGGGCTTACAATATCATCAATTTCCTTTCATGTATCAGACTAACGATGCCGTCATTATGCTAATTGATAATCACTCCTTAAATGCGGCGGTAGGACTTAAGGTTGAAATACCTAGAAATGAAAAATGGCTTTACGAAGCGAATTTGCGATATCAGTATCCTTTTTCGTCGTCGACTTCCAGCGGAAGTATCTCAATGTCTCCACAAATGTCTTTTGATGGTCTGCTCGGAGTTTCTTTCAAAATGGATTTTGGCAAAAAAATCGGTCTTTACTGGTTCGGCCAACAACATCAATTCAAATATCAGCACTCAGCAGCCGACGCCGCAGCTGATTCAAGCGGTTCGCAAACAATGTTCAATTCCAATATTCAATTGCGCTTTGGCTGGGAAGATATCGGCGCATTTTAGTTGTCGTGGGAAATATTTTTTTGATGATTTTTCTTGACTGCATTTCCGAGTTCGCTGTGGTTGTGTAATTAGGATTTTGTTTATTTACCCTGATCCTTCTTGCATGAGTATTTTCATTTCAATGCTGAGCCTTTTCGAGCGTCTGAGCTGCGTTTTTTAGTTGAGTTTGTTTTTCTCTTTTAATCTTAACTTCCCTCTGAAATTGGCTTTTAAAATGCATGTTATAAGTTTTGTGAGGTGAAGGTATGATTTCAAAATTAAATAATAAAGAGTTAGATCAAAAGATTAAATCCCTAGCGAGAGCTGAGAATAAACTTTTAGCTTTAGTGATTGAGCATATTAAAGAAGCAGATCGAAGAAAGCTATACTTGGATTTTAAGTATGCAAATCTTTATGACTATCTAGTAAAGGAATGTGGCTATCCCGGAGGATCAGCTCAGCGCCGTATTGATGCGGCAAGGTTACTTGCAGTGGAACCAAAGCTTAAAGCTAAAATAGAGTCTGGTGAAATTAATTTAAGTCAGACCACACTTTTACAAAAAGCCTTTCGTGAGAAGAGTGAAACTACCCTGGAACAAAAACGAAGTTTAATTGCACAAATCAGCGATAAGACTGTGAGTGAATCTCAAGTAATTATCTCTAAAGAACTTGATCTAAAAATTAAAGAACAAACCAAAGTAACTCATCAAAAAGATGGAAGTGTAAGGTTTGAAGTGACATTCACCAAAGAACAGTGGGAATCCCTTCAAAAAGCAAAAGATCTTGCCTCAAATGCCACCCAATCAAATGATTTACCCACACTCATTAAATATCTTTCAGATAAATTTATTAAACAAAAAGAAGGATCCACTGCCACCGTGGCAGTAAAAAAACAAGTGTTACAAAGGGATCAATGTTGTCAGCATAAAGACCACGGAACAAACGAAGTCTGCGGCTCAAGATGGAATCTCCATATCGATCATATCAAGCCAAAATGGGCCGGTGGCACGGATGATCTAGATAACCTCAGGGTTCTCTGCCAAAAACACAATCATCATATTTATCGACAACAAGCTGGGATAAAGATGATGTCGAGCTGAAAGTACTCTTGACCTTGTCTCCCCGTGTAATTCCCAGCCCGAAAATAAAATTACCTGACAAGGCACCGGACATAGCGAAAAATAAACTCAAATGAGTCTATGGTGGCTGCGACGTTGGCGTCGCATAGAAAATAAAAAATCTCCCTATCGCCCGGTGATTATGGTGACGGGATGTGGTTCGGGGCTTGGTCTTGCCTTGATTGAATTGCTTTATCCTATAAACCAATATCGGTTGGTAATTACAGCTCGCAGTCGATCCATCGCCAAACTTAAAGAGAAATTTCCCGAAAGCGATCGTATTATCATTCGCGAACTTAATGTAGCGCTTGAAACGCAAAGAAAAAATCTGATCCAAGAAATTGAACGTCTTTGGGGCGGGGTCGACATCCTGATTAATAACGCCGGCATCAGTTACCGTGCCGTTGTTGAACATATGACCGACGAAGATGAGTTCTTACAAATGCAAACGAATTACCTCGGCCCACAGGGACTAACCCGCCTCGTGCTGCCAAAGATGAGAGAAAAAGGTCGCGGTAAAATTATCAATGTCTCCTCGGTCAGCGGAATGTTGGCCATGCCCACGATGGCGGCTTACAGCGCTTCGAAGTACGCGCTCGAAGGAGCCAGCGAGGCTCTGTGGTATGAAATGAAACCTCTCGGAATCAATGTCGTTCTCATTCAGCCTGGGTTTATAAACTCGAACTCGTTTAAACATGTCTATTACACAACTCACTCTCATCCCAAAAAGATTTTCGAGGGCCCTTACAGCGACTACTACCATCACATGACCCCTTTTGTTGAAAAGATGATGAGACTTTCCATCACGACTCCCGAAACAGTCGCTCGACGAATTTTAAAAGCGATTCAAAAAGAAAACCCACCGCTCTGGATGGCTGGAACTCCCGACGCGGTTATCTTTCATTTGATTCGCCGACTTCTGCCACGAAGATGGGTACTCCCCGTGCTGTTTTCGCTTTTGCCAAAAGCTAAAACTTGGGGAAAAGCTTACACCCGAAAGCGAGTTTGATTGTGTTACCAAGAAAAAAGCTTAAACTCGCGGCCGCTGTTTTCACTGCACTCTTGATCGGCGTCTACATATTTCTCAGATTTATTTTTGTTCCCCATATTCTCGAGCCCAAAGCTAATGGGCTGGAACAGCATTTTACTTCTCAAGATCTCAGCAAAGTCCCCGCCTTTCACCAAGATCTTTTTATCAGCGATCTTCATGCCGACACTCTCCTGTGGAACCGGCCCATCAGTGAAAGATCCTCTCGAGGACATGTTGATATTCCTCGATTGATCGAAGGGAACATTGCCTTGCAGGCCTTCTCGATCGTCACCCAAGCTCCGCGGAATATTTCTGTCGTTAAAAACGAAAATAATTCTGACAATATTTTTTGGCTCGCGGCTTTTTCAGGCTGGCCCTTAAAATCCCTCACTCGCCTTTCCGAGCGCGCTCTTTATCAAATCGGAAAACTTCACCAAGCTCGCCGCGAAAGAAATGACTTTTTCATTATCACCAGCCGCAATGAACTCATCCGTTATCTGGAAAAACGAAAAGAGAATCCAAAAATCACTGCGGGATGGTTAAGCATTGAAGGAGCCCAGGCTCTCGAAGGAGATCTGCAAGAACTCAACGACTTTTACGAAGCTGGTGTTCGCATGATTAGCCCTGCTCATCTGACAGATTCGAACATGAGTGGCTCGCAGCAGGGCGCCCAAAAATATGGGCTCACCGAACTGGGAAAAGCTTGGCTTAAAAAAATGGATGAAAAAAAGATGATCATTGATTTGGCTCACGCTTCTGCGGCGACAATCGATGATGTGATTGAGCTTTCAACCCGCGCGCCCTTGGTATCACATACGGGAGTGCAAGGTGTCTGTCCCACCAATCGCAATTTGACGGATGAACAAATTAAAAAGATCGCGCAAAAAGGTGGACTGATTGGAGTAGGTTTTTGGAGTGAGGCCACCTGCGGTCAGGATCTTCAAAGCATTGTGAAATCAATTTTGCATGTTAAAGATTTGGTGGGAATAGAACATGTGGCCTTGGGCTCAGACTGGGATGGCTATGTTTGGACTCCCATCGATGCGGCACAGATGGGTTTATTATCCCTGGAATTGCATAACAGTGGTTTAAGTCAGAAAGAAATTGCTCTAATAATGGGTCAAAACACCCTTCAATTTCTATTAAATTATCTTCCAGAATGATTTTTTTGTCGTTTTCCATTATTGTTATGCTAAGCTTTAGATAGAGGTGGCTTGATTTGACGAAAACGTCTCAAATAAGAACGAATGATCGTACCATTGTCGTCGGTGTCGGTTTAAAGACCGAATCCCTTTCTGAAATTAAAGAAAATCTATTAGAACTCGAAGAGCTTGTGGCTGCAGCCGGCGGGGAAATTGTTGGCTCTGTCATTCAAACTTTACCGCAGTGGAATCCAGCCACGTTGATCGGCACTGGAAAAGTGGAAGAGATCAAAGAGATGGTCTTGGATTCTGGGGCAAAATACGTCGTCATCGATCATCAACTTTCTGGAGTTCAAGCGCGAAATCTGCGCGAATCCATTGGCGTGCAAGTTTTAGATCGCAATCAATTAATCTTAGATATTTTCGCTCTTCGTGCCCAAACCTTCGAAGGAAAACTGCAAGTCGAGTTAGCTCAACTTTTGGATCAAATGCCTCGCATGGTTGACGCCTGGATGGGATCACTGTCTCGACAAGGTGGCGGTATCGGCACCCGAGGTCCCGGTGAGTCCGCTCTGGAAAATGATCGCCGTCGCGTTCGCGAGCGAGTTTCGCTGATTAAGAAAAAATTAGAGGGCGTCCGTAAAAATCGAGCTCAACATCGCAGCTCTCGTCGTCGTCATGAAATTCCCAGCTTCGCATTGATTGGTTATACGAACTCAGGGAAAAGCTCTCTGTTAAATCGCCTCACTGGATCTCAGGTCATGGCGAAGAATCAGGTTTTCGCGACCCTGGATCCTACCACAAGGAAAATTTTCCTTCCCAGTGGACCGCCTGCTGTCGTTACTGACACGGTGGGATTTATTCGCAAACTTCCGACTCAGTTGATTGAAGCTTTTAAAGCGACCTTGGAAGAGTCTGCCGAAGCGGATGTGCTTCTTCATGTGGTGGATATTTCTTCGCCAAACATGGCTCGACAAATCGAGGTCGTGGATCAGCTGATTGAAGAATTCAAATGGACCAATAAAAAAATTATCCATGTGTTTAATAAATTGGATAAAGCTTCCCCCGAAAAACAATTTCAGGTTCGCCAATTTCCCCGAGTCTTCGTCAGTGCTTTAACGGGTCAAGGTCTTGATCAATTGAAACAGCTGATGGCTGACGCCGTTAACGAATTGCAAACGGATGTGCAGTTGTATTTTCCTCGTCGTGAAGAATATAAAATTTTCGATTTGGATCGGGAAACCCGCATCCTCCGCAAAGAGGCCGCCAGCGAAGGAACTGTCTGTTACGCTCAGCTGACGCCGGCTCTGCTTTCGCGCTGGAAAGAATACCTCGTCAAGTAAGAATTCTCTTAACGCGTTTTTTTCCACTGCTTAATATTGCTTAAACTAAAGACTTTTGGTCATCTTACCCCGGTCGATTGGGCATTTAACCTCACTTCAACATCACTATTCAGTAAAATTTGTTTTTTATTTTTGGCCTTGCTAGGTTCGCAGCAGGTTTTAACCACGATGTTTTTCACGAAAGGAAACACCATGAAAACACAAGTATCTGCTCTGCTAGCGACTCTTATGATCATCGCTTCAGCTTCTGTAGCTCAGGCACGCCACGGCGACAACCATTGTGATGATGATGGAACAGTAGCTGATGTGACTTTAGGTCTTATCACCAGCACAACTCTTCCACCATTGACGACAACAACACTGATTGCCTGCGCGGTGACTGATGATGCTGAACTGAACAAAGTCATGATTCAACGTGAAGCTACAATGGTGACTGAAGAAAATAAAATCTTCGTTCCCTCGTTCTTAGGCTCCTACGCTGATAAACACGACATGGAAATCCGTGCCGCTGCTCAAGACGTATTAGTTAACGGCGTACGCTAGTTTTTACAACAATCCGTAGTTAAGTTCATAAGCTATGCTTTCACATCCCTAGGATGGTTAGCATAGCTTTTTTATATTGGTGAAGAAACACCGTTGCCTGCCTGGGATTCCTTTGCTAGTAGGTAGCAAAATTCATAACCAAAGGAAATTTATGAAAACAAAATTCGCACTAGCATTTATTGCTCTGACCACCATTCTTAGTGGCGCTATAGCCCAAGCTTCTCGCTACGCAGAGACTTGCTACTTCAGCAGCGATC